>NZ_CP038267.1:3332500-4017744 GCF_004564375.1 Nocardioides euryhalodurans
TCGCGCTGATCGCCGGCGTGGGCGGTGCCGCGGTCTTCTTCTGGTTCCTCAACCTCGCGGTCGAGGGCCTTCCCGAGCGGGTCGGTCGCGGCGTGATGCCCTACGCCTACCTGCTGCCGGGCTTCGCGGCGATCTCGCTGATGCTGCTCTACCCGACGATCCAGACCATCAACTACTCCTTCGCCAACGCTGACTCCACTGAGTACGTCGGCTTCGACAACTACGTGGAGATCTTCGGCTCGTCGGAGTTCCGGAGCACGATCTTCAACAACATCCTCTGGCTGCTCATCGTGCCGGCCGTGACGGTGGCGATCGGCGTCGTCGTGGCGGTGCTCTCGGACCGGCTGTCCCAGCAGGGAGAGAAGGTCTCCAAGGGCGTCATCTTCCTGCCGATGGCGATCTCCTTCGTCGGTGCGTCGGCGATCTGGGGCCTGGTCTACGCCTACGACGACCCGGGATCGGCTCAGACCGGACTGCTCAACGCCATCTGGACCACGCTCGGCGGTGATCCGGTCACGTGGCTCAACACCTCGACGTTGCGGCTCAACTCGCTGCTGATGATGGTGATCCTGATCTGGCTCCAGGTCGGGTTCGCGATGATCCTGCTCTCCTCGGCGATCAAGGGCGTCCCCGAGGAGACCCTCGAGGCGGCCCGGATCGACGGTGCCTCGGAGTGGCAGATCTTCTGGAAGGTGGTCATCCCGCAGATCAAGGGGACGATCATCACGGTCTTCATCACCGTGACGATCCTGGTGCTGAAGGTCTTCGACATCGTCTACGTGCTGACCAACGGCAACTTCAACTCCAACGTCATCGCCAACCTGTTCTTCAACAGGCTGTTCGCCGACAACCAGGCCGGGCAGGCGAGCGCCATCGTGGTGATCCTGCTGATCGCCGTGCTGCCGATCCTGGTCTACCAGGTCAAGCACTTCCGGGAAGAGGAGGCAGCGCGATGAGCGACCAGACGATGGTGGCCCCCGGCACAGGACCCGGGGTGGAGGCGCCCAAGCCGCGCCGTGGCTCCGGCCTGATGGCCGACGGCCGGCGACGCAGCCCGGTCGCGATCATCACGATGGTGCTGCTCGCGCTTTTGTGGACGGTGCCCACGCTGGGCCTGCTGGTGACGTCGTTCCGCACCCGCGAGGACGCGGCGGCCACGGGCTGGTGGGACGCCCTGCTCCACCCGATCGAGAGCAGCTGGACGTTCGCCAACTACGAGGGCGTGTTCACCGGGACCGCCGACATGGGCAGCGGTTTCGTCAACAGCATCCTGGTGGCGATCCCCGCGACCGTGATCCCGATCATGTTCGCCGCCTTCGCGGCGTACGCGTTCGCGTTCATGGACTTCCGGTTCAAGGACCTCTTCTTCATCGCGATCGTCGCGGTGATGGTCGTCCCCATCCAGGTGGCCTTCAGCCCGCTGCTCGACATCCTCGGCCCGCGTGGCCTCGGGATCTCCGGCGAGTACATCGCGGTCTGGTTGCTCCACACCGGCTTCGGCATGCCGTTGGCGATCTACGTGTTGCGCAACTACATGGCGACGTTGCCCAAGACGGTCATCGAGTCGGCCAAGATCGACGGCGCCAGCCACTACCAGACCTTCTGGCGGCTGATCGTCCCGATGTCGGTGCCGGCGCTGGCGGCGTTCGCGATCCTGCAGTTCATCTGGGTCTGGAACGACCTGCTGATCGCCAAGCTCTTCCTGTCCCAGGACAACACCACGGTGATCGTCCAGCTCCAGCAGCTGCTCGGCACCCAGGGGCAGGGCCAGGAGCTGCTGACGGCGGGTGCGTTCGTCTCGATGGTGCTGCCGATGCTCGTCTTCTTCACCATGCAGCGCTTCTTCGTCCGCGGCCTCACGGCCGGTGCGGTCAAGGGCTGAGCACCACCACGCCGGACGGGTGGGCCAACCACCCGTCCGGCCCCGTACGGCAGACCGCCGGTGGCCGGAAACCCGCCGACCCACTAGCGTGACGCCCGTCACTTCACGACGGATCGTCCGGCACGTACCTGCCGGTGAAGGAGCGAGTTCAACATGGCAACAGTGACGTTTCAGAAGGCGCAGCGCTGGTACCCCGGGGCGGACAAGCCCGCGGTGCCCGGCATCGACCTCGAGATCCGCGACGGGGAGTTCATGGTCCTCGTCGGGCCCTCCGGGTGCGGCAAGTCCACCACCCTGCGGATGCTCGCGGGGCTGGAGGAGGTCAACGACGGGAAGATCTTCATCGGCGACAAGGAGGTCACCCACATCCCGCCGAAGGACCGCGACATCGCGATGGTCTTCCAGAACTACGCGCTCTACCCGCACATGAGCGTCGCGGACAACATGGCCTTCGCGCTGAAGATGGCCAAGGTCCCCGACGCCGAGCGCAAGCAGCGGGTCGCGGAGGCGGCCAAGATCCTCGGCCTCGAGGAGTACCTCGAGCGCAAGCCCAAGGCCCTCTCCGGCGGCCAGCGGCAGCGGGTCGCGATGGGGCGTGCGATCGTCCGCAATCCGCAGGTCTTCTGCATGGACGAGCCGCTGTCGAACCTCGACGCCAAGATGCGCGTCCAGACCAGGACCGACATCGCGAAGCTGCAGTCGGACCTCGGCGTCACCACGGTCTACGTCACCCACGACCAGGTCGAGGCGATGACGATGGGTGACCGCGTCGCGGTGATGAAGGACGGCTACCTCCAGCAGGTCGACTCCCCGCTCAACCTCTACGACAAGCCGCAGAACCTGTTCGTGGCGGGCTTCATCGGCTCCCCGCAGATGAACCTCCTCAGCGCCTCGGCGAAGGACGGCCAGGCCCAGATCGGCAACTACCTGGTGCCGGTCGACCCGACTGCCTCGAACAAGCTCGGTCCGCAGCACAACGACATCACCGTCGGCGTGCGCCCCGAGGCCTGGCGCCTGGTCTCCGAGAGCGAGGGCGGGCTGCCGGTCCACGTGACCGTGGTGGAGGAGCTCGGCGCCGACGGGTTCGTCTACGGCACCAGCGACGTCGAGGGCACGCCCAGCAACGTCATCGTGCGCGTCTCGGCCCGCGACTCCATCCACAAGGGCGACACGATCCACGTCACCACCGACCCGCAGAACGTCCACGTCTTCGACAACGGGACGGGCGAGCGGCTCTCCGACTAGCCGAGGTGGGCCTCCGCAACACCTGAGCTGGGCCTCTGCAACGCCTTGGCGGTGCAGGGGCCTATCTCATCGTCCAGCCCGTCGGGCCGTCCGCTCGATGGCGTCGACGAAGGTGGGGTAGAGGGCGGGCGGCAGGTCGTGGCCCATCCCCTCGATCAGCAGCAGCTCCGCGTCAGGGATGGCGCGCGCGGTGGCCCGGCCTCCGGAGACGTGGACCATCTTGTCGCTGAGGCCGTGCACGACCAGCGCGGGCATGCGCAGGGCGTGGAGCCGCGGGCCGCGGTTCTCGGCGGCCAGGACCGCCTGCATCTGGCGCAGCACGCCGCTGGCGGAGAAGCCGCGGTCGAAGGTCTCGTGGCCGCGGGCCACGGCCTCCTCGCGGGGCTGGGGGAAGGCCGGGGAGCCGATCAGCTCCGACATCCTCGCCGAGCCGGCGGCGTAGGCGTCGCGGCCGGCCCCGCGCGGGGCGATCAGCATCGGCAGCAGCCGGGGGTGCTGCCAGCCCACCGAGCGCTTGCCGGTCGTGGACATGATGCTGGTGAGGGAGCGGACGCGCCCGGGCCGGGCGATCGCCATGGTCTGGGCGATCATCCCGCCCATCGACACCCCCACCACGTGGGCCGTCTCGAGGCCGAGGTGGTCCAGCAGCCCGAAGCCGTCCTCGGCCATGTCGCCGAGGGTGTACGGCGGCCGCGACGGCCGTCCGGCGAAGGACCGCACCAGCGCCGACCGGCGCACCCGCTCCCGGATCCTGGTCGAGCGGCCGGTGTCGCGGTTGTCGAAGCGGATGACGTAGAGGCCCCGGGACGCCAGCATCCGGCACAGCGCCGGGTCCCACCACGTCATCGGACCGCCGAGCCCCATCACGAGCAGCAGCGGCTCGTCGTCGGGGTCGCCGAAGGTCTGGTAGCACAGCTCGATGCCGCTCCCGACGGGAGCGAACAGCTCCTCGGAGACGGCGATCTCGCTGCCGGGCCCGCGCTTGGTGGACATGTGTCCAGTGAACAACACGAGTCCAGCCGATCCGGCCCCGGTGGCGAAATCCCCTCCCTCCGGGTGGGTTCGTCCTACCCTCGACGGCGTGGCTCCCACGCTGGGCACCTTCCTGCACCCGGACGGCTTCGACCGTCCGCGGGTGGTCGCGGTGCTGCGCGAGGGGAGCGTGGTCGGCGAGGCGGGCCGCCACCTGGCGTGGGCCGCCGGCGACCGGCGACAGCGCCGGGGGACGCCGTACGCCAGCCGTGGCGCCCTGCGGGGCGAGCCGGTCGTGCTGGTGCCGGGGTTCCTGGCCGGTGACCTCTCCCTGCTGCCGATGGCCCGCGCGCTTCGTCGGCGCGGCTACCGCACCTACCGGTCCTCCATCAACGCCAACATCGGCTGCACCCGGGTCGCGGCCGCCGAGCTGGAGGCTCGCCTGGAGTCGATCGCCCACCGCCGCGGCAGCAGGGTCCAGGTCGTGGGCCACAGCCTCGGGGGGATGCTCGCCCGCGGACTCGCCGTACGCCGGCCGGACCTCGTGTCCGGCATCGTCACCCTGGGCAGCCCGATGCTCGCCCCGGCCGCCCACCACGCGTCACTGACCGCGAGCGTGGACGTGCTGGTGCGGCTCAGCCGGGCCGGGGTGCCGGGGCTGATGGCCGAGGACTGCGTCGCGGGCACGTGCGCCCGGACCAGCTTCGAGGAGAGTCGTGAGCCGGTGCCGGAGGCGGTCGCCTTCAGCGCCGTCTACTCCCGGCGCGACGGGATCGTCGACTGGCGCGCCTGTGTCGACCCGCAGGCGCAGGCCGTCGAGGTCCGGGCCTCCCACGTCGGCATGGCGATCGATCCGCGGGTGATCGAGGCCGTGGCGGCGGCGCTGGTGCGCCACCGCGACCTCGCCTCAGTGGTCGAAGTCGATCGAGGCGAAAGTGCGTAGCTTCTGCAGCTTGTGCTCGGAGGTGATGGAGCGGATGGTGCCGCTGCGCGCCCGCATCACGAGGGAGTCGGTGGTGCAGCCGCCGGCGCGGTAGCGGACGCCGCGCATGAGCTCGCCGTCGGTGATCCCGGAGGCCACGAAGAACGCGTCGTCGCCCTTCACCAGGTCGTCCGTCGTGAGGACGTGCTCGGGGTCGAGGTCGTGGCCGGCGTCCAGCGCCTTCTGCCGCTCCTCGTCGTCCTGGGGCCACAGCTGCCCCTGGATGATGCCGCCGGTGCACTTCATCGCGCACGCGGCGATGATGCCCTCGGGCGTGCCGCCGATCCCGAGCAGCAGGTCGATGCCGGTGCTGGCCCGGGCCGCCATGATCGCGCCGGCGACGTCGCCGTCGGTGATGAACTTGATCCGGGCGCCGGTCCGGCGGATCTCGTCGACGAGCTTCTCGTGGCGCGGCCGGTCGAGCAGCACGACGGTGACGTCCTCGGGGCGGGAGCCCTTGGCCTTGGCGACCTGATGGATGTTCTCGGCCACGGGGTAGCGGATGTCGACGACGTCGGCGGCCTCGGGCCCGGTGACGAGCTTCTTCATGTAGAACACGGCCGAGGGGTCGTACATCGCGCCGCGCGGGGCCACCGCGAGCACCGCGATGGCGTTGTTCATGCCCTTGGCGGTGAGCGTGGTGCCGTCGATCGGGTCGACCGCGACGTCGCACTCGGGGCCGGTCCCGTCGCCGACCTGCTCGCCGTTGTAGAGCATCGGCGCGGCGTCCTTCTCGCCCTCGCCGATGACGACGGTGCCGTTCATCGAGACCGTGGAGATCATGACCCGCATCGCGTTGACGGCGACCTGGTCGGCGCCGTTCTTGTCGCCGCGGCCGACCCAGCGCCCGGCGGCCATCGCCGCCGCCTCGGTGACCCGCACCAGCTCCATCGCGAGGTTGCGATCGACCTTGCCGGGGGTCTCGGTGCCTGCGTTGTCGGTCATGGCGCGACTGTACCGGTCTGCTCGGGGGCCAGGTCGTAGCGGCGTACGGCCGTCTCCTTGACCGACAGCCACACCTCGCGGCCCGGAGCGAGGCCGAGCTCGGTGGCGGCCGCCGGCGTGACGTCGGCGATCAGGTCGGGCTCGGCGCGGACCAGCAGCCGTACGGCGTCGCCGTGCGGGGAGACGTCGACGACGGGACCGTGCCAGCGGAGCCGCGCGGACCCGACGGGCGGCTCGAGGGAGACCGTCACGGCGTCGGGGGTGAAGGCCGTCAGCCGGCCCTCCGACGGCACCACGTTGAGGCCGACCAGCCGGGCGACGTGCTCGGTCCGGGGCCGCTGCGCGACCTCCGCGGGCGTGCCCAGCTGGGCGACCCGGCCCTCGTCGAGGACCAGCACCCGGTCCGCGATCGTCAGAGCGTCGAGGGCGTGGTGGGTGACCAGCAGCGTGATCCCGTCGTACGTCGCCAGGTGGCGGCCCAGCTCGATCCGCAGCGCCATCGCCACCTTGACGTCGAGGCCCGTCAGGGGCTCGTCGAGCAGCAGCAGCCTCGGGTCGGTGGCGAGCGCGCGGGCGATGGCCACCCGCTGCGCCTGGCCGCCCGAGAGCTCCCGCGGCCGGCGTCCGGACAGCTCGCCGACCCCGAGCCGGTCGAGCCAGTCGTGGGCACGCTGCTCGGCCTCGCGCCGCGACCCACCACGGGCGCGGGGGCCGAAGGCCACGTTGTCGAGGGCGGAGAGGTGCGGGAAGAGCAGCTGGCGCTGGAAGACCAAGCCGACCGACCGCTCCCGGGTGGGGAGCGCGAGCAGGTCGGTGCCGTCGAGGACGGCCGACCCGGTGGCGGGCACGAGCCCTGCCAGCGCGTGGACGAGGGTCGACTTGCCGGCGCCGTTGGGGCCGATCACGGCGATCACCTCGCCGGGCTCGGCGCGCAGCGCCACCCGGACCCGCCCGGGTACGTGGAGGTCGAGGTCCAGGCTCACGGCACCCCCAGCCAACGGTCGCGGAGGAGCAGCAGCACGGCCACCGAGACCACGAGCATCACCAGGCTGAGGGCCAGGGCGGCGTCCTGGTCCGACTGGCGGGTGACGTAGATCAGGTTGGGCATGGTCTGCGTGGTGCCGGGGTAGTTGCCGTTGAAGGTGATGGTCGCACCGAACTCGCCGAGGGAGCGAGCCCAGCCGAGCACCATCCCGGCGACGATCCCGGGCATCGCGAGGGGCGCGGTGACGCGGCGGAAGGTGGTCCAGCGGGTCGCGCCCAGGGTGGCGGCCGCGAGGTCGAAGTCCCTGTCGGCGGAGCGGAGGGCGCCCTCGATGGCGATCACCACGAAGGGGAGGGAGACGAAGACGTGGGCGAGGACGACGCCCCAGGTCGTGAAGGGGAAGCTGAAACCGGTCAGCGCCAGCAGCGGCTCGCCGATCACGCCGGTCCGGCCGAACGCCGTCCGCAGGGCGACGCCCGCCACGACCGGGGGCAGCACGAGGGGGACGGTGACCAGGGCCCGCAGCGCGCCACGGCCACGGAAGCTGACCCGCGCCAGCACCCAGGCGAGGGGGAGGCCCAGCACGAGGCAGAACGCCACCGCGGCCGTCGATGTGGTGACCGAGAGCCAGAGGGCCTGCTGGAGCGGCTCCGAGCGCAGCGTCTCCGGCAGCGTGGCCCAGTTGGTGGCGGCCACCATCGCGACCAGCGGGACGACGAGCAGCAGGGTCGCCACCACCGCCGGGACGAGCAGCAAGGGCGGCGGCCGACCGAGCGGGTCCTTCACCGTGCCGACTCCGGGACGCGGGTCACGGGAGCGTGAACCCGGCGTCCACGAGGATCTCCTGGCCCTCCTCGGAGGTGACCAGCTCGACCCACTCGGCCGCCAGCCCGGCGTCCTCGCTCTGGCTGAGCGGCGTCGTGAAGTACGACGTCGTCTGCTCCTCGGCGCCGGGGATCTCCACGGTCTCGACCGCGTCGCCCGCCGCCACCGCGTCCGTGGCGTAGACCAGCCCGGCGTCGGCCTCGCCGGAGATCACCTTGTCGAGGGTGGCCCGGACGTCCTCCTCCAGGCTGGCCGGCTCTGAGGTGACCCCGCCGGCCTCGAGCACCGCGAGCGCCACCCGACCGCAGGGGACCTCGTCGGCGCACCGGACCCAGGTCGATCCCGTCAGGTCGTCGAGCCCCTCGATCCCGGCCGGGTTCTCCGGCGGGGTCACGATCACCAGCACGTTGGTGGCGAACGTCGTGACCTCGCCGGCCACGCCGGCGTCCTCGGCGACCTGCATCGACGCCTCGTCGGCGGTGGCCAGCACGTCCCCCGGGGCGCCGTCCGCCGCCTGCTCGGCGAGGTCGGTGCTCGAGCCGAAGGAGAAGGTCACCTCGGCCCCGGTCTGCTCGGTGAAGGTGGCCGCGAGCTCCTCGTAGGCGTCGGTGAGGGAGGCGGCGGCGAGCACGGTCAGCTCCTGCTGCCCCTCGGCCTGGTCGTCGCCACCGCCGCACGCGGCGAGCGGGAGCGCCAGGAGGAGCAGGACGAGCACGCGCATGTCAGGGCCTCTCGACGACGACGTTGGTGGACTTGACGGACGCGATGGCCCGGACGCCGACCTCGAGCCCGAGCTCGTCGGCGGCCTCGGCGCTCATCAGCGAGACGAGCCGGTAGGGGCCGCAGATCAGGTCGACCTGTGCCATCACCGTGTCGCGGACGACCTTGGTGACGATCCCGGTCATCCGGTTGCGGGCACTGACGGCGTTGGCGCGGGTGCGGTCACGGTCGGGGTGGTCGGCGAGCTCGCCGGCCAGCCGCGCCAGGTCGACCCCGTCCACCGTCGCGCGCCCGCCCTCGGCGTCAGCCTCGATCCGACCGGCGTCGACCCAGCGCCGGACGGTGTCGTCGCTGACGCCGAGCAGGTCGGCAGCTTCCGCGATCCGGTAGCGAGTCACGCAGACAGCGTGCCGCATCTGCGGCTTGATCGCAATGATCGAACCGCATCTGAGGAACTCAGGTGATCAGGGCGAGCGTCAGCACGGCGGCCAGCAGGCTGACCGGCGTGAGCAGCAGCGACACCCGGTGGAACTCGCGGCTCGAGACCGGCAGCCCCTGCCGGACCAGTGCCCGTCGCCACAGCAGGTTGGCGAGCGAGCCCGTCCACGTCAGGCCGGAACCGATCGTGAGCCCGAGCAGGGCGGCCAGGACCGCGGGTGTCCCGAGCGGTGCGAGCATCGGCACGACCAGCAGGGTCGCCGACAGGTTGGTCAGCAGCGCGGACAGGACCGTCGCGAGTCCGGCGACGACGAACAGGTCGACGACCCCGGTGCCGCTCGGGAGCAGCCCCCGGACCTCGGTGCCGAGCGGACCCTCGCCGAGGGTCGCCACCACGAGGCCCAGGGCGAGCACGAAGCCGGCGAACGAGGGGTGGGCCGCCGCCACGGCCCGGCGGAACCCGCCGATCCGGCGGTGCCGGGCCCAGCCGACGAGCGCGACCGCGGCCACGGTCGACACGTAGCCGGGCTCGATGCCGACGACCGAGCCGGCGGCGAAGCCGACCAGCATCGCGCCGACCACGACGACGGGTACGACGGGCAGCGGGGCCTGCACGGCGGGCGGGCGGTGCCGCCCCGGGTCGGCCAGCTCGAGCCGGTGGAGCCAGCGGAGACCGACGTACTCGACGACGAGGACGACCGCGAGCACGGGTGCCATGACCAGGGCGAAGGCCGCGAAGCCGAGGTCGAGGTGTGGCATCGCGAGGAGGTTGGTGAGGTTGGAGACCGGGAGCAGCAGCGAGGCGGAGTTGGCCATCCGGAGGCAGGCGGAGGCGCCCGGACCGTGCGGGATCCCGAGCGCCAGTGCGGCGGCGACGACGACAGGGGTCAGCAGCACGACGGTCGCGTCCAGGCTGAGGGTGGTGGTGATGGCCGCGGCCACGAGGAAGGTCCCCGTGAACACCGGCACCGCCCGACCGCGGCCCAGCCGGACGATGCGGTCGGACGCCCACGCGAACAGGCCGGCCGCGGCGCACACGTCGGCGACCACGAGGATCGTGGCCAGGAACAGCACCACCGGACCGAGGTGCGCGAGCGTCGACCCCACGAGGTCGGCGTCGAGCAGGCCGGCGCTCCCGACGGCCACGACGGTGGCCGCGCCGACGGCGAGCTCGACCCGGCCGGAGGGGTGGCGGAAGGCCGTGACCAGGAGGGCGACGAGGGCCGCGACGGCGACGAGCTCGGCAAGGGGTGGCACCCGCGGAATCTACGGCACCTGTGAGACTGGTCCCGTGAGTGAACAGCCCGGCCGCTACCAGCGCTCGGCCTCCGGGATGATCGGCGCGATGCTGGTCCTGCTGCTGGCGATCGGGGCGTTCGCGGGCTTCCGGGCCCTCAACCGCGAGGAGCTGGAGGTCCGGCCGGAGCCCGTCGACTACCTCAGCGCGGTCGAGGCGGCCCAGTCCGGTGACTGGCAGGTGGTCTACCCCGAGGCGCTGCCGGAGGGCTGGACCGCCACCAGCATCGACGCCAGCGCCGAGCAGGCGTGGGGGATCGGGTTCCTGACCGGCGACGGCTTCGCCGGCGTCCAGCAGGCGGACGAGTCGCTCTCCTCGATGCTCCGGACCTACGTCGACGAGGACACCACGGCCGTGGACCCGGTCGTCCCCGGCGGCGAGCTGGCCGGTCGCTGGCTGGCCTTCGAGGACGCGGGGGGCGACCTCGCGTACGCCTCCCGGCTCGACGGGCAGACCGTGCTGGTCTACGGCTCGGCACCGGAGTCCGACCTGCTCGAGCTGGCCGGGTCGCTCACGACCGCGCCGGTGGCGGGCTGAGGCCGGACCTCAGTCCTCGTCGTCGGAGGCGATCGCCTGCTCCAGGCGCTCCCGCGCCCCGTCGAGCCACGCCTGGCAGATCCCGGCCAGCTGCTCGCCCCGCTGCCAGAGCGTGAGCGACTCCTCGAGGGTCGTGCCGCCGGCCTCGAGGCGACGCACCACCTCGATGAGCTCCTCGCGGGCCTGCTCGTACGGCGGGTTCTCCTCGCCCTGGCCGGTGCCGGGCTCTGGCTGGGTGCTCAACTGTGCTCCTCCGTCGGATCGGGCTGGGTGCCGGTGGTGGTGGCGAGGACGCGGCCGTCGGCCACGCGCACGCTGACGGGTCGGCCGGTCTCGACGCCCTCGACCGAGGTGACGACGTGGCCGGCGTCGTCCTGCAGCACGGCGTAGCCACGCCGCAGCGTCTCCAGCGGGGACAGCGACCGCACCCGGGCCCGCTGGTGGTCGAGGTTGTCGGCGGCCCGGTCGAGGCCGTGGCCCAGCGCGCGGCGGGCCCGTCGTCGAAGGTCGTCGACCTCGGCGAGCCGGTCGTCGACGAGCCCGCGGGGGTCGGCCAGCGCGGGACGGGAGCGGACGGCGTCGAGCGCGGCCTGCTCACGGTCAAGCAGCCGGGCCAGCCCCGCCCGCAGCCGGTCCCGGGCGACGGTGACGCCGCGCAGCTCCTCGGCCACGTCGGGGACGACCAGCTTGGCCGCGTCGGTCGGGGTCGACGCGCGGACGTCGGCGACGAGGTCGAGCAGCGGCGAGTCGGGCTCGTGGCCGATCGCCGAGACCACGGGGGTGCGGACGGCGTGGACCGCCCGGACCAGCCCCTCGTCGGAGAACGGCAGCAGGTCCTCCACGGAGCCGCCGCCGCGCGCCACGATGATCACGTCGACGTCGGGATCGCGGTCGAGGCGCTCCACGGCCTCGATCACCTCGAGCGCGGAACGAGGCCCCTGCATGGCGGCGTACGTCGGCGTGAACCGGACCGCCGGCCACCGTCGTCGCGCGTTGTCGAGCACGTCGCGCTCGGCGGCCGAGCCGGGGGCGGTCACCAGCCCGACGCAGCCCGGCAGGAAGGGGAGCCGGCGCTTGCGGGCCGGGTCGAAGAGGCCCTCGGCGGCGAGCAGCTGTCGCCGCCGTTCCAGCCGGGCGAGCAGCTCCCCGAGGCCGACCATGCGGATGTCGGAGGCGGCCAGCGAGAGGCTGCCGTTGCCGGCGTAGAAGCTGGGCCGCGCGTGCATCACGACGCTCGCACCCTCGACCAGAGGCGGGTTGAGGGAGTCGAAGAGGGACCGGGCACAGGTCGCCTGGACCGACACCTCGGCGACCGGGTCGCGCAGGGTCACGAACACGGTGTTGAGGCCGGGGCGCCGCGTGAACTGGGTGACCTGGCCCTCCACCCAGACGGCGCCGAGCTGGCCGATCCACTGCGACAGGGCGTTGGACACCGCGCGCACGGGCGCCGGGGCGTCGGCGGTGGTCTCACGCAGCGAGGGCACGACGGGGAGCCTACGGGCTGGCGCGACCCCTCGGGCCCCGCGCATGATGTCCAGCAGGAGCGTCGCACCGGGAGGGGTGGTCGGATGTCCGAGCAGACGATGGTGGAGCACGTGGAGACCGCGCTGCGCGAGCTCGGGGTCTCGGAGGGGGTGACCGCGGCGGGCCAGTTCCAGCCGCGCGGCCACACGGGGAGCATGTTCGCCGGCGGCATGATCGGCGACAGCCTCACCGGCGGCCTGGGGGGTGTGGCCGACTCCGTGGGCACCGTCGGCGGCGCGCTGGCCGGCGCACGGATGCACGACGCCGCCAGCGGGATGCCGGCGAACATGGTGGTCGGCGTGACGGCGACGCACGTCTACGGCTTCGAGGCCGCCCACCGGAGCAGCCCCTGCGGAGCACTGGTCTTCGGCGTCTCCCGTGACCAGGTCGAGGTGAAGGTGCACCAGCGCGTCAACGTGAGGATCCTCGAGCTCGTGGACAGCGCCACGGGGTCCTCCATCCAGCTCGAGGGCAACCGGATCCCGCTCACCCACAGCGGGGACGTCATCGACGCTCTCCGCGACTAGCTAGCCCGACGTCGCGTCGCGACCACGCCTCCGGGCGAGGGCCTCGGCCTGCCCGGTGTGGATGTCGGCGACCCATTCCCAGCCTGGCTCGACCGAGGGGCCGATCCGCGGGTCGTCGGGGGTGCGGCCGTCGCGCAGGGCGTCCACGTACGCGCGGTCCAGCCGGATCCGTGCGCCTACCTGCTCGCCTTTGCCGACGGACCCGTGCCCGGGGACGACGACGTCGACGCCGCCCACCACGTCCTCGAGCAGCCGCAGCCCGGTCAGGTACCCCTCGACGGGATCGTGGGCGTTGTTCCAGTCGTCGAGCATCGGCACGAAGACGTCCGACAGCATGTCGCCGGCGACGAGCACCCGGCGGTCCTCGACCACCAGGGCCGCATGGCCCGGGGCGTGGGCGGGGTGCTCGACGACCCGCACGGGTGGGCCGTCCCAGGGGAGGTGCGTGGTTCCGGCGGGCAGGGCCGTGATCAGGCCGAACGGGTCCAGGGGTACCTCCTCGGCGATCTCCGGTGGCAGCCCCTCGGTGACGCGGGCCCGCCAGTCCGCGTCCGACCGCAGGGCGTGCATGAAGTCGGCGCAGCGGGCCGTGCCGAAGCGGGGCGCCTCGCCGAGGTCGGCGTGCCAGAGCACGTGGTCCCAGTCCGGGTGCGTCGCGAAGCCCGCCACGACGGGTCGGTCGAGCTCGCGGAGGTCGTGCGCAAGGCATCGCAGCTCGGAGTCCGTGAGACCGGGGTCGACCAGCAGCACGCCGTTGCGGCCCTCGACGACGACGGCGTTGTTCCGGAGCAGCTCGCTCTGGTGGACCAGGACGCCGTCCGCGACCGGGGTCAGCACCTGGCCCCCGGCCGTGCGTGGCTGGTACAGGGCCCGGACAGGGCCAGGTGGGTGGGGCTCATCGCGTTCTCCTCGGTCTCAGGTCAGGGGGGCCGTGATCGGGCGGTAGCGAAGGTTCACCTCGGCCACGGGGTCCTCGCCGTTCCTCAGCTCCAGCCCGACGGGTGTGCCGCCCGGGTTGTCGAAGAGCCGGACCCCGTCTCCGAGCAGCACCGGCGAGACGTGCAGGTCGAGCTCGTCGACCAGGCCGCGTTGGAGGAGCTGGCGTCCGATCGTGGGTGAGAGGACCTCGAGGTTCTTGCCCGCGGCTGCCTCCAGCGCGATGCGTACGGCCTCGGCCACGTCGCAGTCGAGGAAGGTCACTCCGTCGGCGGGCTCGGCGTCCTCGGGGTGGTGGGTCAGGACGAAGACCGGTCCCGTCCATGCTCCGCCGTAGATCGCGGCGGGGTCGGGGAAGGCATCCCAGCCGTTCCGACCGCCGAGCACGGCGCCGGTCGTCGCGACGTACTCCTCGACGAGGCCCGGGCGGTTGGTGGCGTCCTGCCTCATCCAGTCCATCGAGTGGCCAGGGCCGGCGACGAACCCGTCCAGCGACATCGAGAAGTGCAGGAGAACCTTGCCCTGCGCCGTCTGCCGTGTCGTGTCCTCCATCCGACTACCCTCCTTGGTCCCGATCATCCCTCAGCCGACGGCCTCCCCGGGCCGACGCGTACGTCACGGACGAGCAGACCCGGAACCTCGCCCAGTCTCATCGGCCGCGCAGCACGGTGGCGCGGAGCAGCACGGTCGCCGACTCGGCACCTCACCCGCGATTCCCTAGACTCGGCCCCATGACGACCGACCTGGGGACCCCTCCCGTCCTGAGCCCCGACGAGGCCGAGCGGGTCGTGCTGCTCGCGGCGCCCCGGGGCTACTGCGCCGGCGTCGACCGCGCGGTGGTGACCGTCGAGCAGGCCCTGGACCTCTACGGCTCCCCGGTCTACGTCCGCAAGCAGATCGTGCACAACAAGCACGTCGTCTCCGACCTGGAGTCTCGCGGCGCGATCTTCGTCGAGGAGCTCGACGAGGTGCCGGAGGGGGCGACCGTGGTCTTCTCCGCCCACGGGGTGTCGCCCGAGGTGCACCGCCAGGCCGCCGAGCGCGAGCTCAAGACCATCGACGCGACCTGCCCGCTGGTCACCAAGGTCCACCACGAGGCCAAGCGCTTCGCCGGTGAGGACTACGACATCCTGCTGATCGGCCACGAGGGACACGAGGAGGTCGAGGGGACCGCCGGTGAGGCTCCCGACCACATCCAGCTGGTCCAGGGCCCCGGCGACGTCGACCAGATCGTCGTCCGGGACCCCGAGCGGGTCGCCTGGCTGTCGCAGACCACGCTGAGCGTCGACGAGACCCTCGAGACCGTGGCCGCGATCCGGGAGCGCTTCCCGGCGCTGCTGGACCCGCCGAGCGACGACATCTGCTACGCCACCCAGAATCGTCAGCTGGCCGTCAAGGAGATCGCCCGCGACGCCGACCTGGTGATCGTGGTCGGCTCCGGCAACTCCTCCAACTCGGTCCGGCTGGTCGAGGTCGCTCTCGAGGCGGGCGCCGCGGCCTCCTACCGCGTCGACGACGCCTCGGAGATCGACGAGGCGTGGCTCGACGGCGTCTCGACGGTGAGCGTCACCTCCGGAGCGAGCGTCCCCGAGGAGCTGGTGCGCGGCGTCCTCGACTTCCTCGCCGAGCGCGGCTACCCCGACGCCCAGGCGGTGCACTCCGCCGAGGAATCGCTGATCTTCGCGCTCCCCAAGGAGCTGCGTCGCGACCTCAAGGCGGCTGCCCAGCAGGCCGCCGGACGCGCGTAGGGACCGGGCGCGGGCCGTGGCGAGGTACGTCGACCTCCACCCGGAGAACCCCCAGCCGCGGCTGGTCGGCCAGGTCGTCGCCGCGCTGCGCGACGACGCGCTGATCGCCTATCCCACCGACTCCGGCTACGCACTGGGCTGCCAGCTCGGCAACCGGGACGGTCGCGACCGGATCCTGCGGATCCGCCAGCTCGACGACCGGCACCACTTCACCCTGATGTGCAAGGACTTCGCCCAGCTCGGGCAGTTCGTCCACGTCGACAACGCGGCGTTCCGCGCCATCAAGGCCGCGACACCGGGGCCGTACACCTTCATCCTGCCGGCGACGGGCGAGGTGCCGCGCCGCCTGATGCACCCCAAGAAGCGGACCGTGGGGGTGCGGATCCCCGACCACGTGGTGGTGTGTGCGTTGCTGGAGGAGCTCGGTGAGCCGCTGCTCACCAGCACGTTGATCCTCCCGGGCGAGGACGAGCCCCGCATCCACGGCTGGGAGATCAAGGAGGAGCTCGACCACCAGGTCGACATCGTCGTCGAGTCCGGCGAGGTGCTCCCGGAGCCGACGACGGTCGTGGACTGGTCGGAGGGCTATCCGGAGGTGGTCCGGGTCGGCGCGGGCGACCCGTCGAGGTTCGCTGCCTGAGCCTCGGCCGCGGCGGTGGCGCGACCGGCGAAGCGCTGGCGGAGCGCGAGCGTGGCGAGGGTGAGGACGTAGCCGGCGACGAGGGCGCCGCTGTGGTCGGCCAGCCCTGTCACCAAGGACTGGATCGCGCCGTCCCGGGGGTGGCCGAGCACCGCGGGGCGGGTCAGTTCGAGCAGCAGGAGCACCCCGACCATCAGCATCGGGGGCAGCACCCCCACGACGAAGAAGTCGCGTGGTCGCACGGCCAGCGCGAGCCCGAGGCAGAGCGCGACGAAGCTGAGGTCGAACAACAGGCCGACGTCGCCGCCGAGGGCCAGGTCGATCGCGAGCGCGCTGAGGGAGACCGCCACTCCGAGGGCGACCACCTGGAGGCCGGGCTCGCGGCCCTCCTCCCAGAGGGTGCGCCGCTCCCGGTCCGTGCTCTGCGACACGCTCACCACCGTAGGGCGACCTCAGTCCTCACCGGACGCGGCGCGCCGGTCGACGCTGCGCAGCTCCACGCCCGCCACGGAGCGGGTGGCCGTCTCGACCTGGCGCGGGGTGGGCAGCTCGTCGTCGGTCACCGACAGGTCGTGGAACCGGCGAGCGGCGACCAGGACCCGCGACTCGAGGCTCCCGACGGCGCGGTTGTAGCTCGTGACGGCGCCGGTGAGCGAGCGACCCACCTGGTCGAGGTGGCTCCCGAGCGTCCCCAGCCGCTCGTGGAGGTCACGCCCGAGGTGGTGGATCTCCCGGGCCCGGCCGGCGAGCGCCTCGTGGCGCCAGCCGTGGGCGACGGTGCGCAGCAGCGCGATCAGGGTCGTCGGGGACGCCAGCACGACCTGCCGGGCCGCGGCGTACTCGATGAGGGAACCGTCGGTCTCGAGCGCGACCGCGAGGAACGACTCCGCCGGCACGAACAGCACCACGAACTCGGGCGTCTCGTCGAAGGAACGCCAGTAGGACTTCGAGCCGAGCGCGTCGACGTGGTGGCGCAGCTGACGGACGTGGCGCGCGAGCGCGTCGTCACGGACGGCGGCGTCCTCGGTCGAGGTGGCGTCGAGGTAGGCGTCGAGGGGCACCTTGGCGTCGACCACGACGGTCCGGCCACCGGCGAGGTGGACGACGAGGTCGGGCCGGCGGGCACCGTCGTCGACCTGCACCTGCTCGCGGAAGTCGCAGCGGTCGACCAGCCCGGCCAGCTCGACGGCGCGGCGCAGGTGGAGCTCTCCCCAGCGGCCGCGCACCTGGGGACGGCGCAGCGCGGTCGAGAGCGAGCGGGTCTCCTGCTGGAGCGCGGAGACGTGCTGGTGCAGCTCCCCCTGCCAGCTGGCGCGCTGCCGGTCGAGGTCGAGCACCTGGTCGCTGAGCCGGTCGAGGCCCTGCATCACCTCGGACTGCTCGACCATCCCCGCCGCCACCTGCGGGCGCGAGCGGGCCGCCAGCCAGCCGAGGGCGACGCCCAGCAGCAGGCCGAGCACCAGCACCACCAGCACCACGAGCAACTCCGCTGTCTCCATGGGGTCGAGCATGCCGGAGCCCACCGACAGGTCCGTCGGTGCGGGGAAACAGGTCCGGGTCCGGCACAATCAGCGACCGATGGAGAAGCCGGTGACCGCCCGAGGCGGACGTGACGCGTCGGTCCTGGCAGCAGGATCGCTGGGGGGCGGCGTCCTCGCCTACGTCTTCTTCGCGATGGTCACCCGTGCGCTCGGCGCCGACGACGCCGCCCCGGTGGCCGTGCTCTGGGCGTGGTGGAGCTTCGCCGGTGCTGCGCTGACCTTCCCGATCCAGCACTGGATCGCACGACAGTCGGCGCTCGACCACGGCGAGGGTGGGATCCGCCACGGGCTGCCGCGGGTCGCCGCAGCCGTGGCTGCCGTCTCCCTCGCGGCCGGCGGTCTCGCCTGGCTCGCCCGCGACCGGCTCTTCGGCCTCGACGGCGCGTCCTTCCCGCTGCTGGTCGTCGCGGTGGGCGTCGGGTCGGCGCTGATCGGGCTCGTGCGCGGCACCCTCAGTGCCCGGCGGCGCTTCAGCGCCGTGGGCACCGGGCTGGCCGTGGAGAACGCGCTGCGCTGCGCGGCCGCCGCCGTGCTGATGGCCGGTGGGGTGGAGGACCCCGTTGCGTACGGACTCGCGCTCGTGGCCGGGTACGCCGCCGTCCTGATCTGGCCGGCCGCGCTGGTCCCGCGCCGGGGGAACGCCGGCGCTGCCGGTCCGTCGCTCGCCTTCGTGTCGGCCGCCTCCGCCGGCCAGCTGCTCGCCCAGGTGACACTCACCGGCGGACCGGTGCTGCTGGCGGCCGTCGGGGGAGCTCCGGCCGAGGTGACGGCGCTCTTCGCCGGCCTCGCGCTCTTCCGGGCGCCCTACACCCTCGGGCTCGGGCTCGTCTCGGCCCTCACCGGCCGACTCACCCGGCTCGTCGTCGCCCGGCGCCGTGCGACGCTGCGGCGGGTGCGGCACGGCGTCGTGGCGGCCACGGTCGTGCTCGGGCTCCTGGGCGGCCTGGGGGCCGCCTGGCTCGGGCCGGACCTGATGGAGCTGGTCTTCGGGGAGGGGGTACGACTGGAGCCGGGTGCCACCGCCGTCATCGCCGTCGGCAGCGTCTTCGCCCTCGCCAACCTCGTCTGGACCATCGGCACCCTGGCCCGTGGTCGCCCGGTCGCCGCCGCCTGGGTGTGGCTCGTCGCGGCCCCGGCCGGCCCCGCGGCCTTCCTGCTGCGGGGCGGGAGCGCCCTCGACGACACGGCCGCCACCTTCCTCGCGGTCGAGGCCACCGCGTGGGTGGCCTTCGTGGTGCTGGACGTGCGCTCAGACCGGCTTCTCGGCGGCCAGGAAGATCGATGACCCGAACGGCAGGTCGCGCCGCCTGAGCACCCACTGCTCGACCCGGCTCGCGCCGAGCATCAGCCGCTCGACGGTGGGGGAGGGCTGCGGCAGGCCGTCGTCCGCCGGCGCGGAGCGACGCACCCGTCGCAGCAGCCGTTCGACCGCGAACAGCGGGAACACCCCGGCGAACCCGTGCGTGCAGCGGCGTACGTCGAAACCGGCTGCCTCGACGGCCGCCAGCAACCGCGGCTGGGTGTAGCGACGGTGGTGGCCGGCCCGGACGTCGTGGTCGGTCCAGGCCCACTGGTAGGCCGGGACGGAGAGCAGCAGCCGACCGCCAGGACGCAGCACCCGCGCGAGCTCTGAGACCGCGCGGGCCTCGGGCTCGCAGTGCTCGATCACGTCGAAGGCGGCCACCACGTCGAACGTGGCCTCCGGGAAGGGCAGGTCGAGCGCGGAGGCCCGGACACCCTGGCCGGGGACGAGGCCGCGGGGGTCGAGGTCGACGGAGACGTGCTGCTCCGCCCCGTGCATCCAGGTCACGCTCGGCCCGTCGGCGCTGCCGACGTCGAGGAGCCGGCCCGGGTTGCCGAGGTGGTCGCCCAGGGCGGCGTGGAGCAGCTCGGCACGGGCGCGGTACCACCAGTAGTCGGGCTGCTCGATCGAGGCCGACCCCTGGCGCTGCTGGGTCACGACGTGGCCCTCACCGCGGCCACGAGGCTCTCGCTCACCCGCGCCACGTCGGCCTCGGTGAGCGTGTTGAAGAACGGCAGCCGCACCAGCCGCGCGCTGACGTCGGTGGACACCGGGCACTCCGTGGGACGGGCCGAGAAGCGCCGGCCGCCCTCGGAGCTGTGCAGCGGCACGTAGTGGAAGGTCGTGGCGATACCCTGCTCGCGCATCGCCTGCATCACCCCGGGCCGCATCCCGGGGTCCGGGAGCAGCACGTGGAAGAGGTGCCAGGCGGGGTCGACGTGGTCGGGGAGGACCGGGAGCCGCAGGCCGAGCTCCTCGGCAGGCCCGGCCAGCCTCCCGAGGTAGCCCTCGAAGACCGCCCGGCGCCGGGACTGGATCGACTCCGCCTGCTCGAGCTGGGCGAGGAGGTAGGCCGCCAGCACGTCGGACATCCCGAAGGAGGAGCCGGTGTCGCGCCAGGAGTACTTGTCGACCTGGCCCAGGAAGAAGGCTTGCCGGTCGGTGCCCTTGTCGTAGAGGACGCGGGCGCGGTCGACGTCGGCCGGGTCGTTGAGCAGGAGCGCTCCGCCCTCGCCGCAGATGAAGTTCTTGGTCTCGTGGAAGCTCAGCGTGCTCAGCCGTCCCAGGCTGCCGAGCGGCTGGTCGCGCCAGCGGCCGAACAGGCCGTGGGCGGCGTCCTCGACGATCGTCACGTCGGGCCGGTCCCTCAGGGCGGCACGGATGCCGTCGATGTCGCACGCCACCCCGGCGTAGTGGACGACGACGACCGCCCGGACCGAGTCGTCCAGCAGCTCGGCGAGGTGGCGCGGGTCGAGGCCCAGCGTGTCCGGCTCGACGTCGCAGAAGAGGATCCGTGCGCCCTGCCGGGCGAAGGCCAGTGCGCTGCTGGTGAAGGTGAACGACGGCACGACGACGGTGTCGCCGGGGCCGAGGTCGAGCAGCAGGCAGCTGAGCTCGAGGGCGTCGGTGCACGAGGTCGTGAGCAGCACCTCCTGGGCGCCCGTGGCCTCCTTCAGCAGTGCTCCGGCACGCTGGGAGAACGGCCCTCCCGAGGACGTGTGGCCGCTGGCCACCGCCTCGCCGATGAGGTCCATCTCCTGCCCGGTGACCTCGGGTCGGTTGAAGGGGATGTCGCTCATGTCAGGCTCCTCGTGGTCCACGGGAGGTCGCGACCGAGCAGGCCCGCGAGGGCCTCGTCGCTCTCCCGGAAGTGGTGGCGCAGCCGCGCGACCAGGTCGTCGTCGAGCTCCCCGCCGGCCGTGGTGCTGGCGTTGACCGGGTCCTCGTCCGCCTCGGGCCGGACGTCCGGGTCGACCCCCAGCCAGGCGTAGAGCTCGGCGATCCGCGTGGGCTCGGCCAGCATCTCCTCGAGCAGCTGGATGCGGACGGGGAAGCGGTCCAGCCAGCGGGAGAGGTCGCGGACGTAGTGGCCGCGCTCGAGATAGGCGTACGGCGAGACCGACGACGTCGCGGGGTCCCACGGGTGCGGTCCGTCGAGGTTGGCCCGCAGCGCCTCCGCGAGCGGGCGGTTCTCGACGCCGTGGTCGCGGCTGAAGCTCCAGTTGGAGACGGCGCGCGCGATCGGGTCGCGCAGCTGCACCACGACCTGCGGCGTGCCCAGGGCCTCGGCCACCCGGTCGGGCGCGGTCGGGCTCTCGAGGTAGCTCGTGCTCTTCTCGCCGAGCACCACCGCACCGGCGGCGTGGGCGAACCAGCGGGCGCGGTAGGCATCGGCGTCGACAGGATCGTCCCCGAGGAAGACCTTCGGCTCCGGCCGCGAGGGCCGGGCCATCGCGATCTGGGGGTGGGCGGCCAGCTGGTCGTGCAACCAGGTGGTCCCGCAGCGCTGCGCGCCGACGACGAGGAAGTGCCGCGTCACCGGGCCACCCTCCGCACCACGTGGAAGGTCGCGTCCGAGCTGACGGTGTTGAGCGTCCGGACGACGTACTCGCCGATCATCGAGAGCAGCGCGATGATGAAACCGGCGAACAGCGACACGAGGACCATGATGGAGGTCCAGCCCGGCACGATCGACTCCGTGACCAGCGCGCGCACGAGCAGGAAGCCGCCGAGCAGGAAGCTCAGCCCGGAGATCGCGAAGCCGACGAGCGCGGCGGCGCGCAGCGGCCACGAGCTGTAGCTGAAGAGGATCGTGGTGACCAGCCGCAGGATCTTGATCAGGCTGTAGGTGCTCTTGCCCGCCGGGCGCGGGTCGTGGCGGACGGTGGCGTTGGCGCGGTTGCCCGAGAACATCAGGGCCTGACCGGTGATGTAGGGGTAGGCGGTGCGCGACGAGACGATGCGGTCCACGACGTCGCGCCGCAGGATCCGGAAGTTGGAGACGACCAGGTCCGTGGGCTGGCCGAAGACGCGCCGGTTGATGAGGCCGATCAGCCTGCTGCCCAGGCGCCGGTGGCCCGCGGCCTGCTTCTGCTCGAACTGGCCGAAGACGACCTCGTGGCCCGCCATCGCCTTGTCGATGAGCACGAGCGCCTGGTCGGGAGGGTTCTGCAGGTCGTCGTCCATGGTGATGACGTAGTCGCCGCCGGCCTCGCGCAGGCCGGCGAGGTTGGCGTAGTGCTGGCCGTAGTTCTTCATCAGGTCCAGCGCGACCACCCCCGGCGTCCGTGCCGCACGTTCGGAGATCACCCGCCAGCTGTCGTCGCTGCTGCCGTCGTTGACGAGGACCACCTCGTGCCGCAGCCCGGCCTCGGTGAACACCTCGACCACGCGGTCGATGGTCGTCCCGACGATCTCCTCGCTGTTGTAGACGGGGATCACGATCGAGTACGAGAAGCTCTCCCGGTCGAGCAGGTCGGTCATGGGCCGGATCGTCCCACGAGGGGCACTTCCGTCGTCAGAGGCCCCGCATGCACGAGCTCACGCGCCCGACGTACGTCCTCCCGGCTCAGCGTGTCGATCACGAACCAGCGGACGCTCGCCCGTGACCCCCCGAGGCGCACGTAGTCCTCCGCGAGCAAGGGCTGCAGCCAGTCGTGCGTCACCGGCCGGTCGACGGCGATGATCGTGGGCCGGATCCGCTCGAGGTCCTCGACGAGCTGTTCGAGGCCGCCCGGCCGGGTGTCGTCCACGAACTCCGTCATCCCGTTGAGGAACATCTGGTGGCGGATCGGGTTGTCGAGGTCGGCGAGGACCAGCGGCTGGGGAGAGCCGATCGAGAGGACGGTCGCCTCCGGACCCGTGACCGCGAGCAGTGCGTGCGCCTGCTCCCGCTGCTCCTCCAGGAGGGTGTTGCGGGTCGACCACGAGCCCTGCGCGGCCGCGACCAGCAGGGCGACGGAGGCCACGGCGAGCACCGCCCGCCGTGCTCGCGCGTCGAGTGCACGGGTGAGGAGGTGGAGCACCCCGGCGGTGCCGAGGGCAGCGAACGGGACGAAGACCAGGGCGTCGGGCCAGCCCTGGAAGGCCGTCAGGCTGAAGCCGAGCTCGGCGAGGACCCCCGCGCCGGTCGCGACCACGCCGACCGCGGTGGGGGAGGCGCGGTCGAGCCGTCGGGCCGCGAGCGCCGCCAGGACCACGCACGCCAGGCTGCCGCCGATCAGCAGCACGGTGGACCAGCCGTAGACGGGTCGCAGGATCTCGGGGACCCGGGCCCACGCCTCGAGGAGGCCCCGCTGCTCGGTGTAGCCGAGGTTGACGAGCAGGAAGCCCTCGAGGAACGCCCGGAGCGCCCCCACCACCCAGAAGCCGAGCAGGGTCACGGCGGTCACCACGACGCCGGCGCCGAGGTAGCGGCCGAGCGCGCTCAGGGTGGACCGGCGGCCGGGGAGCAGCAGCAGGGCCACGAGCGCCGCGACCACGAGGGGGAAGAAGGCGCCCTGCCAGGTCAGCGTCGCCAACGCCGTGCCGACACCGGCGGTGACCCACCGGCGGCGCCCGATCGCCCACAGGGTCAGCAGGATGCAGAAGATCATCGTGGTCTTCTCGCGTGGTCCGTACGTCGCGTAGTGCACGAACCCGCCGAAGGTGAGCATCGTCGTCCCGGCCACCAGCCCGGCGAGCCGGGAGCCGCACCAGTCGCGGGCGACGAGGTAGGCCAGCCAGACCGAGGCCACGGAGACGAGCGCCAGCAGGACCCGCATGGCCAGCAGGTCGTCGGTCCCGACGACGCGGCCGACCAGGGCGCCGACTCCCGGCACGAGGTGGGCGAGCGGGCCGGACCGGTTCAGGATCCCGACGTAGGGAGGTACGCCGTCGGCGACCCGCTGCCCGGCGTACGCGTAGACCGCGGCGTCCTGGCCCAGGTTGCCCCGGAAGCCGTGGAGCAGGAAGACCCCGGTGGCCGCGAGGGCGACCAGGACTCCGACACGGTCGATCCGGGACGGGAGAGCATTCGACAACCCGAGAGGTCCTTCCAGCGTGCGAGGCCGCGGCCGGCTCCCACCGGCCATCGATCACGCGCGGATGGTCGCAACTCGCGAAGGCCCGCCGCAAGCCCGGGTCAGGAGCGGCGTGTCACGCGCGCGGCGACGCCGTGGGGACCCCGGCGTCCTCGAGGACACCGCGCAGGTCGTCGACCCGCTCGTCCTCGAGCGAGGTGGTGGCGAACCAGAAGCCGTCCTCCCGGCTGCCACCGAGCAGCACGTAGTGCTCGCGGAGCACCGGGCGCAACCAGGTGTAGCCGGCCGCGTGCGGCTTGCCCATGACCAGGAGGGTGGGCTCGCGGCGCTCGACGTCGGCGGCCAGCCCGGCGAGGCCGCCAGGGACCTGCTCGTCGATGTAGCGGGCGAGGCCACGCCCGAAGTTCACGTAGCGGGTGGGGTTGGTCCTTCCCGTGAGCACCAGCGGGGCAGAGGACGCGAACGACTGGACGGTCGCGTCCGGGCCGGCAGCGGCGATCATGTCGGCCGCGAGCTCGCGTTGCCCGGCCAACCCGGTGGGTCGGCTCGACCACGAGGAGGCAGCCGCCGCGACCACCAGGCACACCGCCACCGTCGCGAGCGTGCGCCGTCCGGCCCGGTCCGGGAGGACACGGGCGGCCGACCCGGCCGCGCCCGCCACGCCGAGCGCGGCGAACGGCAGCAGGACCAGGGAGTCCGGCCATCCCTGGTAGGCGACCAGCGTCCACGCCAGGCACCCGAGGGTGCCGGCGCCGAGGGCGACCCGCGTGGGTCGGGTGCCGTGGCCGCGGCCCGGGCGCGCGAGCACGGCACCGGCGAGCACCAACGTCGCGACCGTGCCGAGGGCGAGCAGCCCCACGGACCAGCCGTAGCCCTCGACCAGGCTCGCAGGCTGCGCTGCGAGTCGGTCCAGGACCGTGGCCTGGGTCGTGTACCCGCCGAGGTGGACGCCGACGAAGCCCTCGTAGAACTCGGGCACGGCGTCCACCGCCGCGAAGCCGGCGACCGTCACCGCGAGCACCGTCAGGCCGCCGAGGACGACCCCCAGGACCGCGCGGAGCCGGGCCCGCCACGAGGGTTCGAGGACCGCCGCGGCCAGCACCGCGACGGAGGCCGGGAGGAACGACGGCTGCCAGGCGAGCGTGGCGAGAGCGACGGCTACCCCGGCGTACAGCCAGGCCCGGCGGGAGATCGCCCGCAGGACGAACAGCACCATCGTCGTCTTCTCGCGCGGACCGGAGGTCCCGAGCTCCACGAACCCCTGGAGGGCGAGCAGCGTGCCACCGCCCACCGCCCCGACCGCCCGGGACCTGAAGGTGTCGCGGGCGACCAGGTAGGCCACCCAGACGGCCCCGACGGAGACGAGGGCCATCAGCAGCCGGATCCCGAGGAGGTCGTCGATCCCGATCGCACGCGCCCCCATCGCCCCCAGCCCGGGGACCAGGTGCGCCAGCGGGCCGGCCCGGTTCTGGACCCCCACGTAGGGAGGTGCTCCCTCGGCGAGCTGCTGGCCGGCATACGCGTAGAGCGCCGGGTCGGCGCCGAGCCGACCCTCGAACCCGCGCAGCAGCAGGACGCCGAGTGCGGCGAGGGCCAGCAGCGGGCCCCAGGGATCGATCCGGAAGCGTCCCACCCTCAGTCGTCCGGGAGGTCCCGGCCGACGATCTCGCGGAGCTCCTCGAGCTCCGCCTCGCCGAGGGACCGGTCGACGTACCACGTCATCAGGTAGGTCGTGCCGAGCTCCTCGTAGTGGCGCTCGACGACCGGGTCGATGAAGTCGTACCAGGTGGGGTGGTCGATCGTGATCAGCGTGGGGCGCTCGTCCTCGATGTCCGCGGCCAGGCCCTCGAGGCCGCCGGGCCAGGTGTCGTCGACGTACTCGTAGAGGCCGGCGATGAACATCTGGTGGTAGACGATGTTGCGCATGCGGCCGAAGACCAGGGGCTGCGGCGCGCCGACCGACATCACCGTCGCGTCGGGCCCCACGACCTCGAGGACGTCCTCGTTGACGTCGCGCATCGCCCACAGCCGCTCGTCGCGCGTCTGCCACGACGAGAGCGTGGCGGCCACGAGCACGATCGCGACGTACGCCGCCACGACGACCGTGCCCGCACGGGCCGGGACCAGCCGGGCGACCAGGTGGACCAGGCCGCCGAGACCGGCCGCCGCGAAGGGCAGCATGAACATCGCGTCGGCCCAGCCGTTGAAGACGTAGCAGGACCACAGCACGCTGGCCAGCGTGCCGCCGCCGAGGGCGACCACCGCGACGGTGTGCGGGTCGTCGCGGTCGAGCCGGCGGACGCGCACGGCTCCGAGCACGACCATCGCGGCCAGACCGAGCAGGATCAGCCACAGCGACCAGCCGAAGCCGTCGAAGATCTCGCTCGGCTCGTCCGCGAAGTAGGCCAGCAGCCCGGTCTGACGGGTGTAGGTCGCGTTGATGAAGTAGAAGGCGTCCAGGAACTCCTCGAGCGCGTCGACCAGCACGTAGTAGAGGACGAAGGCAGCCGTCGTGAGCAGGCCGCCGACGGCGAAGCGGACCAGGGCCGTGAGCTGTGCCCGACGGGCCCGGAGCAGCAGGATCGCGACGGCGGCGGCGGCGGCGCCGCCGAAGAAGACGGGCTGCCAGGTCAGGGTGGCCAGTGCGACCGTGGTCCCGGCGAGGCCCCACCTCCGGTGCACGACGGCCCACAGGGCGATCGCGACCAGGAGCATCATGGTCGTCTTCTCGCGCGGACCACCGGTGGCGTAGGTGACGAAGCCCTGGAACGCGAGCAGGCTCGACGCGGCGGCGACCCCGGCGAGACGCGACCCGAACGCGTCCCGGGAGAGGAGGTAGACCACCCACACCGCGGCGACGGACAGCACCATCATCAGCAGCCGCATCACGAACAGGTCGTCGGAGCCGGAGTCCGCCCCGAGGAGCCGGCCCACCCAGGTGGCGACGCCCGGCACCATGTGGGCCAGCGGTCCGGCGCGGTTGAGGACCGACACGAAGGGCGGGACGCCCTCGGCGAACTGCTGCCCGCCGTAGGCGTACAGCGCGAGGTCGCGGGTGAGGATCCCGCCGAAGCCGTGGACCAGGAACACCACGACGGAGGCGGCGGCGAGCGCCGGCCCCCACGGGTCGATCCGGCGGAGGCGGTTCAGCGTCTCGGGCACGCGGGACACAGTAGGGCGGCCGGGTGAGGATCGGGGCACCGCGGCCGCCCTACGGGGTCGTGAGGTCCACCACGACCGGCGCGTGGTCCGAGGCTCCGGTCCCGGCCCGCTCGTCGCGGTCGATGAAGGCGCCGGTCACGCGCTCGGCCAGGGACGGGGAGCCGAGCACGAAGTCGATCTTCAGCCCGCGGTCGCGCTCGAAGCGCTGGCGGTAGTAGTCCCAGTAGGTGTAGCCCGGGGCGTGCTCGCGGGTGACCTCGAGGTATCCCTCGTCGAGGAACGCCTGGAAGGCGGCCCGCTCGGGCGGGGTGACGTGGGTGCTGTTGCGGAACTGTGCGGGATCGAAGACGTCGTCGTCGGTGGGGCAGATGTTCCAGTCGCCCACGAGCGCGGTCGGCTCGCCGAGCCAGCCGGTGGCCGCGTCACGGAGCCGGGCCAGCCAGTCGAGCTTGTAGACGTAGTGCGGGTCGTCCGGCTTGCGGCCGTTGGGGACGTACAGCGACCACACCCGTACGCCGCCACAGGTGGCTCCGAGTGCCCGCGCCTCGGCCGCCGCGGGCTCGCCCCAGCCCGGCTGGCCCGGAAAGCCGACCTCGACGTCCGCGAGCCCCACCCGGCTCAGGATCGCCACGCCGTTCCACTGGTTCACCCCGGCAGCGGCGACCTCGTAGCCCATCGCCTGCAGGCCCATCAACGGCAGCTGGTCCTCGCGGGCCTTGGTCTCCTGGAGCGCCAGCACGTCGACGTCGTGCCGCTGCAGGAACGCCTCGACCCGGTCGATGCGGGAGCGGAGTGAGTTGACGTTCCAGGTGGCGAGGCGCACCCCGCGACCCTAGCCCGCCTCAGATGTGTGCAGCGCACGAACCTGAGCCGGGCGGGGTCTGGTGGCGGCGGGTCCGGCAGCGGTTCACTCGGCAGCCTGCTCGGCACCCTCACAGAAGGAAGGTCCATGACGCGCCTCAACCCCCGCACCGTCGCCGCCGCCACCCTCGCGGCCGGCGCGCTCGCCGTCTCGGCGCTCCCCGCCCAGGCTGCGAACGAGTACGGCGACGCCCCGTCCTACCAGGACTTCCGCGCCTCGACGTACGTCGACTCCGACGCGCAGTACATCGTCAACGGCGACGAGCCGGTCGCCACGGACGGGCGGCTCCGCCAGTTCTACGACCAGATGGTGGGCGACAGGCACACCGGTCGTCAGGTCGAGGACGGGCTCATCGTCAACCGGGTCAACGGCCAGGACGACAGGTGGAGCGCCTCGCAGGTCGGCAACCTGACGTACTGCGTGAGCACCAAGTTCGGCTCGGACCACTCCCGGATGGTCACCGCGATGGCCAGCGGGGCCGGCCAGTGGGAGGCGGCCTCGTCGGCGGTCGACTTCGTGCACGTCCCGGCCCAGGACGCCAGCTGCAACACGCGCAACAACAACGTGCTCTTCTCCGTCGAGCCGGTGAACTCCAGCAGCTACATCGCGCGGGCGTTCTTCCCGAGCAGCCCGAAGCGGTCGCGCAACGTCCTCGTGGACGACTCGATCTGGACCTCCGGGTCCTGGACGCCCTCCAACATCGTCGCCCACGAGCTGGGCCACACGCTGGGCTTCCGCCACGAGCACACGCGTCCCGAGTCGGGCACCTGCTTCGAGGACAACAACTGGCGCCCGCTGACGCCCTACGACTCGGCCTCGATCATGCACTACCCCCAGTGCAACGGGTCCTCCGACGACCTCAGCATGACCGAGACCGACCGGGCGGGTGCCAGGGCGCTGTACGGCTCCTGACCCCGCCTCCCCCCGCGACAGCCCTCCCGCCTCCCCCCGGCGGGAGGGCTGTCCGCGTCCCGGCGGGTACGCCGGTGATTCGGGGCGGGTCCGCCAGCGCCGTAGACTGCCCGCCCGTGGCTCTCACCATCGGCATCGTCGGCCTGCCCAACGCCGGCAAGTCCACCCTCTTCAACGCCCTCACGAAGAACGACGTGCTCGCGGCGAACTACCCGTTCGCGACGATCGAGCCGAACGTCGGCGTCGTGGGGGTCCCCGACGAGCGGCTCCCGCAGCTGGCGGAGGTCTTCGACAGCGCGCGGGTCCTGCCGGCGACCGTCGAGTTCGTCGACATCGCCGGGATCGTCCGCGGCGCCAGCGAGGGCGAGGGACTCGGCAACAAGTTCCTCTCCCACATCCGGGAGTCGGCCGCGATCTGCCAGGTGACGCGGGTCTTCCGCGACGAGGACGTCACGCACGTCGACGGCAAGGTCGACCCTGCGAGCGACATCTCCACGATCCAGACCGAGATGATCCTGGCCGACCTGCAGACGGTAGAGAAGGCGGTCCCGCGGCTGGAGAAGGAGGCGAAGGGCAAGAAGGAGCTGCTCCCGGTCGTCGCGGTCGCCAGGGAGGCCCAGGCGGCGCTGGAGGCTGGGACGCCGATCATCGCAACCGACCTCGACCGAGCGCTGCTCCGCGAGCTGTCCCTGCTGACGGCCAAGCCGTACATCTACGTCTTCAACTGCGACGCCGACGAGCTGGTCGACGAGGACCTCAAGCAGCGGATGCGTGACCTGGTCGCGCCCGCCGAGGCGATCTTCCTCGACGCGAAGTTCGAGGCGGAGCTGGTCGAGCTGGACGATGACGCCGAGGCCCGCGAGATGCTGGCCGAGATGGGCATCACCGAGCCCGGCCTCGACCAGCTGGCCCGGGTCGGCTTCGACACCCTCGGCCTGCAGACCTACCTCACCGCCGGGCCCAAGGAGGCCCGCGCCTGGACGATCCGCAAGGGGTCGACGGCCCCCGAAGCCGCGGGCGTGATCCACACCGACTTCCAGAAGGGCTTCATCAAGGCCGAGATCGTCTCGTTCGAGGACCTCCTCGAGGCCGGGTCGATGCTCAAGGCCAAGGAGGCCGGCAAGGTCCGCATGGAGGGCAAGGACTACGTGATGCAGGACGGCGACGTCGTGGAGTTCCGCTTCAACGTCTGAATCAGGGCGACCCGTCGGCGCTCAAGGGTCCGGAAGGGCATCGGTCCGCCACAGGTCCGGGTTCTGCTCGACCCAACGCAGGGCGTCGCGGCGCCCGAAGGCGGCGGCTGCGGCGAAGAAGTCGGGGTCGAACAGGAGGTAGGAGAGAAGCTCGCCCTGCAGCGGGCTGTCGCTGCCGAGCAACCGGTGCACGATCTGCAGGTCGGGATCGCCGAGGGTGCGCATCAGCGAGCCGTGGTTGGCGCGGAAGACCTGGATCGCGGTCCGAGCCAGCTCCTCGCCGTCCTCGGGCGCGACGGCGACGTAGGGGACCGTGCGGTACGCGTCCCGGCCTCGGGCCGCGCGGTGACGCTCGAGGATCGGGGCGAGCTCGGCGTCGCCGGTCAGCCCGTTCAGGTCCGTGAGCCGTCGCAGGTCGTGTCGCAGCGGGTCGTCCATGACTGCGCCGAGCAGGGTGGCCCCGGCGTCTCCCAGGTCGACGGCGACCCGGTCCAGGTCGGGTTCTGCGGCTGGTGGGCGTAGCCCGCCGGTGCCGACCACGACCACCCGATCGGCACCGAGCTCGAGTGCGGGAGCGAGAGGCGCTCGTCGGCGGGTGGCGCCGTCGACGAACCACCCCGCCGCCTCGGCCGGTTCGTCGACGTGCACCGACGGGAACAGGACCGGGATCGCCGCGGAGGCCATCAGGTGGGGGACGTCGAGCCGGGCGGCGACGAAGCGCCCGTGGTACTCGGGCGCCGAGCGAGGTACGGGGGAGCCGGACTCGGTGAACATGGTGACCCGCCCGGTTCGGACGGAGGTCGCCGTGACGGCCACGGACCCGATGACGCCGTCCGTGACGTTGCGGTGCAGGGCATCCCAGTCGATGTGCGTCGCGAGGGTCTGGGCGAGTGGCTGGCTTCCGAACAACCCGCGCAGCCGGAAGTGCGACAGCCCCAGCGTCTCCGACGCGTACCGCACGACCACGTCGGGCACCTGCCTCCACAGCGGGCGCATCACGTTCTGCTTCGTGGTGTGGCTGAGCACGTTGTCGAGCCGCGTGGTCTGCTCGTCCGGCTCCAGGTGGGCCGTCGCGCCGAGCGCGGCCGTGAGCAGGGCGCCGGCGCTGGTTCCGACCAGCACGCGGGGCCGGGTTCCGCGTTCCGCCACGGCCGGCAGGAGCACCTCCAGCGCGCCCACCTGGTAGGCCGAGCGAGCGCCTCCCGCATCGAGAACCAGCGCCACCACGGGCGCATCCGCTCTCCGAGCCTGGCCAGCCTGCACCTCCTGAGCCTAGTTCGTGAGGGTCCCGCACGCGATCCGACTGCAGATGACGATCTTCCAGCAGGGAGGTGCTCAGCGCCGGACGCGCGCAGGTGCCGGACGCGCGTCGTGCAGATAGTCGTACACGCGCAGCGTCACGAGCGCGGCGGTCGCGGCCGCGGCGACGGTGGCGAGCGCCGCGATCTCGTGGGGGGTCAGCCCGGTGCCGTCGACGAGGGCGCGCGAGACCTCGCGGGCCGCGCCGGTCACGTGCATCGCTGCTCCTCGGTCCCTCGGTGGGGTGGGCCCACTCTCGTGGGGAGGGACGGCCGAGGCATCCCCCGAGGAGGGTGAACCGCCACGGTGCTGTCCGGGGATAGCCTCGGCGCGTGGCACAGAAGTCGTGGTCCGAGCTCAGCCCGTCGCAGCAGCGCGCCATCGTCGCCGTGGGGGTGGTCGAGACCGTCCTGACCGTGGCGGCCCTCGTCGACCTGGCCCGCCGGCCCGCGGAGGGCGTACGGGGACCGAAGGCGGCGTGGGCCCTCGCCACGTTCGTGCAGCCGGTCGGCCCGGTCGCCTACTTCGTTGCCGGTCGCAAGTAGTGGCCCCTTCTCACGGCGCCCGCCCGGTGCCACACTGCGCGGGTGGAATCGGCTCCAGCTGCTGAGGGAGAGGCCATGGAGATGGCGAAGCACGGGCGCCTCGGGCGCCTCACCATCCTCTTGCTCGCGCTGGTGGCCGGCTTGGTCACGCTGGCGCCGCCCGCGTCGGCGGCGCCCGAGCAGAAGGTGACGATCTGCCACCGCACGACCTCGCCGACCAACCCCTACGACCAGATCGCCGTGGCCCAGTCGGCGGCGCTCAACGCCCACGCCGGCCACACGGGCCCGATCTTCACCGTGGGGGCCGACAACTGGGGCGACATCATCCCGCCGATCCCCGGGCTGCCCGGCGGGCTGAACTGGCCGGAGGGCCGCTCGGTGCTCGAGAACGGCTGCGAGGTGGAGCCGGACGTGGGGCCGCTGCCGTCGGCGACGATCGGGGACGTCGAGTGTGCCGGCACGCTGCCCACCCTCACGATCACGGTCAGCAACGCCCCGGACGCCACCCAGCCCGCGTTCTTCGCCATCGGCGTCGACGGGTCGGTGGTGCGACGCGTCGGCCCCGTCGCGCCGGGCGCCAGCGAGACGGTCGTGCTCGGACCCGCGCTCGCCACCCGGGAGGACCAGACCTTCGCCGTCACCGTCCGCTCTGGTGGGGAGATCGTCGCGAGCAAGGTCGTCACCGTGCACTGCGAGGCCGGCCCGCCCGACGTGGAGCTCACGGCGCAGCTCGGCTGCTCCGGGGCCACGGCGCAGGGCACGGTCACCCTCACCAACAACGGCACCGAGCCGGTCGAGGTGACCGCGACGGTCGACGGGACCCCGGTGGGGGCACCCGTCACGGTTGCGCCTGGCGCGACGGAGACCGGCGCGGCCGACCTGTCGGCGTACGAGGACCAGACCGTGACCGCGGTGATCCTCGTCGACGGGGTCGAGGTCGCGCGGTTCGTCATCTCACCCGACTGCGTGGCCCCGGAGCCGGCGCCGCGGGTCGGGATCGCCGGTGCCGTGTGTCCACCGCCGAGCACCACCCTGACCCTGGCCAACGACGGCGACCCCGGTTCGACCGTGGTCTTCACGATCCGCATCGACGGTCGGGTCGTGCAGCGCAGCGCGCCGATCCACGGGGGCGAGGAGACCACCATCGTCGGTGACCTGACCGCTTTCGAGGACCAGACGGTGGTGGTGGAGCTGCTGGCCGACGACCGGGTCCTGGGCCGACGAACGTTCGACGTCGACTGCGTGGCGGTCGCGCCCGGCACCGGCACGACCTCCCCCTCGGTACCGACCGTCGTCCCCGCCGGGGTCGAGCCGGCGTCGGCTGACGACCAGTCGCCACGAGGGCTGCTCGTGGTCGGACCGGTGCTCCTCGGCTCGCTCCTGGGGGCGCTCCTCGTCTGCCGCGACCGGTCCCGACGACTGGTGCCGTAGCCGCAGTCGGACCTGCGTCGCCACCATCTGTGCCACTATTCCGGCGCATGACGACACCTGGCCCGCTCGTCGCGGGCATCGACTCCTCGACGCAGTCCTGCAAGGTCGTGGTCCGGGAGGCCCGGACCGGACGCCTGGTGCGTGAGGGACGCGCCCCGCACCCCGAGGGGATGGAGGTCGATCCCGAGGCGTGGTGGACCGCGCTCCAGACCGCGGTCGGCCTCGCCGGTGGCCTCGAGGACGTGGCCGCCGTGTCGGTCGGCGGCCAGCAGCACGGCATGGTCTGCCTGGACGAGGACGGCCACGTCGTACGTCCGGCGCTGCTGTGGAACGACACCCGCTCGGCGGGGGCGGCACGGGACCTGGTCGACGAGCTCGGCGGGCCCGAGGTCGGCGGCAGGGCCTGGGCGGAGGCCGTCGGCGTGGTCCCGGTGGCGTCCTTCACGATCACCAAGCTGCGGTGGCTGGCCGAGCACGAGCCCGAGCACGCCCGCCGTACGGCAGCGGTCTGCCTGCCGCACGACTGGCTGACCTGGCGGCTGTCGGGGGCGACGGACCTGGCGGACCTGACGACCGACCGCAGCGACGCCAGCGGCACCGGCTACTGGTCGGCCGTGACCGGCTCCTACCGCGAGGACCTCCTCGAGCAGGCCTTCGGCTCGGTGCCCCGGGTGCCGCGGGTGGTCGCACCGGGTGCAGCGGCGGCGACGACGCCCGGGGGGACGTTGCTCGCAGCGGGTGCCGGGGACAACGCCGCCGCAGCACTCGGGCTGGGCGCGGAGGTGGGAGACGTGGTCGTCTCGATCGGGACGTCGGGTGTCGTCACCGCCGTGACCGACAGCCCGACCGTCGACCCGACCGGCACCGTCGCGGGGTTCGCGGACGCCACCGGCCGTTTCCTCCCGCTCGTGGCCACGCTGAACGCGGCCCGGGTGCTCGACGCCGTGGCCGGCCTGCTGGGCGTCGACCACCACGGCCTCGCCGAGCTCGCGATGCAGGCGGCGCCGGGTGCCGGTGGCCTGGTCCTGGTGCCGTACCTCGAGGGCGAGCGCACCCCCAACCTCCCGGACGCCACGGGGTCGGTGCACGGCCTGACCCTGGCCTCGGCCACCCGTCACGACCTCGCCCGCGCGGCGGTCGAGGGCCTTCTCTGCGGGCTGGCCGACGGCATGCAGGCCGTGGCGGCGACCGGAGTGGAGCCGCGGCGGGTGCTGCTGGTCGGGGGCGCGGCCGCCTCCGAGGCGGTCCGGACCTCGGCGCCGCAGGTGCTCGGCCTGCCGGTCGACGTACCGCCGGCGGGGGAGTACGTCGCCGACGGCGCGGCCCGCCAGGCCGCCTGGGCGCTCCTGGGGGACGACGTCCCGCCGACGTGGCCGCGGACCGGCACCCGCCGCTACGACGCGGCCGCGGTGCCCGCCGTGCGCGAGCGCTACCGCGAGGCCAGCGGCCTGCACCTGTCCCGCCTCGGCTGACCAGACCACCGCGCGACACCCACACCCGACCCTTGACGTGACGCGTGCCACACGATTAGTTTGGCGGTCCATCAAACTAATCGGCGACGTCGCCGGGGGGACTCGACATGGCGCAGGCGCGGGACGGCTGGCAGGGTGCCGGCTCCGGTGGTGCCGACCAGCGGACGCTGCGTCGGGCCAACCTGGCGCTCGTCATGCACGGCCTGCGCGACGGCGGTCCCCGCTCCCGGGCCCGGCTCGCCGCCGACCTCGGTCTCAACAAGGCCACCGTCTCGAGCCTGGTCGGCGAGCTCATGGAGCGCGGCCTGGTCCGCGAGGGGAAGGCCGAGCGTGGCGCCGTCGGCCGTCCCGGCACGATCGTCGAGCTCGACGGCACGGGGGCGTACGGCGTCGGCGCCGAGATCAACGTCAACCACGTCACGACCCTCGCCGTCGACCTCGCCGGCGAGGTCGTCAGCGAGCACCGATCCTCGGTCGACACCCGAGGGCTGCGGCCCGAGCAGGTCGTCGACCGGCTGGTGGAGCTGCTCCACGGCACCCTGGCCGACGTCGCGGAGCGCGGGAGCGAGCCGGTCGCGGTCGTGACGGGGGTCGCCGGACTCGTCGACCGAGACCGCGGGACGGTGTCGGTCGCCCCCAACCTCGGCTGGCAGGACGTCCCCGTGGCCGCGATGCTGCGCGAGCGCCTCGACGAGCCGGACTACCTCGTCGAGGTGGCCAACGAGGCCAACCTCGCCGCGGTCGCCGAGGCCACCCCCGGCGACCCGGACCGACGCGACATCCTCGTGGTCCACGGTGAGGTCGGCATCGGAGGCGGGATCATCGCCGACGGCCGCCCCTACCAGGGGCGTCTGGGGTTCGCCGGCGAGTTCGGCCACATGGTCGTCGACCGTGACGGCCGGCGCTGCGGCTGCGGGCGCACCGGTTGCTGGGAGACCGTGATCGGCCTGACCCGCCTGCTGGAGGAGGCCGCGGACCCGACCGACGACCTCCGTGGCCCGGAGCTCGAGCTGGAGGAGCGCGTCGCCGAGATCAACCGGCGGGCAGCCGCCGGGGATGAGCGCACCCTGGCCGCCCTGCACGAGGTGGGACGGTGGGTCGGCATCGGCGCGGCCGCCCTGACCAACGCGCTCAACCCGGGGGTCATCGTGCTCAGCGGCTACCTCGGCGAGATCGGGGAGTGGATCGAGGCCGACGTCGAGGCCGAGGTGGCCTCGGGTGTCCTGGCCCCGGGATCGGGCGGCACCCGGATCGCGCTCTCGACCATCGGCCTGTCCGCCGCCGTCCGTGGTGGCGCCGCCGTCGCCATCGATCACGTCTACGAGGACCCCACGCTCGTGCCGCGCGCCGGGGTCCCCGAGCTGGGAGCGACCTCATGACCACCACCACGACCACGGCGCCCCTGCTCTCGATGAGCGGGATCGTCAAGCGCTTCCCGGGAGTCGTCGCCCTCGGCGGGGTCGAGCTGGAGGTGCGGGCCGGCGAGGTGCACTGCCTGCTCGGCCAGAACGGTGCGGGCAAGTCGACCCTGATCAAGGTGCTCTCCGCGAGCTACCAGCCCGACGAGGGCGAGATCCGGTGGGAGGGCGAGCCGGTGTCGCTGTCGACGCCGCAGGCGGCGATGCGGATCGGGATCTCCACGATCTACCAGGAGCTGGACCTGGTCCCCGGGCTCAGCGTCGCCGAGAACATCTCCCTCGGTCACGAGCTGTCCACCGCGGGCTTCAGCCAGCGGGCCGAGACCACCCGGCGGGCACGGGAGCTCCTCGCCCGTCTCGGCCATGCCGAGATCCCGCCGGGACGCTCGGTCGGCATGCTCTCGCCGGCGGCGCAGCAGGTGGTCAGCATGGCGCGGGCGCTGTCCCACGACACCCGGCTCCTCGTGCTCGACGAGCCCTCGGCCGTCCTGGACCAGGGCGAGGTCGACAACCTGTTCCGGGTGATCCGCGAGCTCACCTCACAGGGCGTCGCCATCATCTACATCTCGCACCGGCTCGAGGAGATCCGCCAGATCGGTGACCGGATCACGGTGCTCAAGGACGGCAAGACGGTGGCCACCGGACTCGCAGCCCGGGACACGCCGACCTCCGAGCTGATCCGCCTGATGACCGGCCGGTCCATCGAGTACGTCTTCCCGCCGCGGGGGAACGTCGCGGCCGACGCGACGTCCGTCCTCGAGGTGCGCGACCTCGCACTGGCCGGAGCCTTCTCAGGCGTGGACCTCACGGTCCGGACCGGCGAGATCGTCGGTCTCGCGGGGCTGGTGGGCGCCGGGCGGTCCGAGATCCTCGAGACGGTCTACGGCGCGCGCAAGCCCACCTCCGGCACCGTCACGGTCCACGGCCAGCCGCTCCGCGGAGGGTCGGTGCCGGCCGCCGTACGCGCCGGGGTCGGGCTGTGCCCCGAGGAGCGGAAGAGCCAGGGGCTGCTGCTCCACCAGGCGGTCTACCGCAACGTCACGGTCTCCTCGCTCAGGCGGTTCTCCCGGTTCGGCCTGCTGGACAGCCGTGCCGAGCGTCGCCGGGCCAGCGAGGTCACCGACTCCCTCGACGTACGGCCCGCCGGCGTCGAGCGCCTGGTGCGGCTGCTGTCGGGCGGCAACCAGCAGAAGGTGGTGCTGGCCCGGTGGTTGCTCCGGGGGTGCCAGGTGCTGCTGCTCGACGAGCCGACGCGCGGAGTCGACGTGGGGGCCAGGACCGAGATCTATGCCCTGATCCGCACGCTCGCCGACTCCGGCGTGGCCGTGGTCGTGGTGTCGAGCGAGGTCGAGGAGGTGCTCGGACTCTCCGACCGGGTGCTCGTCATCAGGGAGGGCCGGGTCGTCCACGAGGGACCGGCGACGGAGATCGACGAGTCGCGGGTCCTGGACCTCGTGATGGAAGGAAGGGTCGCATGAGCGAGCAGAGCACGAGCCCCGGGGCCGACAGGCCGGCCGAGCGGCGGCTCGCGGAGGAAACCGTCGAGCCGACGCGCGACACCCTGGAGGTCGAGCAGCGTGCCGCGGCCACCGACCGCTCGCCGCGGGCAGGCATCCTCAGCGGAAGCGTGGGCCACAACCTCGGGCTGGTCGTCGCCCTCGCGCTGATCTGCCTGGCCGGGGTGATCACCGTCGGCGACCGCTTCGCGAGCGTCGACAACATGGTGACGATCCTGCGGCTGGCCTCGACGATCGGCGTCGTCAGCGTCGGGATGACCTTCGTGATCACCGGCGGTGGGATCGACCTGTCGGTGGGGGCGATCCTCGCCCTCTGCTCGGTGTGGGCCACGACCTTCGCCACCCAGACCATGGCCGAGGACACCCACTGGTTGGTGATGGTCTTCGTCGCCCTCGCGGTCGGCGCCGGGTGCGGCCTGGTCAACGGGGTCCTGATCGCCTACGGGAAGGTCGTGCCGTTCATCACGACGCTCGCGATGCTCGCGAGCGCCCGGGGCCTGGCCGAGATCATCTCGGAACGACGTACGCAGATCGTCAGCGTCCAGGAGTTCAAGGACTTCTTCGGCGCCGACGTGCTCGGCGTCCCGGTCATCGTGATCATCTTCGCCCTCGTCGCCGCGATCGGCTGGGTGGTGTTCAACCGCACCACCTTCGGCCGCCGCACCCTCGCGGTCGGCGGCAGTCCCGAGGCGGCCCGCCTGGCCGGCATCAACGTCAACCGGCACACCGTGATGCTGTACGTGCTCGTCGGTGTCTGCTGCGGCATCGCCGCCCTGATGCTGATCTCGCGCACCACGACGGGCAGCTCCACGCACGGCCAGCTCTACGAGCTGGACGCGATCGCCGCCGTCGTCATCGGCGGGACCCTGCTCTCCGGGGGCCGCGGCACGATCGTCGGCACCGTCTTCGGGGTGCTGATCTTCACGACGCTCACCAACGTCTTCACCCTCAACAACCAGGACACCTCGACCCAGGCGGTCGCGAAGGGCCTGATCATCGTCGTCGCCGTGATGCTCCAGCAGCGCCTCGCGAGACGTTCGGCCGCCACCTAGACCTCGGACACCGCACCACCGCACCACCGCAGCACCAGCACCACCGCATCCATCGAGAAAACAAGGAGCACCAGCCATGCGACTGCGCACCACCACCACCACTCTCCGGAGCCGTCGTGTCACAGGCCTCGTGGCCGCCGGCGCGGTCGCCGCCCTGGCCCTGTCCGCCTGCACCGGCAGCGCCCAGGACGCCGAGAACGACGACTCCGGCAGCGACCAGCCGGCCGCTGCCGCCGGGAGCAACGACGAGGAGGGCGACACCGTCACCATCGGGTTCTCCGCTCCTGCCGCCGACCACGGCTGGATGGCAGCCATCACCAACAACGTCCGCGACCTCCAGGAGGAGTACCCCGACATCGACCTCCAGATCGCCGAGGGAACCAACGACGTCAACCTCCAGATCAGCCAGGTGGAGACCTTCATCAACGACGAGGTCGACGCCATCGTGCTGCTCCCGTTCGACGGGGCCGCGATGACGCCCATCGCGCTCGAGGCCATGGAGGCCGGCATCACGGTCATCAACGTCGACCGTGAGTTCGACGACCCGAACGCGGCCCGTGTCACGGTGCTGGGCGACAACTACGGCATGGGTGTCTCCGCCGGGCAGTACATGTGCCAGGAGCTGGGCGACAACCCGGACGCCGTGGTCGCCGAGATCGCCGGGATCGACTCGCTCCCGCTGACCCAGGACCGCAGCCAGGGCTTCGAGGACGCCCTCTCGGAGTGCGGGCTGGAGGTCTCCAACCGGGTCGCCGCCGACTTCACGGTCGAGGGCGGCGAGGAGGCGGCGGCCAACCTGCTCCAGGCCGCGCCGCAGATCGACGCGATCTGGAACCACGACGACGATCAGGGCGTCGGCGTCCTGGCCGCGATCGAGAACGCCGGCCGCGACGAGTTCTTCATGGTCGGCGGCGCCGGGTCGCAGCAGGCGATGGAGCAGATCCAGAGCGGTGACGGGGTGCTCCAGGCCACCGTCATCTACCCCTCGACGCAGGGCGCGGACGGGGTCAAGCTCGCCCGGCTCGTCGCGCAGGGGAAGTCCATGAGCGACCTGGTCGAGGTCGAGGTGCCCCGCACGGTGCAGCTCTACGCACCCGTGGTGACCGCTGACAACGTCGACCAGTTCATCGACTCGGCGTTCCTGTCCTGACCCCCCTCGGCGGCTCCCGGCCCAGCTGGCCGGGAGCCGCCGCGGAGCCCGCCCGCCGACACGAGGAAGCAGGTCCATGACCACCACACCCGACGTCCCCGGCGCCGCCCCCGGCCTCTCGGTCGGCATGGTCGGCTACGCCTTCATGGGCGCTGCCCACTCGCAGGCCTGGCGCAGTGCCCCACGGTTCTTCGACCTCCCGCTGCAGCCACGGATGACGGCGCTCGCCGGACGTGACGCGGCGGGTGTGGCGGCGGCTGCCCGACGGCTGGGATGGGACTCGACGGAGACGTCGTGGGAGGCGCTCGTCGCCCGCGACGACATCGACCTCGTCGACGTGTGCACGCCCGGCGACACCCACGCCGAGATCGCGATCGCGGCGCTGGAGGCCGGCAAGCACGTGCTGTGCGAGAAGCCGCTCGCCAACACCGTCGAGGAGGCCGAGGCGATGGCCGCGGCGGCCGAGACGGCGGCGGCCCGCGGGGTGCACGCGATGGTGGGCTTCACCTACCGCCGGGTGCCGGCGATCGCCCTGGCCCGGAAGCTGGTGGCGGACGGGAGGCTCGGCACGATCCACCACGTCCGGGCGCAGTACCTCCAGGACTGGATCGTGGACCCCGAGGCGCCGCTGTCGTGGCGCCTGGACAAGGCGAAGGCCGGGTCGGGTGCGCTGGGCGACATCGGGGCCCACATCGTCGACCTCACGCAGTTCATCACCGGAGACACCGTGGCTCGCGTGTCCGGTCGGCTCCGCACCTTCGTCGACGAGCGACCGCTCCCGGCCGAGCACGCCGGCCTCTCGGGGACCGCGGGGACCGGGCGGGGCCCGGTCACCGTCGACGACGCCGCGACCTTCCTGGCCGACTTCCGCGGGGGCGCGCTCGGCGTCTTCGAGGCCACGCGCTTCGCGAACGGGCGCAAGAACGCCATCCGCATCGAGATCAACGGCTCGCGCGGCAGCCTCGCCTTCGACTTCGAGGACATGAACCTGCTGCACTTCTTCGACGGCACGGAGGACCCCGAGTCGGCCGGCTTCCGTCGCATCCTCGTGACCGAGCCGCAGCACCCGTACGTCGGTGCGTGGTGGCCGCCGGGCCACCTGCTCGGCTACGAGCACGGCTTCACCCACCAGGTCGTCGACCTCGTCGGGGACCTGGCCTCCGGCACCGCACCGTCCCCTTCCTTCGCCGACGGCCTGCAGGTCCAGCGTGTGCTGGCCGCCGTCGAGCGGAGCTCCGACACCCACTCCTGGCAGGAGATCCCCGCATGAGCGACCTCACCCCCACCCCCGACGACAAGTTCTCCTTCGGCCTGTGGACCGTGGGGTGGCAGGGCACGGACGTCTTCGGACCGGCCTCCCGGTCCCTGCTCGACCCGGTCGAGGCGACGTACCGCCTCGCCGAGATCGGCGCCGCGGCCGTCACCTTCCACGACGACGACCTGGTCCCCGACGAGAGCCTGCGCGAGGCGACCCTCGAGCGGTTCGAGAAGGCGCTGGCCGACACCGGCCTGGTGGTCGAGATGGTCACCACGAACCTCTTCAGCCACCCGGTCTTCAAGGAGGGCGGCCTCACGGCCAACAACCGCGAGGTCCGGCGCTACGCGCTGTCCAAGGTGGTCCGCAACATCGACCTCGCGGCGTCCCTGGGGGCGCGCACCTTCGTCCTGTGGGGCGGGCGCGAGGGAGCCGAGCACGGCGGGGGCAAGGACGTGCAGGCGGCGCTCGATCGCTACGCCGAGTCGCTGAACCTGCTCTGCGCCTACGTCACCGAGCAGGGCTACGACCTTCGCTTCGCCCTGGAGCCCAAGCCCAACGAGCCGCGGGGCGACATCCTGCTCCCCACCATCGGCCACGCCCTCGCGTTCATCGGAGAGCTCGACGACCCCGCCAGGGTGGGGCTCAACCCCGAGGTCGGGCACGAGGAGATGGCGGGCCTCAACTTCGCGCAGGGCATCAGCCAGGCGCTCTGGCACGACAAGCTGTTCCACGTCGACCTCAACGGCCAGCACGGCCCGCGCTTCGACCAGGACCTGCGGTTCGGTGCGGGCAACGTGCGCGGTGCCTTCTGGACGGTCGACGCCCTGCTCGGCGCCGGCAGCGGGAAGGCGTACGACGGCTACGTCCACTTCGACTTCAAGCCCCCGCGTGCCGAGGCCTCCGACGGGGTCTGGGCGTCCGCGAGCGCCTGCATGCGCAACTACCTCGTGCTGCGCGAGCGGGTGCGGTCCTTCCGGGCCGACCCCGAGGTCGCAGCGGCCCTCGACGCGGCCGAGGTGGCCACGCTGCGCGAGCCCACCATGGCCCCCGGCGAGACGCTCGCCGACCTGCGGGCGGCCACCTACGACATCGAGGGACTTGCCGAGCGCAGTGTCGGCATGGAGGTCCTCGACCAGCTCGCGATGGACCACCTGCTGGGGATCCGGTGAGGACCTGCAGCACCCGACACGACGAGACGAGGAGCGACCAGTGACCCGACCGATCACGCTGTTCACCGGCCAGTGGGCCGACCTGCCCTTCGAGGAGATGTGCAAGCTCGCCTCCGGGTGGGGCTACGACGGGCTCGAGATCGCCTGCTGGGGCGACCACTTCGACCCCTGGGCGGCGGTCGAGGACGACGCGTACGTCCCCGCCAAGCTCGAGCTGCTGAAGAAGTACGACCTCCAGGTCTTCGCGATCAGCAACCACCTCAAGGGCCAGGCGGTCTGCGACGACCCGATCGACGAGCGGCACCGCGGGATCCTCCCGGACCGGATCTGGGGTGACGGCGACGCCGAGGGGGTCCGCCAGCGGGCCGCCGAGGAGATGAAGATGACCGCGCGGGCCGCGCGCAAGCTGGGCGTGGACGTGGTCGTCGGGTTCACGGGCTCCTCGATCTGGAAGTACGTCGCGATGTTCCCGCCGGCCTCGCAGGACCTCGTCGACGCGGGCTACGAGGACTTCGCCCGGCGCTGGAACCCCATCCTCGACGTCTTCGACGCCGAGGGCGTGAAGTTCGCCCACGAGGTGCACCCGTCCGAGATCGCCTACGACTACTGGACGACCGTGCGCACGCTCGAGGCGGTGGAGCACCGTGAGGCCTTCGGCCTCAACTGGGACCCGAGCCACTTCGTGTGGCAGGACCTCGACCCGGTCGGCTTCATGTGGGACTTCCGCGACCGCATCTACCACGTGGACTGCAAGGACGCGAAGAAGCTCGTGGGCAACGGGCGCAACGGGAGGCTCGGGTCCCACCTCGCGTGGGCGGACCCCCGGCGCGGCTGGGACTTCGTGTCGACCGGCCACGGTGACGTTCCCTGGGAGCAGTGCTTCCGGATGCTCAACACCATCGGCTACGACGGCCCGATCTCGGTCGAGTGGGAGGACGCCGGGATGGACCGCCTGGTCGGGGCGCCGGAGGCGCTCGAGTTCGTCCGGCGGCTGGCCTTCGACGCGCCCACCGCGGCCTTCGACGCGGCGTTCTCGACGCAGTGAGGCGCCGGGCCCGGTGACGGGCTCAGCCGAGGACGTTGCTGGGCGGGTCGTCGGCCACCGGGCGCAGCCGTGACCACGCGGCGAGGTCGACGACCGTCCCCGTCCGCGGGAGCGTGAGGCGGACGGGGTCGCGGTCGTGGTCGTGGCCGGACTCGACCGCGTCGACGAGCGTGCGCAGCAGCGTGCCGACGACGGGGGCGTTCTTGAACTGGTTGCCGCTCGTGCCCATCGCGACGTAGAAGCCCGGCCGGTCGGTGCGGTCGTAGACCGGCGCCCAGTCGGTCGTCACGTCGTAGACGCCGGCGATGCCGAGCGGCCGGTGGGGGACGGCCAGGTCGGGGAAGCGACGGGCGGCGCGGAGGACCTGCGTCTCGAACACCGGCACCGTGGGGCGCGGGTCCGCGGCGTCGGGGTCCTCGACCCACTCCGGCGGGTCGCACTCCGGCTCCATGCCGCCGACCAGCAGCGCGCCCGCGTGCGCGGAGCGGATGTAGATCCCGAGGTCGGGATCGGCGATCGTGACGCCGGGCTCGCCGTCGGTCGGCTCGAAGCCGGGCGGCGCCGCGACCTCGTGCACCTCCTGCCGCAGCGGCCGGGTGGTCACGGTGAAGTCCGACCCGATGCCCGCCATCGCGTTGACGCGGGACGACCAGGGTCCGGCGGCGTTCACCACGACGTCGGCGTCGAGGACCTCGCCGTCGGTCGTGGTGAGGCGCCAGCGGCGGCTGCCCTCCTCGGCCACGGTTCGGATCTCGCGGTGCAGCCGCAGCACGGCGCCGTGGTGGACGGCAGCCTCCGCGAGGTTGTGGGCGGCCAGCGCGGGGTCCGGCACGTAGCCGGCGTCAGGCGTGAAGCTGCCCGTGAGCGAGCCGTGGGCGTCGGCGAAGAACGCGTCGGAGTCCACCGGGGCCGGCGGGCCGTAGGCGCCGGGGTCGAGCGCAGGCACCCGGGCGGCGATCTCGGCCGCGTCCCACGCCTCCCACGGCACCCCGACCTCGTCGAGCAGCGCGGTGATCGCGGCCGACGCGCCCGGGATGCGGTCGAGCACCAGCATCCCCGTACGCCGGAACCCGGCCGTGCCGGCCGGGTCGACGTGGCCGAGGTGGCCCGCCCAGTCCCGCCAGCCGTGCAGCGACTCCCACGCGAGGGCCACGCCGGCGAAGGTCGAGTAGTGGAAGCGCACGATCCCGCTCGACGCGCTGGTCGAGCCGTGGCCGGCGCCACCGGCCTTGTCCACGACCACCACGCGTCGCCCGGAGCGGGCCAGCTCGAGGGCGATCGAGGAGCCGATGACGCCCGCGCCGATGACGACCGCGTCGACGCCCTCGGTCACCTCGCGCCCCGGCCGGTCGTCCTGCCGGGTCCCTCGCGCAGGGCGCGGACGAGCTCGACGGAGACCAGCGCCACGCCGAGGGCCCAGAGCCCCGCCCACACCCAGTCCTGCTGGAGGAGCCGGGTCACCAGCAGGGCCGTCGCCACCACCAGCATCACGGCACGCAGGGCAACATCGGTCCGCCAGCTCATGTGCCGACCCTAGCCGGGTGCGACGGAGGGGCGAGCGCGCCGAGGCTCCCGACGGCCGAGCGACAGCAGGTCACGCGAGCTCGTCGTCGACGAACACGCGGCGGGAGGCCCGCAGCCCTGCCCACGTGAACGGCACCGCGGTGGCCGCGAGCAGCCACAGCACCAGGGTCCAGTCGCCCGTCGCGTCGTGGACCAGCCCGACGGCGAAGGGGCCGAGCCCGGCCAGCAGGTAGCCGACCGGCTGCACGAACCCGGACAGCCGGCCGGTGACGGCCGGGTGGCGGGTGCGCGCGGTGATCAGGGCGATCACGGTCGGGAACGCGAAGCCGGACACCCCGAGCACGACCGCCCACAGCCACGGCACCGTGGCCGGTGCCACGAGCAGCCCGAGGTAGCCGACGGCCAGCAGCACGCCGAAGACCACGACGTACGGCGCGAGGGTGCGCGAGCGGGCGATGACGGTGGGCATCGCGAGCCCGCCGATGATCGTGATCCCGCTCAGCAGCGCCTGCAGCGCGCCGGCGTACGTCGCGGAGAGGCCGGCGTCGCGGTAGATCTGCGGCAGCCACCCGAACTGGATGTAGGCGTGCATCGCCTGCACCGCGAAGAGCGTCGCCATCGCGACCGCGGTCGGGGAGGTGGTGATCCGGCCGGTGGCGGGCGGTGCCGAGGCCGGCCCGTCGCTGCGGGTCAGCCGGTCCTCACGGTGCTCGCCGACGGCCAGCCACGCCCAGACGGGCAGCGCCAGCGCCGCCACGAGACCCCACGCGCCGAGGGCGTCCTGCCAGCTGTCGGTCGCCTCGAGCAGCGGCGCGGTCAGCAGCGAGCCGAGGGACCCGCCGAGGACCAGCCCCGATCCGTAGACCGTCGCCAGGCCGACCTCGTGCCGCCCCCCGTGCTGCTTGATCCAGGCCGGCACGAGCACGTTGCCGACCGCCATGCCTGCCAGGGCCACCGTGCTCATGAGCAGGAACACCGCCACCGAGCCGGTGGCCGGGCGCAGCAGCAGGCCGACCGTGACGGCCAGCAGGCCGAGGGTGATCCCGGCCGTGGTGCCGACCCGCCGGGCCAGGGTCACCGCCATCGCCCCGAAGATCCCGAAGCAGAGCCCGGGCAGGCCGGTGAGCGCACCGGCGACGCCGGAGCCCATCCCGAGCCCGGAGCGCACCTCCGCGAGCACCGGTCCGACCGCGGAGGCCCCGGGCCGGAGGTTGACCGACACCAGGACGACGGCGGTGAAGAGGACCAGTGCGCCGGCCCTGCGCGGGCTCACCGCTCGGCTCGGCGGTACGGGTCGGTCACGCCCGGAGCCTACGGTCCCGCGGCGTCACCCCCGGGTGGGGGCCGCGGAGTGAGAGGTGGCCCGGAGCAGCACGTCGGCCAGCCCCTGCAACGACACCGGCCGGGCCAGGTGGGCGTCCACGTCGGCCCCGTGCAGCCACGTCTCGTCCACCCGGGCGTCCCCCGGCACGAGCGCCACGACCGGGGTCCGGCCGTCGCGCTCCCAGCGGCGGATCGCACCGACCGACGGGGGCGGCTCACCGCCGGGATCCGGGCAGTCGAGCAGGATCGCGTCCGGGGCGTGGGCCAGGGCGGCCAGCACCTCGGCCTCGTCGGTCGCCACGTCGACGTCGTAGCCGAGGTGCTCGACCATGCCGCCGGTGATCATCCGGCTGACCGAGCGCTCGTCGACCACCAGCACCCGGCGCCTCGCGGCGGCGTCCGCGGTGGTGGCCGACACCGCGGCAGCCTCGGCGACCGCGGTGCGGAGCGCGGCCAGGCGGACCGGCTTGTCCAGCACCACGTCGGAGGCGACGTCGGCCCGTACGGCGACGCGCTCGTCCTCGGAGACGAGCAGCACCAGGCCGGGCCGGTGCCCGGACCGGAGCACCACCCGGTCGGCGACGTCGGCGGTTGCCGTCCCGGGCAGCGTTCCGTCGAGCACCACCACGTCGTACGCCGTGTCCGGCGCGGCCAGATCGGCCAGCGCCGCCGGGCCCCCGACGGCCAGCGTCACCTCCGCACCCCACCGGCGCAGCCGCTCGGCGAGGACCAGCCGCTGGGTGGCGTTGTCGTCGACGACCAGCACCCGCTGGCCCGCCACCTCGGGATCGTGCACCGGGTCGACCGCGGCCTCGGCGGCGGAGAACGGGACGGTGAACCAGAACCTGCTGCCCTGACCGGTGGTGCTGTCGACGCCGATCTCCCCGCCCATCAGCGTCACCAGCTGCCGGCAGATGGCGAGCCCGAGACCGGTGCCGCCGTACATCCGGGTGGTCGAGGAGTCGGCCTGCGAGAACGCCTCGAACAGCCGCTCGGAGGTCTGGTCGTCGATGCCGATGCCGGTGTCGGAGACCTCGAAGCGCACCCACGTCGCGTCGTCCCCGCCGGGCACCCGGGTCGCGCGCAGCACGACGTCGCCCGACTCGGTGAACTTCACCGCGTTGGCCGCCAGGTTGAGGAGCACCTGCCGCAGCCGACCGGGGTCGCCGCGGACGAGCGCGGGTAGGTCGGGGTCGCACACGGTGATCAGCTCCAGGCCGGTGCGGTGCGCGGCGCTCGCCACCAGGTCGGCGGCGTCCTCGACGACGCCGACGACGTCGAGGTCGACCGACTCGAGCTCGAGCCGGCCCGCCTCCACCTTGGAGAAGTCGAGGATGCCGTTGATCAGGTCGAGGAGGTTCTGACCCGCTCCGCGCACCCCCTCGGCGTACTGGCGCTGCCGGTCGGTGAGGTCGGTCCGGAGCAGGAGGTCGGAGAGCCCGAGGACCCCGTTCATGGGGGTGCGGATCTCGTGGCTCATCGTGGCCAGGAACTCCGACTTCGCGCGCGACGCCTCGAGCGCCGCGTCGCGGGCCGCGCTCAGCTCGGCGATCGCCCGCTGCTCGGAGAGCAGCAGCCGCGCCGTCCGGACCACCGCGAGGCCGAGCAGCACCGCTCCACCGAGGATCAGTCCCCAGGGACGGATCGGGCGACCGGTGAGCAGGTCGACGGCGGGGATCAGCACCACGATCGCCAGCGGCCCGATGGCGATGGCGAGCTTGCCGACCCAGTGCTCCTCCCGCTCGGCGGGCGCGCCGGCGATGCGGCCGCCCTTGTGGAAGCGGGCCATCAGGATCGCGCCGATCATCCACCCGGCGTTCTCCCACGCCTCGTGGAAGTCGGTCAGCGGCAGCATCAGGAAGCCGAGGTCGGCGACCAGCCACGCCGCGACGCCGACCCCGAACCACGGGTCGAGCTGGGCGCGCGCCCGCCGGTCGGTCGCGATCCGGACCACCAGCGCGATCAGGATCGCGTCCGCGATGGGGTAGGTCGACCACACCAGCTTCACCAGCGGGGTGAGCGAGGGGTCGCCGGTGATCTCCGCGACGGAGAAGTTCCACAGCACGAGCACGCTGACCACGACGATGGTCAGGGCGTCGATGAGCGAGTCGGCGTCGAACCCGTCGCCGGCGCGCGAGCGCACCAGCGACACGACGAGGGCTGCCGCGAAGAAGACGTACGAGACAAGCCAGAAGGCGTCGGCGAAGGAGACGTCGGTGCTCTCGCTGTCGATGATCGCGGTGTACCAGACCACCTCCCCGAGCGCGTTCGTCGTGAGGCCGGCCGCGACCAGCGCGGCCGGCAGCCGGCGCTCGGCCACCGTCCTGCCCGCGGCGACCCAGGCGAAGACCGCCGCCCCGGACAGCACCCCGATGAAGGCGACGGCGACCAGGAGGTCCGAGGGTCGGACCACGTGGACCGCCACCGCGGCGAAGTAGAGGACTCCGACGACGGCAGGCCACAGCAGCCGACGTGCGGGACCGGCGTCGGCCGGCCCGGACGAGGTGGTCGCCATGGTGCCGGACCTCTCTGGGGGGCTCTTCGGCTCCAGTGTGGGACCAGCGGTCCCTGTGTGGGAGCACTTCGGCGGAAACCGACCGGCGTGCGGCCCCCGCGAGCGCCTCCCTAGGCTGGGCGCGTGATGGAGTTCGACCGGCACATCGCCCTCGAGGGCGGCGACCACGAGTGGACCGCGGAGCTGTCGGAGGGCTGGGTGGTCGGGGGCGGCGTCAACGGCGGCTACCAGCTCGCCGTCGTCGGCAGCGCCCTGGCGCAGGCGGCCCCCGGCAAGCCCGACCCGATCGCGGTCAGCGCCTACTACCTCTCCGCGGCCCGACCCGGTCCCGCGACCGTCCGGACGCGGGTCCTGCGCGACGGCGGCAGCGTGGCGACCCTCTCGGCCGACCTCGAGCAGGACGGTGACGCCAGGATCACCGTGCTCGCGACGTACGGCGACCTCGGGGCGCTGCCCGAGGACGTCCGGACCACCGCCACCCCGCCGGACCTGCCGCCGCTGCAGGAGTGCGTCCCCAACTCGATGGCGCCGGAGGAGATCCGCAGCATCGCGCCCCTCATGGACCGCTTCGACATGCGCTTCGACCCCCGCCACGTCGGCTGGGCGGTCGGGCAGCCGAGCGGCAACGGCGAGCTGCAGGCGTGGTTCCGGCTGGTCGACGAGCGCGAGCCGGACCCGGTGTCGCTGCTGATGGTTGTCGACGCGCTGCCGCCGGTGACCTTCGACCTGGGGATGTTCGGGTGGGCGCCGACGCTGGAGCTCACGGCCCACGTGCGCAGCCACCCCGCCCCGGGGTGGTTGCGGGTCCGCCACGCGACCCGCAACCTGGCCGGCGGGATGTTCGAGGAGGACTGCGAGGTCTGGGACTCGGCCGGTCGCCTCGTGGCACAGAGTCGCCAGCTCGCACGCCAGCCGCGCTGACGCGGCTCGGCCGCGCTCAGTCGAACCAGCTGCGCCGCATCGAGAAGAACCACCGGCGGCGGGGGTGCTCGGTCACCGACCAGACCCGGTCGGTGGAGGGCCAGTAGCAGAGGTCCTCGGGCCCCATCGGCACCGCGAGCCGTCGCGCCCGCAGGTGTCCGGGGGTGCCGGCGTACACGGTGCCCGGGAGCAGCGGGCCCGTCGAGACGCTGACGAGGTGCTGGCCGCGACGGACCACGGCACCCTGCATCCGGGCCACGCCCTCGGCGAGGGCGACCGGGCGGGCCAGGCCGTCCTCGTCGAGTCGCGGGAGCGCCGTGCCCGGGTCCAGCTCGTAGCGGACCAGCCGCCGGGTGGGTCCCTGGCGCGCGTACTCCCCGGAGACCAGCGCCGGCTCCGGTTCGCTGCGGTCCAGGGCGAGGAAGGAGTAGCGGAAGCGTGCATGGCCGCGGTCGGCGCCGGCGGGCTGGGTGAACCGCACCGGCAGCACGAAGCGGTGGCCGTACGCCGTCACCCGGTCACCGTCGACGCCGAGACGTTCGGCGGTGTCGGGGTCGCTCACCGGGAGGATGTCGTCGACGCGGCAGCTGACCAGGCCACGGGCGGTCGCCGCCAGGTGGAGGAACGGGCCGTGCCAGACGATCCCGCCCGCGTGCAGGTGCACCGGCTCGAGGGTGGGGGAGCCGTCCGGGTCGACGCCGGGCCGGACGACCAGCACGTGCTCGTAGCGCAGGGTGTCGAGGTCGACGAAGGTCACCCGGCAGCCGTGCGAGCTGCCGCCGACCTGCTTGGCGTAGGACGTGGTCACCAGCAGCCGGCGTCCGGCGGCCAGCTCGGTCGGCGAGGCGTCGGCGGAGCTCGAGATGCCCTGGGGCCACCAGCGGGGGTCCCGGCTGTCGCGGTCGTCCCAGGCGTACGCCTCGGAGACGGCCCGGCCGAGCACCCGACCGAGCCGCGATGGGCGGGCCTGCCGAGTGAGCCCGGCGGCGACCCCCTCGACACCGACCGCGCCGCCGGCCCGGCCGGTCAGAGCCTCGATCGCCGGGCCCTGCTCGTCGGTGCGGCCGAGGTGGATGCCGTGGCGGACGCGGTCGCGCATGGGATGCACCGTAGCCGCCCTGCCGTGCTTGGATGGCCGGCGTGGGCGAGCGTGCGGTGGTCGTGGGAGCGGCGATCCTGCGGGACGGTCGGCTGCTCGCCGCCCGGCGCACGGCTCCACCCGCGACGGCCGGCCGGTGGGAGCTCCCCGGTGGCAAGGTCGAGCCCGGCGAGACCCGAGCCGAGGCGCTGGTCCGGGAGGTCGCCGAGGAGCTGGGCTGCCGGATCGAGGTGACCGGGTGGCTCGACGGTGCCGCCCCGGTCGGCGACCGCCACGAGCTGGTCGTGGCCCTGGCGCGGCTGCGCTCGGGCGAGCCCGCGCCGACCGAGCACGACCAGGTCCGCTGGCTGACCGCCACCGAGCTCGACACCGTCGACTGGCTCGAGCCGGACCGGCCCTTCCTGGCCGGGCTCCGGGACCGGATGATGGTGCCGTGAGGGCGATCTTCTTCGACGAGGAGCACGCACGCGCGGCGGCCGCGCGGCTGCGCGCCGACGGCTACGACGCGCGCCTCGAGCGGGAGCGGCTGGCGGGGGAGGACGACGACGAGGACCATCCCTGGGCGGTGATCTCCGACGCTCCCGGCGCTGCCGTGGAGCTGCTCGTCGACCGGTACGACGGCTGGCTGGACACCGGCGACGCCGCCCGGACCCAGGGACCCCCGCCGCCCCCGCTCGACCTGCCCGCCGCGCCGCGCCGCCACCACCGCGCTCCGTAGGCGATGCTCCGTAGGCTGGGACCCATGCCCCACGCCGACCACCGGATGCTGCTGGTCCACGCCCACCCCGACGACGAGACCATCAACAACGGCGCCACGATGGCCCGCTACGTCGCCGAGGGGGCCGGCGTCACGCTCGTGACCTGCACGGCGGGCGAGATGGGCGAGGTGCTCGTCCCCGAGCTCGCCCACCTCGCAGCCGACAACGACGACACCCTCGGACCGCACCGTCGGGAGGAGCTCGCGACGGCCATGGCGACGCTCGGGGTCACCGACCACCGGTTCCTCGGCGGCTTCGGCACCTACCGCGACTCCGGCATGGCCTGGCACGAGGACGGCCACGCCGTCGCCGCCGACGACACCCGCGAGGACGCCTTCTGGCACGCCGACCTCACCGAGGCGGCCGACCACCTGGTGCAGGTCGTGCGCGAGGTACGGCCGCAGGTGCTGGTCACCTACGACCAGTTCGGCGGCTACGGGCACCCCGACCACATCCAGGCCCACCGGGTCGCGATGTACGCCGCCACCCTGGCGGCCGTGCCGTCCTACCGCCTCGACCTGGGGGAGCCGTGGGACATCGCCAAGGTCTACTGGGTCGGCATGTCCGAGGGCAGGATGCGCGAGAGCCTGCGTGCGCTGCGCGACGCGGGGGACACGACCACCTTCGAGGGGATGGACCCCGACGGCGACCTGCCGCCGTTCATCACCCCCGACCACCTGATCTCCACCCGTGTCGACGGGTCGGCCTTCGTGGAGCAGAAGCTGACCGCGCTGGCCCAGCACCGCACCCAGGTCGAGCAGGACGGCCCGTTCTTCAGCGGCGGCGAGAGCGGCCACGCCTTCTGGGGCGAGGAGGCCTACCGCATCGTCCGCGGGGTGGCCGTCCCCGGCCCGGAGGGCTACGAGACGGACCTGTTCGCCGGCGTGTGATGCGGGTCCTCGCCGGTCTCGCGCTGCTGGCCGCCGGCGGCGTCACCGCGGTCGCGGCGGTGGCGGTCCACGGCCGCTGGTGGGGCCTGCTGCTGGCGGTCGTGGCGGTGGCCGCGGCCCTGGTGGCGCTCCCGCCGGGCTGGCTGCTCCGGCTGCCCTTCGGGGTCGGGTTCGGCGTGGCGGTGGGAGCGCTCGCCCGCACCAGGCCCGAGGGCGACTTCGTCGTGTCCTCCGACCTGTCGGGCTACGCGCTGCTCCTGCTCGCCCTGGTGGCCGCCGGGGCGTCCCTCGCCACGCTGCCGCGCCCGGGGCGGCGTGACGATCCGGCCCCGCTGGATCCGCCGCCCTACACTGGCGCGCGATGAGCACTCCCGGACGCGAGAAGGCAGGCGGTCGCGTCGTCCTGCTGCTGTTGCTGGCGCTGACCCTCCTGCTGGGCGGCGGCTACGCCGCGGCGTACGCCGGAGCGGGGGACCGCGTCCCCCGCGGCACCACGATCGAGGGCGTCGAGGTCGGGGGCCAGACCCCCGAGGAGGCCGTCGCGACGCTCGAGGACGAGCTCGCCGACCGCGCCGCCGCGCCGGTCCGGGTCCGGGTCGGCGACGAGGTGGTGCGGGTGACTCCCGCGGAGGCCGGTCTCGCCGTCGACCACGAGGCGTCCGTGGCCGCCGCCGGCGGCGGCCGCTCGTGGCACCCCTCCCGCCTGTGGAACCACTACACCGGCGGCGACGACCTCGACGCCGTGCTGACCGTGGACGAGGCCGCCCTGACGGCCGCGGCCGAGCAGCTGGCCGAGCAGGTCGGGACCGAAGCCCGCGACGGCGCGGTCACCTTCGAGGGCACCCGGGTCGACGTGACCGAGGCGCAGCCGGGCGAGGAGCTCGACCCCGCCGTGGCCGCCGACGGGCTGCGGGCGGCGTACCTCTCCGAGGAGCCGCTCCGGCTCGAGCTCTCCGCGTCGCGTCCTGACGTCGACGACGCCGACGTGGCGGAGGCCGTCGAGACCTTCGCCAACCCCGCGATGTCGGGGCCGGTCACGATCCTCTTCGAGGACTCCCGGGTGCAGCTGATGCCCGGCGACTACGTCGATGCGCTGGCCCTCGAGCCGCGCGACGGCGAGCTGGTCCCGGTGCTGGACCGCGCGCGGCTGCAGGAGCTGATGGACGCACGCATCAGCACCAACGCGGCGCCGGTCGACGCCGGCTTCCGGATCGTCGACGGCCAGCCCCGGGTCGTGCCCGCGCGGCCCGGCGTGACCTACCGTCCGGCCGACCTCGCCGACACGTTCCTCGACCTGGTCACCCGCCCCAGCGGCAAGCGGGAGGACCGGGTGCCGGCCACCACCGATCCGGCCGACCTGACCACGGCCGAGGCGCGCGACCTCGGGATCGTCGAGCGGGTCTCGACCTTCACGACCTACTACCCCCACGCCGACTACCGCAACACCAACATCGGTCGGGCCGGCGAGCTCATCGACGGCACGGTCCTCCAGCCCGGCGAGACCTTCTCCATGAACGACATCGTGGGTGAGCGGACCCGCGCCAACGGCTTCACCGACGGCTTCGTGATCTCCGACGGCATCCTGGTCGAGGACCTCGGCGGCGGCGTCTCGCAGATGGCGACGACGACCTTCAACGCCGCGTTCTTCGCCGGCCTCGAGGACATCGAGCACAAGCCCCACTCCTTCTACATCGACCGCTACCCCGTCGGGCGCGAGGCGACGGTCGCCTGGGGCGCGGTCGACCTGCGGTTCCGCAACGACACCCCCCACGGGGTGCTGGTCACCACCAGCGTCACCCCCAGCACCCCCTCCACGTCCGGCGTGGTGACCGTGAGCATGTGGTCCACCAAGACCTGGGACATCACGACGCGCACCAGCGACCGCTACGCCTTCACCGAGCCGGACACCCGGCGGCTCGACACCGCCGACTGCTACCCCAACGAGGGGTACGGCGGCTTCGACGTCGACGTGTGGCGCTACTTCCGTCGCCCCGGCTCCTCGGAGCTGGTGCGGACCGAGAAGTTCAACACCACCTACATCCCCAGCGACACGGTGATCTGCACCAACCCGGCCGCCGGCTGACCGCCCGACGCCCGAGGACACGGGACCGCGGTCAGGCCGGAGTCACCCCGGCGGCGGCGAGCCCGGCCCGGACGGAGCCGGCGAGCCGTGCCACCGACGCCGCCTGCCGCCGCGCCTGCGCGACCCCGTCGGCGACCGAGCACAGTCGGAACCGGATCGTGTCCCCCGGGCCGGCCTGCGCGAGCCGGTCCACGGCCACCGTGGTCGCGACGCCGGCGACGGGGTAGCCGGCGGTGACCAGCCTCCCGCGCAGCAGCGCCAGCAAGCCGCCCGACGGCGGGATCTCGACCGCACCCACGGGCACGCCGCGGGAGAGGATCTCTGCCTCGTGCGACCGTCGTGGCGCCTCTCCCGCGAGCCGTAGCCCGACGTGGTCCGACTCCGGTGCCACCTCCCACGGGCCTGCCAGGGCGTCCGCGGGGAACTCGGTGGCCTCGGGTCCGGGGGTGACGTCGACGAGGTGGAGGTCGCCCGCTGCCGGGCGGTCCACGGGGAAGCGGAAGACCGGGATCCGGGTGTGCGGGTGGTCGAGGCCGGTGAACGTGGTGCGCAGCTCGAGCCGGTCGCCGGCGGCCAGCCGGGTGCCGACCCCGAGCAGCGGGTCGGGCGCGACGCTGCCGAGGGTGGTCTCCGCGACCAGGGTGCCGCGGAGACCGACGTACGACCGCAGGCCGCGGAGCGGTGCGGGGACGGTGACCGTGGCGCCGGCCGGGACGACGAGCGTCTGCCAGGCGGGCTGGGTGGCCGGTCCGACCTGCACCGCCGAAGCGGCGCCGGTCACCGCCACGAGGGTGGGCCGGTCGACGGTGAACGACAGCTGCGTCGCGATGACCTCGAGCACCGGCGTGCCGGGGTCGTTGCCGACGAGCGCGGCCGCCACTGCTGCGGCGTAGCGGTCACCGGCGCCGTTGTCCGAGATGCCGAGCCGGGCCAGGCCGGGGCGGCCGAGGTCCTGCACCCAGGTGATGCCCGGTTGCCCGACCGTGAGCGTCGTGCTGCCGTTCCGTGGGGTGGTCATGCGTCGGCGTCGGGGGTCGCCGGCTGCCCCAGCAGGTCGTCCCAGGCCTCGGCGTCCACGGCCCGGAAGCGCAGCAGGTCGCCGGCGCGGTACGGGACGACGTCGGGGTCGGTGAGGTCGAAGAGCTGCAGGGGCGTCCGGCCGACCAGCCGCCAGCCGCCGGGCGACCCGACCGGGTAGATCATCGACTGGCGACCGCTCATCGCGACCGACCCGGGTGGGATCCGGACCCGGGGTGACGGGACCCGCGGGACCGGGGCCGGGACGTCCGCGAGCTCGACGAACGGCGCGGCGACCGGGGAGGCGACGAAGCGCAGCAGCCACGGCTCGCGGGTGTGCAGGTCGACGACCTGCTGCGGGGTGACGTCGAGGATCGCCGCGACGTCGTCGAGGTCGGGCCCGTGATCGCCGCCGTAGACCACCGGGATCGTGAAGGTCCGCCGCCGGCGCGGCGTCGTGGCCCGCGCGAGCCGGGTGCGCACGGCCTCGGCCATGGTGTCGTGGTCCGTGCGCACCGGGTCGAAGGTGACGAAGGCGTGCCGGAAGCTGGCGACGACGTCGACGAAGCCGGGTGGCGGTTCGGCGACCAGGACCCGGCCGAGCGCCTGGGCGGTCGACCAGCGCTCGTCGTCGGAGCCGGTGGGCTCGACCAGCAGCGCGGCGTCGCCGTACGGGACGATCGTCGTCACGCGTCGAGGACCTCGGACAGCGGGGCGATCTCCACGCCCGCCTCCTCCAGCACCCGACGGACGTGGATCGCGGCGTGCACCGACGCGTCGTTGTCGCCGTGGAGCAGCACCGTCTGGACGTTGATCTCGATGGTCCGGCCGCTCCGGGCCTCGATGGTGCCGGTCTCGACCATCCGGAGCGCCCGCTCGGCGATGAGCTCGGTCTCGTGGACGACTGCGTCGGGCTCCTGCCGCGACACCAGGGTTCCGTCGTCCTCGTACGCGCGGTCGGGGAAGCCCATCAGCCCGACCCGCATCCCGCGGTCGCGTGCGAGGCGCTCGAGCACGCCGGAGTAGGTCACCACCGCCAGCTCGGTGTCGACGGCGGCGATCGCGTCGAGCACCGGGGCGGCGTACGCCTCGTCGGTGACCACGAGGTTGCCGAGCCGGCCGTGCGGGCTGACGTGCTGGAGCCGGACACCGGCCGCCCGGGCGAACCCGGCGAGCGCGCCGACCTGGTAGACGGTGTCGCAGAAGAGCTCGTCGTAGGACATCTGCATGGTGCGCCGACCGAAGCCGACCCGGTCGGGGAAGGACGGGTGGGCGCCGATCGCGACCCCGCGGTGGCGGCAGAGCTCGACGGTGTGGCGCATCGTCGAGGGGTCGCCGGCGTGGAACCCGCACGCGACGTTGGCCGAGCTCAGCGAGTCGAGCAGGCGGGCGTCGTCGCCCATGGTCCACGAGCCGTAGCCCTCACCTACGTCGGCGGACAGGTCGATCAGTCGTGGCATGGCCCCACCCTCTCGCGTCCGGCCCCCGGGGTGAAGGGTCACCCGCCGGGGGAGAGGTAACGGTGGGTGTGGTGGGTGCGGAAGCCGAGCGACTCCCAGAGCGCGAGTCCGGCCGGGTTGTCGGACTCGACGTGCAGCCAGGCGGTCGTGGCTCCCTGCGAGGCGGCCCAGTCGAGGAGCGTCGCGACGACCTCCCTCGCGAGGCCGCTGCGGCGCCGGTCTGGCTGGACCTGGACCCCGTGGAGCCCGACCCAGTCGCCGTCGACCGCGGCCCGGCCACGCGCGGCGCCGTCGAGGTGGACCTCCGCCCGGGGGCCCGACACCTCCAGCCGGGCCCGGTCGGGCGGCCGGCCGCACGCGCGGGCCGCCCGGGCGACCGAGGCGAGCTGGACGCGTACCGGTGCGACCTCGATCGGCTCCCACCCCATCCCGGAGAGCCCGGCGTGGATCGCTCCGTCGAGCTCGACCATCGCGATCGGAGCACGGTCGTGGCGCGCGTAGAAGGCACGGACGGCGCGCTCCGCGTCCGGCAGCGGCACGCCTGCGTCACCCATGGCCAGGGCCGAGTTGGCGCGGCGCAGCCGCCGGCCGTCGACCGGCGGGGCGGCCCGCAGCACCCAGTCGCCGAGCGGCTCGGTGGTCAGGCCCGGCCACAGCACCAGCGACCGGAGCTGCACCTCGCGGGGGCTCGCGCGGTGGCGTACGGAGGGACGCGGCGGCACCGGCTTGCCCGAGACGATCAGCCGCCAGGGGATGGTCACCGCGGGGCCGGACTCGGGCTGGACGACGCACTCCCCGTCGGACCAGCGCAGGCACGTCCCGAGCACGTCGGTCAGGGCGGGTCCACCCGTCGGACCGGTCTCGCCCGGCAGCACCCGGCGTACGACGACACGGGTGCCGACGACGTGTGGTCCGAGACGGTGGGCCTCGGGAGCATCGGGCACGAGGGGATACTAGGCTGGGCTGCGAACAGCATCCGCAGCGACTCCAGGAGGTACAGGTGACCTACGTCATCGCCCAGCCGTGCGTCGACCTCAAGGACCGTGCCTGCGTCGACGAGTGTCCCGTGGACTGCATCTACGAGGGCAAGCGGATGCTCTACATCCACCCCGACGAGTGCGTCGACTGCGGTGCCTGCGAGCCGGTCTGCCCGGTCGAGGCGATCTTCTACGAGGACGACACCCCGGAGGAGTGGAAGGCCTACTACGACGCCAACGTCCACTTCTTCGACAAGCTCGGCTCGCCGGGCGGTGCCGCCAAGATGGGCGAGATCGACCACGACCACGAGCTCGTCGCGGCGCTGCCCCCGCAAGAACACGACGAGTGACGCTGCCCCACAAGGGGGTCTCCTCGCACCTCCCCGACTTCCCCTGGGACCAGCTCGACGCCCACCGGGAGGTCGCCCGGTCGCACCCCGACGGGGTCGTCGACCTGTCGATCGGCACGCCCGTCGACCCGACGCCCGCCGTCGTCCAGGACGCCCTGCGTGCGGCGGCCGACTCGCCGGGCTACCCGACGACGATCGGGCTGCCCGCCACCCGGCAGGCGGTGGTCGACTGGCTGGCTCGTCGCCTCGGCGTCACCGGCCTCGGGATCGAGCACGTGCTGCCGACGATCGGGTCCAAGGAGCTGATCGCCTCGCTGCCGGGTCACCTCGGGCTGGGTCCGGGGGACCTGGTCGCCTACCCGCAGCTCGCCTACCCGACGTACGAGGTGGGGGCGGCGCTGTGCGGCGCGCGGGCGGTCGCGACCGACTCGCTGACGGCGCTCGGACCGGAGACCCCGGCGTTGCTGTGGATCAACTCCCCGTCCAACCCGTCGGGACGGGTGCTGCCGCCCGACCACCTGCGCAAGGTCGTCGCGTGGTGCCGTGAGCGCGGCGTGCTGCTGGTCTCCGACGAGTGCTACGTCGAGATGGGCTGGGAGGCCGACACGCAGCCCGTGTCGGTGCTGCACCCCGACATCTGCGGCGGGTCCGCCGAGGGGATCCTCGCCGTCCACTCGCTCTCCAAGCGGTCCAACCTCGCGGGCTACCGCTGTGCGTTCGTCGCCGGCGACGCCGCGGTCGTGGCCGAGCTGCTGGCCGTCCGCAAGAACCTCGGGCTGATCGTGCCGGGCCCGCAGCAGCACGCGATGGCTGCCGCGCTGGCCGACGACGACCACGTGCTGGCCCAGCACGCGGTGTACGCCGCGCGGCGTGCGGTGCTGCGGGAGGCGCTGGAGTCGGCAGGGTTCCGGATCGACCACTCGCAGGGCTCGCTCTACCTCTGGTCGACGCGCGACGAGGACTGCTGGGACACCGTCGGCTGGCTCGCCGAGCGCGGCGTCCTGGTCGCGCCCGGGTCGTTCTACGGCCCGGCCGGCTCGCGCCACGTCCGGGTCGCCTTCACCGCGACCGACGAGCGCATCGCCCGGGTCGCCTCGCGCCTCGGCTGACCGCAGGCGTGGGGGACGCGGCCGTCACCCGGCCGCGTCGAGGATGACGCGCGCGAGACGCTCGGGCTGGGTGAGCTGCGGCCAGTGTCCGCCCGGCAGGTCGACGTACTCCACCTCCTCGATCCGGGTGACCTCGGGCAGCTCGCCCTGTGCGACCCAGTCGCGCAGCTCGGCAGCGGTGTACTCCGGGCACACCAACGTCACGGGGACGCCCCACCGCCGCTCGTCCGAGAGCCGCACGGTGCCTGTCAGCACGCCCTCGGGAGCAGGGACCGCCTCGGCGTAGAACCGCGCCAGCGATGCCTCGTCGAAGTCGACGACGTTGGCCTCCTCGCCCAGCTCCGCCCAGTCCGGCATGGCGACCTCGCCGTCCTGCGCTGGGAGGCCCGCCAGCAGCGGCTCGCCGTCGGCCGACGGGAACCCGCCCACGTAGACCGCTCTCGCCACCCGGTCCGGCCGGGCGTCGACCGCGGCGTGGCCGATGGCGCTGCCGGCGGAGTGCCCGACCAGCAGCAGCGGCCGGCCGTCGACCGCGTCGATCGCGGTGACGACGGCTCCGACGTGGTCGGCCAGCGTGATCCCGGCGCGGTCGTCGTCCCGGCCGTCCATGCCCGGAAGGGTCAGGGCGCGGACCCGGTGCCCGGCCCCCTCGAGGGCGGGGACGACGGCGTCCCACGAGCGGCCGTGGAGCCAGAGTCCCGGGACCAGGATGATGTCCATGCGGCAGACCCTAGGGCCGTATGCGGACGATGTGCTTCCGGAATGGGACGCGAGCGACCGGGTCGGCGCGGTGGGCGGGGGGTGGGCTAGAGCCGGACCAGCATCTTGCCCGTGTTGCCGCCGCGGAGCAGGTCGATGAGGGCCTGCGGCGCCTGGTCGAGACCTTCCCGGACCGTCTCGTCGAAGGTGATCGACCCGTCGGCCAGCCAGCCGGCCATCAGCTCGGCGAACTCCGCTGACAGGTCGGCGTACTCCTTGACGAGGAAGCCCCTCAGGGTGAGCTGCTTGCCGATCAGCAGCGCCAGGTTGCGCGGAGCCGGCGTCGGCGCGGTGGCGTTGTACTGCGAGATCGCCCCGCAGACCGCCACTCGTCCGAACACGTTCATCGCGGACAGGGCGGCCTCGAGGTGCTCGCCGCCCACGTTGTCGAAGTAGACGTCGATCCCGTCGGGCGCAGCGTCCTTCAGGCTCTGTGCGACCGGGCCGTCGTGGTAGTCGAAGGCTGCGTCGAAGCCCAGCTCGAGCAACCTGGCAACCTTCTCCGGCGACCCGGCGCTCCCGACCACGCGCGAGGCCCCGGACACCTTCGCGATCTGGCCCACGATCGAGCCCACCGCGCCGGCGGCACCGGACACGAAGACAGCGTCACCCGGCTGGAAGGCGGCAGCCCGGGTGAGCCCGCCCCAGGCGGTCAGGCCGGTCATGCCCAGGGCGCCGAGGTAGGCGGACTCGGGAGCCAGCGAGGCGTCGACGACCTTCACCTTGTCGGCGGACAGCACGGCGTGCTCGCGCCACCCGAGGCCGTGCAGCACCGTGGAGCCGACCGGCACCCGGTCGCTCGTGGAGGCGAGGACCTCGCCGACGGCCCCGCCCTCGAGCGGGGCGCCGATCCGGAACGGAGGCACGTACGACTTCGTGTCGTTCATCCGGCCGCGCATGTAGGGGTCGACCGACATGTAGTGGTTCGCGACGAGCACCTCACCCTCATCCAGCGCGGGTACGTCGACCTCGGCGAGCTCGAAGTCGTCCGCCGTCGGCTCCCCGTGGGGCCGGGACGCCAGGTGGATCTCGCGGGTGCTGTGGGGAGTCTCGATGATGATCAGTCCTCTCGACATCGATCGTGTCGGACGGGTGGGGGTCGGCCCGGCGGGCGCCGTGGAGGTTCGAGCCTATGATCCCCGCATGGACGAGGAAGCAGCGCTCCGGGCGGGCAGGACCGCGGGACTCGCCACCCTGGTCATCGGCTCGGCCCTGCTCGCCGCTCCCGGTCGGGCGGGGCCGCTGGCCGGTATCGACGACCCGCGGACGGCGCGGAGGGTCGGCCTGGTCGACCTGGCGCTGGCGCCGGGCCTGCTGGTCGGCACGCCCCGGTGGCCGTGGCTGGCGGCACGTGCCGTGGCCAACGTCGGCACCGCGGTCGCCGTCGGCCGGGGCAGCTGGTCGGGTCGGGCCACGGCCGTGAGCCTGCTGGCGCTGACGCTGGTCGACGGCCAGGCCGCCCGGACCCTGCGAGACCTCGGCCGCTGAGCGCGCGCTACTCGTGGACGTCGACGTGCACGTGGTCGCGGTGCTCGAGGATCGCCGCGGTCTCGGGTGAGGCCGTGGAGGTGTCGGGGGTGTAGCGGCGCCAGCCGTCGCCGGAGCGCCAGCCGGAGGTCCAGATCCGGCCGTCGTAGATGACGGTGCGGATCTCGAGCCGGTCGGCGTGGGCGACGAGGTAGTGGGCGAGCGCCCAGCCGCCTTCGCGGCTCTGCCGGCTGATCGGCCGGAAGAAGATGTCGACGGCGCGGCCGTCGTAGTGGGCCGAGCCCTTCATGTGGCCGTCGCGGACGCCGCCCGGGGCGAAGCCGCCCAGTGACTGCGGGCCGAACGCCGCCTCGAGGTCGTCGCGTACGAGCGCCGCACGCGTGGTCAGCCCGGTGCTGTCGAGCCGGGTCGACGCCCGGTCCGGGTCGCCGGTCACGGTGCAGTGGAAGGCCCGCCAGGACTGGCCGGTCAGGGCGCTGGCCAGCACTCGTGCGTCGGCCTCGTGGTCGGCGTAGGCGTCGGGGAAGCCGGAACGCTGCACCTCCTGGGCCGCGACCGTGACCTCCAGCGACTCGTAGCCGTCGACCCCCACGAGTGCGTCGTAGAAGGCGTTGATGGAGTACTCCGGGTCGAGGATCTGCGCCCGTGTGCCCCAGCCCTGGGAGGGTCGCTGCTGGAACAGCCCGATCGAGTCGCGGTCGCCGTAGTCGATGTTGGTGAGCTTCGACTCCTGGTACGCCGTGGCGATGGCGATCGTGGCCGCCCGGGCGGGCATGCCACGGCGGACCGAGATGGCCGCGATGAGCGCGGCGTTCTCGGCCTGCTCCGGGTCCAGCTCCACGGTCCGTCCCTGCACCGTGGCGGTGCAGCGGTCGCCGCCGAGCAGCGGGCCCACCGTGTCACGCACGGACAGCCAGGTCACGATGCCGCCGGCGACCAGCGCGACCACCGCGCCGATCGTCCACAGCCTGCGTCTCACTGCGGTCGCCGGTCAGTTGGCGTGGAGCGCGGCGTTGAGCGCCACGCCCTGCCCCTGCCACGGGGTGGCCTCGACCGCACCCGTGACGGAGTTGCGCCGGAACAGGATGTTGTCCACGTGCGAGAGGGTCGCGGCCTTGACGACCGTCGGTTCCTCGCCGGTGCCGACGACCGTCACCTTGGTGCCGGCCGTGACGTAGCAGCCGGCCTCGACCACGCAGTCGTCGCCGAGGGAGATGCCGATGCCGGCGTTGGCGCCGATCAGGCAGCGCTCGCCGACCGAGATGACCTCCTTGCCGCCACCGGACAGCGTGCCCATGATCGAGGCTCCGCCGCCGACGTCGGAGCCGTCGCCGACCACCACGCCGGCCGAGATCCGGCCCTCGACCATCGAGGTGCCGAGCGTGCCGGCGTTGTAGTTGACGAAGCCCTCGTGCATGACGGTGGTGCCCTCGGCGAGGTGCGCTCCGAGCCGCACCCGGTCACCGTCGGCGATCCGGACCCCCGAGGGGATGACGTAGTCGACCAGCCGCGGGAACTTGTCGACGCCGTGGACGGTGACGTGCCGGCCGGACGCGCGCAGCCGTGCCCGCGTGGCCTCGAAGCCGGCGACCGCGCAGGGTCCGGCCGAGGTCCACACGACGTTGGTGAGCGCCCCGAACACGCCGTCCATCGAGATGGTGTGCGGGGCCACCAGGCGGGTGGAGAGGAGGTGCAGCCGCAGCCAGGCGTCCTCGGTGCCGTCGATCGGCTGCTGCAGGTCGCCCACGACGACCCTGCTCACACGACGCGACACCGCGCGGGCGTCGTCGTCGCCGGTCAGCGCGACCAGCTCGGCGGGCGCGTCGGACTCGTCGGGGTCGCCCAGCGAGGGCGCGGGGAACCAGACGTCGAGCACGGCGCCGGACGCGTCGAGCGTCGCCAGGCCCCAGCCCCAGGCGGAGGTCGGAGTGTCAGTCACGGGGGCAAGCCTACGGAGTGCCCCGCAGCCGCTCGACCACGCCGTCGAGCCCGGAGCCGGCGTACTCCCTCCCGCCGCCGGTGAGCCCGTGGCGCACCTCCCACCACGGTCCGAGGAGGTGCCAGTCGCGGCCGCGGGCGAGCTCCTCGCGGGTCGGGCCGTACGCCGTCACCAGCGCGTCCGCGAAGGGGCCCGGTGTGCGGTGGACCAGCCACGCCAGGTCGAGGGCGGGATCGCCCAGCGCGACGTCGGTCCAGTCGATGACGCCGGTGACGCGACCGTCGGTCGTGAGGAGGTGCTCCGGGCCGAGGTCGCCGTGGCGCAGCACGCGGTGGTGGGACGCCGCACGGCACCGGGTCAGCAGCGCCTTCCCTGCGTCGCGCAGGTCGGCGGGGAGCAGCGGCACGACCTGCTGGTCCATCGTCTCGAGCATCGGCAGCCGGTCGGTGTCGGCGCCGATTCCCGTGCCCGCCCACACCGAGGCCGGTGTGTCGTGCAGGGACCGCAGGAACTCCCCGACCACGCGCCCGTCGGTCGCGTCGAGCAGGTCGCGGTCGACCGGGTCCCCGGGGACCAGCAGGTGGCGGGCCCGGGGCGGCTGGGTGTCGAGCAGGACGGGGACGGGCACCGCGAGCGGCAGTCGTGGCGCGAGCCGGGGCATCAGCCGTGCCTCGACCTCGAGCCAGGTGCGGACCTCCGGCCGGCGGGGGGTCCGGTCGAGCCAGCGGCCCTCCACCACCTCGGCGTGGCTGTCCCACCCCTGCTCGGTGACCGGCACCCGGTCGGCGAGCCGCTCGCGCAGCCAGTCGCCGAGCAGCCCGGTCGTGTCGGGCACCACCGCCCACGCCGGGTCGTCGAGGGCGGCGACCAGCCGCTCCAGCGGCCACCAGTCACCCCACGCGACCTCCTCCGGCTGCAGCCGGACCGGACCGTCCCACGTCGTGGTGAAGCAGTGGCCCCAGTAGTCGGTGTGGTCGTCGTGGAAGCGGGCGACCCCGAGCGGCTCGAGGGCCACACCGCTGATGCCGAGCTCCTCCTCGAGCTCGCGGGCGGCGGCCGCAGCGGGGTCCTCGCCGGCGCCGACGACGCCACCGGCGGCGAAGTCGTGGCGTCCGGGGTAGACGTCCTTGGTGTCCGTGCGCCGGTGCACGTGCACCCGGCCCCAGGGATCCCGGACCACGACGGCCGTGGCGGCGTGGGTGAGGTTCAGCGCCCGGACCCGCTCGCGGGTGGTCGAGCCGGCCGGCCGGCCGTCGGCGTCGTACAGCGCGACGCGCTCACCCGTCGGCGGCGGCCAGCCCGGTCGGCACATCAGTCCTGCTGCAGGTCGGCCTTGAAGCGCACCAGGTTGCCGGCCGGGTCGCGGAACGCGCAGTCGCGGACGCCGTAGAACTGGTCGGCCGGCTCCTGGAGGACCTCGGCACCGGAGGCGCGGACGTGCTCGAACAGCGCGTCGACGTCGTCGCAGTGGAAGATCAGGGCGCCCAGGAGACCCTTGGCGAGCAGGTCGGCCATGGCGTCCCTGTCGTCGTCGGACATCGGGCTCGAGCCGACCTGGTGGACGGTGATCTCCAGCTCGGGCTGGGTGGGGGTGGAGAGCGTGAGCCAGCGGTAGTCGCCGTGGCTCACGTCGGTCCGCACCTCGAAGCCGAGGACGCCGCCGTAGAAGGCCAGGGCCTTCTCGGGGTCGTCGACGGGCACGAAGCAGTTGGCGACCTTGAGCGATCCGGTCGGTGCAGTCATGGTGTCCTTCTCGGTGAGTGTGTTCGTCATGCCGGGAACGCTAGGACGCGGAGGTCCCCGCGGGCTTCTCGGAAACTGACCGGTTGCGGACCGGCCGCGTGACGTCCTTGGCGATGCAGCCCGGGATCCCGCGGAGGTCGTCATGGGTGCGGGCGCGGTAGGCGCTCGGGGTCTCCCCGACGAGCTCGGTGAAGCGGGCGCTGAAGGACCCGAGCGAGGTGCAGCCCACGACCATGCAGACCTCGGTCACGCTGAGCTCGCCGAGCCGCAGCAGCGCCTGCGCGCGCTCGATCCGCCGGGTCATCAGGTGGGCGTACGGCGTCTCGCCGAACGCCTCCTTGAAGGAGCGCTGGAAGTGTCCCGGGGACATGTGGGCGAGCCCCGCCAGCCGCGGCACGTCCAGCGGCTCGGCGTAGTCGCGGTCCATCAGGTCGCGCACGCGGCGCAGCCGGACCAGGTCCTCACGCTCCACGGCACCAGCCTCTCATCCGGGTGACCCGTGGGGCAGACTGACGGACATGCTGACTCTCGACGACGCCACCGCTCTCTGCTCCGCCGCGCGCGACGCCGCCACCGCGATGGGGGTCCCGATGTCCTTCGCGGTCATGGACCCTGCCGGTCACCTGGTGAGCCTGGTCCGGATGGACGGGGCTCCCTGGATCAGCGCCGACGTGGCCCAGGGCAAGGCCTGGACCTCGGCCGCCTACGGCATGCCGAGCGCGGGCCAGAAGGCCAAGATGGAGCCGATGCCCAACTTCGCAGGTGCCCTGACCGCGATGACGCACGGCAGGTTCACCCCCCAGACCGGGGCGGTCCCGGTCTACCGGGACGGGCAGCTGCTGGGTGCCCTCGGCGGAAGCGGCGGCACCGGCGACCAGGACGAGGCCGCGTGCACGACCGCCGTGACCGGCGCGGGCTTCACCACCGAGGCCTGACCCGGCACCGGCTCACCCGAGGTCCGACACCGCGGCCGCCACGTCGACGGTGCTCGCGACCTCGTGGGTCGGCCGGGGCCCGTCCGGGTCGAGCTCGTGACCGGGCCGACGCAGCCGGATGGTGGGGATCCCCGACTCCAGGGCACCCCGGACGTCGCGGGCGGAGCTGGCGACGTGCACCAGCGGCCCCCAGCCGACGACGGCGCGCCGGTAGATCTCGGCGTGCGGCTTGTAGACGCCGAGCCGCTCCGAGGTGAGGGCGACGTCGTGGTCCACCAGGCCGGCCGCGGCCGTGGCCGCGAAGAGCGCGCCGTCGACGTTGGACAGCACGCCGACGCGGTGCCGCTCGGCCACGCCGGGCAGCCCGGTGGCCACGTCCGGCCAGAGCGGCCAGCCCGGCATCGAGCCGACCAGCGTCTCGAGGTCCCGCGCCGGGTCGCCGCCGATCCCGAGGGCGTCGTACGCCGCGACCAGCGCCCGCAGCGCCGGTCCGCGCCAAGGTTCCCACGTCGGGCAGTCCCGCTGCGCGGCCTTGTTGCGGGGGTCCCAGGCGTCGTAGACCTGCTCGCCCGTCACCGGCCAGCCGTGGCGTCGCGCCAGCGTCGCGAACGCCGCTGACCCGCCGGTCCGTGAGTCGATGAGGGCGGAGAAGAGGTCGAAGGTGACGACCTGCCCCGTGCTCACCGCCCGGTCACCAGGGCGCTCCGCACGAGCTCGACCGGGTGCAGCGCCCGTCGCTCGGTGCCGTGCTGGATCTGCTGCCGGCAGGAGACGCCGGTGGCGGCCACGACCGTGTCCTCGGGCTCGGCCCGGACGGCGGGGAAGAGCCGGTCCTCACCCACCTCGATCGACACGTCGTAGTGCTCGGCCTCGAACCCGAACGAGCCGGCCATGCCGCAGCAGCCGGCGTCGACCTCGGCGACCTCGGCCCCGGGGATCCTGGCGAGCAGCGCGACGGTGGCGGCGGTCCCGACCTCGGCCTTCTGGTGGCAGTGGCCGTGGTAGAGCACCTTGCGCCCGGCCAGCCACGAGTCGGGGTCGAGCACGAGGCGGCCGTCGTCGATGGCCTCCGCGAGCAGCTCCTCGACCTGGCGGACCCGCCCGCCGACGTCGCGGACGTGCGGGTCCTCGGGCAGCAGAGCGCGGTGCTCGTCACGCAGCGTGAACAGGCACGACGGCTCGCAGCCCACGATCGGCGAGCCCGCCTCGGACCCCTCGGAGAGCCGGCGTGCCAGCGCACCCGCCTGCTTCCTCGCGTCGTCGACCAGGCCCTTGGACAGGCTGGCGCGGCCACAGCAGCCGCCGCTCTCCAGCCGTACGGTGTGCCCGGCGGCCTCCAGCAGCTCGATGGCCGCCCGGCCGACCCCGGGCTCGGTGAAGCTGGTGAAGGAGTCGGCCAGGAAGGTCACCGGACCGGCCGAGCCCGGCGCCACGGAACGACGGCGGCCGTACCAGCGGGGGAGGGTCTCCCGCTCGAACACCGGGAGCGGCCGCTCGGGCGCGATCCCGATCACCCGACCCATCGCGCGCCGCATCCAGGCGGTACGGCCGGGGAGGTTCGAGAGCGGTGCAGTCGCGGAGCCGAGCCGGTTCAGGGTCCGGATCGCGCCGAAGACCCGTGAGCGCAGCGGTGTCCCGTGCACAGCGTGGCGGTGGGAGAGGGTCTCGCTCTTGAGGGTGGCGATGTCGACGCCGAGCGGGCACTCGCTCTTGCACGCCTTGCACATCAGGCACAGGTCGAGCACCTCGTGGAGGCGGTCGTCGGCGAGGGCCGCTGCGGGGTCCGGCTCGCTGAGGGCCTTGACCAGGGCGTTGGCCCGTCCCCGGGTGGAGTGCTCCTCCATCTTCGTGGCGATGTAGGAGGGGCACATCACCCCGGTGGTCGTCTTGCGGCAGGCGCCGATGTTCATGCAGCGGTCCGCGGCCCCCCGCATCCCGCCCACCACCTCGAAGTCGAGCGTCGTCCGGAGCGGACCGGGCTCGGGCAGGTTCGCGTCGCGGAGGTGGTCGGTCATGGCCGGCGCGTCGACGATCTTGCCCGGATTCATGATGTTGTCGGGGTCGAAGAGGCCCTTCACCTCGCGCATGGCCTCGTAGAGGTCGTCGCCGAACAGCTCGCGGTTGAACTCGCTGCGGGCGAGCCCGTCGCCGTGCTCGCTGGAGTTGACGCCGCCGCACTCCCGCACGAGGTCCTTCACCTCCACCGCCACGGCGCGCATCGCCGCCTGCTGGGCAGGGTCGGCGAGGTCGACGAACGGGCGGACGTGGAGGCAGCCGACCGAGGCGTGGCCGTAGAAGCCCGCCTCGAGCCCGTGCCGGTCGAGCACCTCCTTGAAGCGCTGCGTGTAGGCGCTGAGGTGCACCGGGTCGACCGCGGTGTCCTCGACGAACGCCAGCGGGCGCCGGGTGCCGACGGAGGCGGCCATCAGCAGGCCGAGGCTGGACTTGCGGACCTTGAGCAGCGCGGCCTGCTGGGCCGGCGTCACCGCCCGGAGCGTGTGGTAGCCGTGGCCGTTGCTCTGCCAGAGCGCGATCAGCCGGTCCAGCCGGTCGGTCAGCTCGGCGGTGTCGTCGCCGGTGAACGAGACGAACAGCAGCGCGGCCGGGTCGCCCTCGAGGCTCTTGCCGAGGTCGGCGAACTCGATCTTGCTGCGCGACAGGTCGAGGATCGTCTTGTCCATCAGCTCGACCTGGGCGGGGTCGCAGGAGAGGGCGTCGGTGGTGGCGTCGATGGCCGCCGGGACCGAGGTGAAGTGGCCGACCGCGAAGACGGCGTGCCTCGGCTTCGGGACCAGGTCGACCACCGCCCTGGTCGTCACCGCCAGCGTTCCCTCGGCGCCGACGACGAACTTCGCCAGGTCGAACGGGGTGTCGTCGGCGAGCCGGTCGAGCCGGTAGCCGCAGGCGCGGCGCCAGAACGCCGGGAAGTCCTCGGCGACCGACCGGGCGTGACGCTCCAGGATCTCGGGAAGGCCGCGGTAGAGGCGGCCCTCGAGGGTGTCCGCCCGCGCCCGCCGCGCGCGCTCGGCCTCGTCGACCGGCTCGAACCGCACGGTCGAGCCGTCGGAGAGGACGACGTCGAGGGCGCGGACGTGGTCGATGGTCATGCCGTACTGCAGGCTGCCGCTGCCGGCGGAGTTGTTGCCGGTCATCCCGCCGATGGTGGCGCGGTTGCTGGTGGAGGTGTCGGGACCGAACTGCAACCCGTGGGGCGCGGCGGCCAGGTTGAGCTGGTCCTGCACCACCCCGACGTCGACCACGGCCGTGCGCGCGTCGGGGTCGAGGTCGTGGATCCGGTCCAGGTGGCGGGAGGTGTCGAGCACCAGGCCGGCTCCGACCGTCTGTCCCGCGAGGCTGGTGCCGGCACCGCGCGGCGTGATCGGTACGCCGAGCGCGGCGGCGGCCGTGACGGCGGCCGCGATGTCCTCGGCGTGGCGTGGGTAGACCACGCCCAGCGGCCGGATGGAGTACATGCTGGCGTCGCGCGAGAACAGGTGCCGGGTGTAGTCGTCGAAGGCGACCTCGCCCTCGAGCTCGTGCTCGAGGCGGCGCTGCAGCTCGACCGACTGCTCGTCGTGCTCGAGGAGGGTCACGGCTGCTCCAGGCGGGCCAGGGCCACGGAGACGCCGTCCTCCTTGACGGGGACCCCCGCGAGGTGGAGCCCCATCTGCACCCCCGAGAGCGTGCCGGCCAGCGTCAGGTCGTTGAAGTGGCCGAGGTGCCCGATCCGGAAGACCTTGCCGGCCACCCGGCCCAGGCCCGCCCCGAGCGACATGTCGAAGCGCTCCAGGATCACCCGGCGGACCTCGTCGGCGTCGTGCTCCTCGGGGAGCAGGATCGCGGTGAGCACGGGGGAGTGCTCGCGCTCGTCGGCGCACAGGATCTCCAGCCCCCAGGCCCGGACCGCCGCCCGGGTCGCCTCAGCGTGCCGCTGATGGCGGGCGAAGACCTCGGGCAGCCCCTCCTCGTCGAGCATCCGCAGCGCGGTCCGCAGGCCGTAGAGCAGGTTGGTGGCCGGGGTGTAGGGCCAGTAGCCGCGCTGGTTGGCCGCGATGATCGGCTCCCAGTCCCAGTAGGAACGGGGCAGCGTGGCGGTCCTGGACGCCGCCAGCGCCTTCTCGCTCACGGCGTTGAAGCCGAGTCCCGGCGGCAGCATCAGACCCTTCTGCGAGCCGCTCACGGTGACGTCGACCCCCCACTCGTCGTGGCGGTAGTCGATGGAGCCGAGCGAGGAGATGGTGTCCACCAGCAGCAGGGCGGGGTGCCCGGCCCGGTCGATGGCCTGCCGGACCTCGGCCACCCGGCTGGTGACGCCGGTCGAGGTCTCGTTGTGGACCACGCAGACCGCCTTGACCTCGTGGCCGGTGTCGGCCCGGAGCCGCTCCTCGACGACCTCGGGGTCCACGCCGTGACGCCAGTCGCCGGGGACCAGGTCGACCTGCAGGCCGAGGGCCGTCGCCATCGACTGCCACAGCAGCGCGAAGTGGCCGGTCTCGAAGGCCAGGACCGTGTCGCCGGGGGAGAGGGTGTTCGCCAGCGCGGCCTCCCACGCGCCGGTTCCCGAGCTCGGATAGACCACCACCGGTCCGGTGGTGCCGAAGACCGGCCCCAGCCCGTCGAGCACCTCCCGGCCCAGCACCGCGAAGTCCGGGCCGCGGTGGTCGATGGTGGGCGCCGACATCGCGGCGAGCACCTCGTCGGGGACGTTGGTCGGGCCGGGGATCTGCAGGAAGTGGCGGCCGGTGGTGCGGGGCATACCGGGGTCCTCTCGTACGACGTCAAGCGCGAAATCGCTCGGGATGTGGAATCTAGCCGCCACGGCAAAGGTCGGCAACGGCCTGTTGACGAGCGTATTCGAGCGTGCTGTGATGCTGCGTGATCGACGTCACTATTCCAAATGACGGAATACGCAGCTCGACTCGGTGACGCCGGCGGCAAGCCCGAACCCCTCGGAAGGTCTCATCCCTTGTCCCTCGAAGCCGTCTCCATCATCTCGCTCCTCGTGCTCGCGGTGATCTTCCTGATCGCCACGTTCCTCCCGATCCACATGGGCGCGCTCGCCATCTCGGCCGCCTTCGTCCTCGGCATCCTGCTGCTGCCCGGCGGGTTCAGTCCGGAGGCACTCGACGAGAAGTCCGGCGCGATCGCCGACGGCTTCCCAGGGGGGCTCTTCATCACCCTGGCCGGGGTCACGTTCCTCTTCGGCATCGCCAAGAACAACGGCACGGTGGACTGGCTGGTCCACGCGGCCGTCCGTTCCGTCGGTGGCCGGGTGGCCCTGATCCCGTGGGTGTTCTTCGGCGTCACCGCGGTCCTGACCGGCGTCGGGGCCGTGGTGCCTGCGGCCGTCGCGATCATCGCCCCGATCGGCATGACCTTCGCCCGCAAGTACGACATCAAGCAGCTGTTGATGGGCCTGATGGTGATCAACGGCGCCACCGCGGGCGGCTTCTCCCCGCTGAGCATCTTCGGCTCGATCACCAACGACGTGGTGGCCGGCGCCGGCCTCGACGGCAGTCCGCTGTTCCTGTTCCTCGCCTCGCTCGTCTTCAACGTCGTTCTCGGGTTCGTCACCTTCGCCCTCTTCGGCGGGCGTCAGCTCGTGGGCGTCCGCGACGTCGGCGAGGGTGAGCTGGTCGCGGCGGACGGCTCGCCGGTGAGCCGGTTCCGCGAGGGGCCGGCCGAGCAGACCGGCCAGTGGTCGTCCTCGATGTCGAGCGCGTCCCGCAACGCGGAGCCGGGCGCGGAGGCCCCCGCGACGCTCGACGTCCACCAGGCGATGACGCTCGCCGGGATGGTCATCCTCACCCTGGGTGCGTTCTTCCTGCAGCTCGACGTGGGCTTCTTCTCCTTCCTCATCGGCTCGCTGCTCTGCCTGGCGAACCCCACGATCACCAAGGGCGCGGTCGGCGAGATCGCCTGGCCGACGATCCTCCTGGTCTGCGGCATCGTGACCTACGTCAGCCTGCTCCAGAACCCCGCGCTCGACCCGAGCGGTGAGCGCGACGTCATCACCTGGCTCGGCGACTGGGCGGCCGGTCTCGGTGCGGTCACCATCGCCGCCCTACTGATCCTGTACGTCGGCGGCGTGGTCTCGGCCTTCGCGTCCACCACCGGCATCCTCGGTGCGCTGATCCCGCTCGCCGTGCCGTTCCTGGACGGCCCCGACGCCGTGCTCGGCGTCGTGGCCCTGGTGACCGCGCTGGCGATCTCCTCCTCGGTGGTCGACTCCTCGCCGTACTCCACCTCGGGTGCGCTCGTGGTGGCGAACGCCAACGAGGCCGACCGTGAGGCCGTCTACCGGAGCCTGCTCAAGTGGGGCTTCTCGATGGTGGCGATCGCGCCCATGGTCACGTGGCTGCTGCTGATCGTGATCGGCAACCAGGTGCTCGACCTGCCGGTCCTGCGATGACGGGAACCGGTGCCGGCGCCCGGCTGGTCCCCTACGGAGGCGCGGTCCCCGAGGTCGACCCGGAGGCCTTCGTGGCCGACGGGGCGACCCTCGTGGGCGCCGTCCGGCTCGGCGCCGGCGCCAGCGTGTGGTTCAGCGCCGTGGTCCGCGGCGACGGAGCCCCGATCGAGGTCGGGGAGGGCAGCAACGTCCAGGACGGCAGCGTGCTCCACTCCGACCCGACCTTCCCGGTCACGGTCGGGCGCGACGTGACGATCGGTCACCGGGCGGTCGTCCACGGCTGCACCATCGGCGACGGCGCCCTCGTCGGCATGGGTGCGGTGCTGCTCAACGGCGTCGAGCTGGGCGCCGGGTCGCTGGTGGCCGCCGGGTCGGTCGTGCTGGAGGGCACCGTGGTCCCGCCCGGGTCGCTGGTGGCCGGGGTCCCCGGCCGCGTGAAGCGTCCCGTGACCGACGCCGAGCGGGAGCGGATGCGCAGCGGGACCGCCTCCTACGTCACCCGGGCGCGCGCCTACCGGGAAGCGTCGTCCGGGGCGTGAGGTCCCGCCACGACCCGGTCCGCCCGGAGGGTGTGCCGGGGCCGTGCGGGGTGCGGGTCGATACTGGGCCCGGACCCGGTGGAGCCGGAGCCCTCGAGGAGGCCTGATGAGCAGTGACGAGCACGCCGTGGCGAGCGACCCGGTCAAGGTGGCTCCCTCCGGTGGCGTCCAGTCGCTCGAGCGCGCCTTCGACGTCCTCGAGCTGATGGCGGCGGCGGGCGGCGAGATCGCCGTGAGCCGGCTGGCCGCGGAGTCGGGGCTGCCCGTCCCGACCATCCACCGGATCGTGCGCACCCTGGTCGCCAACGGGTACGTGCTCCAGATGCCCTCGCGGCGCTACACCCTGGGGCCGCGGCTGATCGGGCTCGGGGCCAGCGCCGCACAGACCGTCGAGGCCTGGGCGAGCCCGCACCTGCGCGCGCTAGCGGAGGCGGCCGGGGAGACCGCGAACCTGGCCATGCTCGACGTGGACCAGGTGGTCTACGTCGCCCAGGCCGCCTCGACCCGCCACACCGTCCGGATGTTCACCGAGGTCGGACGCCGGGTCCACGCCCACAGCACCGGTGTCGGCAAGGTGCTGCTCGCCCAGCTGCCCGACGACGAGGTGCGGGAGGTGGTCGTCACGGCCGGCATGCCGGCGACCACGGAGCACACGATCACCGACGTCGACCAGTTCCTCGCCGAGATGAGGCTGGTGCGCGAGCAGGGCTACGCGGTCGACGACGGCGAGCAGGAGCTCGGAGTGCGGTGCGTGGCGGTGGCCGTCCCCGGGGTGCTCAGCTCGGCGGTCTCGGTGTCGGGACCGGCCAGCCGGGTGACGGCCGAGGCCGTCCCCGCCCTGGCCGTCCTGCTGCACGGCGCCGCCGAGTCCCTCGCGGGGCGACGATCATGACGTTGTTCCGCGATACGGAAATCTTCAGGGGTGGGCGCGGGCTTGCCCTCCCCTGAATTGGCTCCTAACGTCGTCAACACCACGATCGGTAGTTCCGCGTGGTGGAAATGTTCACATCATGGAAGCGAGGCAGGCGGCATGGACACTCCCGAGGGCATCGAGATCACCGGCCCGATCCACGACCGTTACGAGGAGATCCTCTCCCCGCGGGCCCTGGAGCTGATCGGGCTGCTCCACCGGGAGCTCGGGCCTCGCCGCGCGGAGCTCCTCGCCCGCCGCGGCGAGCGGTTCCGCGTCCTCGCCGAGGGCGGCACCCTCGACTTCCTCGAGGAGACCCGCGCCATCCGCGAGGACGACTCGTGGCGGGTGGCCGAGCCCGCGCCCGGCCTGGTCGACCGCCGGGTCGAGATGACCGGGCCCACCGATCGCAAGATGACGATCAACGCCCTCAACTCCGGGGCCAAGGTGTGGCTGGCCGACCAGGAGGACGCCAACACCCCGCTGTGGGAGAACGTCGTCAACGGACCGCTCAACCTGCTCGACTCGCTGACCGGCAACCTCGACTTCACCAGCCCGGAGGGCAAGGAGTACCGGCTCAAGAGCAACGACGTCGACGACCTGCCCGCCATCGTCGTACGCCCGCGTGGCTGGCACCTGCCCGAGAAGCACATCCTGGTCGACGGCGAGCAGCCCGGCGGCGGGCTCGTCGACTTCGCGCTCTACCTGACGGCGTGCGGCCAGAAGCAGATCGACCGCGGTCGCGGCCCGTACTTCTACCTCGCCAAGATGGAGTCCCACCTCGAGGCGCGGCTCTGGAACGACGCGTTCAACCTCGCCCAGGACTTCCTCGGCATCCCGCGCGGCACGATCCGGGCGACGGTGCTGATCGAGACCTACCCCGCGGCGTTCGAGATGGAGGAGATCCTCTACGAGCTGCGTGACCACTCCGCGGGCCTCAACGCCGGACGCTGGGACTACATGTTCAGCGTCATCAAGAGCTTCCGCAGCCGCGGTCGCGACTTCCTGCTGCCCGACCGGAACTCGGTGACGATGACGGTGCCGTTCATGCGGGCCTACACCGAGCTGCTGGTCCGGACCTGCCACAAGCGCGGCGCGCACGCGATCGGCGGCATGGCGGCGTTCATCCCCAGCAAGGACCCCGAGGTCAACGACAACGCGTTCAAGAAGCTGGCCGACGACAAGTCGCGCGAGGCCGGCGACGGCTTCGACGGCTCGTGGGTGGCCCACCCCGGCATGGTCGAGGCGTGCCGCGAGGAGTTCACCAAGGTGCTCGGCGACCGGCCCAACCAGCTCGACAAGCTCCGCGAGGACGTCCACGTGACCGCTGCCGACCTGCTCGACGTGAGGTCGACGCCGGGGGAGATCACCGAGGCCGGGCTGCGCAGCAACATCAGCGTCGGCATCCAGTACCTCGAGTCGTGGCTGCGCGGCTCCGGAGCGGTCGGCATCAACAACCTGATGGAGGACGCCGCGACCGCGGAGATCTCCCGCAGCCAGGTGTGGCAGTGGCTCCACAACGACGTCGAGCTCGCCGGCGGGCAGCTCGTCACCCGCGAGCTCGTCGAGCAGATGGTCGAGGAGGAGATGGCCAAGATCCGCGAGCGGGTCGGCGAGGACGCCTTCGCCTCGGGCCGCTGGGGCGACGCCCGGGCGACGTTCACGCAGACCGCGCTCGCCGACGACTACGTCGACTTCCTGACGCTGCCGGCCTACGAGCGGATGCCCTGACCGGCTCCGGCTGACCCCCGCCGACGACGGTCGCGCCGGCTACTGGCCGGTGCGACCGTCGAGGCACTCCCGCAGCAGGTCGGCGTGGCCGCAGTGCCGGGCGTACTCCTCGACCATGTGCACCAGCACGTCGCGCAGCTCGATCTCGCCGTCAGGGTGCTCGCCGAGGTCGTCGAGGTCGTGGGCGGCGACCCAGTCCTCGGCGTACGACACCTCGCGCGCGAGCGAGGCGAACGCCTCGTCGACGCACTCCTGGGTGGGCTCGACCTGCGTGAAGTCGGCGTCCCGGTCCTGCGCCTTGCCGTAGAGGCGCGGCAGCTCGAGGTGGCGGTCCATGACCCGGCGGAACCAGCTCTGCTCGACGGCCGCCATGTGCCGGACCAACCCGAGCAGCGTGAGGTTGGACGGCGGGACCGAGGCGGTGGCCAGCTGCTCCGGGGTCAGCCCCTCGCACTTCATCACCAGCGTCTTGCGGTAGGCGTCGAGGTAGCCGAGCACGGTGTCGCGCTCGCCCCGCGTCACCTCCTGGCTGCGCGGGTCGTCCTCGGGGTCGACCCACATGTCGGGTTCCTTGCGCTCGGGCTGCTCCGTCATGGGTCCGACCCTTGCGAAGCCCGGCCCGGCCGACAACCGACTTTCGTCGCCGATTCCGGTCCGCGTGGAGCGGCAACTGATTGGCGGCCCGGCGCAGGCACGCCGTACGCTGGGCGGACAGGCGTTCGAGCCGTCATCAGCGGTGAGCCTCCGGAAGAACAGCCCCCGTGGCCCAGTAGAACCGGACGGGTAGGCCCGTCACAGCCGTCATGAGCGGTCGGCGTCCCCACCGGGACACCGGCAAGCGAGGTGGTACCGCGGCTCCCGTCGTCCTCGTGCACGACCCGACGACGACGCCAGGAGCACCGCCCGATGAGCAGCCGGCCCTACCCCAAGGTCTCCCACACCGACGCGACCAGCGTCCCGTCCTCGCCGCGCTTCCCCGAGATCGAGGAGCAGGTGCTCGCCCACTGGGAGGCCGACGACACCTTCCGGGCCAGCGTCGAGCAGCGCCCGGTCGTCGACGACGACGGCCACAAGAACGAGTTCGTCTTCTACGACGGCCCGCCGTTCGCCAACGGCCTGCCGCACTACGGCCACCTGCTGACCGGCTACGTCAAGGACCTGATCCCTCGCTACCGCACCATGCGCGGGCAGCGCGTGGAGCGCCGCTTCGGCTGGGACACCCACGGGCTCCCGGCCGAGCTGGAGGCGATGCGCCTCAACGGCATCAAGACCACCGACGAGATCCTCGAGCTGGGCATCGAGAAGTTCAACGCCGCGTGCCGCCAGTCGGTGCTGAAGTACACCGGCGAGTGGCGCGACTACGTGACCCGCCAGGCCCGCTGGGTCGACTTCGACCACGACTACAAGACGATGAACCCCGACTTCATGGAGTCGGTGATCTGGGCCTTCAAGCAGCTCCACGAGAAGGGCCTGGTCTACGAGGGCTTCCGGGTGCTGCCCTACTGCTGGCAGGACGAGACCCCGCTGTCCAACCACGAGCTGCGGATGGACGACGAGACCTACCGCATCCGCCAGGACCCCGCGGTCACCGTCGGCTACCGGATCGAGCCGCTGCCCGGCGAGGACGGCACGGGCGACGAGCTGGCGGGCGTGCTGGCCCTGGTGTGGACGACGACGCCGTGGACGCTGCCGTCGAACCTCGCCGTCATGGTCGGCGAGGACATCGAGTACGTCGTGGTCGAGGCGCCGGTGCCGGGGACCGACGAGACCGCCCGCTACCTGATCGCCGAGCCGAGGCTGGAGGCGTACGCGCGGGAGCTGGGCCTGACGTCCGGCTCGACCACGGAGTTCGACATCGTCGCCCGCTACCGCGGCGCCGACCTGGTCGGCCGGACCTACACCCCGCCGTTCTCCTACTTCGAGGGCCACGCGCAGGCGTTCCGGCTGGTCGCCGCCTCCGAGTTCGTGACCACCACGGACGGCACCGGCCTGGTCCACTCCGCCGGCGCGTTCGGTGAGGCCGACAAGGAGGTCACCGACCGCGAGGGCATCGAGGCCGTGATGCCGGTCGGCAAGGACGGCCGCTTCACCCACCCGGTCGACGACTACGCGGGGATGCTGGTCTTCGACGCCAACCTCCACATCATCGACCACCTCAAGGCGGCGACGCGCGGTGATCGCGCCGGGGCTGCGAGCGTCACGCCCGGCACGGTGCTGCTGCGGCGGGAGTCGTACGACCACTCCTACCCCCACTGCTGGCGCTGCAAGCAGCCGCTGATCTACAAGGGCGTCTCGTCCTGGTTCGTGGAGGTCACCGCGGTCAAGGAGCGGCTGCTGGAGCTCAACCAGGAGATCCGCTGGGTCCCCGACCACATTCGGGACGGGATCTTCGGCAAGTGGCTGGCCAACGCCCGCGACTGGTCGATCACCCGCAACCGGTTCTGGGGCTCGCCGGTGCCGGTGTGGAAGTCCGACGACCCGGCGTACCCCCGGATCGACGTCTACGGCTCCTTCGAGGAGATCGAGCGCGACTTCGGACGGCTCCCGCTCGACCAGGACGGCAACCCCGACCTGCACCGGCCGTTCGTCGACGAGCTGACCCGTCCCAACCCCGACGACCCGACCGGCCGGTCGACGATGCGTCGCGTCACCGACGTGCTCGACGTGTGGTTCGACTCGGGCTCGATGAGCTTCGCCCAGGTGCACTACCCGTTCGAGAACCAGGACTGGTTCGAGCACCACTTCCCGGGCGACTTCATCGTCGAGTACATCAACCAGACCCGCGGCTGGTTCTACACGCTGCACGTGCTGGCCGGCGCCATCTTCGACCGGCCGGCGTTCGCCACCTGCATCGGGCACGGCATCGTGCTCGGCTCCGACGGCCAGAAGATGTCCAAGAGCCTGCGCAACTACCCCGACGTGCGGGAGGTCTTCGACCGCGACGGCGCCGACGCGATGCGCTGGTTCCTGATGTCGAGCCCGATCCTGCGTGGCGGCAACCTCGTGGTGACCGAGCAGGGCATCCGCGAGTCGGTGCGGCAGGTGCTGATCCCGCTGTGGAACAGCTGGTACTTCTTCGCGCTCTACGCCAACGCCGCCGGCCACGACGCCGCCGTGCGGACCGGCTCCGAGCACGTGATGGACCGCTACGTCCTCGCCAAGCTCCGGCAGTACGTCGAGCAGATGACCCGTCAGCTCGACGACTACGAGGTGGCGAGCGCGTGCGACACGACGCGCACCTTCCTGGACGTGCTCACCAACTGGTACATCCGCCGCTCGCGCGACCGCTTCTGGGGCGACAGCCCGGAGGCCTTCGACACCCTCTACACGGTGCTCGAGACTGTCTGCCGCGTCACGGCCCCGCTGATGCCGCTGGTGACCGAGGAGGTCTGGCGCGGCCTGACCGGCGGCCGGTCGGTCCACCTCACCGACTGGCCCTCGGCCGAGGAGCTGCCCGCCGACGGCAAGCTGGTCGCCGCGATGGACGAGGTGCGTGACGTGGCCTCGACGGGGCTCGCCCTCCGCAAGGCCCACGCGTTGCGGACCCGGCTGCCGCTGGCCTCGCTGACCCTCGTGGTCGACGACGCCTCGGCCCTCGCGGGCTTCGAGCCGATCCTCGCCGAGGAGCTCAACGTCAAGCAGGTCCGGCTGGTGCAGGCCGGCTCCGAGGAGGCTGCGGCGTACGCCGTGGAGCAGCGACTCACGGTCAACGCCCGCGCCGCGGGTCCCCGCCTGGGCCGCGACGTGCAGGCCGCCATCGTGGGCTCCAAGTCCGGCGACTGGTCGGTGGCCGCCGACGGCACGGTCACCAGCGGTGGCTTCGAGCTTCAGGAGGGCGAGTACTCCCTCGAGACCGTGGCGGGCGCCTCCGCGGGCGACGCGGCCACGGCGATGCTGCCCCGCGGCGGCTTCGTGGTGCTCGACCTCGCCGTCACCCCCGAGCTGGAGGCCGAGGGGGTCGCCCGCGACCTGGTGCGCTCGGTGCAGCAGGCCCGCCGCGACGCCGGCCTCGACGTCTCCGACCGGATCACGCTCACGGTCGCCGGACCCGACGACGTGCTCGCGGCTGCGCGCACCCACGAGGAGCTCCTGGCGAGCGAGACACTCGCGACGTCGGTGGTCTACGAGGGCTCCGGCGAGACCTCGGTGGCCGTCGCGCGCGCCTGAGCCCGGCGGGTCGGCGCGACGCGCTCAGTCGTGGACGTGCCGACCCGGCCGCGCCCGGACGATGGTGGCGACCACGCCGGCGTGGTCGGAGGGCCAGAGGTTCGGCGTGCCGCCGGTGCGGTCGGCCTCCTCCTCGCCGATCACCTCCACCTCGGTGGCGCGCAGGCCGGCGCCCCGGTGCAGGACGTAGTCGATCCGGTGGGTGATCTCGTCCGGGTCGTCGAGGGTGGCGCTCTGGCCGGAGGTCCAGCCGCCCTGGATGCCGTTGAGCTCGGCCCACGCGTCGACGTAGCCGGCGCCGACGACGTCCTCGTAGGTGTCGTCGAGCGTGCACGGGTCGGTGTTCTCCGGGCAGGTGTTCAGGTCGCCCAGCACGACCACCGGGTACGGCGACCCGGCGAGGGCGGCGATCAGCTCCCGCCCCTGGAGCTCGCGGACGAACCTCCCCCCGAACGCCTCGAGGTGGGTGTTGGCCACCCGGACCCACTTGCCCCGCACCTTCACGTCGACCGTGGAGTAGCCGCGCGGCACCGTGATCGGTCCGATCGCGGACGGCAGCGTCAGCGCGGCGTCGAAGAGCGCTGACTGCGCGTTCCTCACCTTCAGCCGGGAGTCGGTGCGGACCAGGATGACGTCGCGGTCGAGGAACGACACCTGCTCGGTGGCGCTGATCGGGACCGGCTGCGTGGTCCCGAAGTTGGCGTTGGTGGCCACCGCCTCGTAGTCCATGCCGCGGGCCGCCAGCGCGTCGAGCAGGACCTCCAGGAAGTCGTACGTGGTCCCGAGCGGTCCGCCGAGCGGGCCCTTCTGCCAGAGCGCGACCTCCTGCAGGCCGAGCACCTCGGGCTCGTGGGCCCCGATCTGGTCGGCGATCGCCTCGGCACGGCGCGGGAAGTCGGTGTACTCCATCTGCGCGTAGACGGCCGCCGCGGCCGCGACGAACTCCTGCTGGTTGCCGGCGGCGAAGAGCGGGGTCAGGTCGGCGCCGAGGTACACGTTGTACGTCGCGACCCCCAGCTCGCGCGGGGCAGCGCTGCGGTCCGGGCTCCCTTGGGCGGCGGGTGCGGAGGCTGCCGTCACCGCCATCAGCGCCGCGACCGCCGCCGCGAGGCAGCCCCTCGTGAACCTGCGCGTACGACCCATCGCCCTCATCCCCTCCGTGAGCGGCCTCGGCTCCGGCGGGGACTCGTCGCCCGGCTCGGGAGGTCGCTCGGTCATGCTGCTCCCCACCGGAGGGTCCGCACAAGGTCCCCCGTGGTTCCGGCGGCTGGTTGGATGGAGCCATGACCCTCGACCTCACCGCCGATGCCGTCACCCTCACCCGCCAGCTCGTCGACATCGAGTCGGTCAGCCGCAACGAGCAGGCGATCGCCGACGCGATCGAGCAGGCGCTGCGCGGCCTTCCCCACCTCACCGTCACGCGGCGCGGCCACACGATCGTGGCCCGCACCGATCTCGGCCGGGCCGAGCGGGTCGTCATCGCCGGCCACATCGACACGGTCCCGCTCAACGACAACCTGCCGTCCCGGCTCGAGGACGGCATCCTCCACGGCCTCGGCAGCTGTGACATGAAGAGCGGGGACGCCGTCCTGCTCCGGCTGGCGGCCACGCTGCCCGAGCCCAACCGGGACCTCACGTTCATCCTCTACGAGGCCGAGGAGATCGAGGACGAGTTCAACGGGCTACGGCTGCTCAGCGAGAGCGACCCCGACCTGATGGCCGCCGACTTCGCGATCCTCATGGAACCCTCGGGCGCGGCCGTCGAGGCGGGCTGCCAGGGCACGATGCGGGTCGACGTCCGGACGACCGGCGAGCGCGCGCACGCCGCCCGGAGCTGGAACGGGGTCAACGCGATCCACGGCGCCCACGAGGTGCTGGCCCGGCTGAACGCCTTCGAGCCGCGCAAGCCCGTGATCGACGGGCTGGAGTACCGCGAGGGGCTCAACGCCGTCTTCATCCACGGCGGGGTCGCCGGCAACGTGCTGCCGGACGAGTGCGTGGTCGTGGTCAACCACCGCTTCGCCCCCGACCGCTCCGAGGCCGCGGCCGAGCAGTTCCTCCGTGACTTCTTCGAGGGCTTCGAGGTGACCGTCACCGACAGCGCCCCGGCCGCGCTGCCCGGTCTGGGCCTCCCGGCGGCCAAGGAGTTCGTGGACGCCGTCGGCGGCCCGGTCAAGCCCAAGTTCGGTTGGACCGACGTCGCTCGGTTCAGCGCGCTCGGCGTGCCGGCCGTCAACTTCGGGCCCGGGGACCCGATGCTGGCCCACAAGCAGGAGGAGCACGTCCCGGTCGAGCACATCGAGCGCTGCGAGCGGCAGCTCCGCGACTGGCTCGGAGGCAGCGCATGAGGAGCAAGTCCAAGGGACCGGTCACCCTGCGGCGCGACGCCGTCGACGAGGGCACCACCGACCAACGGCTGCTCGACTCCCGCGGGCCCAGCGACTGGGTGCACACCGATCCGTGGCGGGTGCTCAAGATCCAGGCCGAGTTCGTCGAGGGCTTCGGCGCCCTGGCCGAGCTCGGACCGGCGATCGGCGTCTTCGGCTCGGCCCGTACGCCGCGGGACCACGCGTTCTACGCCATCGGCGAGGAGGTGGGCCGCAAGGTGGCCGACGCCGGGTTCGCGGTCATCACCGGCGGCGGGCCAGGTGCCATGGAGGCGGCCAACAAGGGCGCCAGCCAGGCCGGGGGAGTCTCGGTCGGTCTCGGCATCGAGCTCCCCTTCGAGGCCGGCCTCAACGACTACGTCGACCTCGGCATCGACTTCCGCTACTTCTTCGCCCGCAAGACGATGTTCGTCAAGTACGCCCAGGGGTTCATCGTGCTCCCGGGCGGCCTCGGCACCTTCGACGAGCTCTTCGAGGCGCTCACCCTGGTGCAGACCCGCAAGGTCACCTCCTTCCCGGTGGTGCTGCTCGGCGTCAGCTACTGGCAGGGGCTGATCGACTGGCTGCGCGACACCGTCCTGGCGGAGGGCAAGATCAACGAGTCCGACCTGTCGATGCTGGTCCTCACCGACGACGTCGACCAGGCGGTCGAGCTCATGGTGCGGGCCCGCGACGAGGACCTCCCCATCCCGCCCGCCCACCGTGCCGAGTGAGGTGAACCCCCGATGACCTGGGTCTTCGCCGTCCTCGTCGTGCTGGCGCTCGGCGGCATCGCCGCGGTGGCGGCCGGCCGGGGTGAGCCCATGTCCACGACGTACGACGACCGCCCCGACGCGACGGTGCCGGCGAGCGGACCGGTCAGCGCCGACGACCTGCGTCGGGTGCGCTTCTCGCTGGCGTTCCGCGGCTACCGCATGTCGGAGGTCGACGCGCTCCTCGACCGGCTCGCGCGCGAGCGCGAGGGCGGCACCGACACGCGGGGTCGTGGCGAGGCCGACACGCCCTAGGGCACACTGCCCCCGTGTCCATCGAGGTCGTCGTCTACATCCTCACCGCGCTCGCTGCCGTCGTCGTGGTGCTGACCCGGCTGCGGCTGGGCAAGGAGGGCGGTGGCGCGGGCCGGCTCGAGGTCGGGACCCTGCTCCTGAACGTCCACACGGTCGCCGGTGTGCTGGCCCTCCTCAGCTGGGTCGCCTACCTGGTCGCGGGCGAGGACACCGCGCTGGGCGGCTCCCTGGCCGGCATCATCGCCCTGACGTTCTGGTGGATCACCGCCCTCGTCGGCCTGCTGATCCTGGTCCGCTGGCTCCCGAGCCGCGGCAAGCACGCCACGCAGGCCCGTGAGGACACCTGGTCCGAGGGCCCCGGGCTCTCGGTCCTGGCCCACGTCGGGATGCTGGTGGGCGTCCTGGTCTTCACCTACGCGTACGCCGGGTCGCTGGTGTGACCGGCCGGTTCCGCGCGCCGCTGGGTGCCCTCCTCGCCGCGGCGCTGGTGGTGACCGCGGCACCGCCCGCGACGACGGCCGCCGCCCCGGTGGCCAGCGGTCTCGCCACGACGGCGGCTGCGAAGGCCGATGCCGTCGTCGGTCGTCGCAAGCTGGGCGAGTCGGTGCGCGGGCGGCCGATCATGGCCTACCGGCTGGGGGAGCGGGGCAAGCCGAAGGTCGTGCTGATCTCGACCATGCACGGCGACGAGCGGGCGACCCGCCAGATCCTCTGGTCGCTCAAGGACCGGCGACCCATCCGGGGCGTGGACCTGTGGGTGATCCCCACCTTCAACCCCGACGGCGCGGCGCGCGGGACCCGCAAGAACGCGCGCGGCGTCGACCTCAACCGCAACTTCCCCTACCGCTGGGCCGACCTCGACGGTGCCTACGAGTCCGGGCCGCGGCCGAAGTCCGAGCCGGAGACGCGTGCGGTGATCCGGTTCCTCAACCGCGTGCAACCCCGGCGGATCCTCAGCTTCCACCAGCCGCTCTACGGCGTGGACCAGGACACCAAGAACCGGCGGTTCGCACGTCGGGTGGCCCGCAAGCTCAAGCTCCCCAAGAAGGTCTTCGACTGCGGTGGGGTCTGCCACGGCACCATGACCAGCTGGTACAACCACCGGCACGACGGGGCCGCGCTGACCGTCGAGTACGGCTCCTCGCCGTCGCGTCGGATGATGCGCCGCACCGCCCCCAACCGGGTGCTCGACGTCTTCGGCGCCCGTCGGGTGCGCGTCCCGCGCTGAGCCCTCAGCGGCCCTCGAAGACCGGCTTCTGCTTGGCCACGAACGCCTGGACGGCGGCTGCGTGGTCGGCGGTCGCGCCGGTGAGCGTCATCATCTCGCTCTCGAACTCCAGCGCCTCCTCGAAGGAGTGGCCGGCGGCGTACGCGACCGCGCGGCGCATCGCGCCCAGCGCCACCGTGGGCCCCGCCGCCAGGCCGGCGGCGGTCCTGGCGACCAGGTCGGGCAGCTCGTCGGCCGGCACGACCTGGGTGGCCAGCCCCAGGGTCAGCGCCTCCTCGGCCGGGACCGTGCGCGGGAAGTAGAGCAGCTCGATCGCCCGGGCGCGGCCGACCAGGCGCTGCAGGTGGTAGCTGGCGCCGGTGTCGCACGACAGCGCGACCCCGGCGAAGGCGAGGTTGAACCCGGCCGTGTCGGCGAGGAACCGCAGGTCGCACGCGAACGCGAGGCTCGCCCCGGCGCCCGCCGCGACCCCGTTGACCGCGGCGATGACCGGCTTGGGCATCGTCGCCAGCGCCGTGACGATCGGGTTGTAGTGCTCGTCGACGGTGCTGAACAGCGTGTCGGTGGAGCCGCTCTGCAGGATCTGGATGTGCTCCTTGAGGTCCTGGCCGACGCAGAAGGCGCGACCGGTCCCGGTCAGGACGACGCAGCGGGCCGCGGCGTCCTCGGCGACCGCGCGCACGGCCTCGAGCAACGCCTCCTTGGTGGCGACGTCGAGGCTGTTCATCGCGTCGGGACGGTTGAGGGTGACGGTGGCGACGCCGTCGATCACGTCGACGAGCACGGGGTCGGTGGTCATGGCCGCAGTCTGCCGCACCGGCTGGGTGGCGTGAGGTGGGTGCGTACCTCACCGGGTCTCGACACGCGAGGTCGCGGCTTCGTGCCTCAGCCGCGCTCGCTGCTCGACCACCATCGATCGCACCCGCTGACGCGGGCGCGATCAATCCAGGCAGCGTGCGACGTAGCGGTCGGCCGCCGGCTTGAGCCGCGTCGCCTCGCTGGTGAAGAGCTCGGCGGCCGCATGGCCGCTCCAGCCGGCCGGGAGCAGCTCGGCGGGCAGCCCGGGGTCGGTGAAGAGGAACTTGCGCCACTCGTGCACGAGCTGGAAGCGAGCGGCGAAGGCGGTCCGGTCGGGGTCGTCGGTCTGTTCACCCCCGCCGAGCAACCGGTCGGCGTACGCCATGAAGGCGCGGTACGCCGCGTCGAGCGCGTCGAGGTCCCACGCGTCGACCGGGCTCGGGGAGATGTCGTCGGCGCGCACCACGCGGGCCGTGGTGCCGGCCCGCTGCAGCACCTCGGCGAGCTCGGCCCGCTGGTAGGGGCTGATCCAGGCCTGCGGTGCGACCTCGGCGTACCCGACGAAGGCGAGGTCGGCGCGCAGCCGCGCCCGCGCCGCTCGGTCGGGCGGGGGCTCGACGAGGGCGAGCTGCCAGTGCCCGTCCCACGACTGCTCGTCGCGCCGGTAGACCCGCGCACCGGCGTCGTCCAGCCATCGGATCGCCCGGTCCGTCGCACGGTAGCCACGCCCGGCGGGCAGGTGGACCGGCTCGAGCCAGCCCTGCGCGACCATCCGCGAGATCGCGGTCCGCACCGCCGGGGGCTGGATCCCGACCGGCTCGAGGAGGTGCACGAGACCCGCGACGGGCGCCCTGCTGCCGCGTCCGCGCAGGTGATCGCCGTAGACGTCGAACAGCGCGGACCGAGCGTGCATGGAGGGAGTGTGCCAGCCCTGTGGTCGGCATCACCTCACTCATGAGGGATAATGGACCGGAGTACGACACGGCTGCGCCGCTCAGGGCGGCCGGTCCTGGGGAAATACGTCAAGGAAGAGGTGCGCGGATGGCGGCGATGAAGCCCCGGACGGGCGACGGTCCGCTGGAGGTCACCAAGGAGGGACGCGGCCTGGTGATGCGCGTCCCGCTCGAGGGGGGCGGCCGGCTCGTGGTGGAACTCAACGCCGACGAGGCAACAGCACTGCGGGAGGCGCTCGAGGGCGTCACCGGCTGACACCGTGCCCAACACCCTGCCCCTGTCCCTGCCCGCCCAGGTCTCGCCACCGGAGTTCGCGCTCAGCGCACTCGCGCCGCACGCCGTCTCCGGGGTCGAGGTCGTCGCCCTGCCGGTGGTCCCGGCGACCGACGACGGTGCACCGCTGCTGGGGCCCGGCGCCGACGCGCTCGCGGAGGCGCTCGACCTCGACCTGCTCGGCCTGCTGGAGTCCCAGCAGGCCACCGGCCGGACCGGTGAGGTCACGACCTGCCCGGTGCCGCTCGGGTCGGCCGACAACGCCGCGCTGCGGCTGGTGCTGCTCGTCGGTGTCGGTGACCAGTCCGCCCAGGACCTCCGCCGCGCCGGAGCCGCGCTGGCCCGCGCGGTCCGCGACCGGTCGTCGGTCGCCACCTCGGTCGCGGCGGTCTGCGACGCGGAGGGGCTGACCGCGTTCGTGGTCGGGCTGACGCTGGGGTCCTTCGGGTTCCACATGCGCTCCGACGGGCCGGAGCACCGGCCGGTCGAGCAGGTGGTGCTGGCGGGCCTCCCCGACGACGCCGACCTCGCCGTCGCCCTCCACCGCGGGATCACCCTCGGCGGGGCGGGCTGGCGCGCCCGGATGCTCGCGACCGTCCCGTCCAACATCAAGAACCCCCAGTGGCTGGCCGAGCAGGCCGAGGAGATCGCCCAGGAGGCGGGCCTCGACGTCACGGTGTGGGACGAGAAGAGGCTGGCGGCCGAGGGGTTCGGCGGCATCGTCGGCGTCGGTCAGGCCTCGGCGACCCCACCCCGGCTGATCCGCCTCGACTACGTCCCCCGCGGGGGACGCAAGGCGCCCCGGGTCGTCCTGGTCGGCAAGGGCATCACCTTCGACACCGGCGGGCTCTCGATCAAGCCGGCCGAGGGCATGACCACCATGAAGCGCGACATGACCGGCGGCGCCGTGGTGCTGTCCGTGCTGGCCGCGCTCGCCGCCCTCGACTGCCCGGTCCGCGTCACGGGCCTGGTCGCGGCGGCCGAGAACGCCGTCGGTGGCGACGCGATGCGCCCCGGCGACGTGCTCCGCCACTACGGCGGCCGCACCACCGAGGTCACCAACACCGACGCCGAGGGGCGGCTGGTGATGGCCGACGCCCTCGCGTACGCCGTGGCGGAGCTCGACCCGGCTGTCGTGGTCGACGTCGCGACCCTCACCGGCGCCATGAAGGTCGCGCTCGGGCAGAGCGTCGGCGGGTTCTTCGCCAACCGCGACGGGCTCGCGGACGTGCTGCGCGAGGCCGGGGACCAGGCGGGGGAGCCGTTGTGGCGCTTCCCGCTGGTCGGCGACTACGAGCAGTACCTCGAGTCGAAGGTCGCCGACGCCGACAACGGCCCCAAGCACGCCGGGGCGATCAGCGCGGCGCTCTTCCTCCAGCACTTCGTCGGCCAGGTCCCCTGGGCGCACCTCGACGTCGCCTCGGTCGGCGACGCCCCGAGCGACCGCCACGAGTGGACGGCCGGCCCCACCGGGTTCGGCGCCCGCGTCCTGCTCGGGTGGCTCACCGGGCCCGACCCGCTCGACGGGGTCGTCCGGTGAAGGGGCTCACCGTGCGCTGGTCCCTCGAGGACGCCGGTGACGACGTCGCGGCGGAGCTCGAGGCGTACGTCGCCGACAGCTCGCACGCCCGCTTCACCGGCATGGGCGGACTGCACTTCAAGACCTGGCGGATGCGGCCGGGCCAGTGGTTCGAGGGTTGCTACGTCTTCGCCGGCGACGAGGAGCGCGCCGAGTTCCAGCGCACCTTCGCCCAGGGCGCGCCGGAGGCGCCGGGCTCGAAGATCATCGGCAGCCCGCCGATCCTCATCGAGGAGTGCGACGTCGTGGCCGTGGCCGAGGGCCAGGACGGGTTCCGGGCCGCCAGCCGCTTCTGACGCCTCGCGAGGCTCAGTCGCCCGCCTCGGGCGTCCAGACCTTCTTGGCCGCCAGCAGCCCGTCGCCCACCGGCAGCAGCACCGCGACCAGGTCGTCGTCCTCGGCGACCTGCTTCCCGAGCTCGCGGATGGCCACGGTCTCCTCGTCGCGCTGGGCCGGGTCGGCCACGCGGTCGTGCCAGAGGGCGTTGTCGAAGGCCACCACGCCGCCGGGGCGCAGCAGCCGCAGCGCCTCGGTGAGGTAGGCGCCGTACTCGGTCTTGTCGCCGTCGCAGAAGACGAGGTCGTAGTGGCCGTCGGTCAGCCGCGGCAGCACGTCGAGCGCCGCGCCGGGGATGGTGCGGGCCCGCTGCGAGGCGATGCCGGCCTCGCTGAAGGACTGCTTGGCCAGGCGCTGGTGCTCGGCCTCGATGTCGACCGTGGTGAGGATGCCGTCGGCACGCATGCCCCGCAGCAGCCACAGCCCGGACACGCCGGTACCGGTCCCGATCTCGACCACGGCCCGCGCCTCGAGCACGGAGGCGAGGAACTGCAGCGCGGCGCCACCGCCGGGACCGATGGGGGCGACCCCCACCTCCTCGGCGCGCGACCGGGCGGCAGCCAGGACCTCGTCCTCTCCGACGAAGGCCTCCGCGTAGGACCAACTGGCGGGCTTGATCGGGCTGGTGATGGTGGCCTCCTGGGTAGGGCGCCCGGGGGCGCGGTCGAGCGGTCACGACCCTATCGCGTGCTGCCGGGAACACGCGCCGCCCGCGGCTCGTTGGGGAGGGCGTCGCCACTCACAGGTTGCTCTCAGAACCTGGTCCTAGCCTGAGGAGTCCACCGCTGTTCACCTCGAAGGTCACGCCCATGGAGTCACCCGAGAAGGGTCCCGACCCCGTCCCGACCTGGGACGAGGTGGTCGAGCGCCACTCCGACCGCGTCTACCGGCTGGCCTACCGGCTCACCGGCAACAGGTTCGACGCCGAGGACCTCACCCAGGAGGTCTTCGTCCGGGTGTTTCGCAGCCTCGACACCTACACGCCCGGCACCTTCGAGGGTTGGCTGCACCGCATCACCACCAACCTCTTCCTCGACCAGGCGCGCCGCAAGCAGCGGATCCGCTTCGATGCGCTCTCCGACGAGCGGGCCGGCCTCCTGCGCAGCCCCGGACCGGCGCCCGACTCGGCCGTCGCCGACCGGATGTTCGACGACGACGTGGAGCAGGCGCTCGCGTCGCTCCCGCCCGAGTTCCGCGCCGCCGTGGTGCTGTGCGACGTCGAGGGGCTGACGTACGAGGAGATCGCCGACATCCTCGACGCCAAGCTCGGCACCGTGCGGTCCCGGATCCACCGCGGCCGCGCGATGCTCCGACGGGCGCTCGCCCACCGGGCACCGGCCGCGGGCCGGGTGCGCTACTCCGGACCGTCGCTGGCCGCGGAGGGGGCGTCGTGATGGGCCACCTCGGCACCCGGGTCAGCGCCCTGCTCGACGGGCAGCTGTCCGCGACGGAGGCAGAACGGGCCTGGAGCCACGTCCACCTGTGCCACGTCTGCCGCGACGCGGTCGAGCGCGAGGGCTGGGTCAAGAGCCGCCTCGCCGGCCTCGGCGGCGGCGCGTGCGCGCCGTCCCACCTCAAGGGAGCGCTGCTGGTCGGTCCCGGGGCCACCGGTCCCGAGCCGTCGCTGCTCGAGGACCCCCGGCGGCGGCCCGGTCTCGCCGTGCTCGGCGGCTCCGCCGCCGGCGTCGCCGTGCTGGGCGTGCTCGCGTTCGGCCTGGTGACGGGGCCGGACGCCCCGGCCCCCGACCGCCGGGCCCCGGTGACCAACCTGTCGGGCGTCGGCACCGACGCGCCCCGGCCGGCACCGGTGCGGGTGCCCGTGCCCGAGCGGGGCGGCGCCCTCACGCCGCAGGAGTAGGTCTCCCGGGGCGCCGGGCCGTGGGCGCCACCTCGCAGATCCGCGGTTGGGCATGTCACCGCCCCTGGGGGAGACTGTGCGGGTGAGCGACCACCACGAGGGCCAGCACCGGGCGGACCCGTCCGATGCCGGCGAGCCCACGCAGCCGATCGTGCGTACCCCCTCCGCGGGCGCGTCCTGGCTGCCGCCCGTCCACCAGGCCCCTCCGGGGCACTGGCAGGCGCCTCCGACCCAGCCGCTCGCCACGCCCCAGGGCGGCAGCCGCGTCGCCGGCTGGGTCTGGCCCGCGGTCGCAGGGCTCGCGCTGGTGATCGGCCTGCTCGGCGGCATCGGCGGGGCGGTCCTGGTCGACGACCTCGACAGCCTCGGTCCCGGCACCGTGAGCGACGGCCTCCAGGGCGTCCAGACCCGTGAGGACGCACCCCTCGCCGGCGGCAACCGCTCGCTCGTCGCCGTCGCCGACCAGCTGCTCCCGAGCACGGTCCAGATCCTCGCCGAGTACGACGGAGCCGAGGGCGGCGCCACGGGCTCCGGCTTCGTGCTGGACCGGCAGGGCCACATCATCACCAACAACCACGTCGTCCAGCAGGCCGACGAGAACGACGGCCTGATCCAGGTCGTCGACGACAAGGGCAACCGCTACGACGTCGAGGTCGTCGGCCGCAGCGCGGTCTACGACCTCGCGGTGCTCTACGCCCGTGACGCGCGCGGTCTCCCGCCTGCGGCCCTCGGCGCCTCCCGGAGGCTGGCCGTCGGCGAGTCGGTCGTGGCCTTCGGGTCGCCGCTGGGCCTCAGCTCCACCGTCACCTCGGGCATCGTCAGCGCCCTCAACCGGCCGGTCACGACCGGCGACTCGGCCAACGACTCCTCCTACATCAACGCGGTCCAGACCGACGCGGCCATCAACCCGGGCAACTCCGGGGGGCCGCTGGTCAACCTGCAGGGCCAGGTGGTCGGCGTCAACAGCGCCATCGCCACGACCGGCAGCGCCCTCGGTGGTCGCTCCGGCAACATCGGGGTCGGCTTCGCGATCCCGATCGAGCAGGTCCGGGTCACGGCCGACCAGATCCTCCGGACCGGGGAGGCCCGCTACCCGGTGATCGGCGCACAGGTCCAGACGGGGGGCGAGAGCAACGTCAACGGTGCCCGGATCGACCAGGTGCTCGCCGACACCCCGGCCGAGGCCAGCGGACTGCAGGAGGGGGACGTCGTCACCGAGGTCAACGGCCAGCGCGTGACCGACGGGATCAGCCTCATCGTGGCGATCCGGTCCTACCAGCCGGGCGAGACCATCGACTTCACGCTCACCCGCGACGGCGACGAGCAGGTCGTCTCGGTGACGCTCGGCGCCGAGACCGGCTAGGCCCGTCTCCTAGGGCACCGCCGGGCCGTCCTCCGCCTCGATCGGCTGCCCCTCGGGATCGACGAAGGGGTGGCTGCTGACGAAGTCGCGGGTCTCGGCGTACATCCGGGTGATGTAGTCCTCGAGCTGGTTGGCCTCGACCCGCCACTGGCCGCGGCCGCCGATCTTGATCGCCGGGAGGTCGCCGCGTCGCACCAGGGCGTAGACCTGTGCGCTGGAGGTGTTGAGGACCTCCGCCACGTCGGCCAGGGTGAGGAAGCGGGGCGCACCGGGCATGACCCCATGGTGGCACCACCGGCAGGGTCGCGGACAGGCTGGGCCGCCCTCCCTGTGGAGAACGGCGTGCCCCCGGCCCGCTTCCGGTCCATGATGTCCCGGTGACCAGTCTCGGGGACCTCACGACGTCGACGCCGCCTGCCGCCACCCGCGCCACCACGCCGGGCTGGCGCGACCCTCGGCTCTGGATCGGTGTGCTCATCGTCGTGCTGTCCGTGGTGGCCGGGTCCCGGCTGCTGGCCGCGGCCGACGAGTCGGTGCCGGTCTGGGCCGCGGTGGGCGACATGGCCGCCGGGGACGAGGTGGGCCCCGAGGACCTCGTCGCCCGTCGGGTCCGGTTCGTCGATCCGGCCGACCTCTCCCTCTACTTCGCGGCCGACCGGGCGCTGCCGGCCGACCTGCGGCTGGTCCAGGGCGTCGGCGGGGGCGAGCTGCTCGCGCGGTCGGCCACCGGGACCAGCCAGGAGGCCGGGGTGCTGCAGCTCCCCGTGACCGTGCCGCCGGGCGCCGTCCCGCCCGACGTGGGCGCGGGATCGGTCGTCGACGTCTACCTCCGCTCCGACGGGCGGTGCTCCGGGTGCGCGGAGGCAGCGCTGGCCGAGGTCGCGGTGGTGACCGCACCGGCCGCCGACGAGCTCACCGGTGACCAGCAGCTGGTGCTGGCGGTCAGCCAGGAGGAGGCCGACCGCTGGTTCGGCCTGCTGGCGCGGCTCCAGGCGCCGACGGTCACCGTCCTCGCGAGGGGCTGAGCCGGTGGTCGTGGTCCTGGTGCTCGCCGCCGGCGCGGGGTGGGAGTCCCCGGCCCTGGCACTGCTGGGTGAGCGCCCCGACGTGGTGGTCCTCAAGCGATGTGTCGACGTCGCCGACCTGTTGGCGACGGCCTCGGCCGGCCAGGCCGACGTGGCTGTCGTGGGGGTGGACGCCCCCGGCCTCGACGCTGCCGCCGTCGACCACCTCCGCGCCCACGGCGTACGTCCCGTGGCCGTCACTCCCGCGGGCCCGGACGCCGACGCCGCCACCCTGGCCGCCGGCCGGACCGGGATCCGCAGCATCGTCCGGCAGGAGGCGCTCGAAGGGCTGGCCGAGGCGGTGACGGCGGAGGACCAGCCGGGGCAGGGCGACGCCTCGCTGGACGGCGAGGCGGTCGCCCCGACCGCGCGCCCCGGCCGCGTCACCGCCGTGTGGGGGCCGGCGGGTGGCCCCGGCCGGACGACGGTGGCCGTCGGCGTGGCGGCCGAGCTCGGCCGCCGGCACCGCACGATCCTCGTGGACGGCGACCCCTGGGGTGGCGCCGTCGCCCAACAGCTCGGCATCGTCGACGAGGTCTCCGGCCTGCTCGCGGCCGCCCGGATGGTCGTCGGCGGCCAGCTCGCGGAGCGGTTCGCCGGCGTCCAGCGCTCGCTCGACCACCGGCTCAGCGTCGTGACCGGGCTCCCGCGGGCCGACCGGTGGGTCGAGATCCGTCGCGGCGTCGTCGAGGGCCTGCTCGAGGTGGCCCGGCGACACGGCCAGGTCGTCGTCGACACCGGCTTCTGCCTCGAGGACGAGCCTGCGCTCGACCAGGTGGGTGCCCGGCCCGGCCGCAACCTGATGACCCTCGAGGCGCTGGCGGTGGCCGACGAGGTGGTGGTCGTCGGCAGTGCCGACCCGGTGGGCCTCTCGCGTCTGGCGCGGGGGCTCGTCGAGCTGGGCGAGGTGGTCGCGCCGACGTCGACGTACGTCGTGGTCAACCGGATGCGTCCGACGCTGGGGTGGGCGGAGCGCGACATCGTCGGGATGCTCGGCGGGCTGGTCCCCGCAGAGCGGGTCCACTTCCTGCCCGAGGACCGGGCGACCGTCGACCGGGCGCTGGTGGCGGGCCGGACGCTCCAGGAGGTCGGCGACTCGGGGCTGACCCGGGCGCTCGCCGCCCTCGCCGCGAGCGTGGTCCCGCCTCAGGCGGCGAAGAGCAGGTAGAGACCGCCGACCGTGAAGGCGATCATCGCCGCCAGCATGGGGAGCTGGCCGGTCAGCTGGTGGCGCGGCGGCAGCACCTTGATGGCCCGGTCGTGCGCGGCGACCACCCCGACGACGTGGCCCAGCACGACCGCGGCGACCTTGAGCGAGGCGAGCAGTGTCTGGTTCGACCCGAGCCAGGTGATGGGCGCCAGGTCGGCGGTGCCGAGGAGGTTGGCGCCGGTGCCGAGCGGGTCGCTGACGTCGATGAGCGTCTGCCACCCGAGGGCCACGAAGTAGTTGAGGTAGTGGGCGACGATGTAGCCCACGACGATCGGCACCACCGAGTGGGCGAAGAGTCCGGGCAGCTGCCGCCGGTCGGTGCCGGGTGCGACCCCGGTCGCCATCGAGCCCGCGACGAGCACGAGCGAGACCCCCGCGCAGAAGCCGACGAGCGTGAGCGTCCCGATGGTCGTGGCGGAGGCGCTGGACTCCTGCACGAACCGCAGGAAGGCGATCGACTCACGGAAGGAGTCGAAGGCCGTGCTGCCGAACAGCACGCCCACGACCGCGACCAGGCCCGGCCGTACGCGCACCGTGTCGAGGTTGGCCAGCGGGCTGCGCACCACGAGCAGGCCGTCGCGGCGACCCCACACGGAGAGCTTGGCGCAGAGGGAGGAGTAGACCTCGAACGGGTCGCCGCGCTCGTAGAACGACGATCCGAACAGCGCGCCCCCGAGCAGCATCAGCGCGACGTACACCGCCAGCCAGAGGCGGACGGGGCCGAGCTCGGTGGAGTAGGGGTAGACCAGCTCCAGCCACACGAACGCGAGCAGGCCGAGCGCCGCCGGCCAGTAGCCGAGCCGCGCCGGGTAGTCGTAGAGGCCGCGGTCGGGATCGCTGCCGGTGAGGCGGGCGAAGCCCGCGTTGATGCTGCGGACCGGGCTGATGGCGCGCCACACGGGGCCCAGCAGCACCGAGGCCGGCACCAGCCCGACCCACCACCAGACGTAGAAGATCCCGAAGACCGGGTTCGTGAGGAGGTCGGGCCCCAGGACGGCGGCGACCGCGACGTACGCCGCCGCGAGCAGCCCGAAGGCACGCAGACCGATCCGGAAGCCGGGGGAGTCGACGACGCGGGCGAGCCACGCGGGGGCGGGGCGGCCGCTGGTCGCCTCGTCGTAGCGGGGCTTGCGCCAGGCGACGGCCAGCACCGTGAAGGACACCACGAGGGCCGCGACCGCGCCGGCGATCGCGAGCTCCGGTGGGATCGGCAGGTCGGCGGGACCACCCAGCCCGTGGGCCAGGGTCAGGTCGTCGTCCACCTCAGCGGACTTCGAGCTGCAGGACCTGGGTCTCCAGCTCGTGCGACTCCACCTCGACCACGCCCGGCTGGTCGATGCTGAGGCTCAGGGTGGTGGTCCCGGCCGTGTAGTCGAGCTCGTCCTCGGGGTCTGAGTGCACGTGGAGGGTGCCCGGCTCGTCGGCCTTGACCACGATCTCGATCTCCTCGCCGGCCTCCACGTCGACGCGCTGCACGGGCGAGCTCTCGCCGTCCTCGATCGTGATCTCGATGCTCTCGGGGCCCGACTGCTGCTCGGCCTCCGGGTCGTCGCCGCACGCCGTGGTGGCGAGGACGGTCAGCAAGGCGGTCAGGGCCAGTGCGGCTCGACGCACGATCGGGTTCCTCTCGGTTCGGGGCGGCGACGCCACCGGGTCGTCACCTCTGCCAGAATCCCACGTTGAGCAAGTCCGCGGACACGCACCCCGCGTCAACGGTGCCGAGGGGCGGGAGGGACGTCGCATGAGCCAACGGTTGCGGCCGCGCGACCTGGCCCTGCTCGCCGACGAGACGGCGGCGACGCCGATGCACCACGCGACGGTCGAGATCTTCGACCCGGGCGACACCGGCTTCGACCACGACCGGCTGGTGGCACTGATCGAGGAGCGGATCTCCTTCGTCCCGCGCTACCGCTGCCGGGTCCAGACCGTCCCCGGACGGCTCGCCACCCCCGTCTGGGTCGACGACCGCGACTTCGACCTCGCCTACCACGTACGCCGGTCGGCGCTGCCCCGTCCGGGCAGCATGGACCAGCTGCGAGAGCTCGTCGCCCGGATCGTGTCGCGCCCGCTCGACCAGGGCCGGCCGCTCTGGGAGGTCTACGTCGTCGAGGGGCTCGCCGACGGGCGGGTCGCCGTCCTCTGGAAGTCGCACCTCGCCCTGGTCGACGGGATCGACACGGTCGACCTCGGCCAGGTGCTGCTCGACACCAGCCCGGAGCCGACGTCGCTGGGTCGTGACGAGTGGCGACCGGAGCGGGCACCCACGCCGATCGGCCTCGTGACCGAGGCGGTCTCAGACGCGCTCCACGATCCGCGCCTGGTCTGGGACACGGTGCGTGCCAACTCGGCGTCCGCGCTGCGCACCGTCGGCGGGGCCGCCGACCGCGTCGGCCGCGTCGCCGGTGCCCTCGCCAACCGCCGCCCCGTCGCGGAGTCGCCGCTGGCCGGCGAGCTCTCGCAGCAGCGGCGGGTCGTCACGGTCCGGACCGACCTGGCCGCCCACCGCAAGGTGCGGGAGGCCTGCGGGGGGAGCGTCAACGACGTGATCCTCGCGACCGTCACCGGGGCGCTGCGCGGCTGGCTGATGACCCGCCAGGAGTCGCTGTCGGGCGTGCGCCGGGTCCGCGCCGTGGCACCGGTCTCGGTCATCGACGAGGAGCTCGAGGCGACCTCCCTCGGCACCCAGATCGCGCCGCACTGGGTCGACCTGCCGGTGGGGGAGCCCAGCGCCGTGGTCCGGCTGCACCAGGTGTCGTACTCCTTCCAGGCCCACAAGGACACCGGCCGCGGCGTGGCCGCCGACCGGCTGGCCGGGATCTCGGGCTTCGCGCCGGCCACCTTCCACGCCCTGGGTGCCAGGGTGGCGGCCGAGGAGCTGCGGCGCGGGTTCGCGGTCGCGGTCACCAACGTCCCGGGCCCGCAGTCGCCGCTCTACGCCGCGGGCGCCCGGATGACCGAGACCTACCCGGTCCACCCGCTGCTGCCCGGCCACGCGCTGGCCATCGGCGTGACGTCGTACGACGGCGGGGTGTTCTACGGCATCACCGCCGACCGCGACCTGCTGCCCGACGCGGAGCTCCTCGGGCAGTGTGTCACCGACGCGCTCGACGAGCTGGTCGACGCCGCGTCCGGGTCGCGCGGCCGCGCCCCTCGCGGTCGGCGCCGTCCGTCCAAGCGGGTCGAGCCGTGAGCGTCCGCGTCTACGTGCCGACCACCCTCGCGGGGCTGGCCGCTTTCCACGCCGCGGGCGAGGTGCCTGCAGGGACCGACCACGTCGAGCCCGAGGGCGACGACGAGGACAGCGAGTACGACGCGCTGATGACCGCGGCCGCAGCCTCGGCGGAGCTCGCGCCGCCGGACGGCCGACGCGTGGTGCTGGTCGCCGAGGTGCCGGAGCCCGGGGCAGCGGTCCCGATGCGGCTGGTGGTGTCGGTCCACAGCGACACCGAGGACCGTCCGGCCGGCGCCGATCCCGAGGACGACCTGGCGTGGTTCGCGACCCAGGAGATCCCGGACCTCATCGGGGGCGTCGGCGGCGGCTAGGGTCGGCCCCATGGACGCCATCACCACCCCGCCGGCTCCGGTGAACGAGCCGAACCTGACCTACGCCCCCGGCAGCCCCGAGCGGGAGTCCCTGCTCGCCGAGCTCGAGCGGCTCGAGCGCCGCCAGCACACGCTCCGCGCCCACGTCAACGGTCGCAAGCGCAACGGCGGCGGCGCCGAGATGACCGTCGTGCAGCCGCACGACCACCAGCACGTGCTGGGCACCTTCAAGAACTCCACCACCAAGGACGCCGAGGCCGCGGTCAAGGCCGCCCTCGACGCGGCCCCGATGTGGCGGGCGATGCCGGTCGACGAGCGGTGCGCGATCATCCTCAAGGCCGCCGACCTGCTGGCGGGCCCGTGGCGTCAGCGGATCAACGCCGCGACCATGCTCGGCCAGTCCAAGACCGCGTTCCAGGCCGAGATCGACTCCGCGTGCGAGCTCATCGACTTCTGGCGCTTCAACGTCCACTACGCCAAGCAGATCCTGGCCGAGCAGCCGATCGCCAACAGCCGAGGCATCTGGAACCGCACCGACCACCGTCCGCTCGAGGGCTTCGTCTACGCGATCACGCCGTTCAACTTCACCGCCATCGCCGGCAACCTGCCGACGGCCCCGGCCTTGATGGGGAACACGGTCGTCTGGAAGCCCAGCCCGACCCAGCAGCTCGCCGCGTCGCTGACGATGGAGCTGCTCGAGGAGGCGGGGATGCCGCCGGGCGTCATCAACATGCTCCCCGGCGACGGCCTCGACGTCTCCAAGGTCGCGCTCACCCACCCCGACCTGGCCGGGATCCACTTCACCGGCTCGACGCCGACCTTCCAGCACCTGTGGCGCACGGTGGGGGAGAACATCTCCGGCTACCGCTCCTACCCCCGGATCGTCGGCGAGACCGGCGGCAAGGACTTCATCGTCGCCCACCCGAGCGCCGACCCCGACGTGCTGCGAACGGCCATGATCCGCGGCGCGTTCGAGTTCCAGGGCCAGAAGTGCTCTGCCGCCTCGCGGGCCTACGTCGCCAAGTCGGTCTGGGACAAGATGAAGGACGACCTGGTCTCGGAGACCGAGGCGATCGCGATGGGTGACGTCACCGACCTGTCCAACTTCATGGGCGCGGTGATCGACGACCGGGCGTTCGCCAAGCACAAGAAGGCGCTCAGCCGCGTGCGCGCCAACAAGCACCTCACGACCCTCGCGGGCGGCCAGCTCGACGACTCCGTCGGCTACTTCGTGCGGCCGACGATCGTGCAGTCGACCGACCCGACCGACCAGATGTTCAAGGACGAGTACTTCGGTCCGATCCTCGCCGTCCACGTCTTCGACGACTCCCGCTACGAGCGGGTCGTGCACCAGATGGAGTCCTTCGCGCCGTACGCCCTCACCGGCGCCGTGATCGCCCAGGACCGCTCCGCGATCGCGTGGACCCGCAAGGAGCTGCGCTTCGCGGCCGGCAACTTCTACATCAACGACAAGCCGACCGGTGCCGTCGTCGGGCAGCAGCCCTTCGGAGGCGCGCGTGCCTCGGGCACCAACGACAAGGCCGGCGCCCCGCAGAACCTGATGCGGTGGACCAGCCAGCGGTCGATCAAGGAGACCTTCGACCCGCCGACGGACTACCGCTACCCGTACATGGGCTGAGGCGCCGCCGCCGGGGGTTCGTCATGCAAGCACCCGTGACGAACCCCCGCGACTCGCCGACGAACCTCGCCGGTGGGAGGATGGCGACCATGATCCCGCTGCACCTCGGAGCGCTCCACCCGGTCGAGCAGTGGCTGACGCTGCTGCTCGCCTTCGGGCCGTTCGTGGTGCTGGGGCTCGTCATCTGGCGGCGCCGCGGCGAGGAGGCCGAGCAGCGCGAGGACGAGACCGCGGCTCGCTAGGCCGGTCAGCGGGCGAGCCACTCCCGGCCGACGACGTTCTCGGTCTTCAGCGCCTTGAGCAGCAGGTCGGCGATCAGGCCCTCGATCTTGCCGCCGACGAGCGGGATGCCGACCTTGATCGTGAGGTCGACCGTCTCGGTCGTGACGCCCCCGCTCTCCACGAGGTGCGCGGTCCCGCTCATGTCGCCCGGCTTGCCGGGGATCGTGACGGTGACGTCCGCGGCGTCGTCGGTGCTCCAGCGCTCGGTCTGCACGATGTGGATCTCGTCGCCGACGAACTTCCTCGCGAAGGACGGGAGGCCGTCGGCGGCCTGGAACTGGTCGATGGTGACGTGCTTGCCGGACCCCTCGGGCACCACCGTGACCTCGGAGCGGAGGTTGCCCTGCCGGGCGCACACCTCGCGCCGGAAGTCGGCGTCCGCCAGCAGCGCTGCCACCTCGGCCAGGGGTGCGTCGTACGTCAGGTCGTGGGTGATCCGCTTCGCCATGGGCACATCATGTCGGACGTGGCTCGCACGCTGGGCGGCCCCACCCGTCCGGTCCCGACACTGCCCCCTCCCCGTTGTTGTCCCCCCTCCCGCGTGGTCCTAGTGTCGGTCCCGTGTCCATGACGCTCGACGACGAGAAGTCCGAACTCCTCAGCGAGGCCGCCCGGCACCCCGGTCCTGACCGGGGGACGGACGCGCAGGAGGGCGTCGCGGTGGGGCCGCTGGTGAAGCCGTACTACCGCAACGTCGCCGCCGAGGACGTCACCGAGCGGACGCCCGAGGACCTGTACGGCGCCCTCGCCTCCCACGTCGCCCTGGCCGCCAGCCGTCCGCAGGGGACTGCGTGCGTCCGGGTGCTGACCCCGGTCGCGGAGGACGGCTGGTCGGCGGGCGGCCACTCCGTCGTCGAGGTCGTCACCGACGACATGCCGTTCCTCGTCGACTCGCTCACGATGGAGCTCGTCCAGCAGGACCGCGACGTCCGGGTCGTGATCCACCCCCAGATGGACGTCGTCCGCGACATCACCGGGCAGCTCAAGTCCGTCACCGGCGTCGAGGACGGCTCGGTGGCCCCCGAGGGCGACGTGATCCGCGAGTCGTGGATGCACATCGAGATGTCCCGCGTCAGCCGCAACGAGGACGTGGCCGCCATCGAGGAGGCCCTCCAGCGGGTGCTCGTCGACGTCCGGGTCTCGGTCGAGGACTGGCCGAAGATGAACGAGGAGATCCGCCAGATCGACGCGGTGCTCGGCACCGACCCGCCGCCGCTGTCCCGGAGCGAGATCGCGCAGGGCCAGGACCTGCTGCGGTGGCTGGCGGCCGACCACTTCACCTTCCTCGGCTACCGCGAGTACCGCCTCGAGTCCGACGGCGAGGACGACGTCCTGCGCGCCCTTCCCGGGACCGGCCTGGGCATCCTGCGCTTCGACCAGGACATGTCGTCGTCGTTCGGCAAGCTGCCGGCAGCCGTCCGCGCCAAGGCGCGCGAGAAGACCCTGCTGGTCCTCGCGAAGGCCAACTCGCGGGCGACCGTCCACCGACCCGCCTACCTCGACTACGTCGGCGTCAAGACCTTCGACGCCGCCGGTGAGGTCGTCGGCGAGCGGCGCTTCCTCGGCCTGTTCTCGAGCGCCGCCTACACCGAGTCGGTGCTGCGCATCCCGCTGCTGCGCGAGAAGGCCAGCGAGGTCATCCGGCGGGCCGGCTTCGACCCGCGCAGCCACGCCGGCAAGGCGCTGATGGACACCCTCGAGAACTACCCCCGCGACGAGCTGTTCCACACGCCTGTCGAGGAGCTGGTCCCGATCGCGGTGGCCGTCATGCACGCCCGCGAGCGTCGTCAGGTCAAGATCTTCATCCGACGCGACACCTACGGCCGCTACGTCTCCGCCCTCGTCTACCTGCCGCGCGACCGCTACAACACCAGCGTCCGCGAGAAGTTCTCGGCGATCCTGCAGGAGGAGCTGGGTGGCGAGAGCGTCGAGTTCTCCGTACGCCTGGGGGAGTCGGCGACCGCCAACGTGCACTTCGTGGTCCACCCGCCCAAGGGCGGGGAGATCCGCTCGGTCGACACCGGTGACCTCGAGCGCCAGCTGGCCGAGGCCTCCCGCTCGTGGCGCGACGACTTCGTCTCCGCGGCGATGGAGCAGTACGGCGACGACGAGGGCGCCCACCTCTCCGGGAAGTACGCCGACTCCTTCCCCGAGGCCTTCAAGGAGGACTTCAGCCCCGGGATCGGCGCTGCGGACCTCGAGATGCTGGAGGCACTCGGTGAGGTGGGGATCGACCTCCGTCTCTACGCCAAGGGCGACGAGAGCCCGGACGAGGGCCGGCTCAAGGTGTTCCGCACCGGCTCCCCGCTGTCGCTGTCCCACATCCTGCCGATGCTGTCGTCGATGGGCGTCGAGGTCGTCGACGAGCGCCCGTACGAGCTCGACGGGCTGGACCGCCCGACGTTCATCTACGAGTTCGGGCTCCGCTACGACAAGGCCACCGGCCCCGACTCGCCCGTCCGCTTCCAGGACGCGCTGCGCGCGGTCTGGGAGGGCTACAACGAGATCGACGGGTTCAACCGGCTGGTGCTCGACGCCGGCCTGACCTGGCGGCAGGCCACGGTGCTGCGGGCGTACGCGAAGTACATGCGGCAGGGCAACAGCCCGTTCGCCCAGGACTACATCGAGGACGCGCTCGCCGGGAACGTCGACATCACCCGGCTGCTGGTGCGGCTCTTCGAGGTGCGCTTCGACCCCGAGGCGGCGGCAGACGCGGAGGAGCGGGGCCGACGTACGGGCGAGGTCGAGGACAAGCTCGCCGGCGCCCTCGACGACGTCGTCAGCCTCGACCACGACCGGATCCTGCGCGCCTACCTCACCCACATCCGGGCGACGCTGCGGACCAACTACTTCCAGCCGGGCGCCGAGGGCGGGGTCCACCCCTACATCTCCTTCAAGCTCGAGCCGTCGGCGATCCCCGACCTCCCCGAGCCGCGCCCGTCCTACGAGATCTTCGTCTACTCACCGCGCGTCGAGGGCGTGCACCTCCGCTTCGGCTCGGTCGCGCGAGGGGGCCTGCGCTGGTCGGACCGACGCGACGACTTCCGCACCGAGGTGCTGGGCCTGGTCAAGGCGCAGATGGTCAAGAACACCGTGATCGTGCCGGTCGGCGCCAAGGGCGGCTTCTTCTGCAAGCAGCTTCCCGACCCGGGCGACCGGGACGCCTGGATGGCCGAGGGCATCGCCTGCTACACGACGTTCATCTCGGGGCTGCTCGACATCACCGACAACCTCGTCGACGGCCGGACCGTCCCGCCGCGCAGCGTGGTCCGCCACGACGGTGACGACTCCTACCTCGTGGTGGCCGCGGACAAGGGCACCGCCACGTTCTCCGACATCGCCAACGGGGTCGCGCAGGACTACGGCTTCTGGCTCGGCGACGCCTTCGCCTCGGGGGGTTCGGTCGGCTACGACCACAAGGCGATGGGCATCACCGCGCGCGGCGCCTGGGTCTCGGTCCAGCGCCACTTCCGGGAGCGCGGGATCGACTGCCAGGCCGAGGACTTCACCGCCGTCGGCATCGGCGACATGTCGGGTGACGTCTTCGGCAACGGGATGCTGTGCTCCGAGCACATCCGGCTGGTCGCCGCCTTCGACCACCGCGACATCTTCCTGGACCCGGACCCCGACGCCGCGACGTCGTACGCCGAGCGGCGCCGGCTCTTCGACCTGCCCCGGTCGAGCTGGCAGGACTACGACCGCGACCTCATCTCCGAGGGCGGGGGCGTCTACCCGCGCTCCATGAAGTCGATCCCCGTGCACCCGGCCGTCCGGCAGGCGCTCGGCCTCGACGAGTCCGTCGAGAAGGTCACGCCCGCGGAGCTGATGAAGGCGATCCTGCAGGCTCCGGTCGACCTGCTCTGGAACGGCGGCATCGGGACCTACGTCAAGGCGGCCGACGAGACCCACGCCGACGCCGGCGACAAGGCCAACGACGCGATCCGGGTCGACGGCCGCGACCTGCGGGCCGAGTGCGTGGGGGAGGGCGGGAACCTCGGGCTGACCCAGCTCGGACGGATCGAGTACGCCCAGCGTGGCGGTCGGATCAACACCGACTTCATCGACAACTCCGCGGGCGTCGACACCTCCGACCACGAGGTCAACATCAAGATCCTGCTCGACCGCGTGGTCGCCGGCGGGGACCTCACCGGCGAGCGGCGCAACTCGCTGCTGGCCGAGATGACCGACGAGGTCGCCGACCTGGTGCTGCGCGACAACTACGAGCAGAACCTCGCGCTCGCCAACGCCGTCGCCAACTCGCCGTCGCTGCTCCACGTCCACGAGGACTGGATGAAGAAGCTCGAGCGCGACGGCGTCCTCAACCGCGACCTCGAGGCGCTGCCGACCAGCCGGCAGGTCCGTCGCCGGCTGGAGCGGGGCGGGGCGCTGACGGTCCCGGAGCTCTGCGTCCTGATGTCGTGGACCAAGATCGTGCTGGCCGACGAGCTGCTGGCCTCCGACCTGCCCGACGACCCGTACCTCGACATCGACCTGCAGGCCTACTTCCCCGCGCCGATGCAGAAGGGCTTCACGCAGCAGCTGCGCGAGCACCCGCTGCGTCGCGAGATCATCGTGACCCAGGTGGTCAACGACCTCGTCAACGGTGCCGGGATGACCTTCGTGCCGCGGCTCTCCGGAGAGACGGGGGCGACGGCGGCCGAGCTGACCCGCGCCAACTTCGTGGCCCGGGAGATCTTCGCCTCGCTGCCGCTGCGCGAGGAGCTCAAGGGCTGGGACAACCGTCTCGACGCGCAGGTGCAGACGCGGATGCGGATCCAGATGCGGACGCTCGTCGAACGGGCCTCCCGCTGGCTGGTGACCAACCGCCGGCCGCCTCTCGACAGCCAGGGCACGGTCGACCACTTCAGCGGCCCGGTGCAGCAGCTGATGCGCGAGCTGCCCGACCTGATGACGGGCCGTGAGCTCGACGACCTGCTCGCGCGGCGGGACTCCCTGACGGCGCGCGACGTGCCGGAGGACCTCGCGACCCGGGTGGCGGTGCTGGACACGGCGTACTCGCTGCTCGGCATCGTCGACACCGCCAGCCGCGACGGGCTCGACCCCGCCGAGGTGGCGCGCGTCCACTACGCACTCGGCGAGCGGCTCGGGCTGTCGATCGTGATGAAGCGGATCTTCGCGCTGCCACGCGAGGACCGGTGGCAGACGATGGCGAGGGCTGCGATTCGCGACGACCTCAACGCCGTGCACGGCCAGCTGACCGCCAAGGTGCTCGCCGGCACCGCCGACGGCGACTCGGCTCCGGCCCGGATCGCGTCGTGGGAGGACGACGACGAGGTCGCCGTCACGCGGGCGGTCGCGACGCTGGAGGACATCTGTGCCGACGAGGGTGCGGACCTCGCACGACTCTCGGTCGGGCTGAGGGTCGTCCGCGGGCTGCTGTCGCAGGGCTAGCCTCGCCCGCATGCGAGCGATCGAGGTCGAGGGCCTCACGAAGGTCTACGGGGAGCTCCGGGCGGTCGACGACGTCGGTCTCGAGGTGGCCGAGGGGGAGTTCTTCGGCATCCTCGGACCCAACGGAGCCGGCAAGACGACGGTGCTCGAGCTGGTCGAGGGGTTGCGCCAGCCCGACGCCGGGACCGTCCGCGTTCTGGGGGAGTCGCCCTGGCGGCGCAACCGTTCCCTGCTGCCCCGGATCGGGGTGCAGCTGCAGGCCTCCTCGTTCTTCGAACGGCTCACCGCGCGCGAGCAGATCCACACCTTCGCCGCGTTGTACGACGTGGCGCCGGCCGCCGCCGACGCCTGGCTCGACCGGGTCGGTATCGTCGACAAGGCCGACACCCGCGTCGAGGACCTCTCGGGCGGGCAGCAGCAGCGGCTCTCGATCGCCTGCGCCCTCGTCCACGACCCGCAGGTGGTCTTCCTCGACGAACCGACCGCCTCGCTCGACCCGCAGGCGCGGCGCAACCTCTGGGACCTGCTCTCCGGGCTCAATGACTCCGGGCGCACCGTCGTCCTGACGACGCACCACATGGACGAGGCCGAGGCGCTGTGCGACCGGGTCGCGATCATGGACGGGGGCCGGATCTTGCAGCTCGCCAGCCCGGCGGCGCTGATCCAGGGGCTGGCGGCCCCGACCCGGATCACCACCGCGGACGGCGAGACGCTGGAGACCACCGACCCGGCCGCGGTCCTGACCCGGCTGGCGGACGAGCAGCGGCTCGACGGGATCTCGGTGCGGACCGCCACGCTCGAGGACGTCTTCCTCGACCTCACCGGCCGCGAGTACCGCGCATGAGGACCTTCTGGAGCCTCGCCCTGGCGATCAGCAAGGGCTTCTGGCGCGACCGGGCGTCGGTGTTCTTCGCGATCGTCTTCCCCCTGATGTTCCTGGTGCTCTTCGGCGGGATCTTCGCCGACCAGACCCAGTCGAAGGTCGACCTGGTCCAGGTCGGCGACGTCGCGCTGGTCGACGAGCTGCCGGGCCCGGTGCGCGAGGCGTTCGACCAGACCTTCGTGGTGACGCGCTCGGACGACCTGGCGGCCGCGATCGACGACGTACGCGCGGGTGACGCCGACGTCGCCGTCGAGCAGGACGGCGACACCGTCGTCGCCCACTACACCCAGACCGACCAGGTGAAGGCGGCGATCACGCAGGGCACGCTGCGCGCGTTCGTGGACAACGCCAACCTCGCCGCGACCGGCGTGGAGCCGCAGTTCGCGCTCGAGACCGAGCGGGTGGAGGACGACTCGCTCTCCACGATCCAGTTCGTGACCCCCGGCCTGCTGGGGTGGGCGGTCGCGATGAGTGCCGCCTTCGGTGCGGCGGCGACCCTCCAGGGGTGGCGCCAATCGAAGCTGCTGCGGCGGCTCCAGCTGGCCCCGGTCTCCACGTCGACCGTCGTGGGGGCGCGGGTGGTCGTGACGATCCTGATCGCGCTGGTGCAGATGGCGATCTTCCTCGGTCTGGGCGCCGCCGCGTTCGGGCTCCAGCTGACCGGCGCCTGGACGATGGCGATCCCCCTGCTGGTGGTGGGGACGCTGTGCTTCATGTCGGTCGGCCTGCTCGCCGGCGCGCTCGCCCGTACGACGGAGGGCGCGGTCAACATGGCCAACTTCATCGTGCTGCCGATGGCGTTCCTGAGCGGCTCGTTCTTCCCCCTCGACGCCGCGCCCGGCTGGTTGCAGGGGCTGTCCGGCGTCCTGCCGCTGCGCCACCTCAACGACGGCATGCTCGACGTGATGGTCCGCGGCGAGCCCTGGACCGCCGCGCTGCTGCCGATGGCGATCCTCGCCGGCTTCGCGGTCGTCGTCACGGCCGTCGCGGCGCGTCTGTTCCGCTGGGAGACCCTCTGAGCCTCGTCCGGGCTCAGAAGAGCAGGATCGCCGCGATGACGCCCGCGACGACGACCAGGCTGCGGAAGAGGGAGTCGGGGAGTCGGCGGCCGACCCGGGCGCCGACGTAGCCGCCGACGAGCGAGCCGGCGGCGAGCAGCACGACGGCGTCCCAGGCGGGCTCGGCGACGAAGACGAAGACCAGCCCGGCCACGACGTTTCCTGCCATCAGCGAGACGGTCTTGAGGCCGTTGACGACCCGCAGCTCCAGGTCGGTGCCGAGGCCGAGCACGGCGACCATCATCACGCCGGCACCGGCACCGAAGTATCCGCCGTACACGCCGGTCACGGTGGCGAAGAACGTCGTCACCGGCGACATGTGCAGCCGCTCGGGCGGTATGTCGTCGCCGTGGCGGCGCCGCAGCCACGCGGCGATCCGCGGCTGCGCGCCGACGAGCAGGCAGGTGAAGAGGATCAGCCACGGCACCACGGCCTCGAAGACCCCCGGCGGCAGTCCGAGCAGCAGCGCGGCACCACCGACCGCGCCGACCGCGCAGCAGACCAGGATCGCGATCGTCATCCGTGGGTGCGCCCGCAGCTCCTCGCGGTAGCCGAACGCCCCGCTGAGACCCCCGGGCACCAGCCCGATGGTGTTGGTGACGTTGGCGACCACGGGCGGCAGGCCGAGGGCCACGAGAGTCGGGAAGCTGACCAGGGAGGCGACGCCGACCGTCGAGGACAGGATCCCGGCCCCGAGCCCCGCGGCCAGCACCAGGAGCTGCTCGGTCCCGTCCACGGGACCACCCTATTGACGCGCCCCGCGCCGGGTCGGTTGGGTGGACAGGTTGCGAGCCGACGTACGCGGAGCCCTGCTGCGCGGCTCTCGGGGACCGAGCAGGGAGGACGAGGATGGGTTCGGATCGGGTCGCGTCGTCGATGGTCGTCGAGGGGGTGGTGAGCGCATGAGCGGACCGCTCGAGGACGTCCTCGTCGTCGACCTCTCGCGCGCCCTGGCCGGGCCGCACGCCACCCAGATGCTCGGTGACCTCGGTGCCCGCGTGATCAAGGTCGAGGCCCCCGGCCACGGCGACGACACCCGCGGCTGGGGACCGCCGTTCGTGGGGGAGCCGGACGCGCGGCAGTCGACGTACTTCCTCTCGACCAACCGCAACAAGGAGTCCATCGCCCTCGACCTCAAGGCCGACGCGGACCGCGACGTGCTGCTGCGGCTCGTCGACCGGGCCGACGTGCTCGTGGAGAACTTCCGGACCGGTGTGCTCGAGCGGCTCGGGCTCGGCATCGAGTCCCTCCAGGAGCGCAACCCGCGCCTGGTGGTCCTCTCGATCACCGGCTTCGGCCACGACGGGCCGGAGGGCGGGCGCGCAGGCTACGACCAGATCGCGCAGGGCGAGGCCGGGCTGATGTCGCTGACCGGGTCGGGGCCCGAGGACCCGCAGCGCGTCGGGGTCCCGATCGCCGACCTGCTCTCCGGGATGTACGGAGCGTACGGCGTCCTCGCCGCGCTCCACGAGCGGGAGCGGACCGGTGTCGGCACGGTCGTGCGGACCTCGCTGCTGGCCGCGGTGGTCGGCGTCCACGCCTTCCAGGGCACCCGGTGGACCGTCGCGGGGGAGGTGGGCCGTGCCCAGGGCAACCACCACCCGTCGATCTCCCCCTACGGCCTGTTCCGCTGCCGCGACGGGGCGGTGCAGATCGCCCTCGGCAGCGAGGGCCTCTGGCGTCGCTTCTGCGAGGGGTTCGGCCTCGACCCGGCGGTCGAGGGGCTGGCCAGCAACCCCGAGCGGGTCGCCCACCGCGACCGGGTGATCGCCGTGGTCGAGGAAGCCTTCGCCGACTGGGACGCCGAGCCGTTGCTGGCCCGGCTCGCCGAGGTCGGGGTCCCGGCCGGGAAGGTGCGCAGCCTCGACGAGGTCTACACGTGGGACCAGGCGCTCAGCCAGGGGTTGACGATCGGGGTCGACCACAGCACCCTCGGCCCGGTGACCCTGCCCGGTCCACCCCTGCGGTTCTTCGGCGCCGGTGGCGACGAGGTGACCAGACGCGACCACGGCGCGCCGCCGGTGCTGGACGAGCACGGCCGGGCCATCCGGGAGTGGCTGGACGAGGACGGCTGAGCTCCCCGGCCGGCCGGCCGGGGAGCCCATGGGTCCGTGGGTCTCACACGAGCTCCGGGACCTCCTCGGGCGCCGTCTCCGGCAGCGTCCGGGCCGCCAGCCAGGCGAGCCCCATCAGCAGTGCGACGGCACCGAGCACCACCTCGTACGCCGGTCCGAACAGCTCCGCCGGGACCGACCCGACCTGCCGGGACACGACCTCGAAGAAGAGCGTCCCGAGCAGCGCGACGCCGACCGCGTTGGCCAGCTGGGTCGTGGTGTTGAAGAGCCCGGAGGCCGCACCGGCCTTCTCGACCGGGACGTCGGCCACGGTGAACATCCCGATCGGCGCGACCATCAGCCCGAAGCCGGCACCCGACACCACCAGCGCGGGGACGAAGACCCACCAGGCGGTGGTCGGGTCGGCGACGTGGACCGTCGCCGCCGTGACGACGGCCCCGGCGGCGAGCACGACCGCGCCGTGCTGGAGCACCCGGCGACCGATCCGCGGCGCGAGCACGGTGACGCCGAACCCGGCGAACACGGCGGTCGTCACCGCGAACGGGACGCCCACCAGTCCGGCCTTGAGCACCGACCAGCCCAGTCCGGCCTGGAAGTAGATCGTCTGGGCCAGGAAGTACGCCGACATCGACACGAAGAGCACCAGCAGCACCAGCGAGCCTCCGGCGAAGCCTCGGTTGCCGTAGAGGCCGAGCAGCACCAGCGGCTCCTCGCCACGGGTCTCGGCCCGGTGCTGGCTGCGGCCGAACCGCACGAGCACCGCGACGCCGAGTGCCATCAGCGCGAAGACCCAGGCCGGCCAGCCCTCCTCGCGGCCCATCGTCAGCGGGTAGAGCACCGCCAGCAGGCCACCACCGAGGGTGAGCACGCCGACCGGGTCGAGCGAGGGGCGGCGAGCGGCGTACGACTCGGGGATGAAGCGGATCGCCGCCGCGAGCGCGAGCAGCCCGACCGGGATGTTGATGAGGAAGATCGGGCGCCAGCCGGTCCCGCCGATGTCGGCCTGGGTGAGCACCGCGCCGAGGACCGGTCCGGCGACCGTGGCGAGACCGGCGAGGCCGGTGAAGGCGCCCATCGCCTTCGCCCGCTCCTCGGGGGCGTACATCACCTGGATGCTCGACATCACCTGCGGGATCATCGCCGCGGCGCCGAACCCCTGCAGCGCCCGGAAGGCGACCAGCGCCTCGGCCGTGGGCGCCAGCCCGCAGGCCGTCGACATGACTGTGAAGGCGACCAGGCCGAGCAGGAAGAGCCGCTTGCGACCGAAGGCGTCACCGAGTCGGGCGCCGGTGACCAGCGCGACCGCGAAGGCCAGCGGGTACGCCGCGACCATCCACTGCAGCTGCGAGCCGGTGGCGCCGAGGTCCGCCTCGATCGTCGGCAGCGCGACGTTGACGATGGTGGTGTCGATCAGCTCCATGGTCGATGCCAGCAGCAGGCTGATCAGGGCCGCGGTCCGGCCGGGCGCCGGGTTGGCTCCGCCGCCGTCGGCGACGACGTCCGCGGTGGGTTCGATGGTGGTGGCCATCAGGTCTCCTCGAGGTCGGTGGTGCGTGACGTCTCCGACGCTAGTGACGATTGCGGCCACTTCCTGACCGGAATCCGAGGCATTCTGGAGCCATGGCCAACACGAGCGCACGGACGCTGCGCCTGCTCTCCCTGCTCCAGACCCACCGCTTCTGGCCCGGCACCGAGCTGGCCGGTCGGCTCGAGGTCTCGATGCGGACGCTGCGCCGCGACATCGACCGGCTTCGCGAGCTGGGCTACCCGGTCCACTCCAACCGCGGGGTCGAGGGCGGCTACCAGCTCGCGCCCGGTGGCTCGATGCCCCCGCTCGTGGTCGACGAGGAGGAGGCGATCGCGATGGTGGTCGCGCTCGGGGGCACCGCCAGTGCGTTCGGCGGCGCGCTGTCGGAGGCCTCCCTCTCCGCGCTCGCCAAGGTGGTCCAGGTGCTCCCGGGCCGGCTGCGCCGTCGAGCCGAGTCGCTGCGGGCCGCCACCGTCGACGCCCCGTTCTCGCAGGCGCCCGAGGTCGAGGCGGGGGTGCTCGCGACGCTCGCCCAGGCGATCCGCGACCAGGAGCGGGTCCGCTTCGGCTACACCGCCCGCGGCGGCAGCGCCCCCGGCGAGGAGCTGCGCCGCCACGTCGAGCCGCACCGGATGGTGACGGTCGGCCGCCGCTGGTACCTCGTCGGCTACGACCTCGACCGGCAGGACTGGCGCTCCTTCCGGCTCGACCGGCTGGCCGAGCCGGCCGGGACCAAGGCGATCTTCCGGCCACGCGACGTCCCCGGCGGGGACGCCGCGGCGTACGTCCGTGCCGGGCTGTCGCGCGGGGAGTCGCTGCGACTCACGGTCAGCGTCGCCGCACCCCGCCCGCACGTCGAGCGGCGGATCGGGCCGTGGGCGACGATCGTCGCCGAGGAGGACGGTGGGTGCCGGCTGGAGATCGAGGCCACCGACCCGAGGTGGGTGGCCTTCGGGCTCGCCTACCTCGAGGCACCGGTCACCCTCGTCGACGCACCGGAGAGCGTCGTCCGCACCCTGCGGGAGTGGTCGCAGCGGCTCGGCGAGACCGCGGCCACCGCCGGCTGAGGGCCCGGGCTAGCTGGCCTTCTTCTTCGCCGTCTTCTTGGCGGCGGACTTCTTGGCCGGCTTCTTCTTCGCGGCCTTCGCGGACTTCTCCGTCCCGTCGGACTCGCCGCGGGAGTCCTTGGCGGCCTGCACCGACTTCTGGAGCGCGGCCAGCAGGTCGACGACCTCGCCGGAGGACTTGGTCGACGTCGGGGTCCGCTTGATCTCACCACCCTCGATCTTGGCCTTCACGAGCTCCTGGACGGCCTCGGCGTAGTCGTCCTCGAACTCCGAGGCGTCGAAGTCGCCGGCCAAGGTGTCGACCAGCATCGTGGCCATCTTGACCTCGGCGTCCTTGACCTCGCCGCCCTCGATGGAGAAGTCGGGCTTGCGGATCTCGTCGGGCCACATCATCGTCTGCAGCACGATCACGTCGTCCTTGACCCGCAGCACCGCGATCGTGGTCCGCTGGCGCAGCGCCACGGTGACCACGGCCATCCGGTCGGCGTCGAGCAGGGCCTGCCGGAGCAGGGCGTACGGCTTGGCGCCGGTCTTCTCGGGCTCGAGGTAGTAGGACTTCTCGAGCAGCATCGGGTCGATCTGGTCGCTCGGCACGAACTTCTCGACCGCGATCTCCCGCGAGGACGTCACCGGCAGGTCGGCCATGTCGTCGTCGCTGAGGATGACCATCTCGCCGTCCTCGGTCTCGTAGCCCTTGGCGATGTCGGCGTACGCGACCTCCTCGCCGTCGATCGAGCAGACCCGTTGGTACTTGATGCGTCCGCCGTCCTTGGCGTGCACCTGTCGGAAGGACACGTCGTGGGACTCGGTCGCCGAGTAGAGCTTGACGGGCACGTTGACCAGGCCGAAGCTGACCGAGCCCTTCCAGATCGCACGCATGGGACGAGGGTAGCCCTGAGGCCGCTCAGAATCGCTCGACGAGGTGGCCGCGACCGGGCGGCGGCTCGTACGGCTCGGGCCAGAAGTCGTCGACCCGGCGCACCAGCCCGTCGCCGTCGAAGGTGAAGAAGTGGAGCCCGGTGAGCCGCTCCTCGCCCACCGCGACGTCGGTCCAGGCGACCCCGCCCGCAGCGTCGGCCACGACGCGCCGGACCGTGACGTGCCAGTCGCCGGGGAACTCGGCGTTGAAGCGGACGTACGCCTCGCGTCCGCGCACCCGCTCTCGGGTCTGCGGCACCTCGTAGAGGACGTCGGGCGCGAGCGTGGCGGCGAAGCCCTCCCAGTCGCGTCGCTCGGCGGCGTCCCAGTAGTGACGGATCGTCTCCGCGTGGTCGGTCATGGGCCCATGACAGCAGGCACCACCGACAGCGGGTCCCACATCTAGGCTGAAGCCCATGTACCTCGAGAACGTCGTGTTCGACGCGGCCGAACCCCGGCGCCTCGGTCGTTTCTGGGAGGCGGCGCTGGGCTGCGAGACGCTCACCGACGAGCCCGCCGGCTACGAGACCCGGCTGGCGATCGAGGGCGGGCCGGAGCTCGACCTGTGCTTCCAACCGGTCCCCGAGCGGCCGGCCGAGCCCCTGCGCCTCCACCTCGACCTGCGCGGCACCGAGCGGCAGCGGCAGACCGTCGAGCGGCTGCTCGGCCTGGGCGCGAGCCCGCTCGACATCGGCCAGGGCGACGTCCCGTGGGTGGTCCTCGCCGACCCCGAAGGCAACCCCTTCTGCGTGATGGAGGACCGCGACGCCTACTCCGACACCGGTCCGCTCGCCGCGCTGCCGCTGGACTCCGCCGACCCGGCGCGCGACGCGCTGCTGTGGGCGTGGCTCACCGGCTGGACGGAGGCCCCCGGGACGGCGGCCGTCAGCCTGCGTCACCCCTCGCGCCGTGGCCCGCTGCTCGAGCTGTGCGAGGAGGCGGGCCCGAAGGGACCGGAGAAGAACCGGATCCACCTCGACGTACGGCTCGAGCAGGGCGACGACCCCGACCTGGTCGCCCTGGGTGTCGCCGAGCGTGGCGGCCGCGAGGTGCTGCACCCCGACTGGGGAGACCTGCCGTGGCGCTTCTTCGTCGACGGCTCCGGCAACGAGTTCTGCCTGCTGCCGGCCCGGGGCTGACGTGGCGGAGCTGCGGCCGATGCTCGCCACCCACACCGACCACGTCCCGGTCGGTGAGGGCTGGCACCACGAGGTGAAGTGGGACGGCGTCCGCGTCCTCGTGGACGTGGTCGACGGCCGTACCCGGATGCTGAGCCGCAACGGCAACGTCGTCACCGCCGCCTGGCCCGACCTGGCCGAGCCGCCGCTGGGGGAGCGGGACCTGCTCGTCGACGGCGAGGTGATCGCGCTCAACGACCGCGGGATCCCCGACTTCCGCGTTCTGCAGCACCGGATGCACGTCCGCAAGGCCTCCGACGCCACCCGACTGGCCGAGCAGATCCCCGCGACGCTGATGGTCTTCGACCTGCTGCGCCTCGACGGCGAGGACCTCACCGGTCGCCCGCTGGCCGAGCGTCGCCGGCTGCTGGAGGGCCTGGAGCTGTCGGAGACCCGCTGGCAGGTCCCCGCGGTGTACGACGACGGGCAGATGCTCTGGGACGCGACCGGCCAGCAGGGGCTGGAGGGCGTGGTCAGCAAGCGCCTCACCTCGCGCTACCGCTTCGACACCCGCAGCAAGGACTGGCTCAAGCGGGCCCACCGCCACCGCGGCTCCTTCGTGGTGGGCGGCTGGCGTCCCCAGGTCGGCACCTCCGACCGGCTGGCCGCGCTGCTGGTGGGGGAGCCGACGGCCGAGGGACTGCTCTACCGGGGCCGGGTCGGCAGCGGCATCACCGGCGCGACCGCCCGCATGCTGCAGGAGCGGCTGGCGCCGCTCCACCTCGCCGCGAGCCCGTTCGCCGACGAGGTGCCGCGGGTCGACGCGCTCGGCACGACCTGGGTCGAGCCGGTCGTGGTCGTCGACATCGACACCCACGGCCTTGGTTACGATCGCCTGCGCCAGCCGTCGTTCCAGGGTGTCCGCACCGACCTGACCCCGGAGGATCTCTCGTGAAGAAGCTGCTCGTCCTCGTGCTCCTGGCCACCGCCCTCGTCGCCGCCCCCTCCGCGACCCCGACCGCCGCGGCCGGCGCCGGCAGCGTGGTGCTCGACGGCGTCACCGTGAAGCCGAGACCCGGCACCCGCCAGGTCGTGACGGTCAACCGGACCCGGGGGTGGCGCGCGCGCGTCGTCTTCTGGGGACGCCACGACGGCCGCTGGCAGCGCCAGTTCACCGCCACCGACGGGCGGATCGGCTACAACGGGCTGGTGCGCCCGACCCGGCGGGTGCAGGGCTCGGGCACCACCCCGCTCGGCACCTTCCGGCTGCCCTACTCCTTCGGCATGCACCCGCAGCGCGACGCCTGGGACCCCAGCTATCGCCGGGTCCGCCGCGGCGACTACTGGGTGCTCGACAACCAGTCCGCCCACTACAACCGCTACCGCAACAGGCGGCAGGGCGGCTTCCGCTGGCGGCTGGGCTCGAGCCACCCCGACAGCTCCGAGCGGCTCAAGGACTACCCCCAGCAGTATGAGTGGGCGGTCGTCACCAGCTTCAACCGGCGCCAGGTCAAGCGCCGGGGCGGGGCGATCTTCCTGCACGTCAACGGCAGCGGGGCGACCGCCGGCTGCGTGAGCGCGCCCCGCTGGTTCCTCAAGCGCGCCGTACGCCGGCTCTCGTCCGGGGCCGCGCCCGTCATCGCGATCGGCCGGTGACCGAGGTCCGGGTCGACGTCGAGGGGCGCACGCTCACGCTGAGCAACCTCGACAAGGTGCTCTATCCCCGCACCGGCACCACCAAGGGCGAGGTGATCGACTACTACGCCCGGATCGCGCCCGTGATGCTGCCGCACCTCGCCCACCGCTGCGTCACCCGCGTGCGCTGGCCGCACGGCGTGGCGGGCAGCAGCTTCTTCGAGAAGAACGCCCCGGCCGGCACGCCCTCCTGGGTCCACACGGCGAAGGTCCCCACGACCGGCTCGCGGGGGGAGTCCCGGCACGGCGACACCCTCGTCTTCCCGATCGTCGACGACCTCGCGACGCTCACCTGGCTGGCCAACCTCGCGGCGCTCGAGCTGCACGTCCACCAGTGGACGGTCGGCTCCCGCGGCCAGCCGCGCAACCCCGACCGGCTCGTCATCGACCTCGACCCCGGCGAGGGTGCGGGTCTCCACGAGTGCGCGTCGGTCGCGCTGCTGGTCCGTGGCAAGCTCGCCGAGCGCGACCTCGAGGCGTGGCCGGTCACCAGCGGCAGCAAGGGCCTCCACCTCTACGCGCACCTCCCCGGCAGGCTCGACCCGGAGGGGTCCACGGGGCTCGCCAAGGAGGTCGCCGAGGAGCTGCAGCAGGAGCACCCGAAGGCCATCACCGCGACCATGACCAAGGCGCGGCGCTCGGGCAAGGTGTTCCTCGACTGGTCGCAGAACGCCGGCTCCAAGACCACGCTGTCGCCGTACTCCCTCCGGGGTCGCGACAAGCCCTGGGTCGCGACCCCCGTCACCTGGGACGAGGTGGAGGCCGGCGCGGAGGACCCGCTGGCCCTCGAGCAGCTCCGGTTCGAGGAGGTCCTCGACCGCGTCGCCGACCACGGCGACCTGCTCACCGGCCTCTCCCGCTGACAGCGGCCCGGCGACGCGCCGGCGGGTTACCGATCTGTGCACCGATCGTGCACGGAGGGTGGGCCCGATGTGGTCGCGAACGTCCTAACGTGGGACACGTCCCGTTCGCAGGATGAAGCTTTTCGGGGACGTGCGATCAAGGTGATGGTCGGTCTCGTGGAGGGGGCGAGACCGACCCGAACGACAGGCTTGGGTCTGGGTGGCTGCCGGATTGGGGGGAGTCCGGTGGCCACCCGGCTCATCTGCTTCGACGACACCTGGGGGACCCGTTCCGATGGAGATCACCACGCGACCTCGGTCGCACCGTTGGCGGCGCTGGGGAGCGCGGCTGTGGTTGGTCACGATCCTGATGGCGGTCGGGCTGCTCGTCCCGGCCGCGCTCGGCCTGAGCCAGGACCCGGTCGCCGACGACACCATGGCCGGCAGCCTCGACCGCGGCTCGCTGGTCTTCGGCCGCCCGGTCCGCGCCGTCGAGGGACTCGCGGTGGGCGACGTGATCAGCTTCCGTGCGCCGCCTCCCGGCAGTCGGGAGATGGTCACCCGGCGCGTCGTCGCGATCGACGGCGGGCAGGTCTGGACGCGCGGTGACGCCGTCCTCGACCCCGACCCGTGGGTGCTGCAGGGCAACACGGCCGAGCCGGTGCGGGTCGTCTTCGCGCTCCCGCTCGCCGGCTACCCGCAGCTGCTGATGCCGTGGCTCACCTGGGCCGTGGTGGCGCTGCTTCTCTCCTGCGCCGCGGTGGCGGTCTCGGTGCTCGCCCGTCGTCAGGCCGGACGTGAACGTGTGGTGACGAGCCCCGGGCGGGACCGTGCGCCGGCCGTCGCCTGAGGACCCGCTCGCGGCGCGTTCGCGGGATGAGCCGTACGACGCACCACGTGGGCCTATGCTCGACCGCATGGCAAGGGTCTTGATCGTGGAGGACGAGGAGGACATCGCGTTCCCGCTCGTCCGCACGCTCGAGCGCGAGGGGTACGACGTCGAGTGGATCGACAGCGGGACGAAGGCGCTGGAGCAGATGCGCAGCACCTTCGCGGACGTGGTGATCCTCGACCTCGGACTGCCCGACATCGACGGGCTCGAGGTCTGCCAGCGGGCCCGCAAGGAGGGCTTCACGGGCGCGATCATGATCGTGACGGCCCGCGCCGGCGAGCTCGACCGGGTGGTCGGGCTCGACTACGGCGCCGACGACTACCTCGCCAAGCCGTTCGGCCTCGCCGAGCTCCAGGCCCGGGTCCGGGCGCTGCTGCGGCGTACCGGCCAGGCCGGAGGGGAGGACGGTGGGTCGGGACGGACCGAGATCGCGGTCGACCACGACGCCCGGCGTGCCTTCTACGGCGACACCGAGGTGTCGCTGACCGGCAAGGAGTTCGACGTCCTCGACATCCTGGTCGCCCACCGCGGCAAGGTGGTCTCCCGCGACCGGCTGATGGCCGAGGTGTGGGACGCCAACTGGTACGGCTCCACCAAGACCCTCGACGTCACGATCGGCCGGCTTCGCAGCAAGCTGGAGGGTGCAGGGGTGAGCGAGCGCGTGGTCGCGGTCCGCGGGGTGGGATTCCGCCTCGAGGGGCCCGACGATGCGTGAGCGGCTCGCCGCCGCCTTCGTCGCGCTCGCCGTCGCCGTCCTGCTGCTCGCGGGAGGACTCCGCCTGATCGCCCTGCAGGAGGTGCTGCGCGACGCGGCCCTCGCCCAGGTGCGCCAGGACACCAGCCTGCTGTCGGCCGTGATGCTCGAGCGGCGGCGCGCCCGGGAGCCGGTCACCGAGGAGCTGCTCGAGCGCCTGGTCGGCGCCGACATGCAGCTCGACTTCGTCGCGCGCGACGGCGTGGAGATGACCGTCACCGGCCCGGCGTTCGGGGAGGGCGAGGGTGAGGTGGTCTCGGCCTCCCGGCAGTCACCGGCCGGGACGATCACCTTGAGCACGCAGACCGGCGGTGCCCTCGAGACCTTCGTCCGGGACCCCTGGTCGGTGGTGACGCTGGGCCTGCTCGTCGCTCTCCTCGCCGGACTCGCGGGCTGGTGGATGGCGATCCGGCTCTCGGCGCCCTTCCAGCAGCTCGCGGTCGCGGCCGCCGCCCTGGGTCGGGGTCGGTTCGACCTGTCCCTGCCGCGCACCCGGGTGCCGGAGGCGCGCGCGATCAGTCGCGCGCTGGAGGTGAGCGCCGCCCAGCTGGAGGCGCGGGTCTCGCGGGAGCGCGAGTTCGCCGAGCACGCGAGCCACGAGCTGCGCACCCCGCTGACCTCGCTGCGGATGGAGCTGGAGGACCTCACCCTGCGCGACGACGTCCCGGCCGACGTCAAGGACGCGGCCGGTCGGTGCATCGACCGGGTCGACTCGGTCAACGCCTCGGCCGACCAGCTGGTGGCGATGACCCGTAGCGGTGCGCTCGTGGAGGGGGCCGAGACCTCGCTGGAGGAGCTGGCCCGCGAGGTGGCCCAGCAGTGGGCCGACCAGCTCGCAGGCCGACGTACGGTCACGGCGGCCGTGGAGGGGGACCTCTCGGTGCGGCTGACGCCCGGTCCGCTGGAGCAGCTCCTCGAGCTGCTGCTGAGCGACGTGAAGCTGGGGCGCGGTCCGGTGCGGCTGGTGTTCGTCGGCGACGAGGGCCACGTCCGGGCGCGGCTCGTGCCCGCCGACCCCGGCCACCGGCAGGGCCTCGATGCGGCGACGGCACTGGCGCGGTCGCACGGCGGGCGGATCTCGGAGAGCGCCGAGGGCAGCGACGTCGAGATCCTGCTCCCGCGCCGCTGACCCCGCGCGAGCGACCTCTACGGTGGTCACCCCGGTGCCGTCGGCGCGCCGGCGTGGGAGGAGACCCGACGTGACCACCGACTGCTTCGTCTACGCCTCGGCGCGCACCCCCTTCGGCCGCTTCGGGGGCGCGCTCGCGGGTGTCCGGCCCGACGACCTGGCGGCCACCGCGCTGCGCGGCGCGCTCGACAAGGCACCCTCGCTCGACCCTGCCGAGATCGGCGACGTCGTCTGGGGCAACGCCAACGGGGCCGGCGAGGACAACCGCAACGTCGGCCGGATGGCGGTGCTGCTCGCGGGGCTGCCGACCTCGGTCCCGGGGACCACCGTCAACCGGCTCTGCGGCTCCTCCCTCGACGCGGTGATGACCGGCTCGCGGACGGTCGAGACCGGCGACGCCGACGTGGTGGTCGCCGGCGGCGTGGAGTCGATGACGCGCGCGCCGTGGGTGCTGCCCAAGCCGTCCCGCGGCTTCCCGGCCGGCGACGCGACCGCGGTCTCGACGACGCTGGGCTGGCGGCTCGTCAACGAGCGGATGCCCCGGGAGTGGACGGTCTCGCTCGGCGAGGCCAACGAGCTGCTGGCCGACGAGCTCGGCATCTCGCGGGACCGGCAGGACGCGTTCGCCGCTGCCAGCCACGTGTCGGCCGCGGCGGCGTGGGACGCGGGCCGCTACGACGACCTCGTCGTCGCCGTGCCCGGTGTCGACCTGGACCGTGACGAGGGCATCCGGCCCGACAGCAGCCCGGCATCGTTGGCCGGGCTCAAGCCGGTCTTCCGGCCCGACGGGACGATCACCGCGGGAAACGCCTCGCCCCTCAACGACGGCGCCTCGGCGGTGCTGCTCGGGTCGGAGGCTGCCCGCAGCAGCCTCGGGATCGACCCGGTGGCGCGGGTGGCGGGCCGGGCGGCGTACGCCCTGGAGCCGCAGCGCTTCGGCTTCGCTCCGGTCGAGGCCGCGAACCGGGCGCTCCAGCGGGCGGGAATCGGCTGGGCGGACGTCGGGGCGGTGGAGCTCAACGAGGCCTTCGCCGTCCAGAGCGTGGCGTGCGTCGACGCCTGGCTGGAGCGCGGGCTCGCCGACCGCGGGCTGGTCAATGCCTGGGGCGGGGCGATCGCCATCGGCCACCCGCTCGGCGCCTCGGGTGCCCGGGTCGTGTCGACGCTGGCGGCCCGGCTGGTCGCCGAGCGTGCACGGTGGGGTGTTGCCGCGATCTGCATCGGGGTCGGCCAGGGGCTGGCGGTCGTGCTCGAGAACGTGACGGACGGCGCGTCGTGAATGCCGAGTCGGCGCTTCCTCGCGCGCGCAAGATGCCGAGTGGGCGCTTCCTCGTGTTCGCATGGTTCCGAGTCGGCACTGCCTCACCCACGTTCTCTGCGAAGCGGAGCCGGCTCGGCACCACCAGCCCGCGAGTTCACGCCGACTCGGCGGCTCAGTCCTGGGCCCCGACCAGCTGGGGGCTGGCCGAGCGGACCTGCAGGTCGACGGGTTCGCCGCTGACGGTGAGGCTCCCGGGGATCGTCTGCCAGGCGTCGCCGTTGACGCGGTAACGACCCTCGTAGGTCGTGTCCACGCTCGGGCTGACCGCCCCCGGGTCGGCGTAGTCGTGGGTGACGTCGAGGTCGGGGTAGGGGCTGCCGGGGCTGCTGGTCTCGAGCACCGCGCCGTCCCCGAACTGCCACGCGTACGACGTCGGCCGCGCCTCGATCGTCACCTCCTGACCGAGGAGGGTGACGGTCTGGGTGGTGGCCGCGGTGGTGCGGGTGAAGAAGTTGGTGTCGAAGTTGATGAGCGTCTGCCCGTCCGGTGGCTGCACCTCCAGCCTTGCCGCCGGCCACGAGAGGCGCTGGAACTCGCGCTGCACCATGGCCGGTGTGATGACGGCGAGCTCTGCCTCCTCTGCTGGAGTCACGCAGCTAATGCCCAATGGCTCCACCGCCCCCGTCTCCACGTTGATGCGGGAGATGACGTACCAAGCGCCGACGGATCCGGAGCCGTCCCGACAGACTCTTTCGGTCCGGACGCACTGTTCCCCTTGCTTGCACCTGGCCTCGTACTCGTACCGGTACTGATTCGCGCCGCCAACGGCTGCGGTGGCCACCCCGCCCATCGCGTCCGTCTCGCATTGAATAGCTGCAACGGTGATGCCGACAGTGTCGTCGCACGATTCGCTTCTCGCATCGGCTCCAGGAGCCGTGGGAAGGACGAGTGCCAGGCTCGCAGCGACTTGGACGATCATGAGGGGAGCCTCGTGAAGTCTGAAACGAGCCAGCCTTCATTCGTCCGCTCCAGGTCGAACTCCATGGTTATGACGCCTCCCGTGCCGCGTTCGACCGGGCTGTTGGCCGTCGCCTTGTATCGAGATGGGGATACCTCCACCTCTGCCCTCAGACCGGTCGCTCGGGGTCGCTCGTAGATCACGGACGGCGACCCCTTGATGCTCCAGCCATCCGACCTGAGGTAACCGCCGCGGTCGTGAGCAGTCACCACGATCCGGATCACCTCTTCGCAGGTAGCGCAGGCCTGCGATAGGGAACGCAACGCCTGTGGCTCGCCCGTGCTTTCGAACTCGGTGTACGTGGCTAGCCAGGCGTCCAGGACCTCCTCCGGCGACTGCGCCTCCGGCACCGCGGACGTCTCGGACTCGGAGGGCGAGGGTGAGTCCGGGGGGTCCGCGAAGCGGGGCTGCGGCTCGTCCTGGCAGCCGGCCAGCAGCAGCACGCCGGTGATCGCGGCGGCAATGAGTCGTCGTGACATCTGGTGCCTTCCCGAGAGGTCCTGCTCCGCGAACCTACCCACGATCCGCGGCCGCCTCCACCCCTCCGCACCCGCCTGTGGAGGAACCCGACGGCGCCGGGAGACGTCCAGACCGGACCGATCGGGGGATCCCGGTGAGGCCGCTGCACGGCTAGTGTCGAGGGCTGACGAAGGGGGGCGTCATGGGCGCTGCGTCGAGGACACGTCGGACACTGGTCACAGGAGCGGTCGGGATCGCGGTGCTCGTCGCACCAGCCGTCGCGGTCGGGGTGCCGGGAGGGGGGCCACGGTTCGTGGCCGGTGCAAGTGGCGCCGGTGATCCGTACTTCCCGTACTCGGGCAACGGCGGCTACGACGTCCAGAGCTACGACCTGGACCTGACCTACACGCCGCCGGCGGCGGCGCCCGCGCCGCTGACCGGTCAGCTCGACGGCGTGGCGACGATCCGGCTCGAGGCCACGCAGGACCTGGCGCGGTTCAACCTCGACCTGCGCGGTCTCGACGCCAGCCGCGTGACCATCGACGGCAAGACCGCCAAGGAGATCGCCCCGCCCGCCGACGGCACCGAGGTCGACGGACGCAAGTTCTGGCAGGTGCAGGAGGACGCCGACCGGGAGTGGGAGCTGGTCATCCAGCCCCGCCCCAAGATCAAGGCCGGGCGGACGGTCACGGTGGTCGTCCACTACGGCGGCCCCACGACCAGGCCCACCGACATCGAGGGCGTCCTCTACGGCTGGGTCACGACGCGCGACGGCGCGATGGTCGTCAACGAACCCGACGGTGCGATGACCTGGTACCCCGTGAGCGACCACCCCACCGACAAGGCCGCGTACCGCTTCGAGATCACCGTTCCCGAGGGCAAGGTCGCCGTGGCGAACGGGCTCCCCGCGCGCGAGCCGAGGACCGAGGACGGCTGGACGACCTGGTGGTGGGACGCCCCCGACCAGCAGGCCAGCTACCTCAGCACCGCCTCCGTCGGCGACTACGACCTGCGCCGGACCGAGACCGCCAGCGGCCTGCCGATCATCGACGCGGTGGACGACGCCCTGACGCCCGGCAACCTGGCTGTGACCAACGCCAGCCTCGCCCTGCAGCCCGAGATGATCGAGTTCCTGGAGATGTTCGGGCCGTACCCGTTCAACTCGTTCGGGTCGATCGTGGACGACGACACCGTGGGCTACGCGCTGGAGACCCAGACGCGTCCGGTCTACTCCCGGGTGGCACGCGAGAGCACGGTGATGCACGAGCTCGCCCACCAGTGGTTCGGCAACGCGGTCAGCCCCTTCCGGTGGGCCGACATCTGGCTCAACGAGGGCTGGGCCACGTACGCCACGTGGATCTGGGCCGAGGACCAGGGTGACGGCACGGCGCAGGAGGCGTTCGACGAGGTCATGGCCATCCCGGCCGACGACCCGTTCTGGACCACCGTGGTCGCCGACCCGGGACCGTTCGGGCTGTTCCTCGGGCCGATCTACGACCGTGGTGCCGCGACCCTGTTCGCGCTGCGGCAGAAGATCGGGGCCGCGGCCTTCCTCGAGGGCGCCCAGCAGTGGGTGGTGCGCTACAGCGACGGGACCGCGAGCACGGCCGACTTCCAGACGCTGATGGAGGAGGTCTCGGGGCAGGACCTCGAGCAGTTCTTCGACGTCTGGGTGCGCACCGGGGAGAAGCCCACGACCTGGTGACCGACGTCGCGGTTCTCCACAGATCGGCCGCCACCCCTCCCGTTCCCGGGTAAAGACTCGTAAGTTGCCGGGCAGGAACCTCACTCGGGACGGGGGCCCAGATGTCGGTGACCGACGCGCACGTCGCCCTCGTGGCGACCCTCGACGAACGTGTCCGTGACCTCGTCCGCCGTGACGGGGTCGACCCGCAGCGCGACGCCACCCTCGTCCGTCGCATCGCCGAGACCGTGGTCCGGGACCACGACCAGCGCTCCCTGACCGGTTCGGTGGCCCCGGTCGCCGACGTCGACTCCGTGGTGGGCGAGCTGGTGGCGCGGGTGTCGGGCTTCGGGCCGTTGCAGCCCTTCCTCGACGACCCCACCGTCGAGGAGATCTGGATCAACGACCCGAGCCGGGTCTTCATCGCCCGCAACGGCCGCCACGAGCTCACCAACCTGGTGCTGAGCACGGGGCAGGTGCAGGAGCTCGTGGAGCGGATGCTCAAGTCCAGCGGGCGGCGGATCGACATCTCGCGACCCTTCGTGGACGCGATGCTCCCTGACGGGCACCGGCTCCACGTCGTCCTCGAAGGGATCAGCAGGGGATTCTCCGCGGTCAACGTCCGCAAGTTCGTGCTGCGCGCGGCCAGCCTGCAGGGCCTGGTCGACCTCGGCTCCCTCCCGCCCCGCGCCGCTCGCTTCCTCGAGGCGTCGGTACGAGCCGGGCTCAACGTCCTCGTCGCGGGCGGCACCCAGGCCGGCAAGACCACCATGCTCAACTGCCTGTCCGCGGCGATCCCGGGCGGTGAGCGCGTCGTCAGCGTGGAGGAGGTCTTCGAGCTCCGCTTCCCCCACCCCGACTGGGTGCCCATGCAGACCCGGCAGGCCGGGCTCGAAGGAACCGGCGAGATCACCCTCCGCCAGCTGGTCAAGGAGAGCCTCCGGATGCGGCCCAGCAGGCTGCTCGTGGGCGAGGTCCGCTCCGAGGAGTGCATGGACCTGCTGCTCGCTCTCAACGCCGGACTGCCCGGCATGTGCACCATCCACGCCAACTCCGCCCGTGAGGCGCTGGTCAAGATGTGCACCCTGCCGCTCCTGGTCGGCGAGAACATCTCCGCGCGCTTCGTGGTGCGTTCACCAGGACACCGCGCTAAGCGTGCCAGCCCGTCCCCGGTTTGCGTGTTAGGACGCCGATATCGGGTGCATGCACGACACAACCACGGACACAACCCAGCCCGCACAGGCGCGCGAGGACCTCATCGAACAGGTCGCGCGCCTGTGGGCCGAGGGACTCGCCGCGCAGGACATGCGCACTGCTGAGCAGGCCGCTCGCGCTGCCGGTGCCTCCAAGCCAGAGGACATCACGGCCTGGGTTCGCGTCAACCGGCCTGGCGAGGCAACTGAGGACGAGCCGACCGCAGCCTGAGGCTAGAAGCCGGTGTCAGCCATGATCCGTAACAGGACCAACTTGAACACTGCGTCCACGTGATACACGGGCGGAGCCTCCATGCCGAGCGCTTCCCACTGCTCCGCGCGGTCCCGGATCACCTCGGTGACCTGACCGACGACCTCGTCGGTCCACTCGTCGGGCTCCATCTGGTCCACTCTGCCTCTGACGCGCATGGCTCCAGTGTGCCAACACGCGAACGGCCCGGCTCCCTGATCACAGGAGCCGGGCCGTTCGGCTGTCCGGGTACCGCGACCCTGTCAAACGCCTCGGTCCCCGGTGCACCGGCTGCCCTGTCAGTGGCTTCCGGTGCTGGTGTCAACCAGTGTTCATTGTGCCGCGGGGCACCGACAAGTGGGTCAGCCCTCGCCGCCGTGACGGTCCAGCAGCGGATAAGCGCAATCCCTGTGGTTGTCGGAGTCAGCGAATAACGTGCTCGCATGCCGCAACTCGGTCATTGGGTGCCCGACGACGCAATGTCGCGTCGTCTCAAGGCGTTCGCCTGCACCGCGCCGCTGCACGACCTCGACGCCCGCAAGACCCGGCTCGATTTCGCCGAGGCCGGGATCTACCAGATGGCAGAGATCGGACTCAAGGTCATCGACGAGGTCACCATCGCGATGGACTTCGACGGCGGCTCCGGCTACGAGCAGGTGATCCGCAGAGTGGTCCCGTTCGTGGCCGCCCAAGCCGCCGACCGGCCCGTCGACGAGCACGACTCGGTGGCCCGGTGGGTGCTGGACAACCTGATCAACGTCGGGTTGCAGAACCGCGAGTTCACCTCCGTCTACGGGACCCTCAACGTGCAGGGGCTCTACGAGAAGCGGGTCTGGTCCTTCCGGCTGCTGGAACAGGCCCACAACGTTGAGGGCGACATCTACCTGCGCGCCACCGACGAGGCGATCAACGTGCTGGTCGGGGCGCTGGACACCGACGTGGAGTCCGCGCAGGAGGCCGCCGAGACCAAACTGTCCAACCTGATCTCACGCGGCAGGCTCTCCGACGCCCAGTTGGCGGCCGAGCAGGCCCGGTGGCGGACCATCCAGTACGCCGAGCAGTTGCGCCGCAAACTCGACGCCACCCGCCGCGACGTGCGCACCGTGGACTGGGTGGAGGAGGTCCCCAACCTGATCGAGGAGGCGCTGAGCCACATCGAGGGCCGCACCAAGGCCGAGAACGCCATCCTCGCCAACATCACCACCACCCGCGACGACGCCACCGACCCGATACGGAAGAAGCAGGCCGCCGACCTGGTCGACATCGTCCGCGAGTGCCTGCGCCGCCACGCCACCTTGCAGGCCCGCCTCCAAGAGGCCGGGGCCTCGTTCCGGTCCGAGCAGGACCGGCAGCAGTTCTCCGGCGAGGTCCGCAAGGCCACCGTGGACCTGTTCGGACAACTCCTCGCCCCCACCCTCGACCTCACGCTGCATGACGCCGCCCAGGTCACCGGCGTGTTCTTCACCGCCGGAACCGGGATCACGGTGCGCCCGGCGACCCGGCTGATGGACCTGACCTACCTGCTGCTCACCCCGCCGATCGAACGCGACGACCTCGGCGAGGAACTGCCCGACATCGAGTTGGCTCCGGCCACCGACCCGGACGTGTTCGACGAGTACTTGTGGGAGCAGTCGGACAAGATCCTGTCGGTGGACGGCATCCCACGCCGCCTGTCCGGGCTGCTCGACGAGGCCCGCGAACTGGACCCGGACCTGCCACATCTGGTGGCGCTGCGGGTCTTGCACTCCTTCGGCCCCGAGATCGTCACCGCCGCCCGGCAGGGCGATGACCGGGTGCTGGTCGCCATCGATGACGGCACCCGACTCGATGACCCGCAGTTCGCGGGCGCGGACCTGCTGGTCGCTTACGCCCCGGTCAGCCTCGACCTTGCCGACCCCCACGACGACGCAGAGCCACCGACCCACACCACCGACGAGACCGTCACCGCACACCACGGGGGAGAGGGATGAGCCTCACTGACGACACCACCGAAGCGGCCCGCCTGATCGCGTTCGGGCTGCGCCCCAAGTTGCTGCCCGCCCGCGATCTCGAATACACCGACCTGGTGGTCCGCTACCACGAGGACGAGACCTTCGCCGACGTGGTGAAGGCCGTCGCCGACGGGTTCATGGTCACCGTGCTCGGCGTCTCCAAGGCCACCGGCATCGTGCTCGCCCCGCGCGAGGAGTCGGTGTTCGCGATGCGATTCGACGACTACGCCCGCCGCTCGGCGATGAGCGGACGCAGCGCCGACAAGGTCATCCACGGCCTCGCCCACGTCGCCATCGCCGCGCTCGCCTTCCCCCGCCCCGACGACCTTGCCAACGACACCTACGTCGGCACCGTCACCGTCGATGAGGTGGACGCGGTGATCCGGGAAGCCTGCCGGGTCCTCGAAGAGCGCGCCAAAGAGGCCGAGGAGAACAACGACCCGCTCGACACCGCCCCCGATCTGGAACGGGCGTGGCGGGCCTACTCCCGCCGCCCCGCCGCCACCGCCACCAAGGACGGGCGACTCGCCACCGACTCCACACGCGGCATGATCACCAAGGCGGTCCGGTTCCTCATCGACCAAGGGTTCCTCACCCAGCGCGCCAAGGACACCACCGGCGTCTTCAACACCACCCCGAAGTACCAGGTGCAGGTCCGCGAACTTGCCGCCACCGCCGCGTTCCGAGAACTGCTCGACCTCGGCGTGATCACCGTGACTGACCCGCGCGGCACCCTGAACATCTCACGACCCACCGGGTCCGCAGAACCGTCCGCCGCGTCGGGCGCAGAGCCGGTCGAGGCTAGCCAGCCGAGCCTCGTCGGCGAGGAAGGCTGAGCGATGTACGAACTGTCCCGCGTCCGGCTCTACGCCGTCGGACCCAAGGCCGCCCGCTACCAAGACATCACCCTCGACCTGCGCGACGTAGGTGCAGCCGTCGCCAAACCGGTCGCCCCGGTCACCCTGTTCGACACCACCCGCACCGTGGTCCGCCGTCCCGCCCCGGCCTCGGTGCTGTTCGCCGAGAACGGCAACGGCAAGTCGGTGCTCATCAAACTGATCTTCTCGGTCATGCTGCCCGGCAGGAAGCAGATCGTCGGCACCACCAACACCAAGGCGATGGAGAACTTCGTCCTCGCCGAGGATGTGTCCCACGTCGCGCTGGAATGGATGCACGTGGACACCGGCGAACTGGTCGTCACCGCCAAAGCCTCCGCCTGGCGCGACCACCGCGTCTCCGCCGACTCCTCCCGACTCACCGAAGCCTGGTACTCCTTCCGGCCCACCCCAGAGTTCGGCCTCGACGACCTCCCGTTCACCGAACACGGGAGGCTGGTCGGGCTGCCCGGCTACCGCGACCGGCTCAACGAGGCCGGAACCACCCAGCCGCACCTGCAGATGGGATGGGAGAACAACCAACGCGACTGGACCACCAAATTGACCAACCTCGGACTGGACCCGGAGTTGTTCGCCTACCAGCGCCGCATGAACGCCGGAGAGGGCGAGGCCGCCGACGCGTTCTCCTTCAAGTCCGACGAGGCATTCACCGACTGGCTGCTCACCTCCGTGCTCGACAAGGAAGGGCCCCGATCCCTCTCCGACGTGCTGGACGCCTACGCCACCCGGCTCGCCGAACGTGACGCCGTGGTCGCCGAACGCGACTTCGTGTCCGGGGCACTCGAACGGCTCACCCCGCTCGCCGCCGCTGCCCGCGACTACCAAGCCGCCCAAGACATCCAAGCCGAAGCCGCCCGCGACGCCACCCGGCTCGCCGCCGCCCTCGTGCTGCGGCAGAAGGCCGAAGACGCCCGCCTCGCGGTCCTCCTCGATGAGCAGGAAGCCCTCGAAGGACAGGTCGAAGCCGCCGACCGTGACCAACGCCGCCTGAACCGCATCGTGCTCGAACTGCGCCGCATCGTCGCCGGGCTCCGCCTCGACGAAGCACTCGCCACCGAGAAGGCCCTCGAAGAGCGCCGCGCCACCGCACTTGCCACCCTGACCGCGTGGCGCTCGACCGACGTGCTCCTCCGGTTCCGGCAGATCCACGAGGAAGCCAACGCGCTGCGCGCCACCATCGGGGAACGCGAAGCCGAAGCCGCCGGACCGCTCGCCGCCCGCGACGCCGCCGCTCAACGGCTCGTGCACGGCCTGATCGTCGCCGCCAACGCCGCCGACGAGGCCGCCCAAGAAGCCCACGCCCACGCCAAGGCGCTCACCACCCAGATCGGCGAGGCCACCGCCGAGGAGACCGAGCACCACAAGGCCGCCGAACGGTTCCGGGGCCACGCCAAGGCCGTGACCGACAAGATCAACGCCCTGCAGGGCCGCATCGACGACGCCGTCCGCGCCGGGCTCCTGCCCGCCGGGGCCGACCTGCACACCACCGCCGCCGACGCCGAAACCACCGCACAGGCCGCCGAACAGGCCGTCACCGCCGCCGACGCCGAGGCCAAGACGCTGCGCGGCAAGCGCCGTGCCGCCGAAACTACGCTCCGAGAAGCCGCCAAGGCGGCTGCCGGTGCCACGCGCGCCTTCGAGGATGCCACCAAAGCCCACAACGAAGCGCTCACCGCCACCACCACACTGGCTGCCGAAGACCGGTTCGCGGCCCTGCTGGGCACCGACGAGGTGCTCCTCGACACCGATGCCAGCCCGCTGCTGGAACGGCTCGTCGACGCCATCGAACAGGCCGACACCGAACGTGACCGGCTCCGCGACGCCGACCGTGAGGGCCAGCGGGTCCTCGACGCCCTCGGTAGTGGTGGGCTGCTCCCGCCGCCGGTCGAGGTCACCACCGTTCGTGACACCCTGCGTGACGCGGGCATCGCCTGCTACACCGGCTGGGAGTACCTGGCCCAGATGCCCGAGGGGGAGCGCGACCTCGCCCTCACGACCTACCCGCACCTCGTGGACGGCATCGTCCTCAACAGCCCCGACCAGACCGACGCCGCCCAGCAGGTCCTCACCGACGCCCGGCTCCTGCCGTCGGCGATCGTCGCCGTTGGGGCCACCGCCGTCTTCGAGCACCTCACCGACGTGGCCGCCCCGACCGGGCTCGCGTTCCTGGTCCCGCCGAACCCGGCGCTGTACGACGAAGACCTCGCCGAGCAGGAGCGGCTCCGGCTCACCGACGCGCAGACCGAACGCCGCATCCGGATCCGAGGCATCGAGGAACAGGTCGAAACCGACCGGACGCTGCGCACCCGGCTCACCGGCTGGTTGGACACCTACCCGCCCGGCACGCTGACCCGGCTCGCCGAAGCACAGGACGCCGCCGAGGAACGCGCCGCCCGTGCCGCCGACAACCACCAAGCAGCACAGGTGGCCTTCGACACCATCAACGACGCCGAGGACGACCTCGACAAACGACTCCCCGGCCTGCGTCGCACCGCCCAGACCGCCCGGCAGAGCGCCGACCGGCTCGCCACCCTCGCCGACGAGCACGCCCATGTGCCCGGCTGGACCGAAGAGGTCCGCGTTGCCCGCGAGAACGCCACCCTCGCCGACGACACCGCCGAGCGCGCCCACAAGACCGCCGAACGGCTCCGGGGCGAGAAGGAGGAAGCGGTCCGCCGCCAGGACGACCACAAGCGCACCGCCGACGCGCACCGCCACGAGATCACCCAGACCCCCGGCGGCGGCAACCTCGACCCCACCGGCCCCGCACCCACCGAACCCATCGAGACCCTCAAAGCCGCCTACCGGGCCGCCGTGACCGCCTACGAGAAGGTGCAGGTCGGAGCCGACCTGCGCGCCGACCTGTCCGCCATCGAGAAGACCGAGGCCGAAGCCCAAGGAGCCGTCGAGAACCTCCCGCCGCCCATCCGCACCGAAGCCACCACCCTGCTGTCCTCTCCGGACGGCGGAGACGTGCCCGCCCGCGCCGCCGCCACCGGACGTGCGCAACGAGTCGTCGACGACCTGGACAAGGCCATCCGGGAGGCGGGCACCACCGTCGGTGGGCTGCGCGCCAAGTACGAGGAGTACGCGCCGCAGGAGACCACGCTGGAGCCCTATGGTCGTCCCGAGAACATCGAGCATGGTGAGGACCTGGCCCGGCGTGCCGCCGAGGACTGGCGGGCCGCCACCACCCGGTACGCCGAAATCAGTGGACGCGCCAACGACCTGCGCACCCGCATCGAGACCACCGGACGGGAAGCCGGACAGTTCGCCGACCTCGTGGACACCCTCTCGGACTCCGTGCCCGACGACATCGACGAGCAGACCACCACCGCCTACGCCGGAACCCTCGTCGACGCCCGCACCGCCCGCGACACCCGCCGAGCGGCGCTGCGCGAGGCCAACGAGTTCCTCACCCAAGCCACCAACGACATCCGCGCCACGTCCTCGGCGGTACACCGGTACTCCGCCGACCAGCGGTTCGAGTCCGTGGACTCCCCGGTCCGTCGCCAGATCCTCGCCGTCGATCTCGACCGGCTCTACGAGCACGGCCCCGACTGGGAAGAGGCCCTCAAGCCCCGGCTCCGGTCCCTGCAAGACGAACTCGCCCAGATCGACCGGCACCGCAACCAGATCATCCTCAACCTTCGCGGGCACGTCGAAACCGCGCTGCGCACCCTCAAGGCCGCCGAACGGGTCAGCGAACTCCCAGACACCCTCGGTGACTGGGCAGGCCAGCACTTCCTGCGGATCCGGTTCAAGGATCCCGACCCCGCCGCCCTCAACGAACGGCTCGCCGCCGTCATCGACACCGCCGTCGCGGGGGAGAAGGGGTCCGGCAAGCGTGACGGCATGACCATCGTGATCAAGGGGGTCCGCGCCGCTCTCCCGCACGGGGTGAAGGTGGAGATGCTCAAGCCCGACGCCACGCTGCGTGCCGAGCGGGTCCGCATCAGCGAGGTCGCTGACGTGTTTTCCGGCGGGCAACTGCTCACCGCCGCCATCATTTTGTATTGCACCATGGCGGCGCTGCGCGCCAACGACCGAGGACGGGTCCGCAACAGCCACGCCGGAGTGCTGTTCCTCGACAACCCCATCGGACGGGCCTCCGCCGGATACCTGCTCGAACTCCAGTTGGGTGTCGCGCACGCGCTCGGGGTTCAGTTGGTCTACACGACCGGCCTGTTCGACCTCAACGCGCTGTCGGTGTTCCCGCTCATCATCCGGCTGCGCAACGACCGTGACGTGCGCACCGGCAAAAAGTACCTCACCGTCGACGACGAGATCCGCAGCCACCTCACCGCGCTCGGCGACCCCGACGGCACCGGACGGATTGCCGCCGCCCGCCTGTTCCGCCGCCCCACCGACCACCCCACCGCCCCGAGCACACCCGTCTCGGTGGCAGCCGGTGAAGGCGCAGCGTGGTGACCGCAGCCCACCAGCCCACCGGGACACCAACCGGCGACCTGTCGCCGCGAGCCCAACGCATCGTGGACACACTCGCCGACTGGCCCCGCCGCAAGGTCACCCTCACCGAACTGTGGCGCATCCTCGACCAAGCCGACCCCTCCACCCGGATGACCGGAACCCGCCGCCAACTCCTCCTCGACACCCTCGGTGAACTCGCCGACGCCGACCTGCTCAACCTGCCCGCCACCCCCTCGTGGGACCGCTCCGAGAAGCCCTACCTGCCCCGGTTCGTCCGGCTCCCCGCCGCTGACCCAACCCCTGCGCCCACCATGGGCATCGTGTGGCACCCCGCCCTCGCCTGGGTCCCCGAAGCGCGCCTCCACGGCACCCAGAAGGCCGACCTTGAGAGGGTCAACCGCTGGCTGCACACCAACCGCAGCGACCTGGTGGTGCCGCTGCGGGAACGGTCACTGGAAATCTTCGGACACGAGAAGACCCTCGACCGGCTCCTGCGATCGACCCTGTTCGGACCCGACCGGCTCACCCTCGACCTGCTCCGCGCCCGCCGCGCCGCCCCCCGGTTTACGCACGAGCGTGTCGGCGACGGCGACACCCTCCTCGTCGTCGAGAACAGCGACACCTTCGACTCGCTCTGCCACGTGCTCACCGACCGCCCCGGCAACGTCGGCATCGTCGGCTGGGGGAGCGGCGGCGGGTTTGAAGCCTCCGTTCTCTCAATCCCGCTCCTGCCCCACCCGGTTCAGCGAGTTCTGTACTACGGCGACCTTGACCTCCGTGGCCTGCAAATCCCCGCGAGCGCCTCCCGCACCGCCACTGCCGAAGGGCTCCCGCCCGTGGAGCCAGCCGTCGGGCTGTACCAAGCCCTGCTGACCGTCGGACAAGAGCAAGCCACGACGCGCACCAGCGCCTCCACCGCCGCCGAGACCACCCGATGGCTGCCCGAGCACCTGCGCGCACGCGCGCACGGCCTGCTGGTGAGTGGACGCCGCGTTGCACAGGAGGACACTGGGCTCGGCCACCTGACCGAGCGTCATGAATGGCGGAGGCTTCTTTAGCACCGAAGCATCACCCGCAGGGCCGCGCGGCTGCGGCCGAGCGTGTCGCCGCGCAGGCTGACCGCACCGCTGTGGCTTCGCCGAGGCTGCTGGGGTGACCAAGCCGAAGGACATCGGAGAACTGGATGCACCAGCACCGGGCCAGCGAAGCCGTTGAGGACGAGCCGATTGCCGCGTAGGTAGTTGGCGCGCATCCACGCCGCTTGCAACGAAGGGGTGCGAACACGAACGGCCTGGCCCCATGAACACCGGCCCCGGGCCGTTCTGTGCACCGGCTGCCCTGTCAGTGGCTTCCGGTGCTGGCGTCAACCAGTGTTCATTGTGCCGCGACCCACCGACAAGTGGGTCAGCCCTCGCCGCCGTGACGGTCCGCGTGCCGGAAGTCAACACCGCCGTCGTTGCAGGTGGAGCACTGGAGCAGCCCGATGCGGGGGCGGTTGGAGGTGAAGATCCAGGCGTCGCAGCCGCCGCACTGCCACACGAGGCAGTCCTCGCGGAGCAGCCGGAGCAGTTCCCATGCCTGGACCGCGTCGTCGCATTCCATGAAGGGCGGGTTGGGCTGGTCCTCGATTCCGGCCCACTCGTCGAGGGTGTTCTTGGCGACGTTGAAGTCGTCCTGTCCGACCACGTAGACGGCCTCGTCGATCTGCTGGGTGGTGGCCATGCAGTTGCCGCCGGTCGAGTAGTGGTTCAGGGACGCGTCCCATGCGCCACCGGCGTGGTCGAGGAGTTCTTTGCTTGCTTGCACGCGCCCATGATGCCTTGCGACACCGACAGCCGGTTTGGACGAATCAGCACTTGACGGGACGTATACCCAGGTAGTTTTCGGCGAGTGGACGGGGACCAGCAGCCACTTCCGGAACCAGGGAGCGACGAACTCGCTGCTCTGGTCACCGATGCCGCCACGCGGGACATCTACGAGTTCCTCCATCGCCGTAGGGCTAACCCGCCGACCATGGTTGAGATTCGCGCCTACATGGCCAACAAGGTCGGCGAGAGCCACTCCCAGACCGACCGGCGGGTCCGGTCCCTCCGTGAGCGCGGATTCGACCTCCCGACCGTCCAGAACGGCCGTGAGCACCGGTACGTGCTGAAAGGCTGGAGACCCGGAGGGCCTCGGAAGACCGGACCCAAGATCAGCAAGAAGATTCGAGCCCAGGTCCTGGCCCCTCAGCGTTGCGCTCAGTGCGGGAAGACCCCGCTGGAAGACGAAGTGAAGTTGGTCGTCGATCACAAGGTCCCGCAGGAGTGGGATGGTGGGGATGAGATCGAGAACCTGCAGCCCCTGTGCGAGGACTGCAACGGCGGGAAGAAGGCATGGTTCGCGACCTACGACGCCCACGCCGAGGAGATTCGCACCGCCATCAACCACGAGGAGGTGCACCGGCGCATCGGTGAACTGCTCAAGGCGTTCGAGGGTGAGTGGGTCTACACCGAGTTGATCGGCATCGTCGCGTCCGCGCAGGCGTACCAGGAGGACTACCAGAAGCGCCTCCGGGAACTCCGCACCCTCGGCTGGGTGATCCCGCACCAGAAACGACACAACGAGGGTGCGCGTGTCAGGACCTACTACAAGTGCGTGTCCTGGGAGCCTTGGCCGGACGGCCCGATCATCACTGAGATCAGACGCCGAGAGAAGGCCAACAAGGCAGCCAAGGCAGCCGCGAAGACGGAGGGGCAGACGGGGTGACGGCACCGGCTTTCGCTGCCCAACTGCTCGGCTGGAAGCAGAGCAGCAAGAACAAGGCCGGTTGGAACTGGGTGCCCAATGTCGCCGATGTCGACAACGTCGAGTCCCTGACCCTCGCTGCGGGCATGCTGGACAACCTCGGCGTCCTGTCGCCTCATCACGCCTCTCCGAACCCGACCGGCAAGCCGCTGGTGCTCCCGCCCTCGAACCCTGGCAGCCACCTGGAGAACCAGGTCAGGGCCACGCTGGACGCTGACCTGTGGTCGCTGGACCCGGCCCGCCAGTGGGAGGTCCGCCGGGGTGCCCTGATCACCGACTACGCCCAATACGCCCACCTGACCGCCATCGACGCGCTCATCCGGGCCGACCCCAACCTGCGGGTCACCGTCGGCCGGGACTACCTCATCAAGCCGGACGTGGTCGTCGGGCTCCACGGCACCCCTACCGTCACCGCCCACCCGTGGATGCACGCCGCCGTCTCCTGTAAGTGGACCATCCGCTCCGACCGGGTGCAGAACATCCGCCACGAGTTCGGGCAGATGATCCGCCACCGGCGCGGACGCCAGCCCCACCTCGTCACCGTCACCGCCGAACCGCTCCCGACCCGGCTCGCCTCAATCGCACGGGGCACCGGCGAGGTGGACGCCACCTACCACGTCGCGTTCGACGAACTCGCCGCCGCCGTCGCGGCCTCCAGCAACCAGGGCCAGCAGGACGCATGGGCAGAAGTGGTCGGGCAGGGCCGCCTACGGAACTACAACCTGCTCGCTGACTCTCTGGTGGCCTGGTAGAACCCACCAGCGTTGTCGGCGGTCACCGGTACAATGGGACTGTCGTTGGTTGTGGTGTGCCAGTGGTCCTGGGTCTCGGAACCTGGGGCGCTTACGCAGGAGTCCTCATCGGGCTGCTCATCCTCGCCGCCGTTCGCCTCGTGAGCGAGCGTTCCCCCTGGGGTCGCTCAGACAAGGAGGCGCTTATGAACGGTAAGCACAGGGAGAGTAAGAAGACGAAGACAAACAACAACCGAACCATTTTCCAGTTTTTCATGGAGACGGTCTGGGCGTTCGGCGCTGGGGTAATGGCAGCCCACTGGCCTCCAGAGCCAACGAACAGAAGCCTCGGTCCTCGTTCGAGGGCCGGGGCTTCCGCGTTGTCCGGGGTAAGTCAGACGGCCCTGAGGTGACGCTCGGAGGTCTCCTCGCCAACCGGGACCTCGCTCGCGCCGATGTGCTTGCGGATGGCCTTGCCGATCGCCTTCGCGACCGGAGGCGGGAACGCGTTGCCAACCTGGCGGTAGGAAGCGGTCTTGCGCCCGGAGAACACCCAGTCCGCCGGGAAGCCCTGGATGAGGGCAGCCATCTGCACCGTGATCCGGGGGACGTAGTCGACCGGGTACGACTCGTCGGGGATCTCGTTCGCGAGACCCTTGCCGTCCACGCCGAGGTTCAGCCACGCGGCACGAGCACGGGTCGGGCCCAGGTCGGGGCCACCGTGTTTACGGGACCCGCCCACGAGGGTCGGGCCGATGCCGTTCGCCTTCGCGGCCCACGCAGCGGCACCTTCCCAGCCGCGGCTCTTCATGAGCGGCAAGAGTGTCTTCCCGACGGTCGGCGGTGTGCCCACCGGCTCCGGCCAGTGGAACTCCTCGCCATACTCCTTCTTCGCCGCGACCAGGATGAACCGGGGCCGCAACTGCGGGACGCCGTGCTCGGAGGCGTTGATGACCTGCCAGTCGGCGTGGTAGCCGAGTTCGTCCAGCGTGTCGAGGATGCTCTGGCGGTACGGGGCGAACTTGGCGGTCGAGAGCCCCCGGACGTTTTCGAGCATCACTGCCTTGGGCTCGATCTCCTCGACCAGACGCATCGCTTGCGGGAACAGGTCGCGCTCGTCGTCAGCGCCCAACTGCTTCCCAGCGATCGAGAACGGCGGGCACGGCACGCCTCCGGCGAGCAGGTCAATCTCGCCCTTGTACGGCAGGCCGTCGAAGTCGTGAACGTCCTTCTCGATGACGTCCCACTCCGGTCGATTCAGCCGCAGCGTCTCGCACGCATCAGGATCAATCTCGATCGCGGCAGCGTGAGCGAACCCGGCCTGCTCAAGCCCGAGAGACTGACCCCCAGCCCCGGCGCAAATCTCCAGTACGGACAGGTCGGTGACCGTGGTCATGATGTTTGGCTCTCCTCAGGCATGGCGGTGCGACCCCTCCGACGGCCCTTTGGGGGAAGCGCCGCCGTAAGGGCATTCTGGCTTACGGCGGACCAGTAAACAGGGAGGTTGGGACATGGTGGACGACATAGCCTCTGACCTGCGGAAACGCGGGGATGAGCATGTCTCCGGCGTGTCGTCCTACGTGACCACGCCGGGCCGGTCCCGGAACATGGCCGCCATCCGGCGAACCGACACCAAGCCCGAGATCGCGCTCCGGTCCGCGCTCCACCGGCGCGGGCTTCGGTTCCGAAAGGACCTCCGCCTGAACCTGGGCCCGGTCAAGCCGCGCCCCGACATCGTGTTCACCCGCGCCAAGGTCGCAGTCTTCGTCGACGGGTGCTTCTGGCACTGCTGCCCCGAGCACGGCAAGCCGCCCTCACAGAACACCGGCTACTGGGGCCCCAAACTGGCCCGCAACGTTGAACGGGACCGCCGATACGACGCTACCCTGACCACCCACGGTTGGCAGGTGGTCAGGATCTGGGAGCACGTGCCGCTCGCCGAGGCGGTGGCGGCCGTCGAGGACGCCCTGACGGTTGACTGACCTACGCCGCAGCACTTGCCGTGCAGCGGCTTAGGCCGCGCACCAACCACATGTCCTCATATGGGTGCTGAGAAATCGCTCCCTATTGGCGATCAGGTATCCGGCCTCCTTGAGGGCCCGCTCAAATCCCCGGCCCGGCACCCCGGCGTAGTCCCAGTGGTCGCCCCCTGCCGAGCCGCGGCACGGAAGGCTGGCTTCCACACGATGGACAATCCCGACTTCAGGCCAGTCCGAGTCGAGACGGCGAACCGTTACGAATCCGTCGTCACTTGTCCATTTGCCGCCGAGGGCGAGCAGGAAGTCGATGACGTCCAGCGGAAGTACGGGTAGATGAAGCGACTCGTCGTCCTCATCTACCCACGTTGTGATGAGGTCTTCCCGGTCCGCTACCACGCACAGGAGCACGGCTGTCAGGCTCGCTAAAGGGTCGAGGTGGTACGGATTCGGAAAGCATCGAACGCACCAGCCTTGGTCGGGGCACCGAAGAGATTCGGCGATGTGGAGGTCATGAGCAATCGGGTCAGTCGTGCGGGCCTGGGTCCATTCTTCGAGGGCTGCGTCAACGGCTGTGACCGTCTCTCTGGCGGTAGAGAACGGTGGAAGGTCGATCATCTCCGCGATCTCGCGGGCGCAACTCTCACTTCCAGGGAAGACGCTTCCCCGCATGCAGGCGTGGGCCGCTTCCCGGATGCGTGTTTGTGGCGTGGGGGCGCGGACCGGGCGCGCCGGGGCGCTCCCGAGGTCGTCTACGGAGGGGGGCATTGTCATCTCGCGGCTCCAGGTCAGGCGTGGCCGAGGGGCGCTCGGCCTTGGACGCTTCCTCGCTGACATGTATCGGCATCCCGATTGAGAAACCTGCTGGTCGAGGCCGCCGACATGGCGAGCGCCTCTCACTCATCGCATGCGGATAGCCACGAGTCTGCTGACCCGACGACGCCTGCCGCTCGATACTCCGCCTCGTCGACGGCCCAAATGTCGCAGTCATAGGGAGGGAGGGTGTGCTCAAGCAAGATGATGCAGATGTCATCGACGCGTGCCCCCAGTTCGATTGCGCGTTTCCTAACGGCCGGAATGCTGTCCTTCTCGGACTGCTCGCTTAGAACCCAGTCGGCGTCTTGCACCACGGTGGCAGGCAACACCCAGCCGCCTTCGACCGGGCTCGTCCGGTCTAGTGCCACCAGCACCAGAAAGGCCGAGACCCGGTCGCTTTTCGTAATCGTGAAGCGGCCGCGCATGCATGCCTTCACTGAGAAGGCCCCGAGGTAGGGGTCCTCGCTGCGGGCTCGCTGATTGAAGATTGCGATGTCGTCCTCATGAGGGAGTCCGAGCCGGCGGACCCTCATTCGTAACCTGACCGGGCAGCGAGGATCGGTCAGCGGCCCAACGTCGGGAGTCAGGTAGCGGCGGAGCAGACCAGCGTTCAACGCGTGAAACACGAGGGATTCGAAGATGACTGCGTTCACCTGAGGGGGGCTGAGGTAGCGCCCGACCCGGCGAGACGCGGCTCGCAGGTCGTGAGCGGTCTTCAGGTCCCACCAGGTGTCGAGCACGCTGCGAATAGTGCGGGGGTCGATAGGTAGCGAAGAATCGTGGACGTGGGTGGTGCCGGGAACACGAACTCGGGACTGGCTTCGGGTCATAGTTCTGCTCACTTCGCTTCCACCGTCGGCAACCGCGCGGCGAGAGGGGCCTACGCCGATCCACGTGATCGTGGCCTACCTGCTCCCGGCCGTGCGTTATGCGTCTGACGAAACCAGAGGAGCCCGAAACACGTTCCTCGGTTCGCAGGCGTCACAGGCCGACCGGTGTGCTCGTTCAGGCCGGACTACCTAGCAGGACGAGCAGACTTGAGGTGACTAGGAACGGCGCGAGGGCATGCGTGTTCGCCGGAGTTGCTTATCCGCAGTTGTGATGCAGGGCCTCGTCGATCGCATCCTGCGCGGATGGCCCCTGATGGATCACGGTGTCGTCGTCGTTGCGCGCGACGGCGTACCGGCCTCCGGCCCACTCGTACATGAAGTCCTCGATGTCATCTTGTTGCAGGTCCACGACGCGCATGCAGCCGCAGTCGGTTGCCCAGGTGCCAGATAAGCCGATGAGCAACTCGACGGCTGCGTAGTCGAAGCGGGGGCTGGGGTCGCTCATGCGGGCGTGTACTCCTCTGCGAACTGGTTTGCTGTGACGACCAGCCAGCCGTTCTCGTCGTCCCAGACGATCCACTCGTCAAGCAGGGCTGTTCGTAGTCGTTCCTCGTCTGCGTCGACCCAATCCACTTGCACCACTTGCTTGGGGGTGTCCTTGAAGGTGTGGTCGACTCGCCCGTCAGTGGCCGTGCTGTACATGGCACTTCCGTTGGACCTGAGCCAGGCGATGAGCGGTTCCGGGTCCGTGTAGGGCAGCATCGCCTCTACACGTCGACCTTCAGGCCCGAGATAGATGTTGGACACGAGGAGTGAGCCTAGGTGGTCGCGTCGACGCCCTCATTGGCAGTGGCCCAGGGGCATGCAGAGGAACGGGCACGTGCGCCTGTGCGGGATGCTCGAACGGCGACAGACGTTGGGCAGGGTGTCCACATCTGTGGACGCGTCGGGAGCGCGCATCGGATGCAGGCTGCTGTCCGGGGCACCGGCGGCCTCGTAGCGGCTGGTCGTCCCGAGCCGGGTGGGCAGGTCTTGTGGAACCCTGGTGCCGCCCTGGCGGCCAGTCCCGGCGGTCGCTCTCCGAGCGGCCGGGCGATACTGGCGCGATGACGAGCACCCCCGACCCTGATTGTGGCTGCCGGCACACGCTGACCAATGAGGCGGGGGAGGAGTTCACGATCATCCATCAGATGCCGAAGGCGCTTTCGCACTACTACCCGCTGCCGGACCTCGCTACTGGCGTGATCCCCTTGTATCGGGGGAAGTTCCAGACCGATGGCAAGCGCTACCGGGGTGTCATCAGCCTGAGCCTTGACCCGCGCCCAACCGTCGACGTGAGCGGCGTCCGAAACGTCACGATCGAGGACATCATGGCGCTCGACGGCAGCCGGGGCTCGGCGAAGTGGGTTGACCGCCCGACTGTTGCCGTGGACGTCAAGGAGGTTCCCAAGCCACCCAAGACCCCGCATCTGCGGTGGAGCCGCAAGGCGGGCACCGAGCGCCGTTCCTGGGACCCGGCACCCATCGACGTGGGATCGGGACCGGTCGACGAGATCACGTTCTTCGTGCTGAACGGCTGGCTTGCCTTCGACGGCCTGAACACCTGCTACGACGGCCACGATCGGCCCGGCCGAGTGCAGATTGGTCTTGGCGAGTGGGAACTTCGCATCGAGCCGCGGGGTGACCATGCGCCGAAGGTGGTTCGGGACCATTCGCGCGGGCGCGGTCAAAGCGCGGTGACGCACGTGGGGCGCATCCGTCGATTGGACGGTGTCGACTTCGAGCCCCTCGACGCTGTCGGGGTGTTGGAGGTGGTTGAGACCCTCGTGTCGTTCGCTCTTGGGCGGGTGACGAGCGTGGCACTCCCAGTCGGGATGCTGAACGGCAAGCCCGTCTGGACGCGCTGGTCCGCACTACGCGCGGTCGACCGCCCGCTCGGAAGCACACCTTGGCTAGATGCCTCCAGGGCGGCGGCACAACTCGCCGAGTTGTTCCAATGCGGGCATGCGGCCTCGCTCGACGCTCTGAAGTGGGAGGTGTTCCAGCGGACGCTGGGCTACTACTTCTCGGCGAACTTCGAGGCGACGGTCACGATGAAGGTGATGCTGCCGGTCTCAGGGCTCCTGATGCTGTCGTTCGCCTACTTCGTCGAGACTCTCCCTCCAGGGGATCCAGCCAGGCTGTCGAAGAAGGCTTGGAAGGCACTGACGGCGGAGGAGGCCATTCGGCTCCTGCTGGACCGCATGGCAGCGGACACGGCTGTGCCTGGTCACCTCGCGCACCTCGTGGGGGTCCAGTCGAAGTTGGCAACTGCTGCGAATCCTGCCCCGGACGGACTGAGTTGCGTGGTCAAGATGCGTAACGACGTGGCACATCCCGAGCGCGCCAGGCTCGCGCGGTGGGACACCTACGAGTGGGCGGAGGCTGGGTTCGTAGCGATGGGGTTCTTCGATGCCGCGATGCTGTGGTGGCTGGACTACCAGGGCCGCTACATCCCCCGCAGTGCAAAGCACCGATCGGCCGGGGACGCGGTTGACGTTCCCTGGGGGTCCGGCACGTCCTGAACCACACGGGGGACATCAGGTGGTCGGAGTGTCCGGGTTCACGGGAAGACGTCTGTGCCGCTTGAGCACTCGAACCTCGTCTTCTGTCAGCGTCGTACGGACGACCTCGTCACCCCAGGCTGAGCGTGGCCCTACAACCGTTTCGGCCAACAGACGTGTGTCGTGCGGATGGTGGATGATCCAGCGATCAGCGCCCGTCGCAACGGCGGCGTTGAAGATGGCAGCACGGTCTTCCTGAGCCAGTAGAGGCGCATCGTCTGCGCGCATCTCCAAGAGGTGCCTGCGGCCCAACGCCAGCCAAACGATCGGCGCATTGACTGGTCCGACGGGTTCGTCGCCGGGGTGCCAGAGGACGACCGGTTCATCGCTGGTCAGCAGTCGTGGCTCGTCGAAGGCGGCAACGGCCCATTGGCGCGTCCAGAGCGCCTCGGCGACGGTGGTCAGTGCCTGTCCCACGGCTTGCTGGATCGCGTAAGCCGGGTCGGGCACGAGACGCGGGCCGTCTTCGCCGGTAGCGCTTGCGATGAACTCCCGCACGTCTTCGGGGGAGTACGGCTCACCCCGCGCTCGCAGCCACTCCGCCACGCTCGCCGCATCCAGGGTCGACTTGAGGTGCTCGCGCATCGCCTTGGTGCCCGTTGCTGATAGGTCCTCCCGGAACCGGCGGGTGCGCGTCATCTGGAAGGCGATGAAATTGGTGAGGTGATACCGGTCCTCTTTCGTGTGGGGAGGCTGTCCGGAGGAGAGGATGCGCCGTATCGGGCTGACCGCACGGCTCTCAAAGGCGGAGAGGGATCGCTCAACAAACTCCGGGTGGAGTATCTCTTCGTCGACTGGGGGGCTGTCCGGATGCAGGTCGGGCCGCCAGTCGTAGAACCCCACTTCCGCGCATGCCTTCTTGACGGAGGTTCTGAAGGCCCGGTCGAGGTCGTCGCGGTCGACAAGCGTGATGCGTGACCGCTCATCAGCGAACAGCCGGAGATACATCTGCGGCACGAGGTGATGGCGCGTCATGTCGAGACGCTACGCGTTGGCACCCGTGAAGCCTCTCACTCGCGGGCTGGACTGGCCCCGCCTCATGTCTGAAATCAAGCGGCGGTGAAGCGCTCCGGGGAGGGAGTCGACTCCCCTCTCTCCCGCCCTCCCTCTCTCCCTCCCAGTGACCGGGAGGGTCATCGACCGCTGCAGACGGCCTAACTACCCGCGTACACCCGGCCGGACGGGAGGGGGAGACCCGGCGGGAGGGGGAGACCCGGCGGGAGGGGGAGACCCGGCGGGAGGGGGAGACCCGGCGGGAGGGGGAGACCCGGCGGGAGGGGGAGACCCGGCGGGAGGGGGAGACCCGGCGGGAGGGGGAGACCCGGCGGGAGGGGGAGACCCGGCGGGAGGGGGAGACCCGGCGGGAGGGGGAGACCCGGCGGGAGGGGGAGACCCGGCGGGAGGGGGAGACCCGGCGGGAGGGGGAGACCCGGCGGGAGGGGGAGACCGGGCGAGGAGGCCGGGCGAGGAGGCCAGGAGGGAGCGGACTACCGGAACACCTGCGCCACCAGCGCGGCAGCATCCGTGAACACCCCGCACCGGTGGCACTGGAACATCACCCGCTGCTCTACCCACCCCTCATGCTGCACACGAGACCTGGCCGGGGTGATGGTGCACCCGAACACCCGGCACACCAGCGTCTGGTGGCCACGCTGACGACGGCGGACGTCACGGGCCGCAGCCCGCTTCTGGCGACGCTCCTTGGCCGCGCGGCGACGCCACTCACGCCCCTGCTGCCGGTGCTCCCGTCGGCGCACGGCGTTGACTGCACCAAGGCTGTTGCGTCCCGTGAACCCCGTGGTCCTCATCCTCATGACCCGTTCCTATCGACCCACGGGCGGCGAGCCGTCGCGAATCGGCCAGTCAGTTTGGACGTCTCGTAGGGGGTCCAGGAGCGCGAGAGAACTCGACGATGACCCCGACCAGGTTATGGGTCGCCGTAGGGGTGACGGCCGGGCTGGCTGGTGAGGACTGGTCGTTAGCGCCGGAGAGACAGCAACCCACCCCGCGCCAACTGGAGGACCGCAACTATGACGACCACACCCACCCCCGAGAGGGCGAAGGCACCGCGCAAGAAGCGTGCTGAGAAGGGCGTGCGCATCACCGAGCGCGACATCCTGCTGCTCCAGCGCGCCTGCCGCTACGGTGCCCTGACCATCCCGATGCTTCAGCACACCGTGGCTCGCCGAGAAGTCCTCGACATGTTCGGCAACCTCACCGGCGAGACAGTGGCGCTGCACCGCTCCACCATTCACGAGCAGGTGCACCGGCTGGTTCGCGCCGGGGCCCTGGAGACCAGCGACGGGCCGTCCAACGTCATCCGCCCCCGCAACCTGCCCGCGCTGCTTGTGCCGACCCGTGGAGGCTATGACCTGGCGGGAACCGAGTTGACCTACAAGCGGCCCGCCCTGGCGACGCTCCTGCACACCCTCTCAGTCGCCCAGATGGGCCTACGCCACGAAGCCGACGACTGGGAGGTCGTCACCGACCGCCAGGTGCGTTCGGACATCCAGCAGTGGCGCAGCGAGCGGGAGCGGGCCCGAAGGGCCAAGGAGCCGGTTCCGCAGGTACCTCAGGACGCTGACTGGATTGCCACGGAGACCGACAACGGCAGCCTGCGCGGCGGTGCCTTGTCGGGGGCACGTGGACCCCGCACACACGCGCCGGACCTCATCATCAAGAACGCTGCGGGTGAGAGGAACGCGGTCGAGGTCGAGTTGACGGCGAAGACGGTGGCGGATCTGCGTGAGGTCATGAAGGCGTTCGCGTCGACGGGCAAGTACCGCCGGGTCATCTACTACTGCCCCACCCGCAGCATCGCGGCCCGCGTGGCGAATGCCGCCAACGAGCGGGGGACCGAACTGGCTGAGCGGGTGACGGTGCGGAAGTTCACCCCGCTGTATGGGACGGGCTGCTTCCTCTAACCCCACGCGCCAACGCCCGTGCCCTGGCGAGAGGGCGCGGGCGTTGTCGCGTCCAACGTCCTGTCCGTGATCATCCGTAGCGTCCCTGAGCGGGGGATGGACATGCCCATAAGGCTGACCAGCGAGTCCAGTCAGTCGCTGACGCCACGGCGTGTTCGCCACATGGGGAGACGGCTCCCTGCTCGCTGCGGCGGTCATTGGCGTGATGGACCACAGCGGGCGGGGAGCCGCTTCCGGCGGCCATGTGCGGCTGGCTTCCCGTCGTCGCCCGTGTCACCGCTGCTCGGTCGGAATCGGCTCGTTTGCCTCTTCGTTCCGGGCTCGTGGCACGCTGGTTGGCATCGCCTTCGCGGCGGGTCGCTGGCTCGGGATGTCGCATCAGCGCGCGCAGCGCTGCTGAGGTTGTCGACTTCAGTTGAGTCTTCTCGACAGGCTCTTGGCTGGTTGGGTTCTTCGAGTGATGGGCTCTGCTGGGTGTGTTCCTCTTAAGGCCCCCGGTTTCGTACCCGGTACGCCCGGTTCTGTCCCTCAAGCGACCGATTCCAGCACCGAAACGCCCGGTTCTGTCCCTCAAGCGACCGGTTCCAGCACCGAAACGCCCGGTTTCGTCCCCGCCGGGTTGGTGGTCAGCAGGACGGGAAGAGGCCCGCACCGATCTCGGCGAGGGCCTCTCGCTTGGAGGTTCGCGATGATCAGAACGGCGGGTCCGTTGGGTCATGCTCGACAGGGGTGGGCAGATCTGCCCACGGGTTCTCGTACTTCTGGTTCGGCCGCCGCGTCTCCACCGTCGTGTTCTTCGTCGGGACCGTCATCGGCTTCCGGTAGGCGGCTCCGCGCCCAGACCGGCTTCCGGGGGTCGTGTAGAGGCCCTGCTCCTCTGCCACCTTGGCGTGCACGTCCCACTGAGACTTGCTCATGCCGAACTCCTTGGCGATGTGCGTGACGCCGCCCTGGTAGCCGCCACGGCCTGCTGCCTTGATGAGCAGCACCGCCGCCACCCACGCGGCTCCCGGCGTAACGTCTGTCCGGCGCACCCACGTGCTGCCGTTCTTGACGGTCGCGGGGTCCTGCCAGTACCAGTTGTGAGGGACCCTCACGAATCGGTCCTTGGGGGTGGCGACGGTCTTCGCTGGGGTGCCGTCGGCCTTGAGGACCGGCTTGCCGTGCTCGTCCACCTTGTCCACGAGGTTGATGGGCCGCACCTCTAGCGCCCAATACTCGGTCATGACGCCCTTCTTGTTCTCGCGCCACTCGACCTTCTTGACCACCAGGTCGTCGCCGAACCGGCCCTCACGAAACCAGCGGCGGACCGTCTTGGCGTCCTTCGCGCCCATGATGGTGGCGAGGAAGGTGGGGGTGGCGTAGATGTCGCCTGTGTCGCTGATGAGGCGACGGGCGGCAACGATGCGCAAGGCCCATTCGGGGCGGTACCGGCGGAACACGTCGACGTGGACGCGGGTGTGCAGGTCCACCCAGGCCGTCTCCGGCTCGGTCCTTGGCGGATTCCCGGCGGGCGTGCCTATGGCGGCCTGTATGGGCATTTGGATGACCTGCGCAGCCTCGGTCTCGGTGGTCACTAGGGCTGCGTCGGGGGTGCCGGTGAACGGCGCGAACAGGCTCTGCTCGGGCCTGTTCCACGGCCCCGCGTCAGGGAACAGGCGGGCCATGCCGTCGAGCCAGCCGACGAACGCCGGTGCCAGTTCCGGGTCGGCGAGGAGGTCCTCGGCGGGTGTGGTGTGTACGTCCGTGTGGAGGCCGGTGTAGTAGGTCAATGCGCGTCGCTCGTACCGGTTGCGGTCGAAGTCGAACCGATCGTCGGGGGTAGCAGGAGCAGACATCTCAGGGGGCTCATCTCTTGCGGGGAAACACCGGGGGCTAGTCGGTGCGGTGGCTGTTGCATCTCCTCTATCGGCGCAGAAATCGGGCGCGTGTACCCCCGTTGTCAAGGTTCTGCAAACAGGTCAAGCGTCGGAATAGGCCAGCCGATAGACGCAGTGAGAGCAGCGCGACCAGTTGCGGGTCCTCATCTCCCCGCCGGACGTGAAACGCGGCCCCCGGATGGCTACCCGGGGGCCGCTCTGTGTGTCCCGCCTGTTGGTGTGCGCCCTGCCGCTTCAGACGCCAAACGGACACTCGTCGATGCCGATCGACGTTCTACATCAGTTAGAGGTTCTCGGTGCTTGGCTCGGATACTCGGTAGAAAGCGTTGCCGTCGGGATCTACGTCGAAGGTCGGGTACACGTCGCAATCGATGTGGTCGTGCATTACTAGGTGGGCGACTTGAGCCACCTCGCCGCCTTCGTCGCTGCTCGCTGCGCTGGGGACCATGACGTTCAACTCCAAGACCGGCCCGACAGCGGCGGCGTAGGTGCTTGAGGCTGGAGGGTCTCCGCCCAAGTCCATCGAACTGCTGAGGAAGCCGACCACCTGGCCCTCCGCGTCGAGGACGGCTCCCCCCGACGTACCCCACGGACCTGGTGCATCGGACTCGAATCCAGGTGACCCTCGGTACTTCTGGAACCGCCTGATGGGTTCCTGTGAGAGCACTTCGCCAACGCTGACCGTGGGGTGGGGCTCGATCGTGAGGATCGGGTTTTCGTCTTCGGGCTTCTCGAACTCCACCTTGGTGCCGGGGTAGCCGACGAACATCACCGGTTCGCCTACGTCGGGCATTCGAAGGGCCAAGGGGAGGTGGCGAAGCCAGTCGGAGGTCTGCCCGGGAAGTTGCGTCGACATGGTGGCGAGGTCCGTTTCGGTGTGCAGGTTGATCGCACTGACCTCAAGGAGCGCCCCAAAGATCGCCTCGGGTTCCGACGGCGGGTGCTGGTCTGTCTGGAGGTACACGTAGAGGCCGGAACCCTCGTCTGGGTTGGTCGCGTGGTTGTTGTAGTGCTCGTCGATGACGTGCTTGGCGGTCACGAACCATCCGGGGCCTATGCAGACTGCGGTACCCAAGCCCTTCACCGTGCCGTCCTGAACTGCCAGCACTGGGAGGACGGCTCGCTGGATGTCTTGGTACTCGGTGAACTCGTGGAGTTCTCCTTGGCGGATCGCCACGTCGCCGATTCTGAGGGCTGCAGTCACTGTTGGGTGCCGTTGATGCGTTCGATCAGCGCTTGGAAGTTGGCGAGCGTCTCGGCGCTCAGGCCGTCGATCTTCTTCGGGTCGCGGAGCAGAACCTCGGCGGGCTTGTAGTGGTCGTACTTTTCGTGGAGTTGCTGGAGCCGGTGGACGATCCGGTCACCGGGCGGGAGGTCGTCCTCCTTGACGCGCCGGTTGAACGCGTTGTTGTAGAGCGCGAGGTAGTCGGAGACCGTGAAGAGGTCCTCGATGTCGGCGTGTTTTGCCGAGATGATGTCGCCGACCCGGATCAACCTGTCCTTGCTCAGGCGTCCTGCCTCCATAGCCGCGTCGAGGCGTCCCGCACCCTCTGTTCCGGAGTCCACGAGGACCGTCACCTCCAGTTCGCGACCGATGAGCGCTACGAAGGCGGGGATGTTGGAGGCGCTCCCAGCGGGGAGGATCCTCCAGTGCTCGTCGAGCGATGTGCGGTCCTCATCGGCGAGTTTCCTGCTGATCAGGTCGAGATAGAGGAAGTCGCTGGGGCCCTCGACGAGCAGGTTGCTGTTGCCGATGAACAGATGCTGCGCCACGTCGTAGCCGAGCGCTGCTTGAAGCGGGAAGAGGCTGTCGGCGTCAACCGACAGCACTTCCCGGCTCACGACAGCGCCCTCCTTCGGTCCCTTGTCCTCCACGATGCGCACGCGCTCGATCTGGTCTGTCTCCACCATGAACGGCGAGTGGGTCGTGTAGAGCACCTGTGCGGCCGGGGCGAGACGCTCGTTGATGAAGCGGAGGAAGTCCGCCTGTGCGCGTCCGTGAAGGGTGAGGCCGGGCTCGTCGAGAAGGATGACGAAGTTGTCGTTACGCGACTCGAACTCGGTGAAGGCGGCGAGGAACGAGAAGAACCAGCGGAAACCGCTGGAGCGCTGGGAGAAGTTGTTGGTGAAGAAGTGCCTGGTGTCCTCGACCCGGATGTCGAGGATGTTCTGAGTGATGTGGGGTCGCCCCTGAGGGTCGGTGCCGATCTTCCGGTCGATGTCGAACCGGACCCGGAGGCTGGGGTTCTGCTTCCAGTATTCGAAGACCTGCTCCGTGAGGTCGTTGCTCACGGCCTCCAGTTCTGCGCGACGGTCCTCGTAGTCGTCGCTGCAGAGTGCGGTGGGGGTTGTGTCCGCGAGGGCGAGAAGCGATCGGGCGGTCTGGTCGGAGGTTGAGGCAGTCTCCTCGGCTCCACCCTTGGAGAGCCGGAGCAGGTCGATCCTGCCTTCGAGCACGCTGTATTCGCCGAAGTAGAAGAACGTGGGTACGTCTAGGAGGGTGATTATCGCGTCGCTGATGCTCTTCCCGTTGGCAACGTGCCCGTCGAGCGCCGTGGTGGTGCTGGAAAGTGCGGCGGTGAGCGTCTCATCGGCACCCTCGGACAGGGCGGTAATGCGGCCACGGAGGTCCTCGAAGGTAGTGGTGCTCGTCAGTTCCTTGGCGACCTCCTCGGGCAGGTCTAGCGCGGCCACAAAGCCCCTAACCGCCTTGGCCTCATCGGCCGAGACAACCCACCACGTGGTGTCCTTGTCATACTTCCGGTAGACCGTGATGGAGTCGCCCGTTAGGACGCCGTCTCCGAACTTGTCGGAGATCGCCTTTTTCTCGTCGTCGCTCAGGGCGAAGTCGGCCTCGATGGGCCTCGCCTTGGATATGGCCTCGGCCTTGCGGTCCTTGGTGAGGAGCCACCGGGGGTAGTCCTGTTGGGTGTTGAAGGTTGCGCCGTCCACCGGGTTGAGCCGGTGCAGGGCCGCGAGCACTGCCGTCTTGCCCGCTTCGTTCATGCCGACGAGGCAGGTGACGTCCGAGTCCACGGTGATGTCGCCGCTGTCGACGATGTTCCGAAACTTTCGGACCCGGAACCGGGTGAGGCGCATGTCTTTCCCCCATGTGGATGTGTCGTGGGTCACGCGGACCTTAGGCGGTGCTCAGTGTAGGCAGGGTCGCCGACACCGTCCGGGCCCGCGGTGCGCCGCGGCCACGCGGTGGAGTCATCCCGCACCTAGCCGGTCTTGTGGCAGTGGCTGTCCGAGCGCAGCAGGCGATTGGCGGTACAAACGCCCGATCAGGCGGCCGATACGTCGGGCGTAGGCGGGGTCACCACCCCGATCATCTGAGAGACAAGGACTCTCGCCATGCCTGTTCTGGCTACCCCCAGCCGCACAACCGACGCGGTCTACAACCTCACGTTGAGTAACGGCCTGCCCACCGCGTGCACCTGCCCCGGTTTCACCTACCGCAACCGGTGCCGTCACATCACCGAGCACACTCTCGGCGGCAGCCAGGTGTACTGCGACGGCTGCGGCACCACGCACCTCCGCGCGGTGCGCTACGACGCCGGACGCGCGTGGGTACGCAGACAGGGGGACACCTGCGCGCAGTGCAGTCGGAAAGACAGCCTCTGTGTAGTCCCGGATTGGGACGCCCGCGAGGCACTCCGTTCCCGCGAAGAGGCCCTCGCGGTTCCTAGTGCAGAGACTCGATGAGAGCCGGTGGCGCGTTGTCGTTAGGGGCCGGGTAATCGATCGGGTGAACTTTCTGGCGGGCCGAACGGGCCGCCTAACGTGGTGCCACGGACCGCGGCGGTCCGTCGTGATCAGGATGGACCGCTTCCGCCGGACTGCCCTGCCGCGGCAAGATCCTCGGGTGACTGACTACGTCCAGTGGCCACCCAATGCAAAGCGGCCGCGTCGGCAATTGCCTCGCCCCACCGGTTTGGCAGGAAGCGCGGCTTCGCTCTCCGTCCGACTCCGCGAAGCGAGAGTGGCCGCGTTCCTGGGCGGTCAGGTCGGCGAGCCGCAAGACGAACTGGATGCACTGATCTCGCGCACTGCACGACTATTCTCCGAGAGCATTGCGGACCAGACTCGTAAGGACTACGCACGGCGCTGGAAGCGATTCGTGGAGTGGTGCGAAGCGAAAGGATTCGAACCACTCGACTCGCCGCCAGAGGTAGTCATGCTGTACCTCTCCGATGCGCTGGGGGACGGCAGGGCGGCATTAGGGACACTCCGCTCCCATATGGCTGCCATCAACCGCCTCCATGTTGAGGCTGGCCTCATGCCTCCGGGCGACGATCCCGCTATGACGATGTTCCTGCGCACGATGCGGAAGGCGGTTGCGCCGCGCGACCCCCAGGGCGAGATCAGCGCACTGAAGATCGGCCCACTGCGGGAAGTCTGCCGCTACCTCGACTCGATCGGATCCGACCCCATCGAAGTCCGTGACCGGGCCTTGCTGTCCCTCCACCGCGCGGGTGTCGGCGACGGAGAGATGGCCCGCCTCCAGTGGCCAGATGTGAGACTTACAGAGAAGCGAGCGAGCCTTCACCTGCGGGCGGTTCGGGCAGACCGCTCGGACCGAACGGTGCGGATAGACGCCCACCGCGACCCGGGGCGATGCGGCGTCCGTGCACTGCGCGCCTGGCGTGATCTGGGTGGCAACACCAGTCCTTGGGCAATTGGCCGGACTAACCCATCCGGCGGTCGCGACGACCGACCGTGGACAGCGCGCGACGTTTATCGGATCCGTAAGGCGCGCCTCGACTCGCTCGGCCGAGACGGCAGGAAGGCCGCTATCGACGACGCCATCGCGTTGCTCGGCGAAACACGACCCGCCGTCCTGCGTGACAAGGCCCTCATCTTGGTGGGGTTCGCGGGCGCGTTCAGGCGACCTGATCTCGTAGGTTTCCGCTGGCCCGAGGTTACGCTCGTCGACACCGGAATGGTCCTGCGGCTGAGACGGTCGAAGACCGACCGCGATGGAGAGGGCGTCGACGTTGGCATTCCATGCGGGCAATCGTCGACCACCGATCCTGTCGCCGCCTTGCTCGCCTGGCGGGACCGGATGGAGCGGCAACTCGGGACGGACTACCTGAACGAGGGCGCTTGCTTCACCGTAGTAGGCCGCGCCGGGCGCATCGGCACAGAGCCGCTCACCACGACCGCTGTCACGGTCGCCATCCGCTCCCGAATGGCCGAGGCTGGGGTTCCGGGCCGATGGTCTGGTCGCTCACTGCGCCGAGGTTTCATCTCGACCGCAGCAGACCTGGGCCTTCGACTGGAGGACATCGCGAAGGGCAGCCGCCACGCAACGCTCGACTCCTTGATCCGGTACATCGCGACCGACGATCCGTTCCGCAACAATCCGACGGCCCAGATGGGGCTTTGATGGGCCGTGAAGAGCGACTCGCCGGGTCGGTGACTCCTGCGCGTGTGGAACGAGCCCGTCAGGAGTCCGCCGCGTTCGTCACCTTCCGGGCTCGGTTGAGTCTCGACGAGTCTCCGGAAGCCGTGACGTTGTACCTGGCCGCCCTGGCTGACCAGGACTTGTCCGGGCGACAGATGCGCGAGCGACTTCGACTGCTCGACCTAGATCGCCGACTACTCGGACTCCGTCCGTGGCTACAGGACCCCGATGTTCGCCTGTTTCTGCGAGGTCTTCTCGCCAACAAGCCGGTGGGCGAACGGCACAGCCACTACGACCCCCTCTATCTCGAACTAATGCACGCGTCGGTCGACGCCTGTCGGGTGCTCAACCCGGACCAGCAGCGCGCTCTCGCCGCGCATCTGACGGTCGAAGCCACCAACATCCCCGCCACTGCGCTCGCGAGGTTGCGCTGGGCTGACATCCACCTCACTCGACAGGGAATCGACATCCGGGTGACCTCGAAGATCGGTCGCGGCGCAGACACCACAACCACGTACACCGTGGAGGCGACTCCAAGCGATCCGCGGTGTCTTGTGGCCGCTGTGCGTGCACTCCGTGCGCTTGGCGGCGGCCAATACGTCTTCGGAGTCGAAGGACGCCCCATCGACATTCAATGGCTCCGCTCCCGTCTCACTGTCGCTGATCCACTGGCCCCCACACCCGCTCAGGTCCGAGACCAAGCGCTCCTGCTGATCGGCTACCTGGCTGGACTGAGGACGAGCGAAGCAATGACCCTGCGTCAGCGAGATGTCGAGTTTCACGGACGCGGACTTGTACTGGCGATCGCTGGACGCATAAGGCTGACCTACCTGCCCTCCGCACCTGACCCGGCATACGACGCGGCAAACGCATGGACAGCGTGGCTAGAACTTCTGGACGAGCACGGCCTCCTGGACCCCGACGGCCTCGCCTTCCACGCGACCAACTTCAGGGTGATCTTCTCCAAGGGCATCCGAGAGAGCGGTCTGAACCGGGTGGTGCACCAACGCACGGAGGAAGCGGGGCTGTCTGGCCGGTTCGTGTGGACTTCGCTGCGCACGGGGATGATGCGTACGGCTATCCGCAACGACGTCCGCTCATATTCGATCGCGGCCCACGCAGACCTGCTTTCGCTTGGCTCGGTCCAACGCCATGAGCGGCGCGAGAACCTTCTAGCCGATGGCAACGTCGCAGGACGGCTCGGCCTTTAGCCGTCTCAGTCGCCGCGCATCGAATCGCTCTCCGAACGGCCTTCGCGCTCCCCTTCTGGAACCCGCCACCCTGGCGTGGCCTGGGGCCAAGGCCATAACCCGGCGGTTTGGAGATGCTGATCAGGTTCGGTGTCGGCGGCCCGTCGCAGGCGTTCATTGGTGAAGGTTTAGTCCCGTGCCAGCGCGAAGGTCATCCTGTCACCGGCATGGGCGGATGCGAGGCGATCGGGGTTTGCGGCCAGGGGCTCAACACGCTGATTAATGACTCCCCACGACGACGCCATCTGTGCTTACATGTCCGTGAACCCGCACTGACGAGAAGAGCCCCTGGGCTCTGGACTCCAAGTCCTAGTTGATGCGGGTTCAACGCATTTCAGGCGGTGACTGCGTTCGGCCCGTAGTGGTAGTTCCGGCCCACGGACCACAAGTCGTAGACGCTTGCGATCTTGTCTTCGATCAACACTCGCGACCGTTTGTCGCCGCGTTCGGCGTCACGCATCACCGCCCACAAGGTGTAGTCGACCGCTTGCAGGCACGGGTCCGAAGCCGCGTCCCAGTGGCCGAAGCGCTTGTTCACCTTCCAGTTGCAGCACTGCTGCACAACGTCCTCGACGGCACCACGAAACGCTGCTCGCGTCTTCTTCGTGCCCAGCGTTGCGGACACAACCAGGAGGTCGTCGGCCGGACCGAAGTACCGCCCTGAGAACCACTTGAAGTGGTAGAACCACGCGTACTTGTAGAACTGCTGGTCGGTGGTTCGGGTGCGGGGCAGGGCTTTAGCCTTCTCCAGCAGGGTCACGTCGATCTTGTACTCGTGGCTCTGCAACACCTCGAACACGGCATCGCGGACGGCCTGTGAGTCAGTGGTGCAGTGGAAGGGCCCGTCATGCGCTGTGCCGTTCATCACCAACTCATCACGAAGGGCAAGCAGATCTCCACGGAGCCGCTGCACGTTCTCCTTGCCCTCCATCATGAGGGTGCCGACGGCGAAGTACCGAGTGGGACCGGAGTTCGCGATGTGGCATCGGAAGTCGAAGTTGCCGCTCTCGTCGGCGAACAGGTACTTCATCGGCACTTGGATCACTCCCCCGAGCGCAAGCCTGAACGGCGCAGGTGCGGTGATTCCGCACGGATGTCCACCCTGCCAGACCCCCCGGACCCGGACGCGATTACGGCCTCTGACTAGGCGTCTCTCTGGGCGACTTCGTATCCGCAGGGTGCGCTGCCGGACCCGCAATCAGTGCGATGACCAAGAGCACGCCGCCGACGACGGCGAGCGGAGCATAGAAGAGCCAGATGGACCAATTACGGAAGTGATTCGGCCACCACCACCGTGGGGGGCGACCCTGGGTGGCTAGCCCCTTCATCGACAACGGGACAACCGTGTTGTCGTCGGCAATCGAGTTGTAGACCTTTCGGGCATGACGCTCGGCGTTGAGGTATCTGGCATCAAGAGCGGCAAACGACACGAGGACCAGGATGCCGAGTGCTATGAACGGCCAACTTTCTCTCACTAGGGCTACTCCGAATGCAGCGCCAGCGAGCGTGACCGACCATCCCTTCGCTGCGGCTGACGAGGCCGCCATCCGCGCGATGGCTCCCGAAATTAGGTCGAGATGCTTGCGCCGATCTTCCCGGTCCTGCTCGCTGGTCATGTCATACCCGGCAGGCTTGGACGCCGCCACGGCGGCTTCAAGGGCCGACCGCATCCCATCGAGTTCTGCTGTCGACCACGTGGGGTTCGGGGATGGCCAGAAGTCGTCGACGGCATCATTCGCCCATCGAGGCAGGACGTGCACGTGCAGGTGGTTGACGGTCTGAGTGGCCGCCGGCCCATTGGACTGGATCACGTTGAGACCCTCGGGCTGCATGGCGTCGCGGGCAGCGCCAGCAACGCGTAGGACCTCCGAGGCTAGAGTTCGGGCCGCTCCCTGAGACAGAGCCCAGATGTCGGAGACGTGATCGTCGGGGACCAACAGAACGTGCCCACGGGTCGCCGGTTCATCCGGCAAGAACACCGTGACACCGCGTCCCCGCGAGACGACCCGAGCCGGGGCGTCCCCCGCGATGATGTCGCAGAAGGCGCACCTCGGCTCGCGACTCGGACTCACCAGGACCGCTTGACCGCACCGTTTACCCAGGACTCAAAATTGTCCCGGATGGTGGCGTACACAGCCTTGCTGTCGGCTCCGCTGGGGTTGTGGAGGGAGACATAGCGGCTGAGCGGCGTGCCGTCACTGTCAAAGACCTTGCCGAAAGGGTCGTCGCCGTAGGACCCCTTGTTGCCCTGCAGGTCCAGCATCCCGTGCACACGGATGCCGACGAGAGGCTTCTTGTCCTGCCACGCCTTCTCGATCTCGTACTTGACCCACTTGCGTGAAGCAGTCCCACCGCCGACCAGCACGACGACCGCGTCCTTGCCGGCCATCTCCCTCGCGATCCAGTTCTTGACCGCCTGGTCGCCGTCCCCCTTGATCGCCTCCCATCGCTGGGCGCTGACCTCTTCCCGGTCCTCCTCAATCGCGCCGATGTTCCGGATGCGCTGACAGCGCGTCACGTCACCGTCGTAATGGAAACTCAGAAAGACCTTCTTGGCCATGTGGCATTCCCCTGTTCGCTGGCCCTGGACTGAACTCTCCAAATGCTGCCACGAAGCGCAGACAGTTCGGGGCAGTGAGCAGCCACCGCTCATCGGCATGTCCGAAAGATCCCGTGCCAAACCAGGATGAGCACCTAGACTCGCGCAATGTGAGCGACGACGACTGGCTCTACGACGCTGCAGCCATGGTTAGAGCCGCCACTCTGACGCTGCTGGAGCGCCCCAACTCCTGCATCAGGTCGACTCGCCTCACAGTCGAGGTCCTCGGGCTAATGGGACTCTCTGCTCGACCGGTTGCGGTCCACGCCATCGCCTTCAACGCGGAGGCACGGGGGCTCGTGGACCAGGGTGTCCCGATGGACGCATGGCCGTCATCAGCGTGGAGTGTCGGCATTGCGCCGACAGCGGATGATGACGGCTGGCCCGGGCATCTCGTCGCGCAAGTCCGCATTCCCGGGTGGCCGGGCCGGACCATTATCGACTCGACTAGCGACCAACTCCATCGGCCCGAGCATGGCATCGACTACCAGAGTCCGACGATCTTCGGCATCCCGCCGGGCCGCCCATGGACCCCACGTGACCCAATCTGGCTCAGTGACCCCGACACCGGCACCAGCCTGTGTTACACGCTCATGGCCCCGGGCGACCCCAACACGCTCCTGTGGCGCAGCGCGCCCGCATGGACCGAAGCACCCGCCGACATCACGGCACTCGCCCACGAGGTCCTCCGCCGACTCCACGACCAAGGCTGGCAGGCTCCCAATCTCGCCGGAACAGTTGCGCAACCCACCTTCTGAAGTAGAGACACCCACGACGGCGACGTCGCTCGGTGTGATGGCCGGACCCAGGACTTCAGCGGTGGTGACGAGCGGGTCAGCCTCGGCGATGAAGCGCCGGGCGTGTGCTTCGCATCCGGCCGTGGTTGGAAGCCATCGTCTACCACGGGTCAGCGACGACATGGCCAGGTGCTCCTCGAAGGCTGTCGATGCATGCCAGGACGACCTCCCTGTTACGTCCGTCCGTCGCCTGCGCACGATGGCGACGCGTACCCGACATTCGACGTTGATCCGGACCGGGCCTTCGGCGAGGTGTGAGCGGGGAGGGCGTCGACGACCGCCGCCGAGTGAGTGTCTATCGGCCGGGTACCCCGACCCCTTGGGGACTGGGTGGTCGGCGAGGTGTGGCGAAATGGCCCCTGAGGGCCAAAGCAGCAGTTGAGGGAGTCACCCGTCCCCGCGCCGTCGCGGCGCTCAGGGTGACTCCCTCTCTGTGCTGCTTCGGCTGTGTCGCCACCCGGGGTGGCGGGGGAGCCGATGTGGTTGGCCCGCCGCCTGTGGAGGGCACACGGGGACGCTAACGGCCAGCCCGGACACGTCGACGTGTCAGCGGGACGCGTGGGTCAGTCGGCATCCCGCGCGCGCTTTGCCTCAACTTCGCTACACCAGCCCAGATGTCGGGCCGGGCGAGAAGTTCGTGGAGCCGGTCGTCCCACGACGAACGTCTCCATGGTCTCGTCGTCGGCGATGGCCTGGTCTACGTCGGCGGATGTGATCGGCACGCCGAGGGTGAGGGCAGGCAGGCCGGTCACCGGGTCAACCGGGACACCATCAGGCTGCTGGTCGGGTTTGCACACCCCTCCAGCGTAAGGCTGCTGTCGGTGCGCATCTCTAGCGTCCGGGCATGCTGCCGCCCCGCCACGAATACCTTGCCGACACCGAGCGGACCCGGCATCCGCACGACCCCACGGCTCACATGCCAGAGTGCCCACGCGCCAGCGACAGGCTGGGCGTGGGCACTCGATGCACCTGCGACCCGGAAGACCGGGCCAGGACCTGCTAGGCCGCTGCCTTTCCGGTCAGCGCCGGAGACAGGAACACCTCGATGCGCTTGTCCGGATGAACGATGATCTTGTCCACCAGGAGGCGGACCATCTCTCGCCGGGCGTCGAGCGGCAACCGAGGCCAGTCCTGCCGGAGCGACCGGATCTGCGGCGGGGTCCACACACGCACGGGTGCTTCCGCACCGGACATCTCCACCTCCAGCGCGGCCACCTTCTGATCGAGTTCTGCTCGCTTCTCGGCTACCTCATCAAGCGTGTAGACCCCGGCGACGAGGGCGTCCATGAGTCGCCTACGCCCATCCCTAGCCTTCTTGAGGTCGGCCTGGACACGGCGCATCCGCGCGCTCTGGTCGGTGCGCTGTTCACGAACGGTTCGGGCTGCTCGTCGGCCAGCGGCCTCTAGTTCTGCGGCGAGTGCGTCGAGTTCGCCGAGGAGCGCCTCCTCCACGTCCCTGGTCACCCGCCAGACGCCCTTGCAGGTCTTGGAGTCTTGAGCCTTGATGCAGCGCATGATGTAGCCGCGAATCTGCTGGCCGGAGGGGCCGCCGGTGGTGCAGGTCATCCCATTTCCGCACCGGCCACAGACCGTGATCCCGGACAGCGGCCACTTCATTCGAACGGCCGACTGATTGCCGCGCCTGTCGCGCCGTCGGGCCATGTACTGGCTCCACTCCTTGGGCTTGATGACGGCTTCCTGTGCGCCCTGGTGCAACTCGACGGTGTTGTTGTCTGAGGGCAGGCCCCGTCCACCGGTGCGGAGCCGACCCGCGCCGAACCCTGAATCGAGTAGGTCACCGACCAGCGAGGCCCGCCAGACACCGTCACGGGTCGTCGGCACGCCCTCCTCGATGAGCCAGTTGGCGATGTCGACCAGCGATTGGCCCTTGATGTAGCGCTTGTACATCTCTGCGAGCACCGGCCCGGTTTCGGGGTCGATGCGGTACTCCTCGCGGCAGTCGCCGTGCGGCCGACACTCCGGGTCCTTCGCGTTACGGATGCGCCAGCCCGCTGCCGTGACGGCCTGTGACCGGCACTTGTGGTGGATGTAGCCGAATCGAGGGTCGCCGGTGTGTGGCAGGCCCCGGTCGAGCCGAAGGTCCTGGGAGTCCTTCCACTGCTCGCTGAAGCGGTTGGACTCGAACGAGGCAATCGCGGCGAGCATGTCTCGGGACAGAGCCCCGGCAGCGGTGGTGGCATCCACTTCCTCCGTGGAGGAGTACAGGTCGCCACCGGCCTTGATGATGCGTCCGAGGTTCATCTGGAATCCCGCGTTGTCACGTCCGAAGCGCGAGAACTTGTAGACGAGGATTCCGTCAGCCTGCCCGGTCTCGACCATCTCAATGGCGCGTTGAACGTCGCGGTTGAAGTTGCGGCCCGTGGCGTCGGGGTCGGTGACTTCGGTGACGAGGGTGTGTCCGAGGCGGGCTGCCCACTCTCGGTTCACCCGGCGCTGAATCTCAGGAGACTCCATCTCGTCTCGTGCTCGGGAGACCCGCTCGTACCCGACGAGACGGAGAGCGGTGGGCTGGTTGGCGCGGCGGCGGTTGGTTCGCATGACACCTCTATCGGCGTAGTTGGGTCCGATTCGGGGTCCTGACGAACGCACGAGGATTCGAGCCTTCATCGAGACACCCGGGTGTCTTGCGGAACGCACCCGGTTCGTGGTGCCCACGGTCGCGTCGTCGGTCGACCTCGTCGTCCACCTCTCCCTCGACGAGCAGGGCGTACGCCGGGTGCAGGAGATCGTGGCCGTGCCGGGTCGGGTCGAGGCCGACGTGATCGAGACCGAGTCGATCTTCGAGCGCGTCGACGGCGAGCTGCAGCGGGCGCACGGGATGCCGCCTCGCCTCGACCGGTTCGCCCACCTCGGCATCGACATCCACCAGGTCCTCGAGGGCGCTCTCTGATGGGCGCGGTGGTGGGGCTGGGCGTCGGCATCGGGCTGATGCTCGTCTGGTCGGCGTTCTTCCTGCCCCGCCGTCCCCGCAACGCCACCGGTCCGGGGCCGCTCCGGCGTACGCTCGCCGCCGCGGGTCTGAGCCAGGTGAGCGCGCCCGGTTTCGTCGCGATGTGCCTCATCCTCGCGCTGGCGGTCGGGCTCCTCGTCCAGGTCGTGTCCCGGACACCGCCGGTCGCGCTCTGCTTCGCCGTGCTGGCCGGCAGCCTCCCCGTGACCGTCGTCGCCGCCCGCGCCCGCAGGCGCTCGCGCGAGCTCGCCGACCTCTGGCCGGAGGCGGTCGACAACCTCGCGTCCGCGGTCCGCGCCGGGCTCTCCCTGCCCGAGGCGCTCGGCAACCTCGGCACCCGTGGACCGGAGCCGCTGCGGCCGGCCTTCCAGGCGTTCGCGACCGACTACCAGCTCAGCGGCCGGTTCGGCGAGAGCCTCGACCGGCTCAAGGCACGGCTCGCCGACCCGGTCGGCGACCGCGTCGTCGAGGGCCTCCGTATCGCCCGCGAGGTCGGCGGCGGCGAGCTCGGCCGGCTGCTGCGCAACCTGTCGGGCTACCTCCGCGACGAGGCGCGGACCCGTTCGGAGATGGAGGCTCGGCAGGCCTGGGCGATCAACGGTGCCCGGATGGCGGTGGCGGCACCGTGGGTGGTGCTGCTCTTCATGACCGCCCAGTCCGACGTCATCAAGCGCTACGACTCGGTGGGCGGCGTGGTCGTCCTGGTCGCCGGGGCGGTGACCTGCCTGGTCGCCTACCGGCTGATGATGCGGATCGGGCGGCTGCCCGCGGAACGGCGGATCCTGACGTGACGGCAGGCTGGTGGGGTGCGGTGCTTGGCCTGGTCGCCGCGGCCGGGGTGCTGCTCGTGGTCGCGCGGCTCCATGCGATCCGCCGCCCCCAGCTGTCGATCCGCGTGCTGCCCTACCTCCACGACCTGGCCGGCTTCGACCGACCGGCCGGGGCCGTGACGTCGACGTACTCCCCGCTCCCGGCGGCCGTCGGTGTCTTCGGCCCGCCGCTGAGCACGCTCGCCGGGTGGGTGGAGCGGGTCCTCGGTGGGGCTGCCTCGGTGCGCCGGCGGCTCGACGGCGCCGGCCTCGACCTCACGGTGGCCGACTTCCGGGTGCAGCAGGTGGTGTGGGGGCTGGTCGGCTTCGGCCTGACCGCGGGCTACGCCCTGCTCGACGGCCTCGGCGGTGGTGCCGGCGTGGTCTCGTCGCTGGTGCTCTGCCTGGTCGGCTTCGCCCTCGGGGTGATCGGTCGCGACTACCACCTGACCGGTCAGGTGCGGGAGCGGGAGCGGCGGATCCTCCGCGAGTTCCCGACGGTGGCCGAGCTGCTCGCGCTCGCCGTCGCGGCAGGTGAGGGGCCGGTCGCCGCCCTCGACCGGGTCGTACGACGCAGCGGCGGAGAGCTCTCCCGCGACCTCGCCCGCGTCCTGGGCGACATCCGCACCGGCGAGCCGCTCGGCGACGCCTTCGACGCGTGGGCCGCCTCGACCTCGCAGCCGATCGTCGCGCGCTTCGCCCAGGGCATCGCGGTCTCGGTCGAGCGGGGGACACCGCTGGCCGACGTGCTCCACGCGCAGGCCGCGGACGTGCGCGAGGCCGGGCGCCGCGAGCTGATCGAGGTCGCAGCTCGCAAAGAGGTGCTGATGCTCGTCCCCGTCGTCTTCCTGGTGCTCCCCGTCACCGTCTTCTTCGCCTTCTGGCCCGGCGTCGTCGGCTTGTCCATGACCACACCATGACCCCAACGGAAGAGGAACCATGCAGCAGCTGACCCTCCTGATGACCCGCCTGTACGTCGGGCTCACCGCACCCCGTGGCCGCGGCGACCGGGGTGACGTGCCCGGCTGGGTACTGATCACGGTGATGACCGTCGGCCTGGTGGCCATCATCAGCCAGGTGGCCGGAAGCGAGCTGAGGTCGATGTTGCGGGCGGCGCTGCGCAGCGTCGGCTGACCGTGACCCCTCCCAGCCGCCGCTCGTCGCGCGGGGCCGCGGTCGTCGACTTCGTGCTGGTCCTGGTGGTGCTGGTCCCGCTCTTCCTCGGGATCCTGCAGCTGGGGCTGGTGCTGATGGTCCGCAACACGCTCTCCTCCGCCGCTGCGGAGGGCGCCCGCCACGCAGCCGCCCTCGACCAGGACCTGGCCGACGGGCGAGCGCGCACCCGCGAGCAGGTCGACGACGTGCTCGCGGGCCGCTTCGCGCGCGACGTCGACGTACGCCTGGTGTCGCTGGACGGGCAACCGACGGTCGAGGTGCGGGTGCGCGCGACGGTGCCGCCGCTCGGACTGGCCGGGCCGGGTGTCCCGGTCGAGGTGGTCGCCCACGCGGTGGAGGAGTCGCCGTGAGGACGTGTCGCAGCCGCGGCGAGGACGGCACCGCGCTGGTCGAGCTGGTGTGGCTCGGCATCCTGTTGCTCGTCCCGGTGATCTGGATCGTGCTCTCGGTCTTCGAGGTGCAGCGAGGTGCCTTCGCGGTCACCAGCGCGGCGCGGTCGGCGGCCCGTGCCTACTCGCTCGCCGAGACCGACCCTGCCGGCGAGGTCAGGGCGCGGGCGGCGATCCGGCAGGCGCTCGACGACCAGGGCGGGGAGGGACGGGCGTTCCGGTTCGACATCAACTGCGGCAGCGGCGACTGCCACCTCGCCGGCGCCGTGATCACCGTCCGGGTCTGGACCCGCGTCGACCTGCCGCTGCTCCCCGGCATCCTCGGCGGCGACGCGCCGGGTTTCGCGCTCGACTCGACCCACACCGTGCCCGTCGGGCAGTTCCGGGACCTGTGATGGGTCATCAGAGGATCCCTGACGAGCGCGGCCAGACCAGCCTGCTGATCGTCGGACTGGCCGTGGTCCTGATGATGATGGTGGCGGTCGTGGTCGACGCGACCGCGGCGTACCTCCAGCGCCAGGGTCTCGCCACCGTCGCCGACGGCGCGGCCCTCGCCGGGGCCGACGCCGGGTCGCGCAACGAGCCCGACCTCTACACCGACGGCATCCGGGACGAGCCGCGCCTCGACCAGGCCCGCGCCCTGGCCGCCGCGGCGGTCGCCGACCACCTGCGCGAGACCGGTGCGTACGCCGAGTTCCCGGGCCTGCGCTACGCCGTCTCCCTTGACCCGGCCGACGACAGCGTGGTCGTACGGGTGCAGGCGCCGCTCGACCTGCCGCTCACCTTCCCGGGAGCGCCGCAGACAGCCCCGGTCTCGGCCAGCGCGTCGGCGACCGTGCTGCTCGACTGACCGGGAGAGCTCGCTGGCACATGAGCAGGGAGAGGCGCCGTCGAGACTGATCGGGGTGGACTCAGAGGTGGAAGGGCTCGTATCCCGGGGCCGTGCGAGGCCAGGGGTGCTCCGCCTCCCAGAGGGCGGCCAGGTCGAGCAGCCAGGCGTCGCTGTACCTGGGGCCGGTGACCTGGAGACCGAACGGCATGGCCCCGCACCGGCCGGCGGGAAGTGTGATGGCTGGGTGGCCAGTGAGGTTCTGCAGGAAGTTCACGTAGAAGTTCTCCCGGATCTGGCCATCGGGGTCGCTGGGGTGGGGCTCTCCGTCGTCGGCGAGCAGTCCCGAGACGCCGACGGTGGGGGTGACGAGGAGACGGTCCTCGCCGAGCAGGTCGTCGACGACTCTTGAAAAGTCGAAGCGTCGTCGCCTGGCCGCGAGGTACTCGTCGATACCGATCGTCAAAGCGTCGCCGAGGAAGTCCTGGGACGTCGGGTGCATGCGGTCGAGCCCGGACTCCACCCAGTCGCGCCCGAGCGCGGAGACGTGCTCGGCGCCAACGAGCGTGTCCCAGACATCGACCAGCTCGTCGCGGTCGATCGGTTGGCCGACGCCAAGGTGCTCGACCGGGCACCCACACAGTTCAGCGAACGCCGCCGAGGCCTGGTCGAATGCGGCCGCGACGGATCTCGGGAGCGGGAGGCCGTCGCCGAATCCCGTCCCCAGGAAGAGCCGAGCCGGCAGGAGGGGGTGCGGGCTGCCCCCTCGTATCCCTTGTCCGGGAGCGACGTCGGGGTCACCGGGCTCATGTCCGGAGAGGACATCGAGAAGCAGCCGCAGATCCGCCACGGTGGTGGCGAACGGGCCGTCGGTGTTCAGGTCGATCCAGTCGGGCACCGGTCGTCGCGCGACCATGTTGTGGGTGGGCTTGATCCCGACGAGCCCGCAGAGCGCAGCTGGTTGTCTGATCGAGCCAGCGCCGTCGGTAGCGGTCGCGATCGGCACCATTCCCGCTGACAGGGCTGCGGCCGATCCTCCGCTCGAGCCCCCGGGCGAGTAGTCGAGCGCCCACGGGTTGCGTGTCACTCCGGTGAGCAGGCTGGCCGTGAAGCCCGCGCATGCGAACTCCGGTAACGCCGTCTTGCCCACGACGATCGCACCCTCGGCACGAAGACGAGCTGGTGCCAGTCCGTCGCGGTCGGCCGGGGCGGCGTCGGCGAGCAGGACGGAACCTTTGCGGGTCGACATTCCCGCGACATCCTCCAGATCCTTCACCAGGACGGGAACCCCGGCCAGCCGTCCGGTCGGCGTGGACCGGTCGAGCGCCTGGGCCTCTGCGAGCGCCTCCTCGGCTCGGAGGCCGATGACGGCGTTGAGGGCCGGGTTGAGCCGTTCGATTCGTCGGAGCGCCTCTTCGACGGCCTCAGTCGCTCTCGCGCGCTTGGCCCGAACCGCGTCAGCAGTCTCGAGCACGGGGCCGGCGTTCGTATCCATCTCGGGCGCCGTCACTCGCCGACCGGCGTCCAGTCCCGCCCGAACCACCGCAGCGCCCGGTCCGTCCCGAAGGCCCGCTTGTCGGCGGCCAGCGCCAGCGACGGACCCTCCAGGGTCCCGTGCGGTGCCTCGCCGGGCGTGAAGGTGACGTCGACCTTGCCGATCCGGCCCCCGCCGAGCTCCATGTAGCAGATGCCGCGGCCGTCGTAGCCGGCGCTCGACGTGGTCAGGGCCCGCTCCCGGATGATCTGCTCGGCCACGACCGCGGCCTGCCCCTCCGCGAAGACGCCTGCCTTCGGCGTCCCCACGCTGGTCACGTCGCCCACTGCGTAGACCCCGGCGAAGCGGGTCCGCAGCGTCTGCGGGTCCACCGGGACCCAGCCGTCCTCGGCCAGCCCGCTCGCCACGACCACGGCCGGCGCCCGGTGCTTCGGCACCGCCAGCAGCAGGTCGCAGTCGAGCGTGTCGCCGTCGGAGCAGACCAGCCGGCGACCGCGGTCCTCGACCGACCGGACCATCGCCCCCGGACGGAAGCCGATGCCGCGCTCCGCGAACGCCTCGAGCACCGCCTCCGACGCCTGCGGCGACGGCGGGATCGGGCGGGGGAGCGGCATCACGAGCTCGATCTCCGACCGCTCGCGCAGCCCGCGCCCGGTCAGGAAGTCGTGAACCATCAGCGCCGTCTCGCTCGGTGCCGGCGGGCACTTGAACGGCGTCGAGGTCACCGCGACCACGACCCGCCCGCCCTCGAACCGCTGCAGCGCCTGGCCCGCCTCGATCGCGCCCGCGACCGAGTAGAACTCGTGGCCGCCGTCGGTCAGGCCGGGCGTGGCCGCCGGGTCGAGGTCGGCGCCCAGCGCCACCACGAGGACATCCGCCTCGAGCGTGCCCGAGCCGAGCGTGACGACGTGGCCGACCGGGTCGATCGCGACCACCTCGTCCCGGACCAGCGTCACGCCCGGGTGGGCGAGGTCGGCGTACGCCAGGTGCACGTGATCGGCCGTGGTCCGCCCGAACATGACGTCGAGCTTGGAGAAGCCGAAGACGAAGCCGTCGCTGCGGTCGACGAGGCGTACGTCGACCTCCGACCCCAGCGCGGCCGAGAGCCGCGTGGCCACCTCGAGCCCGCCGAAGCCGGCGCCCAGGATGACGACGCGGAGTGGTGCTGCCGCCACGGTTGCCTCCCCCCGGCCTCCCGACGGGGAGGCGCTCTCCGAGGGTCCTCCGCGCCGACGGGGCAGGTCAATGGGCAGGTGCGCCGGTCTCGACCGGGCGGACTCACGCCCGGTCGATGGCCACCCGCAGGATCCCCTCGAAGCCCGTGCCCTCCACCTCGAAGAGCCAGTCGCCGCTGGAGGTCCGCTCGAGGTGGCGTACGGCGGCCGAGGCGGCGTCGGACTCCTGCTCGGCCGCCAGCGCGGCCAGCTGGTCGCGCGTCGGCGGCTGGCTGCCGCCGACGTACTGCTCGCCGGTGTGGAGGAAGAGCTCCGGCTCGGTGCCGGGGAACGCCTGGACGTAGTACTGCTTGCGGAAGATGACGTTGTCGGAGAAGCCCACCCCACGGGTGTCGCGCTCGGTCACCGACACGTCGAGGCGGAAGACCAGCCCGGGCGCCTTCGTGTCCGGCTTCTGGTGGCCGTCGACCCAGCCCTCCCAGATCAGCCGGTTGGCGCCGGCCCAGCCGGTGGTCGCGTCGCCCTGGTCGGCGAGCGGCTTGCTGAGCTCGGTCGCGAGGTCGGGCGGCCCGTCGGTCAGCGCCGCGTCGCGGAACGGCCCGTAGCAGTTCTCGGCCTCGCTGCTCTGGTGGAAGAGCTCGAAGTCGACGAAGCGCGGCTTGATCGTGACCCCGAGGTAGAACTCGCTGCGGCCGAACCAGTCCTGGCCGCGCTGCACCTTCGCCTCGTCCAGCCACAGCCGGATCCGGTGGGTGCCGTGGAGGAACCGCATCGTGATCTCGTACGCCTCGCGCGAGGTCACCAGCGAGTCCTGCCCGCCGTGGCACTTGTGGACGAAGGTCCGCGGCGCGCCCGGCAGCTGGGCCGAGGCCTGCTTGACCAGCCCGTCGCTGCGGTTGGTGGCCAGCGACCCCTCGTCGAGCAGCGTGGAGACCCGGTTGAGCAGCGAGGAGCCCGCGACCCCGTAGCTCTTGTGGTTGGTGCCGACGACGGTGAGGATCCGCTCGACCGGGAACGCCTTGGCCACCTCGAGGAACCGGGTGCTGCGCGGGTCGAAGGAGCTCAGCTCGTCAGCGCCCTCCTTGGCACCGGGCAGGGCGCGCAGCAGCCAGTCCGGCAGTCGCTGGAAGGCGATGCCCCGGTGGGGCGTCCCGAGCGTGACCACCTTGTGCACCAGCTCCTGCGCCGACCCGGCCCGGTCCGCCTCCATCGCCAGCAGCGCCTCCCGGACCACCAGCCCGCCCATGCTGTGGGCGACGACGTCGACGCCGGTGAAGCTGCCCGGCTCCTGCTTCTCGAGCGCCCGCCGGATCAGGGTGATCAGCCGGACCATCTGCCGGCCGTACGTCGCCAGCGACCGCGGCGTCAGGTCGTAGTAGCGGTAGACCCAGATCGTGCCGCGCGCCGCCTCGCGGAGCACCCGCCGGGCGATGGCGGGGTCGATGACCACCCGTCCGCTCGCGTCCCCGGGGTCGAAGCCGTCGAGGTCGTCGGGGGCGCCGACGTCGTCGGCGTAGTAGCCGATCACGTTGGTGGCGTCGGTGTAGCGGTGCCGCTCGGCCTTGAGCGCCCGCAGCAGGAAGCCCTCGTAGATGTAGTTGTCGCCGCGGCGCCCGGGATAGACGGTGCCGTCGTTGTAGCCCTGGTAGGCGCTGCTCTGCTCGGCGCTCACGTCGAGCCCGCCGAAGCCGCGGACCAGGATCAGGGGTCGGGCGGCGATCTCCACGGTGTCGTTCATGTCGGCTCCTTCATCGGACGGTTCATCGGACGGCCCGAAAGGACAGGTGCCCCATCAGGTGCGGCGACCCCACGGCGTACGCGAGCCGGCTCCAGGCGGGCGCGAACCAGCCGACCCCCTTGGGGAGGTACCAGGCGTAGCGGGCGGTGTCGTCGAAGCAGCGGAACTCCACCTCGCGGAACCCGCTCGCGCCGAGGTGGCGGGCCAGGCGGCGCATCGAGTTGAGGCGGTACTCGGTGCGGAAGTGCTCGTGGTGGTGGTGATGGCCGTCGTCGTGCCCGTGCAGCTGCTCGAGCAGCCGGTCGGCGACCCCGAGCCGCGAGAGCGCCCAGGTGGTCGCGCCGAAGTAGTGCTCGACGTTCGGGGTCAGGGCGAACAGGGTCCCGCCCGGCTTCAGGACCCGGGCGCAGGCAGTCGTGAACGCTGCGGGGTCGGCCACGTGCTCGAGGACGTAGATCGCGATCGCCAGGTCGAAGCGCCCCTCTGCCTCGGACGCGTACTCCTCCAGCGTCGTCCGGTGCCGCTCGGCGAGCGAGCGGTTGCGCTCGATCGCTGCGTCGGGGTCCACGCCCACGACGTACGGCTCCCGTCGCAGCAGCGGTCGCAACGACCCCGACCAGTTCTCGCCGGCGCCGATGCTCAGCACGACGGACCCCGGGCGGCAGTCGGTCGCCGCCCAGCGGGCCAGGCCGCCGAGCGGGCCGCGGGGCGGGCGCACCACGACGGCGGTGGTCGTGATCTCCGTGGTCTCCTCCACGGGGCACCCCCTCGACCGCTCCAACCCGGACCGCGGTCCCCATGACCCGTACCGACGATGGTCCCGCCGCGGGCGCGTCCGCGCAACGGGTCGGGAAATCCGGTGGCCCGGGGGAATCCCTGCGTGATCCGATGAGTTGTCGACGAAGGCCCGGTCTTCACCGGCATGTCCACCACCTGCGAGTCCGATCCCCTGGGAGCACCCGTGCCCGAGCACAGCCCGACGTCCACCACCGAGCGCCCGGTGGAGTCGCCGTACGCCGTGCTGCGCTGGCTGGTGCTTGCGACCTTCGTGGTGATCCTCAACGAGACGATCATGGTCAACGCGATCCCGCGGCTGATGGTCGAGCTCGACGTCTCCGCGCGCAGCGCGCAGTGGCTCTCGACCGCCTTCATGCTGACGATGGCCGTGGTCATCCCCGTGACCGGCTGGTTCCTGCAGCGCGTGACCACCCGGCAGGCGTTCCGGACCGCCATGGGCGTCTTCCTCCTCGGCACCCTGGTGTCGGCGCTCGCCCCCACCTTCGGGGTGCTCGTCGCCGGACGCATCGTGCAGGCGGCCGGCACCGCCGTGATGCTGCCGCTGCTGATGACGACCCTGATGACGATCGTGCCCGTCCACGACCGCGGTCGGGTGATGGGCAACGTGTCGCTCGCGATCTCGGTCGCGCCCGCGCTCGGCCCGGCGGTGTCCGGCGTCGTGCTGCAGTTCGCCTCGTGGCGCTGGCTCTTCGGCCTGGTGCTGCCGGTCGCCGCCCTGATCACCTGGTTCTCGCTGCGCAAGCTCACCGACGTGGGGGAGACCCGCCCGGCGCGGCTGGACGTGCCCAGCGTCGTCCTGGCCGCGCTCGGCTTCGGCACGCTCGTCTACGGGCTGAGCCAGATCGGGGCCGAGAGCGGCTCGACGGTCCCGGCGCCCGCGCTGGTCGGTGCGGGCCTGGTCGTGGTCGGCATCTTCCTGCTCCGGCAGCGCCTGCTCCAGCGGCGTGACACCCCCCTGCTCGACCTGCGGGTCCTGAGCCACCGCACCTACGCCGTCGGCGTCACCGTCCAGTCCGTGTCGTTCCTGGCGATGATGGGCGCGATGATCCTGCTGCCCCTGTACCTGCAGGAGCTGCGTGGCCTGAGCCCGCTCCAGACGGGTCTGCTGGTCGCCCCCGGCGGCATCGCGATGGGCCTGCTCGGCCCCCGCGTGGGCCGCGTGTTCGACCGGGTCGGTGCCCGGCCCCTCGTCGTCCCCGGAGCGATCGGGGTCGTCGCGGGGCTGGCCGTGCTGAGCAGGGTCGGCGAGACCACGCCGTACGCCCTGGTGCTGGGCGCGCACGTGCTGCTGATGGTGAGCCTGGCCGCGCTGTTCACGCCGGTCTTCACCCTCAGCCTCGGTGCCCTGCCACCGCACCTCTACTCCCACGGCTCGTCCTTCCTCGGCACCACCCAGCAGGTCTCCGCCGCGATCGGCACCGCCGTCTCGGTGACCGTGCTGTCGTCGCGCACCAACGCCCTGCTCGACGCGGGCGCTGCTCCGAGCGCGGCCTTCGTCGGGGGCGTCCAGTGGGCCTTCGGGGCCGCGGCCCTGATCTCCGTGGTCGTGGTCGGCCTCGTGCTGCTCCTCCCGGCGCGGGCGCCGAGCGAGGACGAGGACGCCGCCGGCGGGGGCGACGAGACCCTCGAGGTGTCGGAGGGCGACCCCACCCTGGCGTGAAACCTCGCGCCGATCCGGACCCGGCGCTACCCTCGAGGGACTCCTCCGCCCCCCGATAGGAGCCCCCCGTTGCGTACCCTCACGTCCCGGACCGTCCTCGCGTCGGTCCTGCTCGCCCTCCTCGTGTCGCTGGTGCCCGCCTCCGCGCAGGCCCAGACGCCCGGCCGCTACCAGGACCAGGCGCGGAGCTCGACCAACGCCAAGCGCGTCGACCACGACCACGCCCGGCTCCGCAAGAGCGTCTGCGTGCAGCGTTTCGCGCGCCGGCAGGCGACCCGGATGGCCAACCAGGAGCGGATGTTCCACCAGGACCTCGGCCGCGTCATGAACCGGTGCAACCTCACGATGGCCGGCGAGAACGTGGCCTACGGCTACGCCACCGGTCGCGCCGTGGTCCGCGGCTGGATGAACTCGCCCGGCCACCGCGCCAACATCCTCGAGCCGCGCTTCCGCCTGCTGGGGATGGCGGCCCGCCGCAGCGACGACGGCCAGTGGTACGCCGCGCAGGTGTTCGGCCGCCGCTGAGCCCGGCGCCCGCGGCGCTCCACCCCGCCGATGGGGCGACCCATCCGCCCCGACGGTAGCCTTGCTCCTCGTGGCAGGCCCCGACTACGACTCCGAGATCAAGCAGCTCCAGGCGACGATGAAGACCATCGGCCAGGTGCTCGACCTCGACGCCATGCGCGCCGAGATCGCCGACCTCGGTGAGCAGGTCGCCGCACCCGACCTCTGGGACGACCAGGACAACGCGACCCGCGTGACGGGCCGGCTCTCGCTGCTCCAGGGCGAGCTCGACCGCTTCACCGCCCTCCACGGCCGGATCGAGGACCTCGAGCTCATGGTGGAGCTCGGTCGCGAGGAGAACGACGAGGAGACCCTGGTCGACGCCGAGCGTGAGCTCGGCAAGATCAAGAAGGCGGTCGAGAGCCTCGAGATCCGGACCCTGCTCAGCGGCGAGTACGACGCCCGCGAGGCGCTCGTGACGATCCGCTCCGGGGCCGGCGGCGTCGACGCGGCCGACTTCGCCGAGATGCTGATGCGGATGTACACGCGCTGGGCCGAGCAGCACAAGTACTCCGTCGAGGTCTTCGACACCTCCTACGCCGAGGAGGCCGGCCTCAAGTCGGCCACCTTCGCGATCCACGCGCCGTACGCCTACGGCACGCTCAGCGTCGAGGCCGGGACCCACCGGCTGGTGCGGATCAGCCCCTTCGACAACCAGGGTCGCCGGCAGACGAGCTTCGCCGCTGTCGAGGTGGTGCCGGTGCTCGAGCAGACCGACGAGATCGAGGTCCCCGACGAGGACGTCCGCGTCGACGTCTACCGCTCGGGTGGCCCGGGCGGCCAGTCGGTCAACACCACCGACTCCGCCGTCCGGCTGACCCACATCCCGACCGGGGTCGTGGTGAGCTGCCAGAACGAGAAGTCGCAGCTCCAGAACAAGGCCAGCGCCATGGTGGTGCTCAAGGCCAAGCTCCTGGCGCTGAAGAAGGCCGAGGAGGAGGCGCAGCTCAAGGAGCTCAAGGGCGACGTGCAGGCGTCGTGGGGCGACCAGATGCGCAACTACGTCCTCAACCCGTACCAGATCGTCAAGGACCTGCGGACCGGCTACGAGTCCGGCAACCCGGCCTCGGTCTTCGACGGCGAGATCGACGACTTCCTCGAGGCCGGCATCCGCTGGCGCCGGGGCGCCGACAAGGCCGCCGCCGACGCCTGAGTGCGGTTCAGTCCACCAGCTCGAGCCCGAGCAGGTGGTGGCTGAGGGTCTTGCCGTGACCGTCCAGCACGGTGGATCCCGTCACGCCTCCCTCGAGCACCCCTGACAGCACCAGGACGAGGGCGGGCAGGCCGGGCAGCTCCCGGCGTACGACCCCGGACGCCGGGAGGTCACCGAAGTGTGCTGCCACGCGGTCCGGGGTCAGGTGCGTGAGCAGGGTCGCGTAGGCGTCCCCGTCGCGCGGCAGCACCGCCAGGATGAGCGTGTCGCCCTTGTCCCCGGCCCGCACGTCGGCCAGGTCGTCCACCACCGTGCTCACTCAGACCACCTCCACTCGCGGGGTCACGGCGACCCTGGGCATCAGGCACGACCGGATGGAGACCAGCTCGTGGTGCGTGCTCCGGGCGCCACCGCCCCCTGCCGGGCCATTCGTGTAGAGGGACTCGACCTCCCACCCCACCGCGTGGGCCGCCTCCTCGCGAGGGGTGTGGGCGGACACCCGGAGCCGGACCTCCGGCGCGTCGCGGGCGAGTGCCCAGCCGCGGAAGGCGGCTCCCGCGCCGATCAGCTCCACCGTCACCGTGTCCTCCTGCAGCCCGTGGACCGTGACGAGCCGTTCCCGGACGACCTCGGCCGCGAGCTCGGCCCTGGCCACCGCCCTGGGCCCCGCATAGCTGATCTGGCCCTCGCCGAGCCACCCGTCGCGGAAGCCGACGGTGACCTTGAGCTGCTCGGGTCGGGGAGTGCCCGCACCTCCGGAGAGGGCCACCCGGTCCGGACCCGCGCTGACCAGCTGCGCGGCCGAGAAGTCGGCGGTGACGTCGGGAGTGAGGTAGGCGCCGGGGTCGCCGACCTCGTAGAGCAGCTGGGCGGCGCAGGTCCGGGGGTCCAGGCGGCCGCCGCTCGTCGTCGTCTTGCCGAGGACGGCGCTGCCGTCCGGGTCGACGTCGGCGAAGGGGAAGCCGAGGCGAGCCAGCCCGGGGACCGGCTGGGTGACGGGGTCGGCGAAGTAGCCTCCCGTGAGCTGGCCGGCGCACTCGAGCAGGTGCCCGACCATCGTCCCGGCGCCGAGGCGGTCCCACTCGTCGGCGGCCCAGCCGTGGGCGTGGACGAGCGGAGCCACGTAGAGCGAGGGGTCGGCGACGCGACCCGCGACGACGACGTCGGCGCCCGTCTCGAGCGCCTCCACGATCACGTCGGACCCGAGGTAGGCGTTGGCGGAGATCAGCTCGGCCGTCTCGGAGGAGAGGGGACGACCGGTCTCCCACAGAACCGGGTCGAGGTCACGTACGACCTCGAGCACGTCGTCCCCGGTCACCACCGCGATCCTGCTGGGGACGCCCGCCCGGTCGGCGATCCTGCGGGCCAGCTCGCCGCCGGCCACCGGGTTGGCCGCACCGGAGTTGGTGATGATCGTGGTGCCCTTCTCGTGTGCGGTCGGGAGCACCGCACTCAGCCGTCGCCCGAGCAGTGGGTCGTGACCGGTCGCGGGGTCTGCCATGCGGCGGGCGTGCCCGGCGGCGACGGTGCGCTCGCCGAGGCACTCGAAGACCAGGTGGTCGAGGTCGCCGTGGGTCACCAGGTCCACGGCCGGGTCGATCCGGTCGCCGGCGAAGCCGGCCCCGGCCCCGAGCCGGACGCTCACGCCCACAGCGGCACCGCGCCGGTGACGACGGCGGCCGCCAGCATGACGAGGCTGACCAGCCAGGCCCACCCGATCAGGTGGCGGATGTGGCGGCCGATGTCCACCCCGCCGAGGCCGACGAGGAGGAAGAACGATCCGGTGAGCGGGCTGATCGGGAAGCCGACGGTCTCCTCGCCGAGGAGCGAGGCCTGCGCGATGTCCACGCCGGAGACCCCGAACTGCTCGCCGATGCCGATGAGGACCGGCAGCACTCCGAAGTAGTAGGCGTCCGGGCCGAAGACCAGGCTCAGCGGGACTCCCAGGACGCCGGCGAGCAGCGGCAGGGCCGGGGCTGCCTGACCGGGGAGGGCCGAGACAGCGGTGTCGGCCATCGCCTCGATCATGCCGCTCCCCTCGAGGATCCCGAGGAAGACGCCGGCCGCCAGCAGCGTCGTGGCCATCAGCATCGCTCCCTTGGAGTGGGCCTCGATCCGCCGCGTCTGCTCGGCGAGACCGGGGTAGTTGACGACGAGGGCGATGACGACGCCGACGAGGAAGACGACCTCGGGGAGGGCGATCCCGGCCACGAGCACGGCGATCACGGCCACGGTCAGCGCAACGTTGAACCAGAACAGGCGCGGTCGACGGAGCTCGGCCTGCACGTCGTCAGGTGCGCCCGCCGGCTCCAGCGGCGCGGGCTCGACGGCGCGTCCAGCGGCCCGGGACCTCGGCTCCTCGTCGGAGGCCGACGCTGCCGCGCCGGTCGTGACCGTCACCTCGCGCCGCGCGACCGTGTCGTCGCTCTGCTCCGCGGTCGTCCCGTCGTCCTGACGGCCGACGGCGGAGAGCCGCCGGTCCTCGGAGCGCCCCAGGTGCCAGGCCACGAGGACCACGCAGACCATCCCGACCACCTGGGCGGGGATCAGGGGAGTCCACAGCTCGTTCACCCCGACGCCGGTGGTGGTGGCGGCACGGGCCGTGGGGCCGCCCCAGGGCAGGAGGTTCATGACGCCGGCCCCGAGTCCGACACAGGTCGTCAGCACCAGGCGGCTCATGCCGAGCCGGTCGAAGATCGGCAGCATCGCCGGGATGGTGATCAGGAACGTCGTCGCTCCGGCGCCGTCGAGATGGGCCGCCATCGCGAGCAGCACGGTGCCGATGCAGACCGTCACGGGCGCGTTGCCCGCGAAGCGCACGATCCGCGTGATGATGGGATCGAACATGCCCGCGTCCCGCATCAGGCCGAAGTAGACGATCGCGAAGACGAACATGGTCGCGGTCCCGACCACGCCACCCAGGCCCGCCGTGACGAGCTCGCCGATCTCCGCAGGTCCGAAGCCGGCGATCAGGGCGCCCACGATCGGGACGCCGGCGAGGGCCACGACGGCGGCGACCCGGTTGGTGAGCAAGAGGGTCAGGATGACGGCGACGGTGAGGTAGCCGATGAGTGACAGCATGACGGCCTTTCAGGAGGGACGGCTCGACCGAGTGTGACTGCCCTCACTCGAGCACGTCCAACATTGATCTGACATATATTGATGTGCTGTGAGCATCAATATCGGCGTGAGGCACCTGCGCGCAGTGGTGGCCGTCGCCGATGCCGGGGGCTACACCGCGGCCGCCGGGCAGCTCCGGGTGGCGCAGTCGTCGCTCTCGCGAACGGTCCTGGAGGCGGAGCGCCGCCTCGGCGTCCAGCTCTTCGAGCGGACCACGCGCCGGGTGGCTCCCACGGCCGACGGCGTCGAGCTCGTACGAGCGGCGCGGCGGCTCCTCGCGGAGTTCGACGCGACGCTGGCCAACTTCGAGGGGTACCTGTCGGGGGAGCGGGGGACCATCGTCGTCGCGGCGCTCCCGTCGGTCGCAGCCACCCTGCTGCCCGCGGCGCTGGCGGCGTTCCGAGGCCCTCGGCCCGAGGTGTCGGTGAGCGTGCGCGACGGTCTCTCAGGGGAGGTCCTCGAGATGGTGCGCACCGGAGCGGTCGACCTGGCGCTCACCGTCGCGTCGCAGGACACCGAGGACCTCCTGGTGCGGCGCGTTGCCACGGACACGTTCGCGTGCGTCTTCCCCGAGGGGCACCAGCTCGCCGAGCAGGACACCGTCCGGTGGGCCGACCTCGCCGGACGGCCCTTCGTCTCCTTCGACACCACGTCGAGCATCCGGGACCACGCCGACCGGACCCTGCGCGAGCGAGGCGTCTCGGTCGGCCCGCAGACGGAGGCGCGCAACATCGCGGCGGTCGCGGGTCTCACCGCAGCAGGCCTGGGGGTGACCGCGGCCCCCGGCCTGGTACTGCCCCTGATGCAGTTCGCAGGCCTGCTGTCCCGGCCTCTCGTGGACCCCGTCGTACGGCGGGACATCTGCGTCGTGCAGCACCCCGAACGGCCCGTCTCGCGCACGGCGGGGGAGCTGGTCCAGCTGCTCCTCCACGCCTCTGACCGGGAGGTCGAGCTCCCCGACCTCGTCTCGTGGGCACAGCCCAACCGAGGTCCGGGCGCCGCAGCCCCGGACGCCTGACGGTCGGTCCGGCGCCGCGGGTCCGGGGTGCTCTAGGGTCGGGTGACCCAGTTCACTCGCTCGGGAGGTCCCTGTGGATCCGGCACCCATCGAACCGGCGTACTCCGCCGGCATCCTGCTCGCCATCGCCGGCGTCGCCGTGCTCCTGCTGCTGTTCCTCATCATCCGGCTGAAGATGCACGCGTTCGTCGCGCTGATCCTCGTCAGCGTGCTGACGGCGATCGCCACCCAGATCCCGCTCACGGACGTCGCGTTCGTGACGACGTACTTCTTCGGCAAGACACTCGGCACGGTCGCCCTCCTGGTGGGGCTCGGGGCGATGATCGGGCGGCTGCTGGAGGTGACCGGCGGCGCGCAGGTGCTGGCCGACACCCTCATCAACAAGTTCGGCGAGAAGCGGGCGCCGCTCGCGCTGGGCATCGCGGCGCTGCTCTTCGGCTTCCCGATCTTCTTCGACGCCGGCCTCGTGGTCTTCCTGCCGATCATCTTCTCCGTCGCCAAGCGCTTCGGCGGCTCGGTGCTGATCTACGCGCTCCCCGCGGCCGGTGCCTTCGCTGCGATGCACGCGATCGTCCCGCCGCACCCGGGGCCGGTGACCGCCGCTGACCTGCTGGGCGCGAGCATCGGACTGACGCTGCTGATCGGCACTCCGGTCGCGGTCCTCGCCTGGTACGTCGGCTCCTACCTCTTCACCCGCTACTACGGCGGCAAGATCTACGTGCCGATCGACGACAGCATGCTCACCGGTCGCAAGGCGGACGAGCCCGGCGTCGGCGGCGGCACCGGCACCGCGACCGAGACCCGCACCGAGGCGCCGCCGACGTTCGGGCTGGTGCTGACGATCCTGCTGCTGCCGCTGGTGCTCATCGGCATCAACACGATCCTCACCACGCTGGTGCTCGCCGGCACCATCGGGGAGTCGGCCGTGGTCGACGCACTGGTCTTCATCGGCCAGACGCCGATCGCGCTGCTGATCACGCTGCTGGTCGCGACGTACACGCTCGGGACGCGCGGCCGTTCGCTCGCCGACACGGAAGTGATCCTGAACGACGCGCTCGCCCCGATCTGCGCGATCATCCTGATCACGGGTGCCGGCGGCATGTTCGGCGGCGTGCTGCGCCACAGCGGCATCGGCACGGCCCTCTCCGACTCGCTCGCCGACCTCGGCCTGCCGCTGATCGTCTCGGCCTTCGTGATCGCCACCATCCTGCGCGTCGCGCAGGGCTCGGCGACGGTGGCGCTGACCACCACGGCCGGGCTGCTGAGCACGGCTGCCGCGGGCGCCGACCTGTCGTCGGTCGACCTGGTCTGCCTGGTGCTCGCGATCGCCGCCGGCGCGACGGTGCTCTCCCACGTCAACGACTCCGGCTTCTGGCTGGTGAGCCGGTTCTTCGGGATGGACGTCAAGACCACGCTCCGCACCTGGACCGTCATGGAGACGACGCTCGGGCTGTCGATCTTCGTGCTGGCGCTGGCGCTCTGGTACGCCACGCCATGACCGGGAGCGGGCCGGTCTGGCACCTGGTCTTCATGGGGGTGTCCGGGTCGGGCAAGTCGACGGCCGGCCAGGCGGTCAACGCCCGGCTGGGGTGGGAGTTCGCCGAGGGCGACGACTTCCACCCGCAGGCCAACATCGACAAGATGTCGGCCGGCCGGCCGCTGGTCGACGAGGACCGGATCCCGTGGCTGGAGTCGCTCGCAGCCTGGACGCGTGAGCGCGACGCGGCCGGGCAGCCGACGATGATCAGCTGCTCGGCGCTGAGGAGGTCCTACCGCGACATCCTGCGGACCGGCGGCGAGCACACGTTCTTCGTGCACATGGTCGGCGACAAGGGGCTGCTGCTCGAGCGGATGAGCAGCCGCGACCACTTCATGCCGCCCACCCTCCTGGAGTCCCAGCTCGACACCCTCGAGCAGTTCGACGACGACGAGGCAGGCATGGCGGTCGACGTCGACCAGACGCCCGACGAGATCGCCCAGCAGGTGCTCACCCGCCTCGACCTCGCCTGACTCCTCAGGCGCGCGCCGCCTCGAGCACGGCCACGCACCACTCCTCCGTACGCTCCTCGAGCCGGACGGGGTCGTCGACGGGTCCGAGGGTGCAGGTGAGCCAGCCGTCGCCGAGGAGCCCGCGCCAGGAGGACTCGACGCCCTCCTCGGTCCGGCAGCGCAGGGCCACGGACGGCTTCCCGAAGTCGCCGCTGCCGACCCGGGTGCACCGGCCCCTCGCGGCGTCGGCCGCCAGGCGGCGCGCACGGGCCGGTGTCACGGGTGGCGCGAAGACCCAGGCGCGGGCCGCCGTACCGTCCGGGGCGGTCCAGGAGCAGCCGTACTCGTGGGAGACGCTCCGCGACCCGTCGGGCAGCCGGAACCGATCGCCGTTGGCGTGCTCCTCGTGCGCCTCGGGCACGTCGCCGAGGGCGTGCTCGATGCCGGTGGGGGAGACCCGGTCGCAGAAGGGGGCGCGGGCGGCCACCGCTCCCGCCACGTCGTACGCCGCCAGCGACGTCGGCTCCGGCGCGGGGACCTGGCTCGCGGGCGACTGGCCGGCCGGTTCGCCGCCGGTGCAGCCGACCAGCGCCAGCGTGGCCGCGGCCACCCCCAGCCGCCCGGCCCCCGAGGCCCGTCGCCCTCCGCGCATGGCAGAACTCTGTCATGCGGCGGCCGGTCCGTGGCGCGCCCGGGGGGCGAGGGTTGGGAGGCACCGCGGTGCCTCGACTACTCTCGATCCGGTGATTCGCTTCGAGAAGGTCGACAAGACCTACCCCGGTCAGGGCGCTCCCGCCCTCGACAACGTCTCCGTCGACGTCGAGAAGGGCGAGTTCGTCTTCCTCGTCGGCGCCTCCGGCTCGGGCAAGTCCACGTTCCTGCGGCTGGTGCTGCGCGAGTCCCGCCCCACCTCGGGCCGGGTCTACGTCGCCGGCAAGGAGATCAACCGGCTCGCCGGCTGGAAGGTTCCCCGCCTGCGGCGCCAGATCGGCACCGTCTTCCAGGACTTCCGGCTGCTGCCGAACAAGACGGTCTCCGAGAACGTCGCCTTCGCGCTCCAGGTGATCGGCAAGGGCGCCGGCGACATCAAGACGCTGGTCCCCGAGACCCTCGAGATGGTCGGGCTCGACGGCAAGGGCGACCGGTTCCCCGACGAGCTCTCGGGTGGTGAGCAGCAGCGCGTCGCGATCGCCCGTGCGTTCGTCAACCGTCCGATGATCCTGATCGCCGACGAGCCGACCGGAAACCTCGACCCGGCCACGTCGGTCGGCATCATGAAGCTGCTCGACCGGATCAACCGGACCGGGACGACCGTCGTCATGGCGACCCACGACTCGAGCATCGTCGACCAGATGCGCAAGCGCGTCATCGAGCTGGAGGGCGGTCGCGTCGTGCGCGACCAGGCGCAGGGCGCCTACGGCTTCCAGCACTGACCGACCCGCGAGCCCACCCGCTCCCCACCCCGAAGAGAGCCTCCTCACCGATGCAGCTGCGTTACGTCTTCTCAGAGCTCGGCCAGGGCCTGCGCCGCAACCTGTCCATGCACATCGCGGTGATCCTCACCCTGTTCGTCTCGCTCACCCTCGTGGGCTTCGGCGTCATGCTCAACCAGCAGGCCACCCGCGCCGGTGAGCAGTGGGGCAACGAGCTCCAGATCACGGTCTTCATGTGCCGCGACAACGATCCGGACCCGGCCTGCCCGACCGAGGTCACCGCGCCTCAGCAGCGGGCGATCGAGGACGTCGTCGACGAGAGCCCCGAGGTCTCCAGCTGGTACGTCGAGTCCAAGGCCGAGGCGTTCGAGAAGGTCAAGGTGCTGATCGGCCCTGAGAAGTTCGAGGGCCCCAACGCCGCCGCGACCCAGGCCGACATGGCCAAGTCGATCTGGATCACGCTCGAGGACCCCGACGAGTTCCAGGGCATCACCAGCGCCGTCCAGGGCCTCGACGGCGTCAGCCAGGTCCGTGACCAGCGCCAGGTGGTCGGCCCGATCCTGCGAGGCATCGACGCGATGCAGATCGGTGCGTTCGTGATCGCGGTGTTCCTCGTGATCGCGGCCCTGCTGCTGGTCGCCAACACCATTCGACTCGCTGCCCTGGCCCGCCGCCGCGAGATCGGGATCATGCGGCTCGTGGGAGCCTCCACCCTCTACATCGCGCTGCCGTTCCTCCTCGAGGCGGTGGTTACCGCGATCATCGGCGTGGCCCTCGCCGCGGGGGCCATGGGGGCCTTCATGTGGTTCGGCGTTCGGCAGCGGCTCGAGGACTTCGTGGGCTTCATCCCGTGGATCGGGCTGCCCGAGTACCTCGTCGCCGTGGCGGTGGTCGCCGTGGTGGGTCCGCTGCTCACGCTGCTGCCGACACTCGTGCTGACGCGGAAATACCTCAAAGTCTGATCCTGCTCGGTTACCGTCGAGGTGTTCCACTTCCCCGAACCTCGAAGGCAGACCCGGTGCGCTTCTTCCCCCGTACCGCTCGCCACCGCCTGTTCGCAGCCGCCTCGGCGGGTGTGCTGGCGCTGGGCGCGGTGAGTGTTCCCCTGGCCCACGCCGACGACCTCGACGACCGTCGCAAGAACGTCGAGAAGCGCCTCGAGCACGCCGACCACGCGCTGGAGGAGTCCAGCGCCCGGATGCGCCGGGCCGCCGCCGCCCTCGACGCCGCCCGCGCCGAGCTCGACCAGGCCCGCGCCGAGCTCGCGAGCACGCTGGCCCAGCTCGATGTCGCGCGCGAGCGTGACGAGGCGATGCGGATCAAGCTGGAGCAGGCGCGCGCCCGGCTGGAGCAGGCCCAGGCCGAGCTCGCCACCGGTCGGGCGGACCTCTCGCAGCAGCGGGAGGCCGTCACCTCGATGGTGACCCAGATGTACCAGGACGGCGACACCCAGCTGGAGACCTTCGCCTCGATGATGCAGGCCCAGAACCCCGCCGACCTCACCTGGGCCGAGGAGGCCCGCGACGTGGTCGTCCAGCGCGAGACACGGGCCTACGACGAGCTCCGCGCCTCCGAGGTGCTGCTCCAGGTCCGTGAGGAGCAGGTCGCCGAGGCCGAGGCCGAGGTCGAGGTCGAGCGCCAGGAGGCCGCCGAGCACCTGGTCGTCACGCAGGACCTCACCGCCCGAGCCCGCGAGGCCAAGGCCCGCGTCGTCGACACCGTCACCGCGCGCCGCAGCGCCCAGCAGCGCGCCGCCATCGCCCGGCAGCGGGACCTGCGCGACCTGCAGAAGCTGAAGGCCGAGGAGCAGAGGATCACGGAGCTGATCGCCCGGCGGTCGGCCCGGGCCAGCACCCCGTCGTACTCACGGTCCCAGTCGGGCGGCGGCTTCCTGTCCAACCCCATCCCCGGGGGCTACGTCACCTCGCCGTTCGGGATGCGCACGCACCCGATCTACGGCTACTACTCGCTCCACAACGGGACGGACTTCGGGGGCGGCTGTGGCCTGCCGCTGGTCGCGTCGGCGTCCGGCACGGTCGTGTCGACGTACTACTCGTCGACCTACGGCAACCGAGTGTTCGTCCACGTCGGGAACGTCGGCGGCAAGAGCCTCACGATCGTCTACAACCACCTGTCCTCGGACACGGTGAGCGCCGGACAGCGGGTCGAGCGCGGCCAGGTCGTCGGCTACTCCGGGACCACCGGCTGGTCGACCGCCTGCCACCTGCACTTCACGGTCCTGGTCAACGGGCAGCCCGTGAACCCGATGGGCTGGCTCTGACCTCCGCCGGCTCCAAACCCGTTGCCCCTGCCTGAGAGAATGGTCGGATGGCCAGGGAGCAGGGGCAGAAGATGGTCGCGCAGAACAAGAAGGCGCGCCATGACTACCACATCGACGACACCTACGAGGCCGGCATCGTGCTGGTCGGCACCGAGGTGAAGTCGCTGCGGCAGGGGCGTGCCTCGCTCGTCGACGGCTTCGCCGAGGTCGACGACGGCGAGGTGTGGCTTCACAACGTGCACATCCCGGAGTACTCCCAGGGCACCTGGACCAACCACGCCGCGCGCCGGCGCCGCAAGCTGCTGCTCAACCGCTCCGAGATCGCCCGGATCGAGCGCAAGGTCTCCGAGAAGGGCTTCACCCTCGTCCCGCTCGCGCTCTACTTCAAGGACGGCCGGGCCAAGGTCGAGATCGCGGTGGCGCGCGGCAAGAAGGAGTACGACAAGCGGCACACCATCGCCGCCCGGACCGCGAACCGTGAGAAGGAGCAGGCGTTGGGCCGCCACCTGAAGGGCATGCGTGACTGAGCCTGGGTGGCAGCGCCTGGGTCTTCCCGGACTTGTCGACCTCCACACCCACTTCCTGCCGCCGCGGGTGATGGCCAAGGTGCGGGCCCAGTTCGACGCGGCCGGCCCGCTGATCGGCCGGCCGTGGCCGCTCCGCTACCGCGACAGCGACGAGGCGCTGGTCGAGGTGCTGCGCGGCCTCGGCGTACGACACTTCACGGCACTGGCCTACGCCCACAAGCCCGGCATGGCGGAGTTCCTCAACGACTGGACCCACGACTTCGCCGAGCGGGTGCCGGAGGCGCTGCGGTGCGCGACGTTCTACCCGGAGCCCGACGCAGCGGCGTACGTCGCCGAGCGGGTCGCCGGGGGAGTGCAGGTGATGAAGGTGCACGTCCAGGTCGGCGCCTTCGACGTCCGCGACCCGCTGCTGGACGTGCCGTGGGGCATCCTCGCCGAGGCGGGCACGCCGGTGGTCCTGCACGCGGGCAGCGGGCCGGTCCCGACGGAGTTCACCGGCCCCGGGCCGGTCGCGGAGCTGCTCGGACGCCACCCGCAGCTGCGGCTCGTGATCGCCCACGCGGGCGCGCCGGAGTACCGCGAGTTCCTGGAGCTGGCCGAGCGCCACGAGCACGTCGCCCTCGACACGACGATGGCCTTCACGGAGTTCTTCTCCGAGATGGGCGGAAGCTGGCCGCAGGACCTGACGCCCCGCCTGGGCGACCTCGGCCTGGCGGGCAAGGTCTTCCTGGGCACCGACTTCCCCAACATCCCCTACCCGTACGAGACGCAGCTCGACGCGCTCGAACGCCTCGACCTCGGCGACGAGTGGTTGCGTGCAGTGCTGTGGCACAACGGTGAGCGACTGATCCATCCGGCTACGTCCGCCGGGTGAACCGGACGCTGCCGTCGGGCAGCCGGGCGTGACGGAACCCCCGGTCGTGGATCCGCCGGTGGTGGAACCCGCACAGCGGCACCATGTCGGCGCGGTCGGTGCGGCCGCCGCGTGACCAGGGTCGTCGGTGGTGGAGCTCGGTCCACGCGTACGGGACCTCGCAGCCGTCGGCCGCGCACGAGGTGTGGGTGAGCACGCCCGCGGTGCGCTGGGCCTCGGTGAAGAGCCGCTGGCTCCGGCCGAGGTCGAGGGGCTGGGACTGCCCGCCGAGGACCGCGGGCACGAGGCCGGCGTTGCAGGCGAGGCGGCGGGCCTCGCCGGCGGAGACCAGGTCGCCGGTGTCGAGCCCGGCCGCCTTGAGCCGGCCGCGGAGGGTGTCGAGGTCGAGCTTCACGAGCACGGTGGCGGCGACCTTGCCGTGGAGGTGGTCGGTCGGGACGCGCTCCAGCAGGGTCGCGAACGCCAGCCCCCGGTCGTGGGCGGGACCGCGGTCGACCGCCTGGTCGCCGGCCTGTGCGCGGCCGGCGCCGAGCCGCCCGCGTCGGGGTGCGGTCATGGTGTCGAGGACCCGTCGCAGGATCGAGGCCGCCAGTGTGGGGACGGTGAAGTGTCCGGAGGTCGTGCCGTCGCCGTGGTCGTGGAGGGTCAGCCGCGTCCGAGCCAGGGCCGCGGCCTCCTCGTCGACCAGCAGGCCGTCCTCGTGGGCGTCGACGACCGCCGGGTCTCGCTCCACCGCCTCGAGCGCCCGCCGGGCGAGTCGCCGCAGCTGCACCGGGTCGCAGGTCCGCGCCTGCTCGACCAGCCGTGACTCGACGGCGCCGGTCTGGGCGGGCGTGAGAGCCGCCGGGAGCTTGCGCTTCGCATCCGCGATCACCGCGGCGTGCTCGACCGAGACGTCGCCGCTGGCCAGCGCCGAGGCGGTGGCACGCAGGTCGCGGTCCAGGGAGGTGGCGAGCCGGGCATGGCGGGCCGCCTGGGCCTGCCCGGCGCGGGTCTGGCTCGCCAGCCACGAGCCCGCGTCGCGGGCACCCGACCGCTGTGGCACCAACGCATGGTCGGCGGCTGCGACGAGCCGAAGCTTGAGCGCCTCGAGCCGGCGTACGGCCCGGTCGCACTCGACCACCGCCACGGCGTACCCCTCCGACGGGACGCCCGGCTGCACCCGGTCGAGGGCCGCGTGGACCTCCTGCAGCAGTGTCGACATCGGACCCTCCTCTCCGCGGTCGGCTACATCGAACGTGTGTTCGATTCTAGGCGGCGGCGGTGACAGGGATCAACGGTGTCGCTGAGCCTGTGGAGAGGAATGGATGCGACGCGGTGGGCGTTCACCCCTACACTGCGTGGAGCAGTTGATTGACAACTCCAGAGGGGCTGATCGGTTTCGACTTGGGACGTTAGTTCCAGGGGAAGCGGGTCGAGAAGCCAGCGTCATCTCGTAAACGATCGCTGGAAACCTATAGTTGCCGACTCTAAGCGCAACGACTTCGCTCTCGCTGCCTGAGCAGTGATCGAAGGGTCTGACCGGGCATCCGTCCTCGTCCCGGACCCAGGCCTCATCTAGAGGACTTGCTGCTCATCTCCTGTCAGGAGGGGTGAGCGGGACTTTTTCCTGACTGGGCCTGTCGGCGACGTGTCTGTGCGAGCGCCGGGGCCGAGAAAAGCGACATCACCGACTGCACCCGGAGAAGACCTGGTTCGACGCTCGAGGACGCGGGTTCGATTCCCGCCAGCTCCACCAAGGGGTCTTCGCAGAATGAACGCGAAGACTTCGCAGAATCAGCGGATCCGGTGGCCACCCACCGGATCTCATCCCTCTGAACACGAGAGCCGCCCCGACACCCGTCGGCGCGGCTCTCGTTCGTCGCGCCTGCTTCATGCGGCGGGTGGGGCGACCGTCGCGTCACGTCGGCCGGATCGGTCGAGGGCGCGCGCGATGAAGCCGTTGGCTTTCAGCTCCTCGACGAAGGCGTGCAGGAATCCGATCGTCTGGTCGCTGCGGGAGCGGGTGGTCCCGACCGCCTGCTTGATCTCCATGAAGTGTGGCTCGAGCAGCCGGGTCCCGCGGTGGCTGGCGGCGAAGTCGACGACCGGCTGCCTGATGCCGGCGGCGACCTCCAGCTGCTGCTCGCTGAACACCGAGGTGCCCTCGCTGCCACGGACGACCTCTGCGTGAGCCAGGGTGCGGGTGAGGAACAGGTCGTAGGCGGACCCCCTCTTGACCCCGACCCGGACGCCTGGCCGGTCGACGTCGGCGGCCGAGGTGAGGGATGAGTGGTCGGGAACCGCGAAGACACCCTCGATGACCGCGTACGGCGCGGTGAACGCGACCGTCTCCTCGCGAGCAGGATCGACGGCAAGGAAGCAGATGTCGGCCCGGCCCGCGGCCATCGCCTCAAACGAGTCACGCGCGGCATCGAAGCAGATCAGCTCGACCGGGAGGCCGAGCCGAGAGCCGAGCTCACGGGCGATGTCGACGGTGACGCCGCCTGGGGCGTCGGGCGCGCCTTGGGCGAGCACCGGGTTGCCGAGGTTGATCGACGCACGCAGGGTGCCGGTCGGGGCGAGATCGTTGGTGATGTCCACGAGCCGCATGGTGCCAGCCGCGGTGTTCGTGGCAGCGGTTGACGTTTCGGACCGGGTGCTGGTTCCGGCGGTCTGGGGTGCAGACATCCGTGCCTGTCCGCAGAAACAGTCGGCTGACCCGAGGGTTTCGAAATCTACGAACACCCCACCAACCGACTGAGGGTGCCCGCACCACTGCGCGTGCCCCGGTCGCAAGTGACAGGCCCAGCCGTGGTGCGGCTGGGCCTGTTCGCGCCCCAGGCTCTGTGATCCTCGCCCCCGCTCGGCGGGACGCAGCGACCAGCAGGGCTGGCCTGGGCGAGCGTGGCCATGGAGCTGTCGGAATGGCCGGCCTTGGGGTAGGCGGCGGATCCGCCTGAGGAGCGATGACTCACGAGGGGGACGCCGGTCAGACCTTCGAGACCCTCGTTCGACCAGGAAGGTTCCCGGCATGAGTGCAGCCATTGGCCCTCTCGACATCAGCTTCACCGCGACGTTGGGCCGGCTCCGGGAGGGAGACACCTGGACCTGCGTTCAGCTTCCCGACTCCGCCGCCATCTTCGGCACCCGCGGCCTGGTCAAGGTCTCCGGCACCGTCGACGGTGAACCCTTCGATGGTGCCTTCATGGCACTCGGTGATGGCACCCACAAGCTCCCGATCGCGGCGGCGATCCGGCGGGCCATCGGGAAGAACGACGGCGATCAGGTAGCCGTACACCTGACGGCTCGGCGTAGCTGAGGCATGTGCGGCGGATGGACGTATGTTGAGGACGCACTCATCGCGGGCGCAATCTCTGGGCAGGCGAGCTGGTCGGCCCACCGCGGGTGGGTGAGCAGCACTGGTACGTGAACTCGCGGTCGGAGAAGGTCGGTGGTAGACGCACGTGTTCAGTCACGTCACAGCCACGCGAGCCGAGGGAGGCGAGCAGCGTCCGGGCGACGACATCGTCGTGCCAGCGGACGTGGTGATGGACCGAGCCTTCACCGTCCCGGGAACTCCCGAGATGGTGTTCCCGTGGATGCGACAGCTCGGCAAGGGCAGGGCTGGTTGGTACCTGCCGCGGAACGTCGAACGTTGCCTGCCGACACGCCGCCGGGCCTTGCGGCACATCGAGCCCAGATGGCAACACCTCAGTCCAGGAGACACTGTCCCGGACTACGGGGGAGCCAAGGAGACGTTCACCGTCGCGTCGATCGACCCGCCGCACTCGCTGGTGTACCGATCGCAACGCGGCCGCGCCCTGATCAGCTGGTCGATTGTGCTGCGCCCGGCTGGCACCGGTGCGGGCGAACCCACGCGAGTTCTGCTACGCCTGCGAGTTGGTGCGGCCCGGCGGCCGTGGTTGGTGAGGACTGCCGGAGAGGCACTGGACGTGCTCACGATCGCCGCTGTGGCGGCGGGACTCGCCGAACGCATGCAGGACGCGTCGAGCCAGGGAGCGTCACGCGACCGCGCGTGACAGCCCCGCTCCGGGGGGCGCCCTTGGGGGCATGAAGCGTTCGGAGTCTGGGCGACGCTCATCGGAGGGAGCGCACTCAGCGACGTTAGCGCGCGTCCGGCTCGCGGCGTTGGGACGTCCCCCTCCGACGTACACCGCTCCCGGAGTTTCCCTCGAGGTAGCGGGCGCGCTGTGCGCCAGGTCCCGGCGCCTGTGCACGTGGACGGGGCCTGTTCACTCCGGTGCTGCGCGTGCGGCATCCAGCGAGTACGCCCCTGGGCGGCTCCACCTGACCTCGGGTGGAGCCGCTTCTCGTGGGGCGAGGCCCCACGATCAGTTCGGGATGCGCCTGATCCACATGGCGCACGCCGTCACGCATCGACCTTGCGTGCGATCCGGTAGTCGAGGGTCAGGAACGGGAAACCGAAGACCCAGAACGCGTGCTCGGCGCGCAGCACGCCATCCTCGACGAAGACGTCGAGCTGCTCCTCGAAGCCGTGCACCGCGACGGCCGTCAGCTCGTCCGCGGTGGTGTCGATGTAGGTGAGGTAGTGGCCCGCCTGACCGTCGTCGACGCGACTGGTCAACCTCAGCCCGCGGTCGGGGCGGGAGGCAGGGCGCAACGTGGCGGTGAAGCTGCCCTCCGGGACCGGGAACCCGACGCTCACGTAACCGCGGCCGTCATGGGTGTACGTCGTGTAGATGCCGGTCATGATCGGCTCGTCGTCGTCGGCGAACGACCGGATCCAGCCGCGTACGGAGACCACCCCGTCGAGGTCGGTGACCGTGTCGATGCGGCTGCGGACCCCTCGCTGGGCCTCGCGCTGGTTCATCGGAAGGCTGGCCTGGCCCAGCGGGCGCGCGACCAGGCTCCGGTACAGCAGGTAGCCGGGCCGCACCCACAGCCGCCACCGCGGGACGATGTCCAGGGCGAACCGCGTCGTGTGCTCGTAGAACTCCCGCACCAGCGGGTCCACCTGTGCCGGGTCGAGCTCCGGTCCGGCCAGCGCGTCCAGGGACGCCACGATGCCGGCGTCCTCGGCGTCCTCGGTGTAGCGGGCTCCCAGCTCCTCGGCGAGGTCGCGGACATAGCCGGTGCCGACGTACCGCGACCGCGCCGGCCGGGGAACCACGAACGGCAGGTCGGCGGCCCTGACCCGCTCCGCGAGCAGGCTGACCTGTGCGTCGCGGAACAGCATCGCCGACAGGGTGCGATACGCCAGGACGGTGCTGCTGGCCACCAGGGCCGCCGACGTCGGTCCGCGGCGCAGGGCCTGGCCCACGGCGAGACCGACGGCCGGGCCCATCGCGACCTTCTGCGGGCGAAGGCCCATCGCCCCGACCACGGCTCCCGCGCCGGCGCCGACCGCACGAGGTCCCAGACCGGTCGCCGCGCCCACGAGCCACCCGAGGGGTGCCGCCATCGCCGTGCTCACCGCGATCCGGTGCCACAACGCAGGGATCTCGCCCTCCCGCTGCCGGGCACGGGCCACCGCCTCCGACGCCCCCAGGCCGACCGCGCCGGCGAGGGCCGCCCGAGCCGCCGCCCCGGGGCCGCGGTGTGCCGCGAGCGAAGCTCCGGCGAGTCCCCCGATGCCCGCTGCGAAGCCGATCTCGGACGTCCTGGCCACGCTCGCGACCCTAGCCTGTGCCAGGTTCACGACGTCCTGTGATGAGCGTGCGGTCGGGTGGACGGCGGCGGGTCACTGGCGGGTCGAGCGATGGGAGCCCAGACTGGAGCACCCCTGGAGCAAAGGCCGGACGTGACGTGGCAACCTCGATCGACGAGCACTTCCTGACGTCCGTCTCGTCGTGCCCGGCGGGTGACGGCCCGGCACTGGGTGCGGGTGAGGCGGAGTACCTGCAGCAGGTGCTGGTCGCGCAGGTGCAGAGCAGGCACACGGACTTCGCCTCCCGCTGGCTGCAGTCACAGGGCGAGGGCTTCTACACGATCGGCTCGGCCGGCCACGAGTCGAACGCCGCCGTCGCGCGGGCCCTGGCACCGACGGACCCGGCCCTGCTGCACTACCGATCGGCGGCCTTCTACCTCGCCCGGTGCCTCCAGGCCGGCAGCGAGAGCGGGGTCGGCGACGTGCTCGACGGCGTGGCGTCCTCCGTCGAGGACCAGATCTCCGGTGGCCGGCACAAGGTCATCGGCAGCCGCAGGCTCGCCGTCGTTCCGCAGACGTCGACCATCGCCTCGCACCTGCCCCGGGCGGTCGGCCTGGCCCTCGCGCTCGACCTGGGTGCCTCGGAGCACGAGACCCCGTGGCCGTCGGGCTCGGTCGTGGTGGCCAGCTTCGGCGACGCCTCCGTCAACCACTCGACCGCGGTCGGCGCGTTCAACACCGCCGGCTACCTCGCGCACCGTGGCACGCCGCTGCCGCTGCTGCTCGTCTGCGAGGACAACGGCCTCGGCATCAGCACCCGGACGCCGCGAGGGTGGGCCGAGCGGATGCTCTCGTCGCTGCCCGCGATCGAGTACGCCGCGGCGGACGGGAGCGATCCGCTCGGCCTGCGCTCGGTGGTGACGTCGGCCGTCGACACGGTCCGGAGCGAGCGCCGCCCGGTCCTGCTGCACCTGCGCACGGTGCGGTTCCTGGGTCACGCCGGGTCCGACGTCGAGCTGGCCTACCGGTCGCCGTCGGAGATCGAGGCCGACCTCGCCGAGGACCCGCTGCTGGCCACGGCCCGGCTGCTGGTCCGGTCGGGCACCCTCGCCGTGGACGAGGTCGTCGACCTGTACGAGCGCACCCGACAGGACGTGATGGCGGCGGCGAAGGACCGGGTGGGTGCTGTGCGGCTGACTCGTCCGGACGACGTCGTACGACCGCTCGTGGAGACCCGAGCCGCCATGGTGGCCCGCGAGGCCGCGGCCTGTTCGCCGACGCGGGCCGCGCCGTTCCACGGCATCCTGCCCGAGGACGGGCCGGCCCTCACCCTCGCGCAGACCATCAACGCCACGCTGGCCGACGCGATGGCGGCCCGGCCGGACACGGTGGTCTTCGGCGAGGACGTGGGCCGCAAGGGCGGCGTCTACGGCGTGACCCGGGGTCTGCGCAAGACATTCGGGGGCCTCCGCGTCTTCGACACGCTCCTCGACGAGCAGACCGTGCTCGGCACCGCGCTCGGCATGGCCCTTGCCGGCTACCTCCCCGTGCCCGAGATCCAGTACCTCGCCTACCTCCACAACGCCGAGGACCAGCTCCGCGGCGAGGCGGCGACGCTCCGCTTCTTCAGCAACGGGCAGTACCAGAACGGCATGGTGGTCCGGGTCGCCGGTCTCGCCTACCAGAAGGGCTTCGGCGGGCACTTCCACAACGACAACTCGCTGGCCGTCCTCCGCGACATCCCCGGCATCGCGGTGGCCGTGGCCAGTCACCCGAGCAGCGCCGCCGGCCTGCTGCGGAACTGCCTCGCGCTCGCCCGCGTCGAGGGCCGCGTCTGCGTCTACGTCGAGCCGATCGCGCTCTACCACCAGCGGGACCTGCACCAGGCGGAGGACGGCGCCTGGCTCGCGCCGTACGCCGCGCCGGGCAGCTGGGACCCCGAGGCGACGGCGGTCGGGACGACCCGCTCGTACGGCACCGGCCACGACCTGCTGGTCCTCACCTTCGGGAACGGCGTGCCGATGAGCCTGCGTGCGGCCCGCCGGCTCGAGCAGCAGCAGATCGCCACGACCGTGGTCGACCTGCAGTGGGTCTCGCCGCTGCCGGTCGCAGCGCTGCTCGAGGCCGCCGCCGGCTTCGAGCGGATCCTCGTGGTCGACGAGACCCGGGCGAGCGGCGGCGTGTCCGAGTCGGTCGTCACCGCCCTGGGCCAGGCCGGGAACCCGGCCCGGGTCCGACGCGTGACCAGCCACGACAGCTTCATCCCGCTCGGCCCGGCCGCCGGCGCCGTCCTGCTCTCCGAGGACGACGTCGTCGAGGCAGCCCGGGGGCTCCTCCAGCCGGAGCCCTGGAGGAGCCCCGGCCGCCACCGGGCGGAATGAGGCGACGCGCGACGTCGGCACGACGGGACCAACGGGCCGGAGGTCGGGACCAGCGACTCTGCCCGCAGGACCGGCGCAGACCGACCATGGGACTACCGACCGCTCGTCACCCGGCGGCCGGACCAGTGGACCGGACGAGAGGAGGCGGGGACGATGGGCGCGGCACTCTTCATCGCGGTCCTGGTCATGATCGCCGGACTCGTCGTGGCGCTGGTCCTGCGCTCGCTCGTGAGGCAGGAGGAGAAGACCGACGCCCGGCTGCACGACCCCCACACGCACACGGTGTCCTACGAGATCCCCAACGGCGTCGAGCCCTCGACGATCCTCGCCGCCGTCGAGACGGCCGGCTTCACAGCAGTGGTCGACCCGCGCGGGCGCAGCGAGCACCTGCTGGTGGGCTGCGAGGCGGGAGACCGCGCGCGGCTGCGCGGCATCATCGAGGCGGTCCCCGTCACCCGGTACGACGGAACGCCCCTGCGGGATCCCGTCGTCTTCGAGGACGAGCGCTGAGCGGATCGACTGCCGGACCGCGTCTGCGACGTGTGGCTCCGGCTCACGGGCCCGGGCTCGCAGAAGGTGGGTTCCCGGCCCCCTGCCGCGCCAGCCACGTCGCGGCCTGAGTGCGGTTCTCCAGCCCCAGCTTGGTCAGGATCCGGCTGACGTGGTTGCGCGCGGTGACCGGGGAGATGAAGAGACGCTCGGCGATCTGCCGGTTGGTCAGTCCCTCCGCGACGAGCTCGAGGACCTCGCGCTCGCGGCCCGACAACCCGGGGGTCTCCGGGGGTGGGGGTGCTGGGGCCGGGCCGGGTGCGGGCTCCGGCTGCCGGAGCAGCGTGAGGGTGATCCCGGCGCCGAGCAGCATCGCGCCGAGGACGTCGAGCGCGTCGGCCGCCCGCGGCCACAGCACGTGACCGCCCAGTGCCAGGACCGCGAAGCCGGCCGCCCCTCCGAGCGCGGGCGCCAGGCGGGCCCGGTCCGGGTGTCGGCGGAGCCGTACGACGACGGCGGCCACGGCGAGCAGGAAGGGGAGCTGGAGCACCCAGTCGCCCGCGCTCCCCACCGGGCCGGCCCACGAGCCGGGGAGGACGCCCACCGGGTTGTCGGGGCCGGACGTGGCCGGGACCAGGCTCCAGGTGAGGACGACGGCCACCTGGCCGACGACCACCGCCACGACCGCGGGTCGCCAGCGCGGCGACGGCAGCTGCCCGTCGGGCATCAGCACCAGCGCCAGGAACGTCAGCGGGACGACGATCGCGCCGGACCGCTCGGACGCCCAAGAGGCCCAGGCACTGGCGTGGCCGGACTCGACCCATCGGGTGGCCAGGCCCAGGCACGAGAGCACGACGCCGACGGCGAGCAGCAGCCACCCCACGCGGTTGTGCGGCTGGAGCACGGCGCACAGGGCGCCGGGCACTCCCAGCGCGAGGGCGATCAGCACCAGCTTCCACTGACCGGCGTCCGGGCTGAGGGCCACCGTGGCGAGCACGACGGCCAGCGCCACCGAGGCGGCGGCCCCGACGAGCGTACGAGCGGCCCTCACCGCTCCAGTATCAGGCCTGCAGTCGACCGCTGCCCGGCTTCCGCCACTCCGAGGGCGCGAGGAGGAGCACGTGGGCCCCGAGCCAGCCCAGCGACACCGCCAGCAGCAGGTGCGGCTCCAGCAGGCCGGTCGAGGGGAGGAGGAAGTCCCACACGAGGAAGGCGACGAGCAGGAGGAGCGGGACCCGCGGCAGCGACCGGCCACGGAGGCCGGCGACCGCGAGCAGCAGCACGCCGAGGAACGACCCGACGAGGTGCGGCAGCAACGCCGTGAGGACGGTCCCCGTGTGGTCGAGGTAGCCGTCGTTGAGCGCGACGGCCGCCTCGGTCCCGATCGCTCCCGGGCCGACGGTGCCGGCGGCGTACCCGAGGGCCACGACGTTGTGGAAACCCCACATGCCCCACAGGGTGAGAACGATGCCGAGGGCCGTCAGCCGGGGTGACGCCCAGCGGGTGAGGGTGGCCAGCCCGAGCAGGCCCAGGGGCATCACGAGCATGCTCACCAGCAGGGCTGTCTGCTCCGCGACGTGGATGCCGGGATGATCGACCCCCCACCTGATCTGCGCGCTGAAGTCGGCGAGGTCGGGCATCGCGAGGTGCCCCAGGTACTGCGCGAGGCCGTTGGTGAGGCCAGCCACCAGGAGGCAGCAGCCGGTCGCGAGCTGAGCGGCCCGTGAGAGGGGCGTGCCGACGGTCGTGGCGGCGTCCGGAGTCGTGGTCGTCATGCGCCAAGGGTCCGCGGGTTCGCCCGGCCCGCGCGTGGTGCACCTGCACCAATTCGACCGGATCCGCTGCGGTCCGGTGCGCACCCTCTCGAGCGTCGCGTGGCGACCGTGCCGCCTCGCCACCAGGCTCGATCCCTCGTCCGCGAGGGGTGATCTGGTGACGGTCCTCCATGGCTAGCGTCGGCATCGACGGAGGGAGCCGCAACGATGGTCCGACGACGCCACGACAGGCCGCAGGCGGTGCCAGGACCCGACGCAGGCCAGGACGAGAGCGACGCGGTCTGGGAGGACGTCACGCTCGACGCCCGCCCCCGGGCGAGAACGGGAAGGACATCGTGACCACCAAGGACGACTTCGCCGAGGACGAGTGGGCCCGTGTCGTGCGGGCACCCATGGTGGCCGGGATGGCCATCTCGCTGGCCGACCCGGGCGGTCCCATCGAGGCTGCCAAGGAGACGATGGCGACGGTCAGGGCGGCGACCAACCCTCCCAGCCACGAACAGCTGCTGACCGAGGTGGCGTTGGAGATCCAGGCTCAGGCGCAGCAGCGCCACAATCCGCTCAAGGGGTTCAAGCCCACCGCGGCGGGAAGCAGTCCGGGAGATCAGGTGCTGGACGAGCTGCGCGCCGTGGTCGGCATCGTCTCGGCCAGGGCGACGGCCGAGGAGAGCACCGCGTTCGGGAGCTGGCTGGTGACGGCTGCGCAGGCCGCGGCCGACGCGGCCAAGGAGGGCGGCTTCATGGGCTTCCACGCCGAACGGGTCAGCGAGCGCGAGCAGGCCGTTCTCGAGCAGGTCCGGGGTGCCGTGACGGCCTGAGGGGCACCAGCGCGGAGCCGGCGCGCGTACGGTTCGGGACCCCGGTCGACGTACGCACTCGGCCCGCGCTGCGCGGAGGTTCCCGCAGCCACGGACTGCCCCCGCTGGCGACCTGCCTGCGGCCGCTCGGCGGCAAGGCCGGCGTTCCTCAGACCGGCAGGCCGTACGGGTCCCGCTCCGTCTCCCGGATGGGCACGATCACCTGCCCGAGCGGCACGAGGGCGAGCGGGACCATCTTCCAGCAGGCCACCCCGAACGGGATGCCGATGATCGTGATGCACAGCAGCAACCCCGCGAGGAGGTGGCCCAGGGCCAGCTCCCAGCCGAAGAAGATGATCCACACGACGTTGCCGAGGACCGACCAGATGCCGGCGTCGCGCCGGAAGACCGTGGTCCGGCCGAACGGCCAGACGACGAAGCTCGCCAACCGGAAGGCCGCGAAGCCGAACGGGATGGTGATGATGAGGATGAACGCCAGCACGCCGGCGACGACGTAGCCGAGCGCCAGCCACCAGCCGGCGAGGATGAACCACAAGATGTTGCCGATGGTGCGCACCCCCCGAGTGTGGTGGTGCGACGCAACAGGCTCCTCGTCCGCGCCGGGTGATCTGGTGACGGTCCTCCGTGGCTAGCGTCGGCCTCGACGGAGGGAGCGACAACGATGATCCGACGACGCCACGACATGCCGGCGGGGGTGCTCGGGTTCGAGGCCGTCGGTGAGGTGGAGGACGACGACTACGAGGACGTCCTCGTCCCGGCGATCGAGGCCGAGATCGCGGAGCGGGGGAAGGTCCGGCTCGTCTACGTCCTCGGACCGGAGTTCGACGAGTACGAGGGCGACGCCATCTGGGAGGACGTCAAGCTCGGCGTCCGGCACCCGCTGTCCTTCGAGCGGATGGCGATCGTGACCGACGCCCGGGGTGCGGGCCCGGCGATCAAGGCCTTCAGCGCGCTCTGGCCGGGGAAGGCGCGAGCCTTCCCGGTGGCCGAGCTGGAGGCCGCCAAGGCGTGGGCGGCCACGACCGGCTGACCCCTCCGGACGATGGCCCATGATGGTGCCCATGTCCCACGGCGTCTCCTTCCCCGCCCGCCCCGACGGTCGTCGCAGCACCACCGCGCTGGGGCGTGAGGTGGTCGCGACCGCTTTGCGCGCCGCGGACCCGGTCGGCGCCCTCGGGGCCGAGCAGGAGACCGCGTGGCGCAGCCAGTACGTCGCCCACTTCCGCCGGCTCGTCGAGGCCGGGCTCGCCACGCCCGAGGCCTGGTGTGCCATCGCCGACGCCGGTCTCGGGGCGATCCACGAGCGGATGGTGGTCGCGCACGAGGGCGGTGCCGACCTCCCGCTGTCCTCGCTCACCCACGCCGAGCCCGTACGCCGGCTCGACACCGACGTCGTCGCGGGAGAGGCGAAGCCCGTCGAGCAGCTCGAGATCCCCTACCGCGGCCGGCGGCTCCGGGGTGCCGAGCTGAGCGACCAGCTGGGGGAGTGGACCGACCGGGGGGTGCTCGAGCCGTCGGCCGCAGCGGCGGTGCTGGAGGTGGCCGAGCACCCGGAGTGGCTGCGGCTGGAGGGCCGTACGCCGGTCGTGCTCGGAGCCGGCGCCGAGATGGGCCCGCTCGGACCGCTCCTGGGCTGGGGCGCCACCGTGGCGGCCGTCGACCTGCCGCGGCCCGCCGTCTGGGAGCGGGTGGTCGCCACCGCCCGCGCGTCCGCCGGACGGTTGCTCGTGCCGGTCCCGACGGGGGAGCCGGGGGACCCCGGGAAGGTGGCCGGCGTCGACCTGCTGGCCGAGGTGCCCGAGGCCGCCGAGTGGCTGCGCGGCCTCGACGGCAGGCTGGTGCTCGGCAACTACCTCTACGCCGACGGCGGCACCCACGTCCGGGTCTCGGTCGCGGCGGACGCCCTCGCCACGAGGCTCGTCGCGGACCGTCCCGACACCGGCCTGGCCTTCCTGGCCACGCCGACCGACGTCTTCGCCGTACCTCACGAGGCCGTGGCCCAGTCCACCCGCGCCTACGCCGAGCGCTCGGGCATGGCGAAGCTCGCCGGGAGGCCGCTGCGCTGGGCGACGCGGGGGCGGCTGCTCCACCGCGCCTACCCGCCCGAGGCAGACCCCGGCATCGCCGACGCGCTCGTGCCGGTGCAGGGCCCGAGCTATGCGCTGGCCAAGCGGGTGCAGCGCTGGCGCGCCACCGCCGCCCGCCGCGACGGGAGGCTGGTCTCCTTCCACGTCGCGCCGTCCACGCGGACCCGCTCCGTGGTCAAGAACCGCGCCCTCGCGGCCGCCTTCGCGGGGGCGCACCGCTTCGGGGTCGAGGTCTTCGAGCCCGACACCGCCAACACGCTGATGGCCGCGCTGCTGGTCCGCGACGTCGCCGGCGGCACCACCGCCCACGCGCACCCCTGGCAGGACGAGGCCCACGCCGCCGTGCACGGCGGCCTGTGGCGGGCGGCGTACGCCCCACCCAGCGCCCTCGGGCTCGCGGCCGTCCTCGGCTACGCGAGCGCGAGGGGCTGAGCGGGGGGACGTCAGCGGCATGGAACCGCGGGACGTGGGTACGCACTCCTGAGGCCTGCTCCACGGGCCACCTTGCGTTGGGAGGCGCAAGTCATCGGGAGGGAGAACCAGATGGCAGGTCCACAACCGAAGCGCGGTCTCGTCACGTCCTGGGCGACGGGGGTGAAGGACATCCCGCGCAACGTCTCGTGGCTCGTCGGCAAGGCCGTCGCCACCAACGGCACCGGCAGCTCCAACGGCGTCGTCGACTCCGTACGCCAGGCAGGGCCGACGCTCGCGTCGGCGATGCCCGGCCACGACTCCGTCGATGCCCGGCTGGCCCGGGCCCGCACCGCCGCTCAGCGTGCCCAGGAGGCCGAGCAGGAGGCCCTGAGCGCCGCCGAGCGGGCGCAGCGGGCCGCGGACGAGGCGACCGACGTCCAGCAGCAGGAGCGGTCGCGCCTGGACGAGGTCCGGGCGGAGCAGTCCCGTGTCGTCGACCGGCGCACCGAGGAGGCCCGCCGAAGGGCCGACGAGCGGGTCGCCGCCGAGCGCGCCGAGGCGGAGCAGGCCGCCGCCGAGGAGCTCGACGAGGAGCGCGGGAAGAGCGAGCAGCGCAGCGCCCGGGCCCGCGCGGACGCGGAGAAGGCCCAGCAAGAGGCCGAGGAGAGCTATCGGCGGGCCACCGAGCTGCTGGCGGAGGCACGCTCGCTGGCCGACGACGCGGCGGCCGCGGCGACCGAGGCCGCCGACCGGGCGCGGGCCGAGGCCGACCACATCAGTGCCGAGGCCCACCAGGACGCCGCGGGCGCCGACGAGGCCGTCGCCCAGGCCGAGGAGATCCGGCGTACGACGGAGGCCGCGGCCTCGGCCGTCACCCGGGAGGCCGGGCCGGACACGCCGGTCGGACGGCTCGGCGACCTCACCAAGGCCGAGCTGCTCGACCTCGCTGCCGCCCAGGGCATCGCCGGGCGCAGCTCCAAGAACAAGGTGCAGCTCGTCGCCGCGCTGAGCGGTGCCGCACGACAGGGGAAGCAGTGATGGGCATGTTCCGCAAGGAGTCGACCTGGCAGAAGCTGGCCAAGCCCGTCACCTCCGGCAGCGGCGGCCAGGTGGTGCGCGGTGGCCTCGCCGCCGGCGCCACCTTCCTGGCGGTCTCCGTGGCCAGCGCGGTGACCAGCGCCGTACGCCGTCGCGGAGAGGAGTCGTGAGGCTCACGACCGTCGGCTTCTTCGGGCTCGGGTTCGTGCTCGGCGCTCGTGCGGGGAAGGAACGCTATGAGCAGATCATGGAGGCGGCGCGGCGGTCGGCGGAGCAGCTCGAGGCGTACGGCGCGGGCGGCACGCTCGCTCGCCGCCTCGAGGGAGGCGGTCACGACGCCGGTCCTCCGCCCCGACGCTGAGCACCGGCTCGCCGACGGTGTCGTGGTCGAGACCACGGTGACGGCGCGGCTGCTGGGGGTCCGGGTGCTGCGCCGGGACGGCGTCGTGCTGCTCGCGCCGGCGGGCCTCGAGCCGCGTGGTCGGCCCCTCGAGCCGCCGCCGCCGGCACCGGTCGTGGGGACCGGCGCCGGCGGCGGCCTGGAGCGTGCGCAGCGGCTGCTGCGTGCCAACGACACGCGGCTGCGCTCGCTGGGCCCTGCTCGGAGCTCGTCGTCGGACGACGACGACGATCCCGAGACCCCCACCTGGTAGGCCGAGACCTTCCGCTCGAGGGAGACGGCGTCGGTCGGAGGTGGCCCGGCGACAGATCACGGCCTGCCCCCTGCCCCCAGCTCCCGCCGTCGTGCACAATCACCCCATGCTCGGGCGCCTCCTCACCCTGACCCTGGCCGCCGTCCTGCTGGCCGCACCGCCGGCCCGCTCCGCGGAGCCGGCTCCGACCACGCTGACGATGTCGTCACCGGCACGCTTCGCCGGCGAGGGCACGCCGGTACGGCTGCTGCTCGTGGACGCGGAGGGGACACCGGTGGCGGGCCAGCCGGTCACGCTCAGCCGACGTACGGGCGGGACCTGGGCGCCGGTCGCGGAGGGGTTGGTCACCGACGCCGAGGGCCGGGCCGTCAGCGAGCAGGTGCTGCGCCGGGATGCCGACGACAACGTCTTCCGGGCGACGTACGCCGGCGACGGCATCACCTGGGCCCGCTCCGGGACCGGCCGGGTCCAGCTCCGGATGGAGCGGCGCAAGGGCATCGTCCGCGTCACCGGCCCCGACCGCGTCGTCGACGAGCGCACGGTGGACCTGACGCTCACCTGGCGCACCCGCAACGGCGAGACCGTGGCCGGCCGGGTGCAGCTGTTCCGCAGCCTCGCCGGTGGTCCGTGGAAGCGGGTCGCGCGGCCGCGCACCGGCGCCGACGGCACTGCGACCGTCACCACCCGCCCCCGCAAGGACTCCCGCTGGCGCGCGAAGGCGCCGCGGCTCGACTGGGTGGCCGCCGACCGCAGCGCGGTCCACGCCATCGACAACGTGCCGCCCGGGAACCCCGTGCGCCTCCCGGCAGCGGCGCCGCGGCCGCGCGTGAACCTCCCCGACCAGGGCTACGCGAAGGGTGAGGGCGCCAATGCGGTGGTGTCCCGGATCCCCAACGGCGTCTGGAACAACATGACCGGTCGCTCCTGGCACCGCGGCTGCCCGGTCGGGCGGGCCAGCCTGCGGCTGCTGCGCATCAACTACTGGGACTACAGCGGCTACCGCCACCGCGGCGAGCTGGTCGCTCACGCCGACGCGGTCGGCAACATGCGCGCCGCGCTCGCGGAGATGTACGCCCGCAAGCTGCCGATCCGCTCGATGTACCGGGTCGACCGGTTCGGCTGGTCGCGCCGCCTCCGGGGCGCCGACGACTACCGGTCGATGGCCGCCGGCAACACCTCCGCGTTCAACTGCCGCAACGTCGTGGGCCGCCCGGGTGTCCGGTCGCCCCACTCCTACGGACGCGCGCTCGACATCAACCCGTGGGAGAACCCCTACCGCGCCTCGCACGGCTGGGTCCCCAACACGTGGTGGGTCGGTCGCTCCCACCCGCGGGTCGCGTGGCGCTCGCGCAGCCACGCCGTGGTGTCGCTGATGGCACGCCACGGCCTGCGGTGGACCTACGGCACCAGCGACGCCCACCACTTCGACGCTCCTGCGGGCAGCGGCCGCGTGATCACGGCGCGGACCGCCGACTGCGGCCCGGGCGTCTGCCACTGACGGGCGTACGACGGGTGGCCGGCTGCGTCTTCTGCGCGATCGTGGCGGGGGAGACCCCGGCCGACGTGGTCCTCGCGGACGACGACTTCGTCGCCTTCCTCGACGCCCGGCCGGTCTTCAAGGGCCACACGCTGCTGGTGCCGCGCGAGCACGTGGACACGCTGCCCGACCTGCCGTCGGCGCTGCGCGACGGCTTCCTCGAGCGGGCACAGCGGCTCGCCAGCGCGATGAAGGACGCGCTGGACGCGCAGGGCAGCTTCGTGGCGGTCAACAACACCGTCAGCCAGTCGGTGCCCCACCTCCACCTGCACGTCGTGCCGCGGACCAAGGGTGACGGGCTGCGGGGCTTCTTCTGGCCGCGCACGAAGTACGTCGACGCCGCGGAGGCGGCCCGATACGCGGAACGGCTGCGGTCCGTCCTAGAGTGACCTGCGATCCACCCCCGAGACCCCAGGGAGTCATCAGCATGGGCCGTTTCGACGGACGCGTCGCCGTGATCACGGGCGCCGCGCGAGGCATCGGCTTCGGTACTGCCCAGCGCTTCGCGAGCGAGGGTGCGCGCGTCGCCGTCCTCGACCTCGACGAGGCCTCGGCCAGGAAGTCCGCGGCCGCGCTGCCCGGAGCCGACCACCCGAGGACCAGCCACCTCGGCCTGGGCTGCGACGTCTCCGACGCCGCGAGCGTCGACGCCGCGGTCGAGCGGGTCGTCAGCGAGCTCGGCGGCCTGCACATCCTGGTCAACAACGCCGGGATCACCCGCGACAACCTGCTCTTCAAGATGACCGAGCAGGACTGGGACTCCGTCATCGGCGTCCACCTCCGCGGGGCCTTCTTGATGACCCGGGCCGCGCAGAAGCACTTCGTGGCCCAGAAGTACGGCAAGATCCTCAACCTCTCGAGCACCTCGGCGCTCGGCAACCGCGGCCAGGCGAACTACTCCGCGGCCAAGATGGGGATCCAGGGCTTCACCCGCACCCTCGGCATCGAGCTCGGCCCGTACGGCATCAACGCCAACGCGGTCGCGCCCGGCTTCATCGCCACCGAGATGACCGACGCCACCGCCGAGCGGCTCGGCCTGCCGGTCGAGGAGTTCCGCAAGCTCAGCGCCGACGCCAACCCGGTCCGCCGGGTCGGCTTCCCCGAGGACATCGCCGCCGCGGCTGCCTTCCTGTGCAGCGACGAGGCGTCGTACATCACGGGCCAGACGCTGTACGTCGACGGTGGCGCCCGGCTCGACTGAGCCCGCCACCGGTCCCGCCTAATGTCGAGCGAGTCACTTCAGATTCGCCCGCGTCCCGGGCGCGCCTGCCACGGCGGCGTACGCCCGGCGTCCACACTTGACCGCGATCCACCCCCGAGATCCATCGATCGGAGTCACCGTGCGCCGACTGCACCTGACCAGCCTGAAGAGCACCGCCACCATCCTCGCCGCCGGCCTCCTGCTGGCCGCCTGTGGCGGTGACGAGACCCCCGCGGCCGACGAGCCGGCCCCCGGCCAGGAGGTCGCCGGCGGCTCGACGCTGGGCCAGACCTGGCCGCTGACCGGCCTCGACGTGGAGGGCGAGGACAGCTCGGCCCAGACCCACCCGGTGATGGTGGCCAAGATCGACAACACCTCCTCCAGCGCCCCGCAGCAGGGCCTCGGCTCCGCCGACCTGGTGGTCGAGGAGCTGGTCGAGGGCGGCACCACCCGGCTGGCGGCGTTCTTCTACTCCGAGATCCCCGGCGAGGTCGGTCCGATCCGCTCGATGCGCGCCAGCGACATCGGGATCGTGTCGCCCGTCGAGGCCTCCGTCGTGACCAGCGGCGCCGCCCCGGTCACGATCCAGCGGATCAGCGGTGCCGGCATCAAGTTCTTCGGCGAGGGCTCGACCGGCATGTCCCGGGCGACCGACCGGAGCGCGCCCTACAACCTGATGAGCGACATGTCCCAGCTCGTCGACTCCTTCCCGGAGCGCGACGAGGCCCGCCCCGACGACTACCTGCCCTGGGGCGAGCCGTCCGACCTGCCCAAGGGCAAGAAGGCCACGACGATCGCGGCCAACTTCGGCAACCACACGACGACCTGGGCCTTCCAGAAGGACGGGTACGTCAACCAGAACTCGTACGCCGCCGAGGACGACCAGTTCCCGACCGACACCGTCCTGGTGCTGCGGGTGCCGGTCGGCGACGCCGGCTACACCGACCCCGCCGGCAACCCGGTGCCCGAGACCAAGCTCGAGGGCAAGGGGGCGGCGCTGCTCTTCCACGACGGCATGGTCGTCAAGGGCACCTGGGAGAAGTCAGGCCTCGGCGACGCGCTCTCGCTGAGCGCCGGCAAGAAGGAGCTCACCGTCCCGGCCGGCCACACCTGGATCGAGCTGGTCCCCGCGGCCAACGGGAACGTCACCTACAACTGAGCGCCCGGGGGGCTCGCCTCAGCCCTTGAGCGGGAAGGAGTGGTGCTCGTGCGCCACGACCCACCCTTCCCGTTCGCGACGCAGCCCCACGGTCAGCCGTAGCAGGTAGCTGGGGTCCTCGCGCAGTCCCTCCGGGGTCGAGCACCGGAGGAGCCCGTGCGCGTAGGCGACGTCCGCACCGGCCGTCACGTCCAGGGACGCGATCTCGAAGCAGGCACCCGAGGCCTGCCAGGCGAAGAACTCCGGCCAGGTGGCGCGGTAGGCGTCGATCCCACGGACCCCTTCATGGGGCGGAGGGACGTCGAACATCACGATGTCCTCGGCATGGTGGGCCGTGACGGCGTCCAGGTCGCCCTCGTGGACCGCGCGTGTCCACGCCTCGACCAGCTCGCGGATCTGCTTCTCGTCCTCGCTCATGCGGCGTCCTCCCGGTCGGCTCCGGAGCAGGTGCTCCGTCCCGTGGAGACCCGCGCGGTGCCGCACTCTCATCGGTGACCGTCGCGACGACCGACCGCTCACGCGGCCGAGGTCACCGGTGAGTGACGTCCTCGAGCTCGACGCCGGCCTCCGCGAGCTGGCGCAGCCCGGCCAGGATGAAGCGGATCGCGGCCTCGACCCGGGCCGCGGCCGCCTCGGGGTCGTCGCTGGTCGACACGGACTCGCCGGCCGACGACATCGCGCCGAAGAAGATCCGGGTGAAGGTCTCGACCATCGCCTCGTCGAGGCCCCAGTCGCCGGCCTCGAGGACCGAGCCGACGATGTCGTGCACGGTCGCGAAGGTCGACCGCTCGGCCTGCTCGCGGAACCTGGCCCAGCCGAGGACCGCCGGCCCCTCGAGGATCACGATCCGCCGGTACGCCGGCTGCTGGACCACGGCGAGGAAGCGGTCCAGGCCGGCGAGCGCCTTCTCCCACGGGTCCTCGTGTCCCTGGAGCGCCTCGGAGATCTCGCGGGCGGCCTCGCCCTCGACCCTCTCGAAGACCGCTTCGAAGAGGGCCTGCTTGCCGCTGAAGTGGTGGTAGAGCGCGCCCTTGGTGACCTCGGCCCCGGCGACGATCGTGTCGAGGGAGGTCGCGGCGTAGCCGTGCTCGGAGAAGAGCTCCTCGCCCATGTCGATCAGCGCCCGCCGGGTGGAGGCGGAGTACTGCTGGCGCCGGGTCGGCACCCGGGGGACCAGCTTGGACACGGTGGCCTTGCTCATTCGGCCGAGTGTAGGGGTCGGTGAGCGAGGTCACGGTCCGCTGCTTTGCATACTCTCGGTATGGCTACGTACTCTGAGTACGTACCAACGGTATGTCGTGACCGACAGCCACCCGACCGAGGGACCAGAGGTCACAGAAGGAGCCGACCATGACCTGGAACGCCTTCCACTCGCGCGGGGAGATCCTCCGTGCCGTCACCGTTGCCGCCGACGCCCGTCGTGACGGGTCCCTGCCGCTGGACGTCGACGGCGTCCGGCACGTCTTCGCCGATGAGCTCGAGCTGCTCGGCGCCCTCCAGCTGCGCTGGCACACCCGGCTCGCCGGCCGGATCGAGCGCGAGCTCATGAGCCAGCCGCTCGACCTGGAGGCGGCCGTCGTCCGCGCCTGGCAGCAGACCGCGGAGGACCTCCCGGGCATCCGCGCCATCATCGACCAGCACCGTGCCCACCCCCTCGACGACGCCATGGCCGAGGCGATGGGGACCGCCACGGCCAAGGAGCACACGCTGCTGGCCGTGATGGCCGGCCGCGCGGGCACCCTCGACACCGGCGCCGCCGCGGTGGGCGCCGCGATCGAGGGCCGCGCCCGGGCGACCCGTCGTCCCGGCCGGTCGCCACGGCACCTCGGCAACCCGCGACTGCTCGACCGGATCCGGGCGGTCCTCGCCGCCTGACCCACCCCAGACCCGACGGCCCCGGCCTCCGGCGCACCCTCCCCGCGGTCCCCTGGGCCGCACCCTCCCTCCGCGCCGGGACCGGGGCCGTCGCTCGTCCCGGGGGTGCCGCGTCCGGCCCGCCTCGGTCATGATGGAGCCATGACCGAGGCGACCCCGCTCCGTGCCGGGATGCTGCTGGTCGCCACGCCCGAGCTGCTCGACCCCAACTTCGCCGACACCGTCGTGCTGCTGCTCGACGTCGACGACGAAGGCGCGCTCGGGGTGGTCCTCAACCGACCGACCCCGGTCGCGGTGAGCGAGGTGCTCGCGGCCTGGGGTGAGGTCGTGGCCCAGCCGGAGGTCCTCTTCCAGGGTGGGCCGGTCTCCACCGAGGGCGCCCTCGCCGTCGGCTGGCTCGCCGACGAGGACGACGTCCCGGTGGGGTTCCGGGAGATCGCCGGACGGCTCGGCGTCGTCGACCTCGACACCCCCGTCGAGCTCGTGGACGGGTCGCTCAGCGGCATGCGCATCTTCGCCGGGTACGCCGGGTGGGGCGCCGAGCAGCTGGGCGGCGAGATCGAGGAGGGCAGCTGGTACGTCGTCCCGGCCCAGCCCCCGGACGTGTTCCGCGACGACCCGACCGACCTGTGGCGCGACGTGCTGCGCCGCCAGCCGGGCGAGCTGGCCTGGCACTCCACCCGCCCGGTCGACCCCCAGCTGAACTGAGGGGCGGGCCGGTCGGCTGCGTGGTTGGCTGCTCCTTGTGGACTACCGAGACCTCCCCGAGGACCAGCAGGTGGCGGCGCTGCGCACCGCGGCCGCGACGGCAGCCGAGCGGTTCGGCCTCGAGGTGACCGGCCTGGAGGTCGCCGCCCACGCCTTCAACACGACCTTCGCCGTCGACACCAAGGAGGGGGAGAGGGTCGCGCTGCGCGTCAACACCGGCTCCCAGAGCGGCCCCGAGAACGTCGTCGCCCAGCAGGAGTGGCAGCGCGGGATCGCCGCGGAGACCGACGTGCTCGTGCCCGTACCCCTCCTGACGCCCGACGGTGCGTGGTCCGTGGAGGTCGCGTCGGAGGCGTACGGAGGCCCGCTGCTGGTGACCGGCGCCTCCTGGCTCGAGGGCCCGGACGTCGACGAGCCGGACGCCGAGGTCGCCCGGGAGCTCGGCCGGGCGATGGCACGGCTTCACCTCCAGGCGGAGGCGTGGTCGCTGCCCGACGGGGCCGCGATGCCGGTCTTCGACACCCCGCTCTTCGGCGACGAGGACCTGCTCGCGTCGGCCGAGGGTCTCGACGACGACGGGCGGGCCGTGCTCGACCGCGCCCGGGAGGTGGCCGACGAGGGGTTCGGCGCGCTCTTCGACGGCGCGTCGCTGCGTCCGCTCCACGCCGACCTCCACGGCGGGAACCTGAAGTGGCACGCCGGGCGGCTCGCCGTCTTCGACTTCGACGACTGCGGGCTCGGCCTCCCGGAGCTCGACCTCGCCATCTCGGCGTTCTACTTGCGCGACGTCGACCCGGCGCCCGAGCAGGCGATGTGGGAGGGGTACGCCGACGTCACGCCGCCGCCGGTCGTCGACCCGGCGCACTTCGAGGCGATGGTGGCCTCACGCCAGCTGCTGCTGGCCAACAGCCTGCTCGCCAGCAGCAACGCCGAGCTGCGCGGAGAGGCCGAGGACTACCTCGGGGTGAGCGTGCGCAGGCTCGCGCGCTGGCTCGCCACGGGCACCTTCACGCGCGCCGCACCGTCGTGACCCGAACCTGTGGGGGGAGGAGCCCGGGGAGGCCGCGGGACGCCCGTCGATGAACTAGAGTCTGGTGATCATGAGCTCCCTCGGATTCGGAAGCGGCACCGACACGATCGAGGACCGTCGTACGGTCCCGACCGACGACGGTGACCACGAGCGCTTCTCCCACTACGTGTCCAAGGACAAGCTCACCGAGGCGATGGTCATGGGCACGCCCGTGGTCGCCCTGTGCGGCAAGGTCTGGGTGCCCAGCCGGGCTCCCGAGAAGTTCCCGGTCTGCCCGTCCTGCAAGGAGGTCTGGGAGCAGATGAAGCCCGGGGGCGACGGAGACGGCGGAGGGGACTCCGCCGAGTGACGGGACGGCTCGAGCCCGTCCCCCTCTCGCCTGCCTGGCCCGACCGCGCGGCCTGGGGGACGGCCACGTCGCTGCGTGCCTGGCAGCAGGCGGCCATGGAGGACTACTTCGCGCGCTCGCCGCGCGACTTCCTCGCGGTCGCGACGCCCGGCGCGGGCAAGACCACCTTCGCGCTCTCGGTCGCGGCCGAGCTGATCGGTCGCCGGATCATCGACCGGATCATCGTGGTCGCGCCGACCGAGCACCTCAAGAGCCAGTGGGCCGAGGCCGCCGCGCGGGCCGGGATCCCGCTCGACCCGACGTACAGCGCGGGCAAGGGGAAGACCTCCAGCGACTACGTCGGCGTCGCGGTGACCTACGCCGGGGTCGCGGTCAACCCGCTCGCGATGCGGATCCGCGCCGAGCGCTTCAAGACCCTGGTGATCCTCGACGAGGTGCACCACGCCGGCGACGCGCTGTCGTGGGGCGAGGGCGTCCGGGAGGCGTTCGAGCCGGCCGCCCGCCGGCTGGCCCTGACCGGCACGCCGTTCCGCTCCGACGTCAACCCGATCCCGTTCGTGACCTACGCGCCCGGACCCGACGGGATCCCGCGCTCGGTGGCCGACTTCACCTACGGCTACGCCCACGCGCTGGCCGACCACGTGGTCCGGCCGGTGCTGTTCCTCGCGTACTCCGGCCAGATGACGTGGCGCACCAGCGCCGGTGACGAGGTCGCGGCCAGCCTCGGCGAGCCGCTCACCAAGGACCTCAACGCGCAGGCGCTGCGCACCGCCCTGGACCCCAAGGGCGCCTGGATCCCGTCGGTGCTCGCCGCGGCCGACAAGCGGCTCTCCGAGGTACGCCGCCACGTCCCCGACGCCGGGGGCCTGGTGATCGCGACCGACCAGGTCTCCGCCCGGGCGTACGCCGCGGTCCTCAAGCAGATCAGTGGCGAGAGCCCGACCGTGGTGCTGTCCGACGAGAAGGCCGCGTCGAAGAGGATCGCCACGTTCGCCGAGGACGAGTCGCGCTGGATGGTGGCCGTCCGGATGGTCTCCGAGGGCGTGGACGTGCCGCGGCTCGCCGTCGGCGTGTACGCCACGACGACCGCCACGCCGCTCTTCTTCGCGCAGGCCGTCGGCCGCTTCGTCCGGGCTCGCAAGCGCGGCGAGACCGCATCGGTCTTCGTTCCCTCGGTGCCCTCGCTGCTCGGCTTCGCCTCCGAGCTCGAGGCGCAGCGCGACCACGTGCTCGGCCGCAAGGTCACCGACGAGGACGACATCTTCGCCGCCGAGCGCGACCTGCTCGAGAAGGCCGAGCAGGGCGAGTCCGCCTCCGACGAGCTGGAGCGGTCCTTCGAGGCGCTGGGGTCCGAGGCCCGCTTCGACCACGTGCTCTTCGACGGCGCCTCCTTCGGTCACGCCGGCGAGGTGCAGGTCGGGTCGGAGGAGGAGATGGACTTCCTCGGCATCCCCGGGCTGCTCGAGGCCGACCAGGTCCGCGAGCTGCTCCACCACCGCCAGAGCGAGCGCGCGCGCACCCGCAAGCCGGCCAGCCCCCAGCCCGACACCGTCGAGCAGGTCTCCACCCACGAGCAGCTGGCGGTGCTCCGGCGCGAGCTCAACGGGCTGGTGGCCGCCTGGCACCACCGCACCGGGCAGGCGCACGGCATCACCCACGCCGCGCTGCGCAAGGAGTGCGGCGGCCCGGCTGCGGCGATCGCCAACGCCGAGCAGCTGCTGGCGCGGATCGACCGGATCCGCGAGTGGGCGACCCGCAAGAGCTCCTGAGACGCCCGCAGCGCCCGCGCGCCGACGGCCACTAGGCTCCCGTCATGCCGTCCGAGACGTCGCAGACCCTCGATCGGGGCCTGCGCGTGCTGAGCGTGCTGGCGGGCACCCCGACGGGCCTCACCGTGACCGAGCTCGCGAGCACGATCGGCGTCAACCGGACGGTGGTCTACCGCCTGGTGAGCACCCTCGAGCAGCACGCCCTGGTCCGCCGCGACCGCACCGGGAGGCTGCACGTGGGGCTGGGCGTCCTCCACCTCTCCGCGGCGGTGCAGCCGGTGCTGCGCGACGCTGCCACGCCGGTGCTGCGCGAGCTCGCCGAGACGGTCGGGTGCACCGCCCACCTCACGATCGCCGACGGCGAGGACGCGCTCGCCCTGGCGGTGATCGAGCCGTCCTGGACCGACTTCCACGTGAGCTACCGCGTCGGTGCCCGCCACCCGCTCGACCGGGGCGCCGCGGGTCGGGCGATCCTCCTGGGGCGCGGTGACCCACGGGCGGGCGCCACCACGGACGTCGCCCACGGTGGGGATCCGCGGCCCTCGTACGTCGCCACGACCGGCGAGCTGCAGCCCGGCGCACGTGGCCTGGCCGCCCCCGTCCGGGGCGTCGACGGGCTGGAGGCCAGCGTCGGCATCGTCACCCTCGACGACCTCGACGTCGACCTGTTGGGCCCGACCGTCCAGGGCGCCGCTGCAGCGCTGGCCTCACTGCTGCGCTGAGGCAGCCCTCGCCAGCGGGAGAACCCGGTGGTGGATCTGGCCGGCGAGCGCGATCACGGTCGTGCAGCGCTCGATCCCGGGGTCGGCCAGCACCTGGTCGATCACCCGCTGCAGGTCGGTGTTGGAGCGGGCGACGACCCGTGCCCACATGTCCCCGGCACCGGTGATCGTGTAGGCCTCGAGCACCTCGGCGATGCCGGCGAGATGCGTGGCGACCGTGTCGTGACCGGCTCCCTGGCGGATCTCCAGGGTCAGGAACCCGGTGACCGGGAAGCCCAGCGCCTCGGGGGAGAGGTTGGGTCCCCAGTCGAGGATCACCCCGCTGGCGACCAGCCGGTCGAGCCGGGCCTGGACGGTCCCGCGCGCCACCCCGAGCCGCCGGGACGCCTCGAGCACGCCGATGCGAGGCTCGTGCGTGAAGATCTCGATCAATCTGCCATCGAGAGCATCCATGAGCGCCTCCGGAGTGGACAACCTGCACAGTGAAGTGGCCCAGTGTTGCACAGCATGCCGGGTCTCGGCAGGCTGCTCCCATGACCGACTCGACGCTGACCGTCCTCACCCACGAAGAAGAGCAGGCGGGCCTCACGCTCGACCAGCTCAAGCAGCTCGTCGGCCTCGTCGAGTACGACGCCAGCAGCGACCCGTTCCCGGTGACGGCGATGGACGCGGTCGGCTTCGTGGTCGGCAACGCGACCCAGACCGCGACCTTCTACCAGCTCGCCCTCGGCATGGAGCTCGAGGCGTACCGCGGTCCGGAGAACGGTCACCGCGACTCCAAGTCGTACGTGCTGCGCTCCGGGTCCGCCCGCTTCGTCTTCACCGGCGGCGTCACCCCCGGCAGCCCGGTCCTCGACCACCACCGCAAGCACGGCGACGGCGTGGTCGACCTCGCGCTCGAGGTGCCCGACGTCGACCGCTGCATCGAGCACGCCCGCTCGGTGGGGGCCACGGTCCTGGTGGAGCCGCACGACGTCTCCGACGAGCACGGCACGATCCGCACCGCTGCCATCGCGACGTACGGCGAGACCCGCCACACGCTCGTCGACCGCTCGCGCTACGACGGCCCGTACCTCCCCGGCTACGTCGCCCGGAGCTCCACCGTGGTCCGGCGCGAGGGGCACCCCAAGCGCCTCTTCCAGGCCGTCGACCACTGCGTCGGCAACGTCGAGCTCGGCCGGATGGACGAGTGGGTGGAGTTCTACAACAAGGTCCTGGGCTTCACGAACATGGCGGAGTTCATCGGCGACGACATCGCCACCGACTACTCCGCACTGATGTCCAAGGTCGTCGCGTCGGGCAACCACCGGGTGAAGTTCCCGCTCAACGAGCCGGCGATCGCGAAGAAGAAGTCGCAGATCGACGAGTACCTCGAGTTCTACGACGGCGCCGGCTGCCAGCACATCGCGCTCGCGACCAACGACATCCTGCGGTCGGTCGACATCCTCCGCGACAACGGCATCGAGTTCCTCGAGACCCCCGACTCCTACTACGACGACCCGGAGCTCCGGGCGCGGATCGGCGACGTCCGCGTCCCGATCGAGGAGCTCAAGAAGCGCAAGATCCTCGTCGACCGGGACGAGGACGGCTACCTCCTCCAGATCTTCACCAAGCCCATGGGCGACCGGCCGACGGTGTTCTACGAGTTCATCGAGCGCCACGGCTCGCTGGGCTTCGGCAAGGGGAACTTCAAGGCGCTCTTCGAGGCGATCGAGCGCGAGCAGGACGCTCGCGGCAACCTCTGAGCCCTGCTCAGCGGGTCGAGACCACGACGGTGCGGGCGGCGAGGTCGTGGAGGGCCCGCCGACGCGGGCCGAAGATCCACAGCAGGTTGACCAGGCCGAAGATCCCCGCGAGGAGCGAGGCCACGACGAAGGTCGCGAGCGACCCGGTCACCCAGCCGACCGCGAGCGCGACGTAGCTGACGCCCTGGTAGACGAACAGGCGCACCAGGATCGAGCCCCAGGACAGACGCCCGGCTCCCGCGACCGGCTGGACCTGCAGCCCGGTCGCGAGCTTGCCGGGCGTCGCTCCGCGCCAGCGCAGGAAGCCGACGTAGTAGGCGAGCCCGAGCAGGGCGGGGATCACGAAGAGCCCCACGACGTGGTCGGCGTAGACGTCGAACATCCCCTGGAAGAAGGCGTCGAGGTCGGGTGTCCCGCCGGCCTCGATCTGCTGGTCGATCTCCCGTTGCTGCACCGCCATCGCGCGGTTCACGTCGATCTGCACCGGCAGGGTGAGCAACGTGGTGCCGATGGTGAGGGCGATGCCGTCGACGATCCACGCCAGGAAGCGCCAGCCCCGACCGGCGAGCGGGCGGCCGTCGGCTGTCGTCGGGCCGGGGCGGGGCGCCGGGGCGGAGGGGAGCGGGCCGACCGGCTGCACGTGGTCGGTCCACGTGGTGCCGTCCCACCAGCGCAGCGTCTGCTGCGGCGAGGTCGGGGGAGCAGGGTCGGGGTACCACCCCGGGGCGATCTGCGACATGCGCGGAAGGCTACGTGTCGCGGCCGGCCTTCGGGGCGACCTCGGCCAGCGGCGCTCCGTCGCAGCAGTTGGCCTTCATGTGGCAGTGGGGACACAGCCACCGGGTCGCGATGGGGTCGAACTCTCTCCCGCAGTAGTCGCACGGCACGGAACGACCGTACGACGCGGCGATCTGCGGCAGGATGACGCCATGCCGACGTACGTCGCGTTCCTGCGCGCGATCAACCTGGGGCCGACCAGGAAGTTCCCCAAGGCCGACATCGTCCGTGTCGTGGAGGCCACGGGAGCGACCGACGTCGTGACCCACATCAACACCGGCAACGTCCGGCTCACCACGACCCTGCGCTCCCGCCCGAAGGTCGAGCGCACGCTGGAGGAGGCGTTCGCCGCCGACCGGGGCTTCGCGGTGCCGACCATCGTCTTCTCGCCGGCCGAGGTGGTCGCGATCGCGGCCGACGCCGACGAGCTCGCCGTGGGCCACGAGGGACGGCAGTACGTCTCGCTGCTCAAGGAGGCGCCCTCGGCTGCCGGCGTGGCCGCGATCGAGGGTGCCGGTTCGGACGGCCAGCGCGCCGTCGTGCGCGGCCGGGCGGTCCACCTCCTGCTCGGCCCCGACTACCACACCGCGAGCCTCACGAACGAGGTCGTCGAGAAGCACCTCGGCGTCGCCACCAACCGCAACGTCACGGTGATCCGCGCGCTGTCGACCAAGTGGGGAGCCTGAGGTGGCGCAGGTCGTGCCGGAGGGCTGGTACCCCGACCCGCAGGGGAAGGCGCCCGGTGAGGAGCGCTGGTGGAACGGCTACCAGTGGACCGCCCACACCCGGACCGTCGAACCGCCCGTCGGCCCGCCACCCCCGCCGCCGGCACCAGCGGCCCAGGCGACCGCCGGTCCGACCCCGGCACCGGGTGGGTCGCCGGACCTCGTCGCGCGCTACCGCTCGCTGCCCACGGCGCTGCCCGACGGGACGCCGCTCGGGCAGCTCTCCGAGCGCCTCGGGGCGTACGCCGTCGACATCGTGCTCGTCTTCGTCGCCGCCAGCGCGGTGTCGTCGGTGTTCGACCTCGCGCTGGGGCTGACCGGTGACCTGCTCGGACCCGGCGGCCTGGGGGCGCTGGCCCTCTCCGAGGGCATCGGCGCCCTGGTGGGGGTGGTGCTCTGGCTGGGCTACCAGCTCGCGTTCCGCGGATCCGGCGGCCGGACCCTCGGCAAGCGGCTGCTCCACCTCAGGGTGCAGCCGGTGGAACGGGGGACCGAGCTGACCTCCGCCCAGGTCGTCCGCCGGTCGGTGGTCGGCGGCGGTGGCGTGCTGTTCACGATGTTCCCCGGGGGACAGCTCTTCGGCCTGCTGCTCATCGGCTTCGACGTCTACCGCGCGACCCAGGACCCGCAGGGCCGCCCGTGGCACGACCAGGTCGCCGGGACGGTGGTCGTCAAGGAGCGGAGCTGACCGGCTCCGGGTCAGGCTGGCGGGGCCGCTCGAGGTTGCGTACCGCCGGCGAGACCAGCGTGAGCGGGCGGGTGGCGGCATCGATAGTGCGGTCAGTTCCTGTCGTCCCCGAGCCAGGATCACGACCGTTCCGTACCGCACTATCGAGCCGGACGGCCGGACGGCCGGACTAGGTTGGGCGCCATGACCACGCCGGGACTCGCCGTGACCGAGGACGACGGGGTGCTCACGATCCGCCTCGACCGCCCGGCCGCCTACAACGCGCTCACGGACGCCATGACGACGACCACCTCCGAGCTGCTCGAGCGCGCCGGGGCGCGGGACGAGGTACGGGTCGTGGTGCTCACCGGCACCGGCCCGGCGTTCTGCACCGGAGCGGACATCGCGGGCGACGACGCGGCCGAGCGCTTCGACGTCCGGGCGCTGGACGCGGCCAACCGCCTGGTCCGCGCGATCCTGCGCTGCGACAAGCCGGTCGTCGCGGGCGTCAACGGGATCGCGGCCGGCGTCGGCCTGTCCGCCGTCCTCGCCTGCGACCTCGCGATGTGCGCCGAGTCCGCCTCCTTCCTGCTGGCCTTCTCGCGGGTCGGGCTGATGCCCGACGGCGGGGCGACCGCGACCGTCGCCGCCTCCGTGGGCCGGGCCAGGGCGATGCGGATGGCGCTGCTCGCCGAGCCGCTCCGCGCGCGCGAGGCGTACGACGTCGGGCTGGTCTCGCACCTCGCCTCCGACGCCGACTACGACCGTGAGCTGGCCGCGCTCGTCGACCGACTCCGCCACGGTGCCCCCCTGGCCCAGGCGGCCACCAAGCGCGCCGTCAACGCGGCCGCCCTCGCGCAGCTCGAGCCTGCGCTGGAGCTGGAGCGCACCTCGCAGACCCTGTTGCTGCGCACGGCCGACGCCGCCGAGGGGATGCGGGCGTTCACCGAGAAGCGGCGCCCGATCTTCACCGGCGACTGAGCCCGAGGTCAGACGGTGACGCCGGCGTCGGCCATCTCGCGCAGGGCCGCGGCGGTGGTGTCCTCGGCGACACCCGCGCACAGGTCGGGCAGCAGCCGCGTCGAGAATCCCTCGCGGACGGCGTCGAGAGCGGTCGCCCTGACGCAGTAGTCGGTCGCGAGGCCGCACACGTCGACCTCGGTGACGTCGTGGCGCCGCAGCCAGTCGGCGAGGGTGACGCCGCCGGCCCGACCCTCGAAACCGGAGTAGGCGGCCTGGTGCTCACCCTTGAGGAAGATCGCGTCGAAGGGCTGCGGGTCGAGGTTGGGGTGGAAGGCCTCGCCGTCGGTCCCGACCTCGCAGTGGACCGGCCAGCTGTCGCGGAAGTCCGGGTCGTGCGACCAGTGGTCGCCGGGGTCGACGTGGTGGTCCTTGGTGGCGACGACGTGGGCGTACGTGGGTGCCTGTGGGCCGCGGGCGTGCCACTGGTGCAGCACCTCGGAGATGTCGGCGGCGACGCGGGCGCCGCCGGCCACCGGGAGGGACCCGCCCTCACAGAAGTCGTTCTGGACGTCGACGACGATCAGTGCGCGCTTCATGGCCCGACCTTAGGGCGTGGCAGCCACGCGATCACGTCGCGGACGACCCGGTCCCACAGTCCCCACTCGTGGAGCCCAGGCCGGAAGTCGGACGTCACGTCGAGACCGGCGGCCACCGCGTGGTCGACGAAGCGGCGGTTGGCGTCGTGGAGGACGTCCTCGGTGCCGCAGCCGACCCACAGCGGCGGGGCGGCCGCAGGGTCGAGGGCGTCGACCAGGGAGAAGAGGTCGGCACCGGCGGGGATGGACCCGGCGAAGACCCGCTCGTGCAGCTCGGCCCGCTCCGGCGCGGTCGCCAGGATGCTGACGTCGACGGCGCCGGAGAGGCTGGCGGCCGCCGCGAACCGGTCGGGGTGGCGCAGGGCCAGCTTGAGCGCGCCGTACCCACCCATCGAGAGGCCGGCGACGTAGGTGTCCTGCGGCCGCGTCGACACCCGGAACATCTCCGCGACCACGCCGGGCAGCTCCTCGGAGATCCAGGTCCAGTAGCGGTGGCCGCGTGCCTCGTCGGCGTAGAAGCTGCGGCCGGCGGCCGGCATCACCACGGCCAGCCCGGCCTCCCGGGCGTACCGCTCGATGCTGGTGTAGCGCACCCAGGCGGAGTGGTCGTCGGACAGCCCGTGCAGGAGGTAGAGCACCGGCCAGCCGTGGGGTGGTGCGGACACGGAGTCGATGCCGATCTGGGCGCGGGTCGCCTGGGGGAGCACGACGGAGAGCGAGGTCCCGACCTCGAGGGACTCCGAGAACAGGTCGACGGTCAGCAGGGCCACGGTGCGACGCTACCGGTCAGCCCCCGAGGTGGATCGTCTTGATGACGGGTTCGCCGCGGCTCATCATCTGGGCGGCGAGGGGGAGCTCGGCGCGTGAGTCGGCGTGCCGGGCGCGGGCTGCCTCGAGCGGCTCGCGCCCGACCACCTCGCCGTCCTCGACGAGCGGGACCAGGAGGCTGCGGTCGTCGCCGTCGTCCTCGGGGGCGCTCCCGATGCCGACCACCTCCGCCTCCGCGGTCCCGTGGCGGTCGCGGCGGCGCAGCGCAAACTTGCGGCCACCGACCGAGGCCTTGTCCTTGCTCTTCTTGGCCACCGACACCATCGCGCCGTCGCCGCCCTCGCGGGCGACCAGCTTGTAGACGAACCCGCACGTGGGGTGCCCGCTCCCGGTGACCAGCTGGGTCCCGACGCCGTAGGCGTCGACTGGTGCGGAGGCGAGCGAGGCGATGGCGTGCTCGTCGAGGTCGCTGGTCACCACGATCCGGGTGTCGCGCGCCCCGAGGTCGTCGAGCTGGTCACGGACCTGACGGGCGAGGGCGCCCAGGTCGCCGCTGTCGATCCGGACCGCCCCGAGCTCCGTCCCCGCGATCTCGACACCGAGCCGGACCGCCTCCGCGATGTCGTAGGTGTCGACCAGCAGCGTGGTCCCGCGGCCGAGGGAGTCGACCTGCGCCCGGAACGCGTCGGCCTCGGTGTCGTGGAGCAGGGTGAAGGAGTGGGCCGAGGTTCCGGCCGTGGGCACGCCGTGCCGCTGGCGGGCGGCGAGGTTGGAGGATGACGCGAAGCCGGCGACGTACGCCGCGCGGGCGGAGGCGACCGCCGCCTCCTCGTGCGTACGCCGGGAACCCATCTCGATGCACGGCCGGTCGCCGGCGGCGAAGGTCATCCGCGACGCGGCCGAGGCGATCGCCGAGTCGTGGTTGTAGATCGAGAGCAGCAGCGTCTCGAGCAGCACCGCCTCCGCGAAGGTCGACTCGACCACGACCAGGGGGGAGTACGGGAAGTAGGTCTCGCCCTCGGCGTACCCCCAGATGTCACCGGTGAACTCGTAGTCGGCGAGCCAGGCCAGGGTGGCTTCGTCGACGACCCGACCCTCGTCGAGGACGCCCAGCACCTCGTCGTCGAAACGGAAGGACTCGAAGGCATCGAGGGCGCGGCCCACCCCCGCCACGACGCCGTACCGTCGCCCCTCGGGGAGGCGCCGGGGGAAGAGCTCGAAGACCGCGCGGCGTTGCGCGGTCCCGGCTGCGAGAGCGGCCTGCAGCATGGTGAGCTCGTAGTGGTCGGTGAGGAGCGCCGTCGACGGAGACACGCGCTCACTGTGCCACCATGGCGCTGTGTCCGCTCCCAGCCCGGTCGAGGTCGAGCCGACCCAGACGCCGGACGAGATCACCCTCGTCGCCAAGCCGTGGGCGACCATCGTCTGGAACGACCCGGTCAACCTGATGTCCTACGTCACCTACGTCTTCCAGAAGTACTTCGGCTACGACCGCAAGGTGGCCGAGAAGCTGATGATGGAGGTCCACCGGGACGGCAAGTCGGCGGTCAGCCACGGCACCCGCGAGGAGATGGAGCGCGACGTGCAGGCCATGCACGAGTACGGACTCTGGGCCACCATGGAGAAGCAGTGAGCGGCTTCGCGCGCCACCGGCGCAGCGGCCACGTGATCGCCACCTTCACCGGTTTCGAGGCCGACCTGCTGCGCTCGCTCGCCTCCCAGCTCGTCGAGCTGCTGCGCAACGAGGCGGCCGTGCCGCGCCACGACGTCGACCCGTTCGAGGCGATGCTCGACTTCAGCGGCCCGACCACCGAGCCCGACGACCCGGTGCTGGCCCGGCTCTTCCCCACCGCCTACCACGACGACGACGAGGCCGCGGCCGAGTTCCGCCGCTACACCGAGTCCTCCTTGCGCGACGGCAAGGCGGCGGGTGCCGCCAGCGTGATCGACACCCTCGAGGAGGCCGGACTGCCGACCGAGCTCACCGAGGAGGGGCTGGTGATCGACGTCGAGATCGACCAGCCCACCGCGGAGGCCTGGCTGCGGACCTTCACCGACCTGCGGCTGGCGCTCGCGACCCGGCTCGGGGTCGAGGAGGACGACGAGGACTACTGGTTCTCGCTTCCCGACGACGACCCGCGCTCACAGGCCTACGACATCTACCACTGGCTCGGGCTGCTGCAGGAGACGCTGGTCGACGCGCTCGGCGGCTGACGCTCACGACGGCTGCGGGAGGCCGGCCGGCGGCGCAGCCGGCGCGGCGGCGGGGAGCATCCGTCGCCGGCGTACGACCAGGAGGGTGCTGGCGAAGGCGGCCAGGCCCCAGAGCGCGATCACCACGACGGCCGTCGTCACGGACCCGACCTCGCCGCCGGAGACGAGCCGGCTGGCGCCGTCGACGAACATCGTCAGCGGCATCAGTCCGTGCAGGCTCGGCAACGGGTCGGGGGCGGTCTCCAGCGGGAGGACGTTGGCGAGGGCCGCCACCTGGACCAGCAGGAAGAGCACGAACAGTGCCACCCCCGCGGCGCCGAGCGCGAGCCGCAACGCGTACGCGACCAGGCCGAAGCTGACCGCCGCGAGCACCGACAGCAGCGCAACGCCGACGGCCGAGGCGACGCTCACGTCCGTGAGGACGAGGGCCAGCACGACGGCCACGCCCTGCAGCACGGCGAGGCCGAGCACGGGCAGCACCTGCACGACCGCGATGCGACGCGAGGAGACCGGGGCGAGGGCGAAGTGCCGGCTGGCGGAGACGTCGGCGCGGGACACGGCGGCCAGGGCTGCCAGCCAGAGGATCACCCCGAGGATCGCGCCGAGCAGCCAGCCGTTGGCGTGCTCGGTGTGCTCCGTGGCGTGGCTCAGCTGCACCGGCTGGCTCACGGTCGCGGCCAGGGCGTTCTGCTCCCCCTTGGAGTACGTCGGACTCTGCTTCGCGCCCTTGGCCAGGCCGCTGCTGAGCTGGTGGGCGCCGTCGTCGACCGAGGCCGCGCTGGCGTCCAGGGTCTCGCCGCCCGAGGCCAGCGACTCCGCCGCCGCCGAGGTCGCCGCCGTGCCGTCCGCCAGCTCTCCCGTCGAGGTGTCGACCTCCGCCGCTGCGGCGGCCAGGTCGCTCGTGCCGGTGGCCAGCCCGGTCGCGCTGCGGGCGAGCCGCCCGCCCGCCCCGGCGACGGAGCGGGTTCCCGTCGCGAGGGCACGGTCGGCGTCCGCGAGGCCCTGGGCGCCCTCGGCCAGCAGCGACGTCGCCAGGGCGAGCCCGTCGGTCGCGCGGGTGACGACCCGGCTCCCCAGGTCGACGACGCGCGAGCGCGCGCGTGCCTCGCGGAGCCCGGCGCAGAACTCGACCGAGGCCCCCGCCGACACGCACTGCCGGGCGAGGTCGCCCAGCTCGGTCGACAGCCGGCCGGTGGCCGTGGTCAGGCGTTCGGCGCCCTCGGCCACCAGCGTCGCGCCGCGGGTGGCGGTCCGGGACCGCTCGGCGTGCACGGCGGCGCGGGTCGCCAGGCGGTCGGCGTCACCGGCGAGGCCGGCCAGCCCGCGGGCGAGCTCACGGGTGCCCCGGGCCAGCTCTCCGGCACCCTGCGCGAGGCGGCCGGCTCCGCTGCTGAGCGACGCCGTCCCCTCCTCGAGGGCCGCTGCCCCGGTGGCGACCTCGGCCAGGCTGGCGGCGAGGCTCTGCGTGCCGTCGTCCAGCTCACTCGCGCCGGCGGCGAGCTGGGCGGTGCCGTCGGCCAGCTCGCCGGCGCTCTCGGCGGCGGTCTCGTTGGCGTCCGCGAGCTGGTTGAAGCCCCCGTACACCTGCTTGAGGTAGGCCTGCGTCGACTGGTTGCCGAGCGCGTCCGCCGCTGCGGCGACGACCTGCTCGCTGATGTAGGGGAGCGTCGTGCTGGCGGCAGCGTTGCTCTCGAGCTGCAGCTGGCCGCTCGCCGGCGAGGTGGTCCCGGTGGACAGGATCGCGGCGGAGAAGTCCGTGGGGATCGTCAGGACGGCGTAGTAGGTCCCGTCGCGCAACCCGTCGCCCGCGTCGTCGGCGTCGGTGAGGGTCCAGTCGAGCTGCTCGTCGTCGGAGGAGGGGTCGAGCAGTGACGCCGACAGCGCGCGGCCGGCAGCCATCGGCTGAGGGTCGGTCAGGATCGTGTCGGAGTTGACGATCGCGACCGGCACCCGGTCGAGCGCCTCGCGTCGGTCGGCCGTCGACCAGACCAGCACCCACGCCGCCAGCAGGGGCAGCACGACGCTGACGGCGATCGTGCCGAGCCATCGTCGCCGCCCTCCGGCGGTCGTCTCGTCACTCATGGGAGACCTGCCTTCCGGTCGGGGTGAGCGCGGTCGGCGTACGGACGCCGTCGTGGTCGTGGGGCTCCGAGTACTCGTCAGGGGCGGTCCTGAGGAGCACGACGCCGGCGCCGCGGTCGGCGAGGGCGGCCGCCAGTCGATCGGCGCGTCGCCGGTCGTCGGCGAGCAGCAGGTCGTCGCGCCCGGACAGCACGACCACCTCGACCTGCCGGGCGAGCGCCTGGGCCGCCTGGACGGTCGCCGGCCACAGGACGGCTGAGCCACCGGGGCCCACGTGGGCGTCGAGCTCGGCCGCGAGCGCCAGCGTGCGGTCGACGTGCTCGCGCTGGACGCTGCGGCGCGAGCTGGCCAGACGGGCGGTGGCGCGGATCCGCTCCTCGGTCACCGACGCAGGGTCGGCGCGACCGAGCTCGACCAGCGTCGCCGCTCGGTTGACCTCCTCGCGCTGCTCCGGCAGCAGCCGCCCGCCGACCACGAGCTCACCGCCGCGCGCGGGGGTGCGCCCCACGAGGACCTGCCCGAGGGTGCGTTCGTCGACCCCGGACGGGACCCGCACCTCCGTGACGGTCCCCGGCGGGGCGATGACGTCGATGGGTGGTCCGCCCTCGCGGACGACCAGCTGTCGGGCGAGGAGCGAGGTCCGGCCGGTGCCGGCCTCCCACTCCTCGTAGTCGATCTTGCGATGCAGGGCCGCGCCCTCGACGTCGACCTCGGGCAGCAGCCGGTCCAGCCAGCCGGGAAGCCACCACGCGCGGTGGCCGAGCATCACCATGACTGCTGGGACCAACGTCATCCGCACGATGAACGCGTCCACCGCGACCCCCACCGCGAGGCCGAGCGCGATCGGCTTGATGGTGGAGGAGCCGCCGGGGATGAAGGCGACGAAGACGCTGGTCATGATCAGCGCGGCGGCCGTGACGACGACCGACGAGGCCCTGAAGCCGCGGAGCACTGCCTGCTGCGGATCCCGGCTCTGGACGTAGTCCTCCCGCATCGCCGAGACGAGGAACATCTCGTAGTCCATCGCCAGGCCGAAGAGCACGCCCATGACGAAGATCGGCAGGAAGCTGACGATCGGACCCGCCGACTCGCCCATCCACGGGTCGAGCCACCCCCACTGGAAGGCGGCCACGACCGCGCCGAACGCCGCCCCCACCGAGAGCAGGTAGCCCAGCGTCGCCTTGAGCGGGACGGCGATCGAGCGGAACACGATCATCAGCAGCACGACCGACAGGCCGATCACCAGCGAGGCGAAGGGCAGCAGCGCGTCGCCGAGCCGCTGGGAGACGTCGATGTTGATGGCCGTCTGGCCGGTCACCAGGATGTCGCTGACGTCGAGCTCCTCCTCCCAGCCGGCACTGCGGTCGCGCAGGTCCTGGACGAGCTCGCTGGTGGAGGCGGCCGTCTGGCCCTCCGCGGGGATCAGGGCGACCAGGCCGGTGTCGGCCTCCTGGTTGGGCGTGGCCTGGAGGATCGCGACGACGTCGGGCACGGCGGCGACCTTCGAGGCGAGCTGGTCGACGGTGTCGGAGGGGTCGGAGCTGGTGATGATGTCGGCCGTCACCGAGAGCGGGGAGTTGTAGCCGACGCCGAACGCCTTCGTGATCTCGTCGTACGTCTCCCGCTGCGGGGTGTCCGTCGGGGCGGTGCTGTTGTCGGGGAGGGCGAGGCGGAGCTCGCTGGCCGGGGAGGCGGCGAGGGCGAAGAGGGCCAGCACCGCCGCGATGGTGAGCAGCGGGACCTTGGTGGTGGCCCGGACCCAGAGGGTGCCGAAGCCCGTCCGCGGCGGCCGCGGCTCGGCCGTCCCGCCGGCGTGGCGTCGCGACCGGCGTACCTTGCGCTCCTTGGGCGTGCGCGGCTTCGGGCGGAGCCGTTCGCCCAGCAGCAGCGCGACCGCCGGGAGCAGCGTCAGGGCCAGGAGCACCGCGATCGACACGGCGGCCGCTGCCGAGAGGCCCATCACGGTGAGCACCGGGATCCGTGCGACGGACAGCCCGGTGAGGGCGATCACCACGGTCGCGCCGGCGAACACGACCGCGCTGCCGGCCGTCGCGAGCGCCCGCGACATCGCCTCGGTGGGCGAGTGGCCCTCCCCGAGGTGGCGCCGGTGCCGCGACAGGATGAAGAGCGCGTAGTCGATCCCGACGGCCAGCCCCAGCATCTCGGCCAGGGTCGGGGCGCTGCTCGACACGGTCGCGACCGAGGTGATGAGCACGATCGAGCTCATCGTGACGCCGACACCGACCAGCGAGGAGAGGATCGGCATGCCGGCCGCCAGCAGCGAGCCGAAGGTGACCGCGAGGATCAGGAACGACACGAGCAGGCCCAGCAGCTCGGGTACGCGGCTCGGCTCCGAGGTGTCCTTGAACGCGTCCCCGCCGATCCAGGTCTCGAGGTCGCTCGAGGCGCTCGGGGTGGCGGCGTCCGTGACCGCATCGAGGGTCTGGTCCGACGGCGCCGGGGACGTGAACCGGACCTGGGCGATGGTCGAGCGGCTGTCGTCGGAGACGAGCGGGTAGTCGCCGGTCAGCGGGTTGCTCGTCGCGACGCCGGCGAGCCCGTCGATGTCGTCGACGATGTCGGCCACGGCGCCCTTGGCGGCCCGGCCGGTGATCGGCCCGGCCGTCGAGGTGATGAGGACCTGGCCGCTCGTTCCGGTCAGCCCGAAGCGGTCGGCGAGCAGGTCCTGGCCCTGCTGCGACTGGGTGCCGGGGATGACGAAGGAGTCGTCGTAGTGGGTGCCGAGCATGCTGGCGCCGCCGATGAGGGCGGCGAGGAGCATGCCCCAGACGGCGAGGACGAGGCCACGGCGTCGGGCGATCCGACCTCCGAGGCGGAACAGGAAGATCGACACGCGAGTGCCCCCCGGTTCGTCGAAACGTGGGGCGACTGTCGCCCCCGCGCTCCCGAGGTTCGACCCGATTCGTCGCCATCATGTCCGAGCGCCGCAGGGAGGCGCAACGGTTCCGGTCCGGACCGGACCGCCGCGGGGGTGGGCGCTGGATAGCCTGTCGTGGTGCCGATCCCTGACTTCGTCCTCGAGCTGCGCCGCCACGTGGGGCAGGCCGAGCTGTGGATGCCGGGCGTCACTGCGGTCGTACGACGCGAGGGGCAGGTGCTGCTGGTCAGGCGCGCCGACAACGGCGAGTGGGCTCCGGTGACCGGGATCGTCGACCCGGGTGAGGAGCCCGCCGTGTGCGCCGCGCGCGAGGTCCTCGAGGAGACGCAGGTCGTGGCCCGCGTGGACCGGCTCGCCTCGACCTCGGTGATGCGCGGCGTCGTCCACGCCAACGGGGACCGGGCCTCTTACCTCGACCTCTGCTTCGCCTGCACCTGGCTCTCGGGCGAGGCCGACGTCGGCGACGACGAGAGCACCGAGGTGCGGTGGTTCGACACCTCGGCCCTGCCCCCGATGCGGGCGGAGCTGCGGGCGCGGATCGAGGCGGCGGTCTCCGACGAGCAGGCGGCCCGCTTCGTCGGCTGAGGGCAGCAGTCGGCCGCCTCCTCCCTACCTACCGTCAGGTAGGCTGGGGGGATGGACCAGCGCTCACGCATTCTGGACGCAGTCGCGGAGTTGACGACAGCACGAGGTCGTCTGCCGAGCATCCTTGAGGTCGCGGCTGAGGTCGGGCTCACCAAGCAGGGCGTGCTGCACTACTTCCCCAGCCGGGCGGCCCTCGACTCTGCGGTGATCATGAGGTCGGTGGAGCGGATCGACCGGGCCATGCGCGTGGCCGCAGACGGTGCTCCTGAGACGTCACCGACGGCGACGTACCTCCGCCTCTCCTCACCTGACGATGCTGACTGCGCTACCGCAGCCGTGGTCCTGGCAGCCGGATCCCCCACGTCTGGCGGTATGCCGGCTGAGGTAGGGGAGGCCGTCAGGCGCTGGGAAGCGCTGATCGGTCTCGAGGTCGGCGATCCGGTACGCGCCGAGGTGGTCCGGCTGACCGGAGACGGTCTGTTCGCCGAGGCGCTCGCCAGTGGAGTGCCACCAGACGCTGAGCGCGTGGAACGCCTGGTCGCGCATCTTCTCGCCCCCATGACGCCCGCTCATCGATGACGTGGGAACTGGGTGGCACCCTGCTGGGGTTGGCCGCCCTCGATTCACTGAACCCGGCCACGATCGTGGCCATCATCTTGATCCTGCTGGGTTCGCGCCGACACCCGATCGGAGAAGCACTCGGCTTCGTGTTCGGGGCGTTCGCCAGCGTCTTCCTGGTCGGTCTGGCCGTGTACTTCGGCGCTGAGGCTGCCGCAGAGTCGATCACCGGGGCGCTGACGTGGCTGCGTCGCGGCGCGTTCGGTCTCGCCGCGCTGGTCCTCTTCCTGTCAGCGGCTCGCTCACTCAGGACCAGGCGCCGTTCGGCCATTGAGCTCCCGGACTGGTTCACGCCGACCACGGCCGCAGGTCTCGGCATCATCATGACGGGCGCTGACCTCCCCAACGCTTTTCCGTATTTCATCGCCATCGAGCGCCTGCTCACCGCCGACGTCTCCTCCACCACCGCTGTCCTCGTCCTTGTCGCTTACGGCGTCGTGTACTGCCTTCCGTGCCTCGTGCTCCTGGCGGTGGGGCTGAACCACGGCGAGCGCGTCGTGACGGCCCTGCGCCGGCTGTTCGAGCAGTTCGGCACCGAGGCCACCCTGCCTCCAAGCCCGAAGCGAGCCCTCACGCTCTTCGTGCTGGGCCTGATGGTGCTCGCCATCGCCTTCACCATCTGAGGTGGCAAGAGTGACGGCTCATCGGCCATGAAGCATGTCGGTCATCTACGCGCCGCACGGATCAGGACAGCAGACGCCACCGGCCCACATGCTGGCGCCGACCGGACGCCCGACACCGACTCCCTAGAGTTGAACCGTGCTGACCATCGAGCAGGCGACGTACGACGCGATCGTCGCGCACGCGAAGCGTGACCACCCGGACGAGGCCTGCGGCATCGTCGCCGGTCCGGAGGGGAGCGACCGGCCGGAACGGTTCGTCGAGATGGTCAACGCGGCCGGCAGCCCGACCTTCTACGAGTTCGACTCGACCGACCTGCTCCACCTCTACCAGGAGATGGACCGGGCCGACGAGGAGCCGGTGGTGATCTACCACTCCCACACGGCCACCGAGGCCTACCCGAGCCGTACCGACATCGGCCTTGCGATGGAGCCGAACGCCCACTACGTGCTGGTCAGCACCCGCGAGCACGGGAATAACGACGGCCCTGTGGAGTTCAGGTCCTACAGGATCGTCGAGGGCGAGGTGACCGAGGAACCGGTCTCCGTCGTCGACGCCTTCCCCCGCTGACGTACCACCGAACAAGGAGCTTCCCATGGCCATCGAGGTCCGGATCCCGACCATCCTGCGCACCTACACGGACGGCCAGAAGGCCGTCAGCGGTGCTGGTGCCAGCCTGGCCGCGCTCATCGACGACCTCGAGGCCAACCACCCGGGGATCAAGGAGCGCCTGGTCGACGACAAGGACGGCGGCGCCGACCTGCGCCGGTTCGTCAACGTCTACGTCAACGACGAGGACGTGCGCTTCATGGGCGGCCTCGACGCCACCCTGAGCGACGGCGACCAGGTCGTCGTCCTCCCCGCCGTCGCCGGAGGCTGAGGGCCCGGGCCGGGGCATTTCCCATGTTCTCCCTGGAGCGGCTCACTTCTCACGGTTGATCCGCCATGAGGAGTGACCACGCCCCCACATCACATGGGAAATGCGTAGCCCGCCACCGGCCCACACCCGCACACGGACAGGTCTAGGCTCCGCCTCATGGACTCGAGCCCCCGGCGCACCTTCGTCCTCGTCGACGGCGAGAACATCGACGCCACCCTGGGTGGCTCCGTCCTCGGGAGACGACCGCTCCCCGAGGAGCGGCCGCGCTGGGAGGGGGTGACGGCGTACGCCGAGCGGCTGTGGAACCAGCCCGTCACCGGGCTGTTCTTCCTCAACGCCAGCGGCAACAACCTGCCGAGCGCATTCGTGCAGGCGCTGCTCGCGCTGTCCTACCGGCCGATCCCGCTGGCCGGGCGGACCGACGAGAAGGTCGTCGACATCGGCATCCAGCGCACGCTCGACGCGCTGCTCGACCACCCCGAGGCCGACGTCCTGCTCGTCACCCACGACGCCGACTTCGCCGAGCACGTCAAGCGGCTGGCGGGCGACGACCGACGGTTGGGGCTGCTCGCCTTCCGCGAGTTCGCCAGCTCCGCCTTCACCGCGCAGGGCCTGCAGATCCACGACCTCGAGGACGACGTCCGCGCCTTCAACGTCTCCCTGCCGCGGGTGCGGATCATCCCGCTCGAGGAGTTCGACCCGGAGTCGTTCCTCCGCTGACGCGGACATCGCCCACCCCGCTCGGGCGGGGCTGTCATGCTGGTCCCATGCGGTACGACAGCCTGCTCCACTCGGTCGGTGACACCCCCCTCGTGGGCTTGCCGCGGCTCTCGCCGAGCCCCGACGTACGCCTCTGGGCGAAGCTCGAGGACCAGAACCCGACCGGGTCGATCAAGGACCGCCCGGCGCTGAAGATGATCGAGATGGCCGAGAAGGACGGGCGGATCCGTCCCGGCTGCACCCTCCTGGAGCCGACCAGCGGCAACACCGGGATCTCGCTGGCGATGGCCGCCCGGCTCAAGGGCTACCGGCTGGTGTGCGTGATGCCCGAGAACACCTCCGAGGAGCGCCGCCAGCTCCTGCGGATGTGGGGCGCCGAGATCGTCTCCAGCCCCGCTGCCGGCGGGTCCAACGAGGCGGTCCGGGTGGCCAAGCAGATCGCCGAGGAGCACCCCGACTGGGTGATGATGTACCAGTACGGCAACGAGGCCAACGCCCTCGCCCACGAGGAGGGCACCGGTCCGGAGGTGCTCGCGGACCTCCCCGAGATCACGCACTTCGTGGCCGGTCTCGGCACCACCGGGACGCTGATGGGCGTCTCCCGCTTCTTCCGCCGAGCCAAGCCCGACGTGCGCATCGTCGCGGCCGAGCCGCGCTACGGCGAGCTGGTCTACGGCTTGCGCAACCTCGACGAGGGCTTCGTCCCCGAGCTGTACGACGCCTCGCTGATCGACGCCCGCTTCTCGGTCGGGCCGCGTGACGCGGTCCGACGCGTGCGCGAGCTGCTCGACCTCGAGGGGATCTTCGCCGGCATCTCCACCGGTGCGATCCTCCACGCGGCGCTCGCCCAGGCCGCCAAGGCCGTCAAGGCCGGCGAACGGGCCGACATCGCGTTCGTCGTCTGCGATGGCGGCTGGAAGTACCTCTCGACCGGCGCCTACGAGGGCACCATCGACGAGGCCGAGGACCGGCTGGACGGCCAGCTGTGGGCCTGAGGCTCGGCGTCGTCACCGCGGTGGCGGCGCTGGTCACCTCGCTGCTGACCGGCGTGGCCGGCGCCCAGGGGACGGTCCCGCCGACCAGCACCGCCCCGCCGACCGTCACCGGGGAACCGGCCTACCGCCAGGTGCTCCGTGCCCAGCCCGGGACGTGGACCTCGGAGAGCCAGCTGACCTACGACTACCAGTGGCTGCGGGACGGCCGCCGGCTCCGGGGCGAGACCTCGCCCCGCCGCCGCGCCACGCTGCGCGACATCGGCAGCAGGCTGTCGGTCCGCATCACGGCGACCGACGAGGCCGGCCAGACCGCGACCGCCACCAGCGAGCCGACCGACCGGGTCCGCCGCGCCGACCTGGTGGCGACGGAGCGGCCGGGCATCTCCGGGACGATGCGCTTCACCCGTACCCTGACGGCCGACCCGGGGGAGTGGGCGGCCCGCCGGCGTACGGTCTCCTTCCGCTGGCTGCGCGGCGGTGACCCGATCGAGGGCGCCACCGGACGCCGCTACACGCTGCAGGCGGCCGACGTGGGCCGTCGGATCCGGGTCCGCGTGACCGCGCGCGCGGAGGGCTACCTGAGGGGCGATGCGGTGTCGAGGCAGACCCGCGAGGTCGGCCACCGGGTCCCCGTCCGGCGCACGGTGACCTACCGGATCGAGACCCGCGGAAGGATCGTCGCGGACCGCGACACCTTCCGCCGCCAGGTCGCCCAGACGTTCGCCGACCCGCGCGGCTGGCGCTCGGCCGGCGTGCAGTTCCGGCGGGTGTCCCGCGGCGGCTCGTTCTCGGTGGTGCTCGCCGAGGCAAGCCGGGTCCCCGACTTCTCGCCCGTGTGCAGTGCCACCTGGAGCTGCCGGGTCGGTCGCTACGTGATCATCAACCAGACCCGCTGGCGCTTCGCGAGCCCGTCGTGGAACGCAGCCAACCGCCCGGTCCGCGAGTACCGCCACATGGTGGTCAACCACGAGACCGGCCACTGGCTCGGTCACGGGCACCTCGGTTGCTCCGCGCGCGGCCGGAAGGCGCCCGTCATGATGCAGCAGTCCAAGGGCCTCGACGGCTGCCGCCACAACCCGTGGCCGCTGTCGTCGGAGCTCTGGTTCGGCTAGCCCCCCTGGTCAGCTATCCCGCCCTTAGCGCGACACGTCCAGCCGCTGGTGGCGGTCGAACTGGCTCCCGGGGACCGACCCGAGACCGAGCAGTTCGGTCACCAGGTTGGCTGCGTCGCCGTTGCGGACCGGCTGGCGCCGGTCGCCGTACGACGTCCTGCGACGACCCGGGTCGCGGCGCTCGTGGTTGAGGTCGTAGAGGTCCTCGCCCCTCGCCACCCCGGCACCCCACACCAGGAACGGGATCCGGAAGTTGGCCGGGTCGGCCGGCGCCCCGTGACCGTCGGTCCCCCAGCCACCGTGGTCGGAGGTCAGCACGACCGTGAGGTGCTCACGGAGCCGCGGCCGGCTCAGGATCGCCCGCAGCAGCCGGCCGAGCAGCCGGTCGGTCCGTGCCACGGCGCGGAGATGGGCAGGCGAGCCGAACCCCTGCTCGTGGCCGACGTCGTCGGGCAGCGTCAGGTGGAGCATCGTCAGCGCCCGCCGTCTCGTGACGAGGTCATGCCGCGCCATCCGGACCAGGCGGGCGTTGGACTGGCGCAGCACCACCCGGTCGATGGCGGCGGGCCACGACCGCTCGAAGAGCAGCAGCCGCCGCTTGCCGGTGAACAGGGCGGGGTCTCGTCGCCGTGAGTCGACCACGCCGAAGAGCGAGCCGACGCGGTGCCCGGCCGCGGCCTGGACCGTGCGGGGCCGGAGCCGCTCGTCGTTCCAGGTGACCCCGTGCCCGCCGTGGGAGTCGTCGACCCGACGGCCGGTCACCATGCTCGTGTGGTTGGGCAGCGTCTCCGTGAGCTCGCGCGCCGTACGGGCCTCGAGCGTCCCGACGCCCTCGGCGAGCATCCGGTGGAGCGTGGGGGCCCGCGCGGGGCCGAGGGCCCGGACGGAGCGTGAGCCGAGCGCGTCGACGCTGATGAGCAGCACCTTCGTCGTGGCGGGGGCGGTCGCTCCGACACCGGGCTCCGGCTGGGCCGACGCAGGGGTGGGACCGGCGCCGAGCACGAGCGCGGTCACGAGCGCGGCGGGGGCGGTGAGCCGCAGCCAGCCTTCCACCCCCACGAGCGTACGTGAGTTCCGTCGCGTCGGCGTGCCAGCCACCGGTGCGGCACGTAGCCTTGTGCGCTGTGCCAGCAGTGACCGCCGATGCGCCCATCGGCATCTTCGACTCGGGCTTCGGTGGTCTCACCGTGGCCCGCTCCGTGATCGACCAGCTGCCGCACGAGTCGGTCGTCTACCTCGGCGACACCGCACGGCAGCCGTACGGCCCGAAGCGGATCGCGGAGGTCCGCGAGTACGCCCTCGAGTGCCTCGACCACCTGGTCGAGCGGGGGGTCAAGGCGCTGGTCATCGCCTGCAACTCGGCCAGCGCGGCCGTGCTGCGGGACGCCCGGGAGCGCTACGACGTTCCGGTCGTCGAGGTGATCCTCCCCGCCACCCGGCGCGCCGTGGCCGCGACCCGCAACGGCCGGATCGGCGTGATCTGCACCCGCGCGACCGCGGAGTCGATGGCCTACGAGGACGCCTTCGCCGCGGCCCCGCACGTCGACCTGCTGACCCGCGCCTGCCCCGCGTTCGTCGACCACGTCGAGGCCGGCGTCACCGGTGGCGACGAGCTGCTCGCCGTCGCCCACGACTACCTCGACCCGTTGTCCGAGGCCGGTGTCGACACCCTGGTCCTCGGCTGCACCCACTACCCGCTGCTCACCGGCGTGATCTCGCTGGTGATGGGCGACGACGTCACGCTCGTCTCCAGCGCCGAGGAGTGCGCCAAGGACGTCTACAAGATGCTCGTCGCCACCGACCTGATGCGCGACGGTGGCGTGGCCGACCACGACTTCCTCACGACCGGCACGCCCGACGACTTCGCCTCCGTCGGCCGACGGTTCCTCGGCCCGGAGATGGTCGACGCCTCCCAGTTCGCGGGCGGCCTGCGATGAGGCTGACGGTCGTCGGCTGCTCGGGCTCCTACCCCGGGCCGGACTCGCCGGCGAGCTGCTACCTCCTCGAGGCCGAGTCGGACGGCCGGACCTGGCGGATCCTGCTGGACCTGGGCTCCGGCGCGCTCGGGGCGCTGCAGCGGCACGGCGACCCGCTGACGATCGACGCCGTCTTCCTCAGCCACCTGCACGCCGACCACTGCCTCGACCTGTCGGGCTACTACGTGATGCGCAAGTACCACCCCGCCGGCCCGCAGCCGCGGATCCCGGTGTGGGGGCCCGAGGGGACCGCGGAGCGGATGGCGAAGGCCTACGACCTGCCGGTGGACCCGGGCATGACCGGCGAGTTCGACTTCCGGCTCCACGGGGCGCCGGTCGAGGTCGGGCCGTTCCGGGTCGAGCCGGTGCCCGTGGTGCATCCCGTGCCGGCGTACGGCCTGCGCGTCAGCGCCGACGGCGCGACCCTCGGCTACTCCGGCGACACCGGGCCCTGCCCCGGCCTCGACGCGGTCGCGCAGGACGTCGACCTGCTGCTCGCGGAGGCGTCCTTCCGGTCCGGCGACGACAACCCTGCCGACCTCCACCTCACCGGCGCCGACTGCGGCGAGGCCGCTACCCGCGGCGCCGCCCGGCGGCTGATGCTGACCCACGTCCCGCCGTGGTTCGACCGCGCCGACGCGCTGGCCGAGGCGAGGAGCACGTATGCCGGCCCGGTCGTCCTCGCCCGCTGCGGGGACGTGCACGAGCTCTGACGCGGCCCCGTCACACCAGCCCCGCGTCGTGCACCACGATGGCGATCTGCACCCGGTTGGTCACCTGCAGCTTGTCGAACAGGCGCGACACGTGGGCCTTCACGGTCGGGACGGACAGGTGCAGCTCGCCGGCGATCTCGGCGTTGCTGAGGCCGCGGCCGACGGCGAGGGCCACGTCGCGCTCACGGTCGGTGAGGCAGCCGAGGCGCTCGCGCGCGGGCGCCGTACGGTCCTCCGCGGCGACTGTGCGGATCCGGCTGATCAGGCTCCGCGTGGCGGACGGGGAGAGCATCGGCTCACCCGCGGCGACCCGCAGGATCGCGTCCAGGATGTGCTGCGGCGCCGTGTCCTTGAGCAGGAACCCGTCGGCGCCGGCGGCCACCGCACCGAGCACGTGCTCGTCCGCGTCGAAGGTGGTCAGCACGATCACGCGCGGCGGGTCCGCCCGTCGGTGCAGCTCTCGGGTCGCCTCGAGCCCGCCGAGGCCGGGCATCCGCAGGTCCATCAGCACGACGTGGGGGCGCAGCGACGCGACGGCGTCCAGGCTGGCCCGTCCGTCGGCGGCCTCGCCGACGACGCTGACGTCGTCTCGTCCGCCCATCATCAGCGTCAGCGCACCCCGGACGAGGGGATCGTCGTCGACCACGAGCACCCGGACGCTCTTCCGTGGGGTGGTGCTCATGCTGCCCACGGTATCCACCCGCGGAGCACCCACGTGCGTCCGTCCTGCCGGTAGTCGAGCCGGCCACCGTGCAGGTCGGCCCGCTCGGTCAGCCCGATCAGCCCCAGCCCGGACCCCGGGGTGGTCCCCGGACCGAAGCCGATCGGGTTGCGCAGCACCACGCGGATGCCGGTGTCCGGAGATCCGGTCAGCTCCACGGTGAGGCGGCTGCCGGGCGCGTGCTTCTGGGCGTTGGTCATGCCCTCCTGCACGATCCGGTAGACCGTCCGACCCGCCACGTCGGGGACCGGGAGCCCGGCGGCGTCGAGCCGGTCGTCGAAGTCCACCGTCATCCCCGAGGTGCGCGCCTGGTCGACGAGCTCGGGGAGGTCGGCGTACGTCGGCTGGGGGCGTTGCAGCACGTCGCCGGTGCGGTCGTCGCGCAGCACGCCGAGCACGGCGCGCAGGTCGTCGAGCGCCTCGTGCGCCCGCTCCTGGATCGCGGCGGCCGAGCCCCGCATCTGCTCGGCGGAGAGGTCCTCGCGGAAGCCGAGCGCCCCGGCGTGCATCGAGATCTGGGAGATCCGGTGGGCCAGGACGTCGTGCATCTCGCGCGCGATCCGTGCGCGCTCGTTGCCGCGCGCCCGGGCGACCCGCATCTCCTGGTCGGCCTCGGCCCGCTCGGCCCGGGCGCGCAGGGTCCAGAGCATCTGCCGGCGCGACCCGATGTACATGCCCCAGCCCATGATGCCGACGGTGGCCGCGACGTTGAAGCCGAAGGTGATCCAGAACGGCTCGCTGTTCGTGGACTGCCAGTCGGCGTAGCCCTGGGCGGCCAGGACCCCGACCACGCCGACGAGGACGACCTTGCGCAGGTCCTGCCGCGTCGCCAGCGAGATCGACACCAGGGTGGCGGGGCCGGCCGCGATCCCCGAGACCAGGGTGAGGGCGGAGATCACGAGGGCCACGGCCAGCGGCCAGCGGCGTCGGTAGAACATCAGGACGTACGACGCCAGCCCGCCGGCCAGGTCGACCCAGAACAGCCAGCGCGCGTGGTCCCACTGCTCGCCCACCGCCGTCGACCAGACGAGCGCCGAGAGGAGGAGGCAGACCAACGTCCGCCAGGCGTGGCCCCACAGGGTCAGCCGGGGCTGGTACTGCTCCGGGGTCGGTTGCTCCACCGGAGCAGGCTAGGCCGACGTACGGCTCCGGACCCAGCCGCCCGCGGAGGGGACGCCCCCCTACTTTGGTCACGCGATCTCCACCTCGCGATGGATGGCGCGGCCGGGAGATGCGGCGAGGATGGAGCCATGATCGAAGTCATCGGGCTCACCAAGTCCTACGGCGGCTTCCTGGCCGTCGACGACGTGTCCTTCACCTGCCAGCCCGGCCGGGTCACCGGCTTCCTGGGTCCTAACGGCGCCGGCAAGACCACCACGATGCGGGTCATGGCCGGGCTGACGCCCGCCACCCGGGGGAAGATCACCATCGGTGGGCTGGCCTACCGCGACATCCCGAACCCGGGCCGCCACGTCGGCGTCCTGCTCGACGCCTCGGCGCAGCACGCGGGCCGTACCGGCCGCGAGGTGCTGATGATCGGTGCGAAGACGATGGGGCTCCCGGAGTCCCGCGTCGACGAGATGCTCGCGCTGGTGTCGCTGACGCCGACCGAGGCCAAGCGCCGTGTCCGCAACTACTCGCTCGGCATGCGGCAGCGGCTCGGCATCGCCCACGCCCTGCTCGGCGACCCGTCGGTCCTCGTCCTCGACGAGCCGGCCAACGGCCTCGACCCGGCCGGCATCCGGTGGATGCGCGACCTGCTGAAGCAGTACGCCGACCGGGGCGGGACCGTCCTGCTGTCCAGCCACCTGCTCAACGAGGTCGAGCTGATCGCCGACGAGATGATCCTCATCGGGCGGGGCAAGATCGTCGCCCAGGGCGACAAGAAGTCGCTGCTCGCCGAGCGCGACGGCGGCACGCTCGTCACGGCTGTGGACACCCCGGCCCTCGGCAGCGCCCTCGCCGACGCCGGCCTCGAGGTGACGCCGGCGGGCGAGGGACTGATGGTCGCCGCGACCACCCTCCAGGTCGGTCAGGTCGCCGCCGACCGGCAGCTGGTCCTCACCGACCTCCGCGCCGCCGACGGCGGCCTCGAGAACCTGTTCCTCGAGCTCACCTCCGACACCCAGCGCGACGACATCACCCAGGGAGCACCGGCATGAGCGCCACCACGTCCGTCCCCGCCCTCGACGTGTCGGGGACCCCGCGCGTCCCGTTCACCCGCCTCGTCGGGGTCGAGATCCGCAAGATGTACGACACCCGCGCCGGGCTGTGGCTGCTCGGCATGATCGTCGGGATCACCGCCGCGATCATGGTGGTGTTCTTCTTCGTCGCGGACGCGCCCGACCGGATCTTCGCCAACTTCATCGGCATCGCCGCGACGCCGCAGGGCTTCCTGCTGCCCGTGCTCGGCATCCTGCTCGTGACCAGCGAGTGGGGCCAGCGCACGGCCATGGTGACCTTCGCGCTGGAGCCGTCCCGGACCCGGGTGATCCTCGCGAAGGTCGTGGCGGCCCTGATCTTCGGCCTCGCCGCCTTCGTGGCAGCCCTGGTCGTCGCGGCCCTCTGCACGCTCGTCGGCGGCGCCGACGGCGGGTTCTCCGACCTCTCGGCCAGCGTCTTCCTGCTGTTCCTGGCGCTGCAGCTGCTGACGGTGCTCCAGGGCATGGCGTACGGCCTGATCTTCCTCAACACCCCGGCGGCGATCGTGACGTTCTTCGTGCTGCCGATCGCGTCCTCGATCGTCTTCAGCCTGGTGCCGGCGCTGCGCGACAGCGCGGCGTGGTTCGACCTCGGCACCGCCCAGCAGCCGCTCTTCGAGGCCTCGGCCGGCCTCGACCTGACGGGTGAGCAGTACGGCCAGCTCGCGACGACCGCGCTGATCTGGATCGTGCTGCCCTTCGTCCTCGGCTGGTTCCGGGTGATGCGCGCCGAGCTCAAGTAGCGCTCGGCTGCTCCAGACGCGGCGGGTCGGGTCTCCCACGGGGGTGGGGTCCGACCCGTCGTCATGTCCGGCCTCTAGGGTCGGGGCCATGACCGACGTACCGCTCCGCGCCGACGGGCGCGCCGACGACGAGCTCCGCCCGATCACGATCACGCGCCACTGGCTCGACCACGCGGCCGGCTCGGTCCTGGTGGAGTTCGGCCGGACCAAGGTGCTCTGCGCCGCCTCCGCCAACGAGGGCGTGCCGCGCTGGCGCAAGGGCTCCGGCCTCGGCTGGGTGACCGCCGAGTACGCGATGCTCCCGGCCTCGACCAACACCCGCTCGGACCGCGAGTCGGTCAAGGGCCGGATCGGCGGGCGTACGCACGAGATCTCCCGGCTGATCGGCCGCTCGCTGCGTGCCGTGGTCGACTACCGGGCGCTCGGCGAGAACACCATCGTCCTCGACTGCGACGTCCTCCAGGCCGACGGCGGCACCCGCACCGCCGCGATCACAGGCGCGTACGTCGCCCTCGCCGACGCGGTCTCCCACCTGCGCGCCCAGGGCGCGCTGGCCGGCGAGCCGCTGACCGGGTCGGTCGCGGCGGTCAGCGTCGGCATCATCGACGGCCTGCCCCGGCTCGACCTGCCCTACGAGGAGGACGTCCGTGCCGAGACCGACATGAACGTCGTCATGACCGGCGAGGGCACCTACGTCGAGGTACAGGGCACCGCCGAGGGCGCGGCCTTCGACCGGGCCGAGCTCGACGCGCTGCTCGGTCTCGCCGAGAAGGGGTGCGCCGACCTGACCCGGCTGCAGCGGGACGCGCTCTCCGATGGCTGAGGTGCTCCTCGCCTCGCGGAACGGCAAGAAGCTCGCCGAGATGGAGCGCATCCTCTCCCCGCTCGTGCCCGGCGTGCGGGTGCTCGGGCTCGACGACGTCGTGGCGTACGCCGAGCCGGTCGAGGACCAGCCCGACTTCGCCGGCAACGCGCTGCTCAAGGCGCGGGCCGGACTGGCCGCGACCGGGCTCCCGTCGCTGGCCGACGACAGCGGGCTGTGCGTCGACGCGCTCAACGGGATGCCGGGCGTGCTCTCGGCGCGCTGGGCCGGACCGGCGAAGTCCGACGATGCCAACAACGCGCTGCTGCTGTCGCAGCTCTCCGACGTGCCCGACGAGCGACGTGGCGCCCACTTCACCTGCGCGGTCGCCGTCTGCCACCCCGACGGCCGCGAGCTGGTCGTCGAGGGCCGGATGGACGGGCGGATCATCCGCGAGACGCGGGGCAGCGGGGGTTTCGGCTACGACGTGCTGTTCGCCGCCGTCGAGCACCCCGACCTCACCACCGCCGAGCTCGATCCCGAGGCCAAGGACGCGATCTCGCACCGGGGTCGGGCGCTGCGGGACATCGCTCCCCGGGTCGCGGAGCTGCTCGGGGGGTCGTGACGCTTCCCCCGCCCACCGACAGACTCGCCCACCAGGTTCGGGCGCGGCAGGACAGTGGTCAGGGCGCCACGGGCTGCGAGGTCGACCGCGCCCGGATCCGGCGCGAGACGACCGTCCCCCACAGGGCAGCCATCGGGAACATCAGCAGCGAGTAGACCGCGGCCGGGACCGAGATCTCGGTCGAGTCGAGCACCTCCACGGCCACGAAGATGGCCAGCGTGCCGTTGTGCACGCCGATCTCGAACGACGACGCCACCGCCTGGTCGTCCGCGACGCCGAAGGCCCGCGGCACGGCGTACCCGACCACGAGGCTGATCGCGCAGAACAGCGCCGCCACCAGCCCGACGTCCGCCAGGTAGTCACCGACGTTCTCGCGCTGGTCGAGCAGGATGCCCAGGATCAGCAGCGCCAGGATCACCGCGGAGCCGATACGTACGGGGCGGTCCATCCGGGCGGCGAATCCCTCGCTCCGGGCGCGGACCAGCATCCCGATCCCGACCGGGACCAGGATCAGCACGAACACCTTGACCACCTCGACCAGCGGCATCGACACGCTGTCGGACTGGTCGTACCACCGGATCGCGAGGTTGGTGATGAGGGGGAGGGTGCCGATCGCCACGATGGAGTTGATCGCAGTCAGCGTGATGTTGAGGGCCACGTCGCCGCGGAAGAGGTGGCTGAAGAGGTTGGCGGTCGTCCCGCCCGGTGACGCGGCGAGCAGCATCATGCCGATGCCGAGCAGCGGCGGCAGGTCGAGCAGGAGCACCAGGCCGAAGCAGACCACCGGCAGCAGCACCAGCTGGCACGCGAGCGCGACCAGGACGGCCTTGGGCTGCTGGCCGACCCGGCGGAAGTCGCGGACGGTGAGGTCCAGCCCGAGCCCGAACATGATGATCGCCAGTGCGATCGGCAGCCCCACGGTGCTGAGAGCAGAGTCCATGGCCGGACTGTAGTGACTGGTGCGCCCGGCGAGAGTCGAACTCGCACTGGCCAGGACCTAAACCTGGTGCCTCTGCCGGTTGGGCTACGGGCGCAGGATCCCATTGTTCCGCCTCGTGTGCCTGGCACCGGCCCATGGACCGGCGTCAGGCACACGACGCAACCCGGGTGAGCGTCAGTCGAGACCCAGGTCCCGACGCAGCTTGGCGACGTGGCCGGTCGCCTTCACGTTGTACTGTGCGAGCGCGATCTTCCCTTCCTCGTCCACCACGAAGGTGGAGCGCAGGACGCCCTCGACGACCTTGCCGTAGAGCTTCTTCTCGCCGTACGCCCCGTAGGCGCGGTGCACGTCGAGGTCGGTGTCGGAGAGCAGCGTCAGGGTCAGCGCGTCGCGCTCCCGGAACTTCGCCAGCTTGGCGGGCGCGTCCTTCGAGACGCCGAGCACCTCGTAGCCGGCCCCCTGCAGCGAGTCGAGGGACTCGCTGAAGTCGCACGCCTGCGTGGTGCAGCCGGGCGTCATCGCGGCGGGGTAGAAGTACACGATCACCTTGCGGCCGCGCAGGGCCGACAGCGACACCTGCTCCTCGGTGTCGGAGGTCAGGGTGAAGTCGGGCGCGGTGTCGCCGGGGGAGAGGCGCTGGCTCACGGAAGTCTCCTTGTTGCAACTCGTTTGCAATAACGTACGCTGGGCATCATGCACGTTCCCGACGGATTCCTCGACGCCCCCACGTCCTTGGCCACCGGCGTGGTCGCGGCGGCCGGCGTGGCGGTGGCGCTCCGGGGCGCCCGGCGCGAACTCGACGACCGTACCGCCCCCATGGCGGGCCTCGTCGCGACCTTCGTCTTCGCGGCCCAGATGATCAACTTCCCGGTCGGCGCGGGGACCAGCGGCCACCTCATGGGCGGTGCACTCGCGGCGGTCCTCGTCGGCCCGTGGTCGGCGGTGCTCTGCCTGAGCGTCGTCCTCCTCGTGCAGGCGCTGCTGATGGCCGACGGCGGCATCACCGCGCTCGGCACCAACATCACGCTCATCGGCCTGGTCACCGTCGCCGTCGGGTGGCTGGTCTTCGTCGGGCTGCGCGCCGTGCTGCCCAAGCGACCCGCGAGCGTCGCCCCCGCCGCCGCGATCGGAGCCGCCGTGAGCGTGCCCGTCGCGGCGCTCGTCTTCACCCTCCTCTTCGAGGTGGGCGGCAACGCTCCCGTCGACCTCGGCACCCTGCTCACGGCGATGCTGGCCTGGCACACCGTCATCGGCATCGGCGAGGGGATCATCACCGGCCTGGTCGTGGCGAGCGTGGTCGCCGTACGCCCCGACCTCGTCCACGGCGCCCGGCCGCTGCTCGCCCAGCGCGAGCTCGAGATCCGCCCGGCGGCGGCCCGATGACCGCCCGCCTCAGCACCCGCGCCTTCCTCGCGATCGGCCTGCTCGTCGTGCTCCTGGTCGCCGGCGTCGCCAGCTACTACGCGAGCTCCCACCCCGACGGGCTCGAGTACGTCGCCGAGCAGACCGGCTTCCTCGACACGGCCGAGGACTCGCCGACCGCCGGCAGCCCGCTCGCCGACTACGGCACGCGCGGCGTCGAGGACGACCGCGCCAGCAGCGCCGTGGCGGGAATCGTCGGCGTCGCCGTCATGGCGGGGCTCAGCGGCGCCCTCTTCTGGGCGCTGCGCCGACGGGGCGACGCGCCCGCCACCTCGGACGAGGCCTGAGGTGGGCGCCGGTCACGGCCACCGGCTGCACTTCCACGCCCACAGCCCGCTCCACCGGGCGCCGTCCCACCTCAAGGTCGTCGGCCTGGTCGGCTTCATGCTGGTCGTCGTCGCCACGCCGCCGCAGGCGTGGCCGGCGTACGCCGTCTACGCCGCGCTGCTGCTCGGCGTGGTGGCGCTGTCGACGGTGCCGCCGACCTACCTCGCCAAGCGGATGGTGGTCGAGGTGCCGTTCGTCGTCTTCGCGCTGCTGCTGCCCTTCGTGGCCACCGGCCCGCGCACCGAGGTGCTCGGCCTGACCGTCTCCGAGCCCGGCCTCGCCGCGGCGGCCGCACTGCTGGTGAAGGCGACCCTCGGCGTGCTGGCCGCCCTCACGCTCGCGGCCACCACCGAGCCCGACGACCTGCTCCGCGGGCTGCAGCGGCTGCGGATGCCCGACCTGCTGGTGCAGATCATGGGCTTCATGATCCGCTACCTCGACGTGGTCACCGCCGAGCTCGGCCGGATGACGACCGCGATGCGGGCGCGCGGCTGCGAGCCGCGCTCCCCGCGGCACTGGCCGGCGCTCGCCCGGGCGATGGGCTCGCTCTTCATCCGCTCCTACGAGCGCGGCGAGCGGGTCCACCTCGCGATGCTCTCCCGCGGCTACGACGGGCGGCTGCCGCGATGAGCACCCCCACCCTCGAGGTCACGGGCCTGGCGTACGCCTATCCCGACGGCCACCAGGCGCTCTTCGGCGTCGACCTCCACGTGCACCCCGGCGAACGGGTCGCCCTGCTGGGCCCCAACGGCGCCGGCAAGACCACGCTCGTGCTGCACCTCAACGGGATCCTCGCCGCCGGTGCCGGCTCGGTCTCCGTCAGCGGGCTGCCGGTCGTGAAGGAGAACCTCAAGGAGGTCCGGCGCCGGGTCGGCATCGTCTTCCAGGACCCCGACGACCAGCTGTTCCTCGGGTCGGTGCGCCAGGACGTGGCCTTCGGCCCGGCCAACCTCGGGCTGCGCGGCCCCGAGCTCGACCGGCGCGTGATGGAGGCCCTCGACAAGGTCGGGATGGCCGCGTACGCCGACCGTCCGCCCCACCACCTGTCCTTCGGCCAGCGGCGTCGCGTCGCGGTCGCCACGGTGCTGGCGATGGAGCCGGAGATCCTGGTGCTCGACGAGCCGTCCTCCAACCTCGACCCCGCCTCGCGCCGCGAGCTCGCCGAGATCCTCCGCTCGCTCGACGTCACCGTGCTGATGGTGACCCACGACCTGCCGTACGCCCTCGAGCTGTGCCCGCGCTCGGTCGTCCTCGCCGAGGGGACGGTCGTCGCCGACGGCCCGACGTACGACCTGCTCACGGACGAGGCGCTGATGGCCGCCCACCGCCTCGAGCTGCCGGTCGGGTTCGACCCCGACCGGATTGGTAGCCTTCCCGCGTGAGCAACGACCTGCCGTCCCTGGAGCGGGAGATCGAAGAGACCCGCGAGCGCCTCGCCGGCACGATCGACCAGCTCCTCTACCGAGCCCACCCGAAGACGATCGTGTCGCGGGAGGTCAGCCAGGTGAGGGCGTTCTTCGTCGACACCGCGACCGGGCAGCCCCGGACCGACAACATCCTCAAGGTGGCCGGGACCGTGGTCGGCGCGATCGCGCTGTTCGTCACGATCCGCAAGGTAGCGAGCTGAGGAGCACCTCCCGGTGACCGACAAGGCGCCCATCAAGATGCTCCACGACCGGCTCCTGGTCGAGGTCGACCAGGACTCCGGGGAGCGACGCTCCAGCGGCGGGATCGTCATCCCGGCGACGGCCGCCATGGGTGCGCGGCGACTCGCGTGGTCGCGCGTCATCGCGGTCGGCCCCCACGCGCGCGCCGTCGAGAAGGGCGACCGGGTGCTGTTCGACCCCGAGGACAAGGCCGAGGTTGAGGTCCAGGGCGAGGTCTACGTCGTGATGCGGGAGCGTGACGTCCACGCCGTCGCCGCCGACCGGCTGGCCGACGAGGCCACCGGCCTCTACCTCTGACGACCGTCCGGTAGTCGGCGGCCCGAGGGGTCGGCAGGTCGTGCCCCCACCACTCGCAGCCGTGTCCGGGTGGGACGCCGAAAATTTCCGGTCCGTCCGGTCAACCCTTGACGCGGACCTTCGTCTTTGCCCATGTGGAGGCCATGAGGAAGACCCACGAGTCGGGACCTGGTCCCGGACCGGGGATCCGCGCTGTCGCGGATGACCGGGACAAGGCGGTGGCCGAGCTGTTCGTCGCGCACCACCGTCGGCTGGTGGGGCTGGCCTCGCTGCTGGTCGATGACCGGCGTACCGCCGAGGACGTGGTGCAGGAGGCGTTCGCCAGCCTGTACCGCCGCTGGTCGCACCTGCGCGACCCCCAGTCCGCCGCGGCGTTCCTCGACCGGACCGTCGTCAACGGTGGACGGGACTCGCTGCGCCGGCGGCGTACGGCAGGCGCGGCGGTGCTGCGGCTGGTGCCGCGCTCCGAGGAGCTGGACTCGGCCGAGCACGCCGCCGTCGCCCACCACGAGGCCGACCGGCTCTGGGCCGCGGTCACGGCGCTGCCGACCCGGCAACGCCAGGTGCTGGTCCTGCGTTACTACCTCGACCAGTCCGAGCTCGAGATCGCGGACACGCTCGGGATCTCCGCGGGATCGGTCAAGAAGCACGCGAGCCGCGGGATCGCCGCGCTCGCCCGAGAGTGGGAGGGCCGGTCGTGAGCACGCAGCACGTCGAGCGTGATCTGGTCGCGCTCCTCCACCGCCACGCGGAGGACGCCATGAACGACACCGACACCCAGACCGAGCTCCAGGCCTTCCGCGACGCGGTCGCCGGCCCTGCAGGCACGCGCCCGCGGATTGTTCGCTGGCTCGCGATCGGCGCCGCGGCAGCCCTGGTCGTCGTCGCCGTCACGGCGGTCGCGCTGTGGGGCCCCGGCCCCGCCGAACGACCCGAGCCCGCCCCCGCCGTTCCCGGCCAGGACCGTGCTGCCGACCGGGCGACCGCCGAGGAGTTCGCGGCGGCGTACGCCGACCTCGACGCCGACCGGATGGCCGACCTCATGGCCGACGGGGTGCAGCCGTGGGACACCTGGCGCTCGACCCTGCAGCGCGACGTGGCCTGGGACGTCGAGCGCATGATGCAGCCGTGTCGGCGTACCGCCGAGGCCACGGAGGGCGTCGTCTTCACCTGCCCCTACTCGATGCACCTGAGGGGCTCGGAGGAAGTCGGACGGGGGCCCTTCGGGGACAACACCGTCGAGGTCGTGGTGCAGGACGGTGAGGTCACGCTTGCCGACTACACCCAGCTCGTGGAGTTCAACGGGGTCACCGCGCATCTCGCGAAGGTGGACCGCTGGATCGCGGAGAGCCACCCGGAGGACGTGGCGTTCCTGCGCAGCCATTCGGCGTCCGGCAAGACGGTGGACCTGGGGCTGAGCGAGTCCGAGTGGTCGAGGTGGACGCGGCTGACGCAGCGCTACACCGACGAGTACGTCGCCGACGTTCGGTCCGGCTCCTAGCAACGCACCCCATCGGGGGGCGTGGTCGGGGAGCTGCTCGAACCCTGTGACGGTGCGGGACCACCGCCGGGGCACGCGGGGGCGGGGACGGCTGGGTCGATGGGAACAGCTGGTCCGGAAGCCAGGTGTCCCCTTCGACCCAGCGCTCGCGGCTGCCCGAACGTGGTCGCGCCCGAGGTTGCCGACTGCCGCGACCGCAGCCCGGGCTGCGGCGGCATGTCGGGGTCGTTCCCCGGAGCCTGAGCCTCTCGGCGACATCTCGTCGACGATCCGAGGCCACTGACAGTGGACCGCGGCACCGCTGACGCGCCAGACTGATGCGCACACAACCTCAGAGGGAGGCCATGGACACCCTGTTCATCGCCGGCGCCTGGCGACCGGCACGTGACTCGGGAACACGGACCATCCACTGCCCAGCTGACGGCCGCGAGGTCGTCACCGTGGCCGAAGCGACAGCGGACGACGCTCGGGAGGCTGTGGCTGCTGCGCGCGCTGCCTTCGACGCCGGCCCCTGGCCGCGCACCCCTGCCCCGGAGCGGGGGGCGCTGCTGCGGCGCCTGGCCGACCGGCTCGTGGCGGACCGCGACGAGGTCGCACGGCTGGAGTCGCTCGACACCGGCAAGCGGTTCGTGGAGTCCCAGATCGACGTCGACGACATCGAGGCGGTCTTCCGCCACTTCGCCGACCTCGCCACCGCCGAAGCCGGCCGCGTCGTCGACACCGGCATGCCCGACGTGTCGAGCCGGGTCGTCCACGAGCCGGTGGGCGTCTGCTCGCTGATCACGCCGTGGAACTACCCGCTGCTGCAGACCGCGTGGAAGGTCGCGCCGTGCCTGGTGGCCGGCAACACCTTCGTGCTGAAACCGAGCGAGCTCACGCCGAGCACCGCCATGTGGCTGATGCGGGCCCTGACCGACGTCGGGCTCCCCGACGGGGTCGCCAACCTGGTGCTCGGCGCCGGTGCGACCGCGGGGGCGCCCCTGGTCGAGGACCCGGACGTCGACCTGGTCTCCTTCACCGGAGGCCTGGTGACCGGCCGCGCGATCATGGCGGCCGCCGCGCCCACCGTGAAGCGGGTGGCCCTCGAGCTCGGCGGCAAGAACCCCAACGTCGTCTTCGCCGACGCCGACCTGCCGGCAGCGATCGACAACGCACTGACCGCGGTCTTCCTCGACTCCGGCCAGGTCTGCTCGGCCGGAGCACGGCTGATCGTCGAGGCGAGCGTGCACGACCAGATGGTCGACGCGCTGGTCGAGCGAGCCCGCGACATCAGGCTGGGCGGGCCGTTCGACGACGACGCCGAGACCGGGCCGCTGGTCAGTGCCGCCCACCGCGCCAAGGTCGAGCAGTACGTCGCCGAGGCGCTCGAGGACGGAGCCGAGCTGCGCTGCGGGGGCGCCCGCCCCGAGGGCGCGGCGTACGACGACGGCTTCTTCTACCTGCCCACGATCCTCGACCACTGCGCCACCGACATGCGGTGCGTGCGGGACGAGTCCTTCGGTCCGGTGCTGACCGTCGAGACGTTCGAGGGGCCTGACCGCGACTCCGCGGAGGAGGCGGCGATCAGCCTCGCCAACGACACGGTCTACGGGCTGGCGGGCGCGGTGTGGACCGAGAACGCCGGGCGCGCCGAGCGGGTCGCCAGCAGCCTGCGGCACGGCACGATCTGGATCAACGACTACCACCCGTACGTGCCCGGGGCGGAGTGGGGCGGCTTCAAGCAGTCGGGCAACGGCCGCGAGCTCGGCCTCGCCGGACTGGAGGAGTACCGCGAGACCAAGCACATCTGGCACAACACCCGGCCGGCGCCCGCCGGTTGGTTCCCGGACCGCACGGGAGGGACGACCCAGTGAGCGAGAAGCACTACGACTACGTCGTCGTCGGGGGCGGCTCGGCCGGCTCCGCGCTCGGCAACCGGCTCTCCTCGGACCCCGGCACGAGCGTGCTGGTGCTCGAGGCAGGGCGCAACGACTCGATCCTCGACCCCTTCATCCACATGCCGGCGGCCCTGCCGTACCCCATCGGCAACAAGCTCTACGACTGGAAGTACGAGAGCGAGCCCGAGCCGCACATGGGGGGCCGGCGGGTCTACCACGCCCGCGGCAAGGTCCTCGGCGGCTCCAGCTCGATCAACGGCATGATCTTCCAGCGTGGCAACCCGATGGACTACGAGCGCTGGGCGGGGGAGCCGGGCATGCAGGAGTGGGACTACGCCCACTGCCTGCCCTACTTCAAGCGGATGGAGACCTGCCTCGCCGGCGCCGACGCATGGCGCGGCGGCTCCGGGCCCCTGGTCCTCGAGCGCGGTCCGGCGACGTCGCCGCTCTTCGGCGCCTTCTTCGAGTCGGTGCAGCAGGCCGGCTACCCGCTGACCGACGACGTCAACGGCTACCGCCAGGAGGGGTTTGCGAAGTTCGACCGCAACGTCCACCGCGGACGCCGGCTCTCGGCGGCGCGGGCCTACCTCCACCCGGTCATGCACCGCAAGAACCTCGACGTCGAGACCCTCGCGCTCGTCACCGGCCTGCGGATGGAGGGCAAGCGGTGCACCGGCGTCGACTACACGCGGGGCGGGCGGTTGCACCGCTCCGTGACCGCCGGCGAGGTGATCCTCTGCGGCGGCGCGTTCAACAGCCCGCAGCTGCTGCAGCTGGCCGGCATCGGCGACCCCGAGCACCTCCGGTCCGTCGGCGTGACCACGGCGGTGGAGCTGCCGGGCGTCGGCGCCAACATGCAGGACCACCTCGAGGTCTACATCCAGCACGCGGCCACGCAGCCGGTCTCGATCGCGCCGTGGCTGGCCCACCACCACAAGCCGCGGATCGGCGCCGAGTGGCTCTTCGGCCGCCGTGGCGTCGGAGCGTCCAACCACTTCGAGGCGGGTGGCTTCATCCGCAGCAACGACGAGGTGACCTGGCCGAACCTGATGTTCCACTTCCTGCCGATCGCGATCCGCTACGACGGCAGCAAGCCGGCCGAGTCCGACTACGGCGTCCACGGCTACCAGGTCCACATCGGACCGATGTACGCCGACACCCGCGGCACCGTGAAGATCCGGTCGACCGACCCGCGCGAGCACCCCGCCCTGCAGTTCAACTACCTGTCGACGGAGAGCGACCGCCGGGAGTGGATCGAGATGGTCCGGGCGGCGCGCAACATCCTCGAGCAGCCGGGCTTCGCGGCGTTCAGCGGCGGGGAGATCTCGCCCGGACCGTCGGTGGAGACCGACCAGGAGATCCTCGACTGGGTGGCCCGCGACGCGGAGACGGCGCTGCACCCGTCGTGCACCGCGAAGATGGGCACCGACGACGCGGCGGTCGTCGACCCGGCCACGATGCGGGTCCACGGCACGGAGGGGCTGCGGGTCGTCGACGCCTCGGTCTTCCCGTTCGTGACCAACGGCAACATCTACGCGCCGGTGATGATGGTCGCCGAGAAGGCCGCCGACCTGATCGCGGGGAACACCCCGCTCCCCGCAGCCGAGGTCCCGTGGTACCGGCACGGTCGCGGCGACCCGCCGTACCCGCCGGGCGATCCCCGCAACGACGCCTGGGACACCCACGAGCTGCCGAGCGCCGCGGGCGCCCGACCCGCCCCGAGAAGAGGAGAGCACGCATGAGCACCGACACCAGGGCGGTCCCCGAGACCCCGGCCGAGCAACCCCGGCGCAGCGGACTCTTCAGCGGACCACCGGTCAAGTGGCCGGTCTTCGGCGCCTCGTTGCTGGGCGTCGTCGCCGTCGCGATCTGGGCCATCGCGACCCCGGACTCCGCGTACGCGACGATCTACGACTGGACCGTCTGGGTCGGCGGCGCCTTCGGCTGGTTCTACATCGCCCTCGGCACCGCCATCTTGGTGTTCGTCCTCTACCTCGGCATCTCGCGCTTCGGCACGATGCGGCTCGGTCCCGAGCACTCGCGTCCGGAGTTCTCGACCTTCGCGTGGGCGTCGATGCTGTTCGCGGCCGGCATCGGCACCGACGTCATGTTCTTCTCCGTGGTCGAGCCCGTCACCCAGTACGTCGCCCCACCGGTCGGCGACGGCGGGACGGTGCAGGCGGCCCGTGACGCCACCGTGTGGACGCTCTTCCACTACGGCATCACGGGCTGGGCGATGTACGCCCTGATGGGCATGGCGCTCGGGTTCTTCGCCTACCGGCTCAACCTGCCGCTCGCCGTCCGCTCCGCGCTCTACCCGATCTTCGGCAAGCGCATCGACGGGGTGCTCGGCCACGCGGTCGACACCGCGGCCGTCCTCGGCACCGTGTTCGGGGTGGCCACCAGCCTCGGCATCGGCGTGGTCTTCCTCAACATCGGCCTCAACGAGCTGTTCGGGGTGCCCGTCGGGCTCGGCGCCCAGATCGGCCTGGCCGTGCTGGCGATCACGATCGCAGCGATCTCCGCGACCACGGGCGTCGACAAGGGCATCCGGTTCCTCTCCCAGCTCAACGTGCTGCTCGCGCTGTCGCTGGCCGGCTGGGTGCTCGTCACCGGCAAGACCCAGCTGCTGCTCGAGGGCGTCGTCATGAACGTCGGCGACTTCGTCGCCTCGTTCCCCGGCCTGACGATGGACACCATGGCCTACGACCAGGCCAACGAGTGGATGAACCTCTGGACGCTCTTCTTCTGGGCGTGGTGGGTCGCCTGGGCGTCGTTCGTCGGCCTGTTCCTGGCGCGCATCTCGCGGGGCCGCACGATCCGGCAGTTCGTCGCCGGGACGATGGTGATCCCGTTCGCCTACATCGTGATGTGGGTCTCGATCTTCGGCAACGCAGCGCTCGACCGCGTCCGTGGCGGCGACGAGGCGTTCACCGAGGCCGCGCAGAACTACGACGGACGCGGCTTCTTCATGCTGGTCGAGCAGTACCCCGCGTCGGGTGTGGTGATCGCGGTGGCGACCTTCGTCGGCCTGCTGTTCTACGTCACCTCCGCCGACTCGGGCGCACTCGTCATGGCCAACCTGTGCTCGCGACTGCGCCATGTCCAGGAGGACGGCGCCGCGTGGCAGCGGATCGTCTGGGCGGCCGTCACCGGCCTGCTGACGATCTCGGTGCTGGCGGTGGGTGGGATCTACGCCCTCCAGTACGCCACGGTGATCATGGGGCTGCCGTTCGCGATCGTGATGATCCTGGTGATGTGGGGGCTCTACAAGGCGATGCGGCGCGAGCTGCAGCGCGTGGAGTCCGGCGGCGGCGTCCACCACCGACCCGCGCCGGGGCCGGAGGACCGTGAGTCGTGGCGGTCCCGGATCGCCCGGGTGACCAACTTCGTCGACCGCGACGACGCCGAGCGGCACCTCGACACCGTCGTCGCGCCGGCGCTGACCGAGGTGGCCGCGGAGCTCCAGGCGCGCGGCGTCAACGCGACCGCGGTCCAGGGGGTGGCGGAGCCCTCGGAGGACGACGAGCACGGCGGCCGCTACGTCGAGCTGCGGGCCGACGACACCGAGCACCCGGAGCACCCGTTCCGCTACCGGGTGCAGGTGACCATGTCGCCGGTGCCGACCTACGGCGGCCGGATGATCGGCGACCGCGACCAGTACGCCAAGCTCGACGTCCACCTCGACACCGGGGCCCAGGACTACGACGTGATGGGCTACCGCGAGTCGCAGATCATCCACGACTGCCTCGACGAGTACGAGCGGCACCTGGAGTTCCTGCGGATGGAGTGACTCCGCCCGGAAATGTAAGAGGCCCCGCAGGTGTCTCGGGTCACCTGCGGGGCTGACAGCAACTATGCACCCTCGATCCAAGGGCTGTCAGCACCCTCCGGCGATCTGTTGACGAGGTGTTACCGAACCGTTGACCTCTCGGCCTCCAGGGGCCGCTCGTGCACCGGTGCGGCCCCCTCCGGAGCGGGTGAACGGCCGGTCCGGTGGATGTCCGGGATCGCCAGCGCGGCCACCGAGGCGACCACCAGGCAGCCCGCCAGGACGAGGAACGCGACGGTGTACCCCGCCTCGTCCGGGAAGCCGGCGGGCCCGAGGTGGGCGGTGACGATGCCGGCGGTGACGGCCGAGCCGATCGAGCCGCCGATGGTGCGGATGTTGGCGTTCATGCCGCTCGCGACGCCGGTCTGGTGGGCGGGCACGCTGGCGATCACGACCGAGGCGCTGCTCGAGATCACCAGGCCGGTGCCGAGGCCCTGCAGCGTGATGCCGACGAGCAGCTCGCCGGTGCTGCCGTGGAAGAGCGCCATGGCGACGTACGACAGCGCGGAGAGGATCGTGCCGGTGAGGATCACGGGGCGGGCGCCGAAGCGCGCCATCAGCGGTGCGGTCAGGAAGCCGACGGCGAAGCTCCCGACGGCCGAGGGGAGCAGCAACCGCCCGGACTCGGTGATCGAGGCGCCGAAGCCGTAGCCGGACGCCACCGGGGTCTGCAGCAGCTGGGGGAGGAACGCGAACGACGCGAACATCCCGAACCCGACGAAGAGGGTGACCAGGTTGGTCGTCCACACGCCGCGCAGCCGCATCATCCGCATGTCGATCAGCGGGACCCGGACGCGGGTCTCGAGCCGGACCCAGGCCGCGATCAGCGCGGCCGAGACGGCCAGCAGCACGAGCACGGCGGGGGAGGACCAACCCCACTTGTTCCCCTGGCTGACCGGGAGCAGCAGCGTGAGCAGCCAGCCGGCGAGCAGCACGGCGGGGAGCAGCGGGAGCCGCTCGGGGGCACCGCGGGGCGACTCGGGGATCAGGGCGACGGCCGCGACGGCCGCGACCGCGGTGACGACCATCGGCAGCCAGAACAGCCAGTGGTAGCCGAGGGCGTCGACGATCGGGCCCGCCACGACGATGCCGAAGCCGAAGCCGACCGCGGTGAGCGAGGCCAGCACGGACAGGGCGTTGGTCATCTTCGCGGTGAACTCGTCGCGGATGATCCCGAAGGACAGTGGCAGCACCCCGCCGCCGGCGCCCTGGACGACCCGCGCGGCGATCAGCCAGCCGATGCTCGGCGCGAGCGCCGCCATCAGGGACCCGACGGACAGGGCCACGAGCGTGGCGACCAGCATCCGCTTCTTGCCGACGACGTCGCCGATCCGGCCGAGCAGCGGGGTGGCGATGGAGGCAGAGAGCAGGTACGCCGTCAGCACCCAGGTCACGGTCGACTGGTCGGTGTCGTACTCGACCTGGATCTGCGCCAGGACGGGGACGATCAGCGACTGCAGGAGCGCGAACGAACCCACGGCGACCGTGAGGACCGCGAAGGTGACGCGCTGCTGGCGACGGGTGGCGGGGGACACGCTGGAGGGGCTCCTGGGGGTGGTGCGGGCAGGACGCTGTGGTTGCCGGGGGCAACCACTGCTCGAGCGTGGCTATTCCCCCTCGCGGCCCGGTGTCCCGGTGGGTGGTCAGCGGTGCAGCCACCAGGCGAGCCGGGCCGTCATGAACGGCAGGGCCAGGTAGGTCATCACCGGCGTCATCAGCAGGGTGCTGGTGAGCACCCGCAGCGCGACGTGGAGATCGGGGACGAACGCCCCCAGGGCGACCGTGGTGAGCAGGCTGAGTGGGAAGAACGCCAGCCAGATCACGGTGGCCTGCTTCCACCGCGGCGGTGCCGGCCGTACGCCGGGGGCCCGCTCCTCGACGTCGCGGCTCGTGGGCTCGTCGAACCAGCCCTCGATGCCGGTGCGGCGCTCCACCCGCGCCTCGACGACCCCGAGGTCCTGCGCGGCCCCCAGCCACCAGGCGCGCTGCGGGGAGGACTCCCAGGTCGCGAGCGCGTCGGCGTCGGCGAACCGGTAGAGCATGTGCCACTCCCGGGAGTCCGGCCCGGACTGCACCCACCCGGCCCCGAGGAAGCCGGGGAACTCGCCCGCGAGCGCGGTCCCCGCGCGCACCCACGCGGTCATCTCCGCCGACCGGTCGGTGTCGAGGTGGCGGGTGATGGAGACGGTCACGGGGGAGGACATGCCGTCAAGGCTGGTCGGACGCGCGACGCCGGGGCAAACCCGCGACGCCGTGCGTCCGGTCACAACCCGTCGCCCGCGTTGCCGCAGACGACGTCGAGGTAGCGGATCATCGCGAGCTCCATCGACGCGTCGTGCTCTCCCCCGAGGCCCGTGCGGACGTCGCCGAGCTCGTCGCGCCAGGTGACGGTGAACGGCCGCGCGCTCGGCGTCCACTCGGTCGCGAGCCCGCAGTCCCCGGGGGTGAGCTCGAGGCGGACCCGCCCGGAGGACCGGTCGGCGGAGAGCTCGACGGGGAGCGCGGGGACGTCGATCGCGAGGCTGCTGCCCGGTCGATGGATCCTCGTGACGGTCGCGGTGCCGGGACCACGACCGTGCAGGAGTGCGCCGTCGATCCGGAGCGGGATGCTCTGGTCGTCGCCCAGCTGCTGCGGTCGAGCGGGCGCCACGACCCTGACGAGCACGAGCCGTACCTCGGGGTCGGCCACCTCCGTCGGTGCGGGCTCCGGCGTCGCCTCGCGAGGCGGGTCCTGCCACCAGAGGGCGGTGCCGACGCCGACGACGACACCGAGCGCGACGGCGCCGACGAGAGCACCTCGACGCCGCCAGGCGGGCGGGAGCCTGTCGAGCAGCGGGGCGCGAGCGGGACCGCCGGCCAGGACCTCACGATCCGGAGGCCGCTCCGAGAAGCCCATCCGAGCACGGTACGCGACCCGGAGGTCCGTGGCCGGGGCGTTCCCCGGCCCGCTGCCGCGCGCCCGGACCTCAGAGACCGCGGTCGGCCAGGACCTGGGCGTGGGAGAGGTGCCGACCGCGCGCGGCCACCTCGGCGTACGCCTCGCCGAGCCGTGGCTTCACCAGCTGCTCACCCAGCAGCGCCTGGTGGATGAAGCTGGCGGTGCCGTGGAGAAGGGAGCCCTCGGTGGCGCCCAGCAGCTCGGCGGCCTCCTCCCACCCGTCGCGACAGGCCGCCGCATACGCGAGGGCGAGGACGCAGTCCGCCTCGGCCGAGCGACCCTCCGCCGCGGCCCAGGCACGCGCACGGCGCAGCTCCGGCAGGTAGTCACCCCCTTGCGCGATGAGCGCCAGCGCGCCCCAGTAGAGCGTCAACCAGTTCTCGTGCAGCCCGGTGGCCGACAGGTCGCTGCGCTGCTGCTCCATGAGGTGGTGGAGCCACGCGCCGTCCCGGTCCACCAGCGCGACCAGGCTGGCTGCCCAGTGACACAGGTACCGGGCATAGTCACGGTCCGGAGCGTCGTCGGTGAGCGCCAGCGCCTCCTCGCGGAGGCCGTCGGTCGTGCCCAGCATGCGCAGTGCCACCACGCGGTAACCCCGTGCCAGCCGCTCCAGGCCCGGTTCGCCCGCCTCCCGTGCCCGGGCCGACGCGTGCAGCAGGCGCTCAGCGGCGCGGTCCGGCGCGTCGAGGTGGACCATCGCCTCGTAGATGGCCGCGATCACGGCGGCCCCCTCGTCGTCGACGGCGCCCGCCAGCGTGGTGGCCTCGACGGCGGCCCTGCGCATCGAGCGAGCGTCGCCGAAGCCGAGGCAGACGTCGGCGTCCATGATCAGGGTCCACAGCCGGTCTCGCGGTGCGAGGTCGCTCCCCAGGAGCGCGTCGATCCAGCGACGTCCCTCCGCGTAGGACACGGCGTTGCGCCACAGCGTCGACAGGCCGATCGCGAGATCGACAGCCGCGGGCCTGTCGCCTGCGGCGAGGCTGGCCTCGAAGGCGAACCGGACGTTGTCCAGGTCGTCGCGGCTCCGGGCGGCCAAGGAGGTGGACAGCCAGGCCCGAGCCCGGGGCTCGGTCGTGGCGCGCGTGACCGCGTGGCGGCGCAGCCGCTCGGTGGTCGCCGCCGCCTCGCCGGACCTGTCGAGGCTCTGCGCCGCGAACAGGCGGATGGTCTCGAGCAACCGGTACCTCCGGCGCTGCGGGTCGTGGACGACGAGACTCTTGGCGACCAGGTCTCCCAGCAGGTTCGTCACGTGGCCGGCGTCGGGGTCCTGCGTGACGGCCCGGACCGCCGCGAGGTCGAAGCCGCCCGGGAACACCCCGAGGCGGTCGAAGACGTCGCGCGTGCCCTCGTCGAGCAGCCGATGGCTCCACTCGATGGTCGCGGAGAGGGCTGAGTGCCGCTCCCCGGCCTGGGGTCGCCCGCCCACGAGCAGGGTGAGCCGGTCGTCGAGGCGATCGATGATCTCGCCGAGGGCGAGGTGGCGCAGCTGGGCTGCCGCGAGCTCGATCGCGAGCGGCAGCCCGTCGAGACGCTGGCACAGCACGCTGACGCGTGGGTCGCCGGCGTCGACGATCCCGGGTCCGGCCGCGGCAGCGGCACGCTCCACGAACAGGTTCACCGACTCCGGCCCCAGGGACCCGATCCGGTGCTCTGCCTCGCCGTCGACACGGAGCGGCTCGCGGCTGGTCACGAGGACCCGTGCGCGTGGCCCCGCATCGAGGATCGCGTCGACGAGCTCGGCGCTCGGGTCCAGCAGGTGCTCGCAGTTGTCCAGCACGAGCAGCAGCCTGCGCGTGGCGAGGTTGGCCGCCAGGGACGAGGAGCGGACCGCTCCCTCGCCCTGGACGCCGGTCGCCTCCGCGACCGCCCGCACGACGCCAGCAGCATCGTGGACGGGCGCGAGCGGTGCCAGCGCCACCTCGACGGGTCCGTGGGTGGTCCCGTCCTCCTCGAGGGCACGGGCCACGGCCAGCGCCAGGGTCGACTTGCCGGCACCCCCGGGGCCGGTGATCGTGACGATCCGGTGCTCGCGCAGGAGCGACGAGACCGCCGCGAGGTCGTCGGCCCGGCCGATCAGCCTCGCCCTCGGCGCCGGGAGCCGCGCCTGCGGAGCGGGCGCCGGTCCGGCCTCGGTGCCTGCCGCGTCCGGGTCCGGGAGGGGGACGGCCAGGGCAGCCGCCTGGCTGCGCAGCTCCTCCGCGGCGGGTCCGGGAGGGACGCCCAGCTCCCGTTCGAGGGTGTCCGTCAGGCGGTCCAGAGCGGCCAGGGCGGGTTGGCGACGACCTGCTCGTACGTGGTCGCGCACCAGGGCGAGGTGCGCCTCCTCGTCGAGCGGGTCGGCGGCCACGAGCTCCTCGAACATCCCGGCAGCGGCGAGCAGCTCGAGATGACGCAACCGCAGCCGGGAGCGCGTCGCGTCGGTCCAGGGCTCGTAGAGGTCGTCCGGCAAGAGGTCCCCGGGGTAGAGGGCGACCGCCTGCCGGGCGGCGTCACGCCCGCCGGTCCGCGCCGATTCCGCGGCGCGTTCGAACTCCTCGACGTCGAGCGTCACCTGGACCCCCGGGAAGAGGGCGATGGACCCGCCGCTTGCGACGATGCCGTCACGCACGCCCAGCGCCGTACGTGCGAAGTGAGCGGCCTTGTGGAGCCGGGGCAAGGCATCCTCGACCAGCAGGTCGGGCCAGAGTGCGTCGATCACACGTTCCCGCGGCAGCCGTCGCTGCGGCTGCAGGGCGAGCAGCTTGACGAGCGCGGCAGCGGGGCGCCGGTTCCACGTCTGGCCAGGAACGGTGTGGCCGTCCACAGCGACCTCGAACCCACCGAGCAGGCGGACGATGACCTGCATCTCCCCTCCCGGCACACCGTTGTCCGGACGGTAGCACTGTGTCCGGGTCGGCGACCGAGCGCCGACGGGCCGTGGCCTAGGCACCCCGCGTCGCCAGGGCCACGCCTCGGCGGCACCGCGAGGCGTCACGCTGCTGCCCGGCGACCTCGAAGAGGAGCTCGGCGCGTCCGATGAGCGCCGCGGCCTCCTCGTGCCGTCCCTCGGCGCCGGCAAGGTGTGCCCTCGCCTCCAGCACGGAGGCCTCCCAGGCGGTGCCCGCCCAGCGGGAGGCCGACTGCTCGGCGACCGCCAGGTGGCGCCGGGCGTCCTCGACATCACTGACGTCCGCGCAGGCGATCGCCGCCGGGACGGCGAACATCACGTCGCACAGCGGACAGCGATCCTGATCACCCATCGTGGCCTCGGCCCGGTCGACCACGGCACGTGCCGCCACCGCATCGGGAGCGGCGCTGATCATCGTGCCGTAGACGCGCTGGAGCAGGTGCAGGCTGATCACCGACCACCGTGCCAACGGCAGCGCCTGGTGCAGCAGGCGCACGGCATCCTCGCGGTCTCCGAGTGCCAACCGGACCTCGGCCAGACGCTGGAGGCTGTGCGCCTCACCTGCTGTGGCGTCGATCTCGCGGTGCAGCTCGACTGCCTCCGCCAGCTCTTGCTCCGCCCTGTCGAGGTCACCCTTCAACAGGGCGGCCTCTCCGATGAGGGCGGTCGCGAACGCGACACCGCGCAGCGCGCCGGCCTGCGTGGCACGCCGACGTAGCTCCTCGGTCTCCGCCATGACCTCCGCGTAGGGCACGGGACCGTAGAGCAGGTACTCGGCGACGCACAGGTGGGCGTCGAACACGGACGTGGCCAGTCGGTCCCGACCCTGGGTGCGTCGCATCTCCATGCGGAAGCGCTCGAACCACTCGCCACGCTGGTGGGCGATGAGCCCCTGGAGGGAGACGAGATCCATGAGCTGCCACTGGTCGTGGGCGAGTGGCAGCATCTCCCGGGCTCGTCCGGCGATCTCCCACGCCCCGTCGACGTCACCGCTGAAGTAGGCGAGGTTGCCCCTTCCGAGCAGGATGGGACCGTCCGCGACGTCGCCCTCCAGCTCCAGCCCGGCCAGTGCTGCGCGGGCCGTCTCCAGGTCGCCGGCGGAGGTCGCGGCGCGTGCCATCCGCGCGCGGACCAAGCGGTGCTCGCTGCCCGAGGTGAGGGGCAGGGCTGCCCGGTACGCCTCGACCGCAGCGGGGTCGCCCACCGCCATCAGCAGGTCGCCGCGGCGGGAGAGCAGGTGTGGCCGGTGGGCCGGCCCGGCGTGGTCCACGACCTGGCCGATCAGGGCGAGGGCGTCGCGGTAGGCCCCCAGGGCGCCGGCCGTCTCCACGGCCTGGAGCACGAAGGGCACGGCGAGGGCCGGTCGACCCGCCGCGACGAAGAGGTGAGCGACCCGTGTGGGAGGACCGTCGAGACGGCTCAACCGGGCGGCCACCTCTCGTTGCTCGGCCACGCGTTCGGACGCCGTCAGCTGGTCGACCAGGGCTTCGCGGAGCAACGGGTGTCGGAACCGGTGTCCACCGTCGACCTGCTCCACCAGCCGCCCGGTGACGGCCAGGTCGAGCTGGGCGTAGGCAGTCTCCTCGTCCTCCTCGGACATGGTGAGGAGCTCGTCGGTCGAGAACGTCATGCCCAGCAGGGCCAGCCTCCTGAACGTCCGCAGGGTTGCCACGGGGAATGGCGGCACCACGTCGCCGTTCTCGCCGACCCCCTGGCGGCGGGCGAGCTCGAGGGCGGTGAACGGCAGCCCCCCGCTCAGGTCGGCGATCCGCTCGACCAGGTCCGGCGAGAGCCGGGGGTGGACCTCGCGCAGGAGCCGGGCGATCGCGTCCGTGGAGAGGGGCCTGACCTCGACCCCGGCCCCCACGTCCCGGGACAGGAGGCTGTCGAGGATCTCTCCCCGCGTGCCACCCGTCAGCGGGCGGCCCGCCATCACGAGGAGGACGGGCTCGGACGAGGCGCAACGCGAGAGGTAGTGCAGGAGACGCATCGACGCGTCGTCGACCTCGTGGAGGTCGTCGACACCGATGAGCAGGCCGTGCCCGGCCGCAGCGAGCCGGACCAGCTCCGCGACCGCCACGAACAACCGCTGGTGTCCCGACTCGCCGCTCCAGTCCAGGTCCTGCCCGGACAGCGCCCGCTCGATCTCGAGGCGGAAGTCGTCTCCGAGGCCGTCGAGGAGGGCCGGATGCTTGCGGCACAGGTCACCGAGTGCCTCGAGCACGGGCGCGTACGGCCACGGACCCTCCACCGCTGCGGCACTGCCCCGCCCGGTCCGGAACCCGCGTCGTCGGGCGAGCGACTCCGTCAGGTCGAGCAGGGCCGACTTGCCCACGCCTGCGGGGCCGGTCAGCACCAGGCTGCCTCCGCGACCGGTGAGGGAGCGGTCGAGCCGGGAGCGGATCTGGTCGCCGAGGTCGCGGCGACCGACCAACCGCACCGACCGGCCGCGCTGTGGTGGGACCGCCGGCGTCGGGCCGGCAGCCTCGAGCTGCTCCCGCAGCAGCACGGCCTCGGGACCGGGTGCCGTGCCGAGCTCACGGCGCAGCGACCGGTCCAGTCGCTCGAGCTGCCGGAGCGCACCCCTGACGTCACCCCGGTCGGCGTACTGCCGCGCGAGCGCGACGTGCGCCTCCTCGTCCGTGGGGGTGAGGCGCACCAGGTCCGCCCATCGACCGGCCAGGCGGTGCAGGTCCTTGCGCAGTGCCTCGACCTCACCGCGGGGTCCGTCGGTCCATGGTTCGTACCGGTCCTCGGGGAGCAGCCCGCTCGGGCAGGACGCGAGCGCCTGCTCGGCCAGCCGCGCGTCGTTCTGGGCCATCGCCTCGCGCCCGGCCCTCAGGAAGTCCTCGACGTCGACGGAGAGCTCGCCCGTCGGTAGGAGTGCGACCAGGTCGTGACGGAGCAGCACGGCCTCGGGGCCGTCGCCGAGCGCGCGCCGCGCGTAGTGTGCGGCCTTGTGCAGCCGCGGCGCCGCTGCCTCGACGCGCAGCCCCGGCCACAGGGCGTCCATCACCTGCTCCCGGTGGAGCCGGTGCTGCTCGGACACGGCCAGCAGCTTGACCAGCGCGGCGGCCTGCCTGCGCGCCCACGCCGACGGCGGCACGGCAACTCCGTCGACGCTGACGTCGAAACCCCCGAGAAGCCTCACCCGGACCTCCACAGCGGACCCCTCTCCGGTGGCACGCTACCGAGTGACGACCGCCCTGTCAGCGGGCGTCTTGCTCGGCCCCGGGGCCATCCACCGGTCCGCGGGGAGAGCGTCGAGGTGGTCGACCTCGTCGCTCATCGCCGAGCTGACCTGCCGCAGCAGGGTGCGGACCCGGTCTCCGTCCCAGTCGTAGGCGGCCACCTGCTCCGTGACCGAGAACAGGGCGCGGGAGAGACGGTCCCGGGTGTCCTGGTAGCGCCGCAACGCTGTCGTCTCCGCCGTGGCTCCACCCACGGTGGCGAGCACGGCGGTGGCGAGCAGCTCGGCATCCCGCAGCGCGTCGGTCATCCCGTGCGTCGTGATGGGGTCCTTGAAGTAGCCGGCGTCACCGACGAGGGCCCAGCCGCGACCGTGCGAGTGTCGTACGAAGCCGGGTGTGCCGCCCCAGCCGTGCATGCGGCCCACCGGCCTCGCACGGCGGAGCCGGTCGGCGAGCGGCCGGCCGCCGGGCGAGCCCTCGACCAGGGCGGTCATCGCGGACTCGGGCCCGTTGCGGCGAAGGGTACGCATCCGTGCAGGGGTGGTCCCGACGAAGACGCAGGTCTGGCCGTCGTTGGTGGGGATCAGTCCGGCGGCTGCTCCGTCCAGGTAGGCCCACTCGTAGCCGTCGGCGGGCAGGTCGGCAACGTACCGGTAGAGCACAGCGCTCGCCGACCGTCCCTGCCGCACGACGGGCGCGCCGACCTCCCGGGCGAACCACGAACGGATGCCGTCGGCGCCGACGCTGAAGGTCGCGGGCAGGACCAGGCTCGCCCCGTGGCGGTCCCGCGCGCGGACGCCGGTGACCCGGCCCGTCCCGTCGCGCAGCAGACCGGTGGCGGAGGTCTGGTGGAGCACGTCGGCGCCTGCCTCCGCTGCGGCGTCGACGAGGACCCGGTCGAGCAGGTGCCGCCGCGGGGCGTAGAGGGCCCCGACCCCGAAGGCGTGGCGGATCGACACCTGGACCGACTCGCCGTCGTCGTAGTGGAAGGTGGTCCGGTGGACGGGAGGCGTTCCCGCGTCGATGAGCGGCTGCAGCATCCCCCAGCGGGAGAGCTGCAGCACGCCTGCGCGCATCAACCCGTGCGTGGACAGGGTGTCGGTGCCGTGCCCGGAGCGGTCCAGCACCGCCACCCGCAGCCCGGCCCGGGCCAGCAGGAGGGCTGTGGAGGCGCCGGCGACCCGGCCACCGACGATGACGACGTCGTACCGGGTCATGCGGCACTCTCCTCTCGGGCACGGGGTGCCGACTCGGGCAGCACCCCGCGGCTCAGGTGCGCGACGACGGTCCGGGCGTCGTGGCGGGCTCCGTCGATGAACCCGGAGTCGCGGCGGTGCTGGAACCGCTGTCCCACGACGTAGATCCCCGGGACGCGGGTGAGACCGCGGTACTGCTCCACCGCACCCGACCGGTCGAGGATCGGCAGCTGCACCCACGGATGGTCCGGGCGGTAGCCGGCGGCCAGCACCACGGTCCGGATGCCCTGGCTCTCCAGGGGTACGCGGGTCGGGGCGGGTGGCGGGGTGAAGCGGGTCGGTCGCCGGGCGGGGAGGACCTCCCGGGTGAGTCCTGCCTCTTCGACGTGACGGTCCACCACGTCCAGGAACCGGTGCATGGTGCGGTCGGCGGAAGCCACCGTCGTCGGCAGGTCGGCCGCGAAGGTGGCTGCTCCGCCGTCCAGTCCCTGCAGCCGGCCGCACAGCAGCACCCCCCTTCGGTGGAGGGCGGCCAGGTCGAGGTCGGAGCCGTGCGGGTGTGGCTGGTTGCGACCGACGAGCTGGAGCGAGGTCTCGCGCCGCGCGACGTCGGGGTCGGCGACCTCGTCGATGGTGCGGGCGAGTCGTCCCGTGCGTTCCAGCCACCAGAAGGCGTCCATGCCCCGGTAGCGCCGCGGCATCCGGGTGTGGCGGCCGACTGCGAGGACGACGTCGCGCCCGGCGCGGGCAAGCTCGTCGGCGATCTGGGTGCCCGAGGCGGAGGCGCCGACGACCAGCACGCCGCCGGAGGGGAGGTCCTCGGCGTTGCGGTAACGGTTGCTCGGGACGACGTGCAGGTCGCTCCGGGCCAGGCCCGCCGGGACGTGGGGGGTGCCGTGCGGACCCGTGGCCAGGACGACGTGACGGGCGTGCCAGGTGTCACCGTCCGTGTGCAGGGCGAAGCGGCCGTCCCTCGCGGCCCGGAGGGACCGGACCGAGGTCCCACCCACGACGGGCGCCGCGAACGAGGCGGCGTACCGCTGGAGGCTTCGCAGGAACTGGCTCGCGGAGAGGTAGCCGTCGGGGTCCGGGCCGGTGTAGTACCAGCCGGGAAGCCGGGTCATCCAGCTCGGCGTCAGCAGGTGCAAGGAGTCCCATCGTTCGGTGCGCCAGCGTTCGCCCACGCCGCCCCGTTCGAGGACGACGTGCTCCTGACCGTGCTGGGTGAGCAGCCGGCTCACCGCCAGGCCGGCATGGCCGGCGCCGATGACGACGGTGTCGACGGTGTGGGTGGTCACGGTGAGGTCCTCTCGGGAGTGGGTCGCGACTGAGGTCTGCTGGGAGCGATGCCGGGCCGGGGACTCGACCGACCCGCGAGCGGGCCGGCCGGGTCCCCGGCGTCGGCAGTGGGCCGGCGTCAGCCGGTCACCACGTCGATGGCCACGGGCGTGGGGTTGGTCAGCGCGTCGAACACGGCGGAGCGGTTGCGGGACTGCTCGACGATGCCGCGCAGCGTCTCGGCGTCAGCATCGCCCTCGATGTGGAAGGTGACCCGGATCTGCTCGTAACCGTTGCGGACCGACCCGCCCCCGAGTCCCAGGATCCCGAGCAGGTCGATGTCCCCCTCGACGGTGGAGGTGAGCCTGGTCAGCTCGACCCCCCTCGCCGCTGCGACGTTCGCGATGCCTGCGGTCAGGCAGGCGGCGATGGCGTGCAACAGGTACTCCACCGGCGTCGGCCCCTCGTCCCCGCCGACGAGGACGGCTGGGTGGTCGGAGTCGACCACCGTGACGCGCTGGTGCTCCATCTCCTGGGTCGCCCCGAAGAAGCCGGAGAACGACGAGCGGCTGTGCGTGCCCGTGAGCCAGCGGTTGCTGGCACGGAACTGGAACTTCGCGATCTCGGGCTGACCCTTGACCGCGTCGAGGGTGGCGAAGAGGGTGGCGGTGTCCACGCCGTTGAGACGCGGGTCCTCAGTGGTGACGGTCATTGCTGTTCCCTTCTGGGTGGTGGTTGCCGGGGCTCCGGCGCTTCTCGGCTGACAGCGGCTGGGCGTCGTCGGTCGCGGCGGCCACGGTCGGGTCGCGCCAGACGACCGCCGTGCCGTCGAGGACGACGACGCCTTCCTGGTTGGTGATCCGGGTCGCCAACGACGTCACCGGCTTGTCCGTACGGACGCTGGTGACCGTGGCCTGCGCCGTGATCCGGTCGCCTGGCCTGACGGGCGCCAGGAAGGCCCAGGACACCTCGAGGAACACGCTCCCCGGTCCGGGCAGCTGCTCGGCGACGAGTGCGTTGAGCAGTCCCGAGGTGACCCCGCCCTGGACGACGAGGCTCCCGAACCGGCTGGCCCGGGCGACCTCCACGTCGTAGTGGATCGGGTTGTGGTCCCCCGACAACGCCGTGAACAACGCGATGTCGCGCTGGGTGACGGTGCGGGTGCGACGGTCCGAACGGCCGACCTCGAGTGCTGTCATGCCGAGCAGCCTCGGGTGCGCCCCTTCCGTGGACCTTCCCTCCGCCTTCCCCGACGCGACGGACGGTGGAAGCCCGGTGGAAGTCCGGTGGAAGGCGCGGCGCGGAGGCTCGGGACCCACCAGCGCCGATCACGACCCGTGAGGCGCCCGACCCCGGAGGTTCGACATGGATCACCTGTACTACGTGGAGGCGATGACTCGCATCCAGGACATCAAGCGCACCGCGAAGAGGGCGGAGCGACGGACTGCCGGCGAGCGCCGCGCGAGCAGCTCGCGTCGCGGGCGCCAGCCCACTCGGTGAGTGCGGCTCCCGTGCCCGCCGTGGACCTCGACCGCGGGGGTGCCGCGCGCCGCGGACCCGACCAGGGTCCGCGGCGCGACGTGCGGGAGGGCGTGCTGGCGATGGCGCCCATCCTGCTCGCCTACCTGCCGTTCGCCGTCGTGGTGGGAACCGCGGTGGCGAGGAGTGACAACCCGCTCGCCGCCTGGTTGGGCACCTCGACCATCTACGGGGGTGCCGCCCACCTCGCGGTGCTCGACGTCCTGTCAGGCGGCGCGGGCTGGCTGCCGGCGGCCTCGATCGGCCTGTTGGTCAACGCCCGCCTGGCTGCCTACGCGACGGCCATGGCACCGCAGTGGCGTTCGGCTCCCCTCCGGCGGCGGGTGGCGGCCGCGGTCATGCTCACCGACGCCCCGTGGGGGCTGGCTCGGGGACGGGAGGACCGGGGCGACTTCTACCTCGGCGCGGCGGCCGCCCTCTTCCTCGGCTGGCCGCTGATGGTCACGGTCGGCGCGTTCGTCGGCGAGCGGCTGTCGGCGGCGCCGGTCACCGGCCTCCTGCCTGCCCTGACCCTGGGCGCGCTCGTGGCTGGACGGGTCCGTGTCCCCCCGGTCGCGCGCGCGGTCGCGGCCGCCGGTGTGGCGGCGGTCGTCACCGCCGGGTTGCCGGCGGGACCTGCCCTGCTCATCTGTGCCGCACTCGGAGTCGTGGCCGCCTGCGCGGGAGGGCTCGCGCGATGAACGTCTTCGTCGCGGTCGTGCTCGTCGGGCTGGGCAGCCTGGCCCTGCGCCTGGTCCCGCTCCTGGGCGCGCATCGCATGCCTGACCGCGCCGCCGAGGTCGCGGAGTACGCCGGGCTCGCCGTCCTGGCCGCTCTCACCGTCCGCGCGGTCGTCCTGCACCGCGACGCCGCCGTCCCCGGAGGTCCCGCGGCCGCGGCGCTGGCGGCCGTCGTCGGCCTCTACCTCGCCTACCGAGGCAGGTCGGTCCTCGTCGTGGTCGCCGCCGGCGCGGCGACGTACGTCGTCGGTTCCTACGCCCTCGTCCTCACGATCTGAACACGGAGCTCACCATGTCCCGCTTCCCCTACACCTCGCCCGCGCGTGATCGGGCGCACCCGGTCACCGCTCCCCTCCGGGGCGGCGCAGCCGTGCTGAGGCCGCTGCTCCCCGGCGAGCTCGAGCCGCAGCGAGCGGTGTTCGACGCCATGTCCCCCGACTCCCGGAGGGCTCGGTACCTCACGCCGGTCAGCACCCTCACGACCGGCATGTGGTCGGCCCTCACAGCGGTCGACGGTCGCCACCACGTTGCCTGGCTGGCGTCGGTCGACGGCCGTCCGGCCGGGATCGCTCGCTACGTCCACGTAGCGCCGTGCACGGCGGAGATCGCCTTCGAGGTCGTCGACGAGCAGCAAGGGCGCGGGCTGGGCGGCGTCCTGCTGGACACCATCAGCACCATCGCCGCCGCATCGCGGGTCCGACGGCTGCAGGCCACCGTGCTGGCGGAGAACTCCGCGTCCCGGGGCCTGCTGGCCATGATCGGCCTGCGACTGCGGGGGAGTGGCGGTGTCCTCGAGGGGGAGTCGTCCTTCCACCTGCTCGAGCGACCCCGGGTGGACCGGCCCGCCGTCGTCGGCGTCGCCTTCGCAGTGCGCGAGGGCGGGGGGCTGCTCGGGGAGCGGGTCCCGAGCCAGCCGGCCTGACGGCACCGCCGCGGACCGCCCGGGAGCGGCAACGGCCCGATCCGGTGCGTCACCGAGTCGGGCCCTGGAACCAGCCGACGAGCATGGATCAAAGCGGTCGACTGGCCCCGCGACACCGCGCGTGGCAGCCTGCCGTGGGAGAACCCGGAGAGGCATCAGCGGAGGGACGACCCAGCTCCATCACCCGACGGAGCTGATCCCACGGCATGGGAGCGGTCTGGCTGAAGTCGCCCGCGTAGTAGCCGTTGTGGCGAGGCCGCGGCTTGGGAACGTAGCTGCCGCACTCGAGCTCGGTGTCCATGTCCGCCTCCTGGGACGTGGTGGTTGCTGGTGTGGTCGACGCTAGGCGCGGGTCGCTCGCGAAGCGTCGTCGGAACGGACCGTCCCGGTAGGGACCTCGGGTCGAGCCGCAGTCCGACCAATGGATGACGCATGGGGGAGGGGCCTCGTCGTATCGTGGCGAGGTGAGCCGAGCGCGGGCGTTCCTCACCAGTCATGGCCTCGACCTGCTGATCGTCGTCACGGCGGCGGTGACCGTCGGGGGGACCCTCCTGCGTGACGACCTCGAGCACCCCGATGGTCTCCGGTTCCTGATCGGGCTCGTCGGGATCACGGGGTCCGTCCTGGTGCTGCTGGCCCGCCGGAGGTTCCCCTTCGCCGCGCCGGCCGCGACGTGGCTGGTGTGCGCCGCGCTCTCCTTCATGGACGGGCAGCTGATCGCCAACGGCGCCGGCATCCTCATCGCCGGGATGGGCGCGGCCGTCCTGCTGGGGTCGGTGCGCAACGCCTCGCTCGCGCGCCTCGGGCTGGTGATCGCCACTGCCGGTGCCGTGACGGTGGTGCGCAACGCGCCGGACTCCACCACCGACGACTTCATCTCCGTCCCGGTGATGTTCGGCCTCGGATGGCTGGTGGGGTGGGCCCTGCGCGAGCGCACGGAACGGACCGAGGCCGCCGAGGAGCGCGCGCGGCTCGCCGAGGTCGAGCGGGAAGCGGCTGCCCGCGTGGCCGTGGCGGAGGAGCGCGGCCGGATCGCGCGTGAGCTGCACGACGTGGTGGCCCACGCCGTGAGCGTGATCGTGCTGCAGGTGGGCGCCGTGCGCCACCGGATGCCCGACAGTGCGGCAGCCGACCGGGAGGCGTTGCGCGACGTCGAGGAGGCGGGCCGTACGGCGCTCACCGAGATGCGGCGGCTGCTGGCCGCGATGCGCGACGACGACGCGGGACCCGAGCTCGGGCCGAGTCCTGGGCTCGACCACCTCGACCGCCTCGTGCGCGACGTCCGGGCGGCGGGGCTCGACGTCCGGGTCGAGGTTCGCGGCCTGCCTGTCGACCTCCCGCGCGGCCTGGACCTCTCGGCGTACCGCATCGTGCAGGAGGCGCTCACCAACAGCCTCAAGCACTCCGGCGCGGACCGCGCGGAGGTGGTCGTGGAGTACGCGCCCGATGAGCTGTGCCTGCAGGTGCGCGATCACGGCAGGGCCGTGGAGCGGTCACGGATCGACGGCATCGACGGTGGCCATGGCCTCGTCGGCATCCGGGAACGGATCAAGCTCTTCGACGGCGCCCTCAGCGTCGGCCCCGCACCCGGAGGCGGCTTCCTGCTGCGGGCCCGGCTACCGCTGGGAGGTGCCTCGTGACCATCCGGGTCCTCGTCGTCGACGATCAGACGATGGTGCGCGCCGGGTTCCGGCTGCTGCTCGCGGACGAGCCCGACATCGAGGTCGTGGCCGAGGCCAGCAACGGCCGCGACGCGGTCGCGCAGGCCGCGCGCTTCCGACCCGACGTGGTCCTGATGGACATCCGGATGCCCGAGATGGACGGACTGGAGGCGACCCGCCGCATCCTGGCCGCGGACGCGGACACCCGGGTGCTCATCCTCACGACCTTCGACCTCGACGACTACGTCTTCGAGGCCCTCCGGGCCGGAGCAAGTGGCTTCGTGCTCAAGGACGAGCCGCCCGAGCAGCTCTTGGGCGCCGTGCGCACGGTCGAGGCCGGCGAGGCGCTGCTCTCGCCCACCGTCACACGCCGCGTCATCCGGCGCTTCGCGACGTTGGGGGGGCATGCCCCGCCGGCGGCCGTCGCGGAGCTCACCCCCCGCGAGCGTGAGGTCTTCCGGCTCATCAGTCGCGGGCTCTCCAACGCCGAGATCGGCCAGGAGCTGTTCATCAGCGACGCCACGGTCAAGACCCACGTCACCCGTCTGCTGCAGAAGCTCGACCTGCGGGACCGGGCCCAGGCGATCGTCCTCGCCTATCAGACCGGCCTCTTCGACGAAGCCTGAGCAGTCGCGTCCACCTTTGGTCGGACCCCGCCTCTACCGGATGACGTACGACCCTCGCGACCTCGCGACGACGCGTGGACGCGTGGACCTCCCTAGCGTCGAAGCGACCCCAGACGAACCGGAGGAACGCACATGATCACCATCGACGCACTCACCAAGAAGTACGGCCGTACCACCGCGGTGGACGGCGTCAGCTTCGTCGCCCAGCCCGGCCGGGTGACCGGCTTCCTCGGCCCCAACGGAGCCGGGAAGTCCACGACGATGCGCATGGTCGTGGGCCTGACGAAACCCACGTCGGGCTCGTCGACCGTCGCCGGACGTGCCTTCGCCGACCTGCCCAATCCGGGCCGGGAGATCGGCGTGATGCTGGACGCCTCGGCGCAGCACGCCGGCCGGACCGGGCGCGAGATCCTCACGATCGTCCAGCAGACGCTGGGCCTTCCCGGCAACCGGGTCGACGAGATGCTCGACCTCGTCAGCCTCACCGAGGCCGAGGCCGACCGCCGCGTCGGCAACTACTCGCTCGGCATGCGGCAGCGGCTGGGGATCGCCTCGGCCCTGATCGGCAACCCGGCCGTCCTCATGCTCGACGAACCCGCCAACGGGCTCGACCCCGCCGGCATCCGCTGGATGCGTGACCTGCTCCGCGGCTTCGCCGACCAGGGCGGGACGGTGCTCCTCTCCTCGCACCTGCTGCGCGAGGTCGAGATCATCGCCGACGACCTCGTGATGATCGGCCACGGGCGGATCGTCTGCGAGGGCTCCACGGCAGAGCTCCTGCAGTCGATGGGCACCATCGCCCGGGCTGACGACCTCACCGCGCTGCGCAGGGCGCTGCACGCGGCCGGCATCGAGACGACGGAGTCCGACCAGGGCGGCGTGGCCACCCCGGCCGAGCCGGCGCGCGTGGGCCAGGCCGCCTTCGCTGCCGGCATCGCGCTCACCGAGCTCCGTACCGCCGACGGCGGGCTCGAGGACATGTTCCTCGAGCTCACCACAGACACCCAACGAGAAAGGAAAGTGGCATGACCACCACGACCTCACCCACCGTCCTCGCAGCCGCCCGCGGGCCGCTGGCGGACCTGCGGGGGATCGCACTGGGACGCGTGATCCGCGTCGAGCTCCGCAAGATGTTCGACACCCGCTCCGGGTTCTGGCTGATGGCCAGCATCGTCATCCTGGGTGTCCTCGCCACGGTCGGTACCGTCCTCTTCGCACCGGAGGAGGAGCTGACCCACAACACGTTCGCCGCGGCGATCGGTTTCCCGATGACGATCGTGCTGCCCATCATCGCGATCCTGTCGATCACGGGCGAGTGGAGCCAGCGCACGGGGCTGACCACGTTCACCCTCGTCCCGCACCGCGGCAGGGTCCTGCTGGCCAAGACCGTCTCGTCGGTGATCGTGGGGATCGCAGCGATGCTGCTGGCGCTCGTCGTGGGCGTGGTCGGCAACGTGGTCGGCACTGCCATCACCGGGACCGACCTGGTGTGGGACCTGTCGGTCGCGCAGTTCGGCACCATCGTCGTCGGCAGCCTCCTGTGCCTGCTCACCGGCACGATGCTGGGCATGGTGATCCGGAACTCGCCGGGGGCGCTCGTCACCTACTTCGTGATGACCCTGGTCCTCCCGACGGTCTTCGGGATCCTGGCCACCAGCCAGCCGGACTTCGTGGACGTCCGGCCATGGGTCGACGCGGAGCTCGCCCGGTCGTTCCTCTTCGAGGGGCCGCCGACCGGTGAGCAGTGGGCCCAGGTTGCTGTCACCGCGACGCTGTGGCTGGTCCTGCCGGCCCTCCTGGGGCTGCGGGCCGCGCTCCGCTCAGAGGTGAAGTAGAGCCCTCCCACACACAGCGACCCGTCGTGAGCCCACGACGGGTCGCTGTGCTGCGTGACTGGTCAGCACGGCCTCGGCGCACCGACACCGTCAGCGGGGCCGGTCCCTGTCTCCTCCGTGTGCCCGCGCAGCGGGGCGTGCGGCACACCCCTCGTCGTGGGCCTCCGCTGCGGCGGAAGGTAGGGACTGGCAGTCAGCGCCGTGGAGAAGGAAGCTCACCGCGTTCGAGCCGACCATGGGTTCCGGCTCCCACGAGTGCTCGCCGTCATGGCGGCGGCATGTCCTGGCCGGGGAGTGCCGACAAGGGTGACCCCGCCCGGTGCAACGCCTCGGCCGTGACCTCGTACAGCTCGTCGTCGAGCCTGCGCACACCGGGCACCTTCGCCAGGGCACGCAGGGACTTCTCGTTGTCGGGGTCGACTCCGGCATAGACCCGGTCGAGGCCCAGGCGATCGACGATGTCACGGGCGGCAGCAAGGCCGGCCTCCAGCGCCATGCCCTTGCCCCAATGGTCGGGGTGGACGACGACGCCTACCTCGATCGCCTCCGGGTCAACGCCGCTTCCCTCGCCGATCGGAGCCACCTCGACGTAGGCGACCGGGTCACCCTCGAGCAACACCAGCCAGGACCCCAACCCCTGCTCCCGCCAGCTCTTGCACCGCCGCGAGAGCTGGTCGGCCATTCTCTTGCGCGGCAGCGGTTCGCCGGTGCTCGTCGTCGCCACGACGTCGGGAGCGTTGCGGATCGCGAGCAGCACGTCGAGGTCGTCCTCGTCGACGGGGCGGAGCAGGAGCCGATCGGTGCGGAGCCGGAGCGTCACGCCACGATCCTAGGCACGTCCCGTGGGTTCGAGCTGCGCTCGCGTACGTCCAACCGGGGGAGGGCGCTGATCCCCGCAACGTCGCAGAGGCAGTCCGGCGCGGAGACGACGACGGCCCTTCCGGACGTCGATCCGAAAGGGCCGCTCACCTCGCGATGATGTCGGTACGCCATCAGGGACTCGAACCCCGAACCCGCTGATTAAGAGTCAGCTGCTCTGCCAATTGAGCTAATGGCGCGTGTGGTGAAGCGACCGCAACTTTACCAGCGGGGCGACGGCCGGAGAAATCGAGGCGGGATCGCGCGGCTGCGACCTCGGTCACCCGGTGGACGGGGGCGGTGGCCACGTGCACGATTCCCCGGCGGGCAGGGGATTCATGCGCTTCCCAGCCGGTGGAACCCGTGGGATGTGCAGGGATCACGGGCTCTCTCCGACGGGTGTGACCAGGAGACCCGGACCTGGTCGGTCGGTCGCTCCACGCGTCAGCGGGAGGCGAGGACCGCCTGGGCGGCGTTGTGGCCGCCCAGGCCGGAGACTCCGCCACCACGGCGGGAGCCGGAGCCGCAGACGAGCACCGAGGCGACGTCGGTCTGGACGCCCCACTGCTGGGCGGGGGTCTCGAGCCGCGCCCGGTTCGGCGCCCACGGCCAGTCGAGGTCGCCGTGGAAGATGTGGCCGCCCGGCATCGCGAGGTCGGCCTCGACGTCCTGCGGCACCGTCGCCTCGATGCACGGGTGCCCGGAGGCGTCGGTGGCGACGCAGGTCTCGATCGGGTCGGCGAGCTGCTCGTCGAGCGAGGCGAGCGCGCGGGCGACGGCCAGGGACTTCACCTCGTCGCGGTCGTCACCGGCGAAGAGCGACGCAGGCAGGTGCATCCCGTGGTAGGCGAGGGTGTGCATCCCCTCGGGCGCCTCGCCGAGGACCGAGGGGTCGGTGAGCGAGTGGCTCGAGACCTGGCCCGGGATCACGGTCGGGACCTGGCCGGAGGCCGCCTCGGCGTACGCCTTCTCGATCTGGGCGTAGCCGTCGCCGAGGTGGAGCGTGCCGGCGAGCGCGACCGCGGGGTCGGCGCCCGAGGCGAGTCGGGGCAGCCGGTCCAGGAGCAGGTTGATCTTGAGCTGGGAGCCCTGCGGCTTGGACTCGGGGTCCTCGGGCTGGCCCAGCAGGATCTGCAGCACCCACGGCGCGACGTTGGCGAGCACGTGGCGCGCGCGGACGCTGTGGGTGGTCCGCCCGTCGTGCCAGGTGACCTCCGCTCCGTCGTCGTCGCCGTCGATCCGGGACACCCCGGCAGACGTGACGACCTCGGTCCCGGCCCGGATCGCCGACGTGGCGAGCGCCGCGGTGACCGCGCCCATGCCGCCGACGGGGACCTTCTCCTCGCCGGTGCCGCTCCCCAGCAGGTGGTGGAGGAAGCCCCGGTTCTGGGCGAGCGAGGGGTCGTGGAGCGAGGCGAAGGTGCCGACCAGGGCGCGGGAGGCCACCATGCCGCGCACCGCGTCGTCGGAGAAGCGACGCTCGAGGGCCTCGCCGAGCGGGTTCGTGACCAGGTCGCGCCACACGTCGGCGTCCACCTGGTCCCGGATGGTGCGCTCGACGGGCAGCGGCCCGAGCAGCGTGGGAGCGACGACCCCGGCGAGGACGGCCACGTCGGCGTGGAAGGACTGCCAGGCAGCGCGCTCGTCGTCGCTGCCGGCCAGCTCGGCCGGTGAGGCCACCGGTCGGGGCACCAGCCGCACGTCCAGGCCGAGCTCGGAGACCAGCTGCTCGGGCAGGTGGGAGGCGAGGTCCGCGTAGCGCGAGATCCGGGCCTGGTGCCCGGGAAAGGCCACCGCCGAGACGGCAGCGCCGCCGACGTGGGCGAGGCGCTCGAGGAGCAGCACCGAGAGGCCGGCCCGCGCCAGGTAGGTCGCGGCCACGAGTCCGTTGTGGCCACCGCCGACCACGACGACGTCGTACTCAGTCTGCTTCGAAGTCACCGCACCAACCTAGGGCATCGCCGCCGGCCTCCGAGGCCCCCGGTTGCACCCCGGTCCACGCCGGCAGGAGCGGAATGTCGCGCGTTCAACTACCGTTGTGCCAGGTGACTTCCGAGGAGGTGGGCCGATGCCCGCGATCACCGTTCCCGACCTGACCGTGCTCGAGCGGGTCCCCGCTCCCGCTCTCGGTGACCAGCCCCGTCACGTGTGGCAGGTGAGCGATGCGCCGACGGGCTTCGAGGGGGAGGGCTTCCCGGTCCGCCGTGCCCTCGCCGGCTTCGACCTCGCCCACCTCGACCCCTTCATCATGATGGACCAGATGGGCGAGGTGGAGTACGCCCCCGGGGAGCCCAAGGGCACCCCGTGGCACCCCCACCGCGGCTTCGAGACCGTCACCTACATGATCGACGGCGTCTTCGACCACCAGGACTCCCACGGCGGAGGCGGCTCGATCACCAACGGCGACACCCAGTGGATGACCGCCGGTGCCGGGATCCTCCACATCGAGACGCCCCCGGAGTGGCTGGTCACCTCGGGCGGGCTCTTCCACGGCATCCAGCTCTGGGTGAACCTGCCCCGCGACGCCAAGCTCAGCGACCCGCGCTACCAGGACATCCGGTCCGGGGAGGTACGCCTGCTCGCCGGCCAGGACGCCGGGGCGCTGGTCCGGGTGATCGCCGGATCCGTCGGCGGTCACACCGGCCCCGGTAGCACGCACACCGACATGACCCTGCTCCACGCGACGCTGGAGCCGGGCGCGCGGCTCGACCTGCCGTGGGAGCGCGACTTCAACGCGATCGCCTACGTGCTGAGCGGACAGGGTCACGCCGGGATCGACGGCCCCGCCCTCCGGATGGGCCAGGCCGCGCTCTTCGGCGGCGGCGACTACGTCACGCTGCAGGCGGACGAGCACCAGGACACGCGCTCTCCCAGGCTCGACGTCATCGTCCTCGGTGGCCGCCCGATCCGGGAGCCCCTGGCCTGGGCCGGCCCGTTCGTGATGAACACCAAGGCCGAGGTGATGCAGGCCTACGAGGACTTCCAGCGCGGGAGCTTCGGGCACATCCCCGGCTGAGCGCGCGGCCTCCGCCCCGCTCGTGGGAGCCGGGGGCAGCGGGCACAGGCACGGACGCTGGCCCCGCGCGAGCGGGACCAAAGGCCCTGAATCGCCGGGCGCCGGGGGCGCGAGCATCGGAGTGCCGCCCAGGAGAGGAACGCCCATGCCCGTCACTCCCGTCCCGCCTGCCGCCGACGTGCTGCTGACCGACGGCACGGTCGCGGTGCTCCGGCCACTGGCCGCCGAGGACCTGCCGGCCGTCCGGGCGCTCCACGACCGGGCCTCCGACGAGTCGCTGCGGCTGCGCTTCTTCGCCGCCGGCCGGCGGCCCGCCCAGGTCTACGTCGACCACCTCCTCGCCAGCGGGACGACCACCGCCCTGGTCGCCGAGCTGGGGGGCGAGGTGGTCGGGCTGGTCACCGCCGAGCGGATCGCCGAGGACTCCGAGGAGGTGGCCTTCCTGGTCGACGACCGGCTGGCGGGCCACGGGCTCGGGAGCCTGCTGCTCGAGCACCTCGCGGCCAGCGCCCACGACCGGGGGGTGCGGCACCTGACCGCGGAGGTGCTGACCGAGAACCGGCGCATGCTCGACGTCTTCGTCGACGCAGGCTTCGACGTCGTACGTCGGGCGGACGGGGAGGTCGTCGAGGTGGACCTCGACCCGAGTCCCACCGCCGGTGCCCTGGCCGCTGCGGACCGCCGCGAGGCGGCGAGCGAGGCGCGGTCGCTCGCGCCGCTGCTCCACCCGGGATCGGTGGCCGTCACCGGGGTCCGCCGCGACGGGACCGGTGTGGGTGCCGCCGTGCTGCGGTCGATCCTGGCCGGCGGCTTCACCGGCCACCTGGCGGTGATCCACCCCTCGGCCGACCGTGTCGGCGGCGTGCCGGCGTACGCCGCCCTCGACGACGTACCGGTCCCGGTGGACCTCGTGGTCGTGGCCGTCCCGGCCGAGGCCGCGGTCGAGGCAGTCCGCGAGGCCGTCGCGGCCGGCGTGCGCGCCGCCGTCGTGATCAGCTCCGGCTTCGGTGAGCTGGGGGAGCGCGGCGCCGAGCTGCAGCGCGAGATGGTGCGACTGGCGCGCAGCCACAGCATGCGGCTGGTCGGACCCAACTGCCTCGGACTCGTCGTCAACGACCCGGCCTCGCCCCTGAACGCCACCTTCCACGAGGTGCTGCCGCCCGTCGGCGGGCTGGCTGTCGCGAGCCAGTCGGGCGGGGTCGGCATCGTGCTCATGGACCTGGCGCGCCGGCTCGAGCTCGGCGTCCGCTCCTTCGTCTCGCTCGGCAACAAGGCCGACGTGTCGAGCAACGACCTGTTGGCCGCCTGGCGGGAGGACCCCGAGGTGACCGCCGCGGCGCTCTACCTGGAGTCCTTCGGCAACGCCCGCAAGTTCGCCCGGGTCGCGCGGGAGTTCTCCGAGCACAAGCCGCTGCTCGCGGTCGTCGGCGGCCGGTCCGACGGTGGACGCCGGGCCGGTGCCTCCCACACGGCGGCGGCCGCGTCGTCGGCCGTGGGCGTGGCCGCGCTCTTCGCCCAGGCCGGCGTGATCGCCTGCAGGGGTGCCGAGGACCTGGCGGCCACGGCCCTGGTCCTGGCCGAGCAACCGCGCCCGCGGGGGGTCCGGCTGGCGATCCTGAGCAACGCCGGTGGCATGGGCGTCCTGGCCGCGGACGTGGCCGACGACTGCGGCCTCGACGTCCCCGAGCTCTCCGCCGACCTCTCCGCCCGGCTCGGGCGCCACGTCCTCGGGACGGTCGGCACCACCAACCCGGTCGACGCCGGTGCCGGTGCGACCTCGGAGGACCTGTCGGCGACGACCGGGCTGCTGCTGGACAGCGACGAGGTGGACGCCCTGGTGGTCGTGCTCGTGGCGACCGGCGTCTCCGACGCGACCGAGGCGGTGCGCGCGCTCGTGTCCGCGCGCGCCGGACGGCCGGACAAGCCGATGCTGCTCGTCCCGCTCGGCGGGGTGCGGCTGCCGGAGGACGGGGTGCCGGGGATCACCTGCCTCGACTCGGTCGACGGAGCGGTGCGCGCGCTGTCGCGGATCGCGACGTACGAGGCCTGGCTTCGGGTGCCCCACGACGCGTCACCGCCCTCCGACCCGGTCCGCGCGGCAGCCAGCCGGGCGACGGCGGCGCGACTGCTCGACGAGCGGGGGGAGGGGTTCCTCGGGCCGGCGGACGTGGCCGACCTGCTGGGGGGCTACGGGCTGACCCCGGCCGGGGACGTGGCCCTCGACGCCGACGAGGCCGCCCGGGTGGCCGAGCGGCTCGGTGGGCCGCTGGCCCTCAAGGTCGCGGACCCGTCGGTGGTGCACAAGACCGATCGTGGGCTCGTGCGGGTGGGGGTGGCCACGCCTGCCGAGGCTGCTGCGACGGCACGTGAGTTCGCCCGGATCCTCGGGAGCGACGCCGTCCCGGTCCTCGTGCAGCGGATGGAGGAGGGCGTGGAGATGGCCCTCGGCCTGGTGCGCGACCCGACCTTCGGCCCGCTGGTGATGGTGGCGGCGGGTGGGATCACCACCGATGTCCTCGACGACAGGGTCTTCCTCATGCCCCCGGTCGCTCCCCGCGACGCCGTGAGGGCGCTGCGCAGCCTGCGGCTGGGCCCCGTCCTGGCGGGCTACCGCGGCCGGCCGGCCGTCGACACCACGGCGCTCGAGCGGCTGGTCGTCTCCCTGGGCCACCTGGCCGTGGAGGTGCCCGAGGTCGCCGAGCTCGACCTCAACCCCGTCCTGGCGCGACCCGACGGTGTGTCGCTGGTGGACGTGAAGGCCAGGCTGGTGGCCGTCCCCGGTGCCGACACCAGCGGGCTGCGGCAGCTGCGCACGGTCCGCTGACCGTCCGGGCTCAGCCCGCGGAGAGGGTGGGCGTCGCCGTCGGCGCACCGAGGTCGACCACGTGGTCGACCAGGTCCAGACCGGCATCGGCATGGGTGATCCACAGCACCGACGTACGCCGGGGGCCGTCGAGCACCTCGTGCGCCAGCTCGGTCGCCGTGGCGTGGTCGAGGTGTGCCGCCGGCTCGTCGAGGACGAGGACGGGCTGCCGGGCCAGCAGCGAGCGCGCGATCGCGATCCGGGCCCGCTCGCCGCCCGAGACGGCTGCGTGGCCGTCGCCGACCCAGGTGCCGAGCCCGTCCGGCAGGGCGTCGAGCCAGCCGCCGAGCCGCGCCTGCCGCAGCGCCGCCTCGACCTCCGCGTCGTCGGCCCCGGGCCGCGCCAGGCGGACGTTCTCGGCGACGGTCGTGCCGAACACGTGGGGGTCGTCGTCGACCAGCCCGATGCGGGCGCGGACGTCGTCGGTGGCGAGGGAACGCAGGGAGGTGCCGCCCAGGGAGACCCGGCCGCGGGCGGGGTCGAGGTGGCGCATGAGCAGCGCCGCGACCGTGCTCTTGCCGCACCCCGAGGGCCCGACGAGGGCCACCCGGTCCCCGGGCGCCAGCGCCAGGTCAGCCGGCGTGGTGAGCGGTCCGTCGGCCGTCCAGCGGGCGCTGGCGTGCTCGAGCAGGACGTCGTCGCCGTCCGGAGCCGGTCGGGCCACCGTGTCGCGAACGGCGGGTGCGGTGTGCTCGAGCCGGTCGAGCCGCTCCCGTGCCGCGGTCGTGCGGGCGGCGAGCGCACCTGCGTCGGCGACCGGGAGGGCCACGTCCGCCAGCGCGAGCGGCAGCAGCACCAGCATCGCCATCAGCGGACCGCTGAGCCGGCCGTCGGCCACCGCAGGAGCGGCGACCCACGCGTTGCCCGCCACCGCGGCGCCCGTCACGACCAGGACGGTGGCGCGCGCGCCGGCGAGCCACCGGGTCGCGCGGTCGGCGGCGGCGGCGAGCTGGTCGCTGAGGCGGGCGACGGTGTCGGCGGCGCGGTGCTCCGCCTGCCACATCAGCAGCTCGTCGGCCACCTGGATGGTCTCGACGACCTGTCCGGAGAGGCGGGCCCGGAGCGCGACCGAGGTCCGCTCGGCCGTGTCGGCACCCCGCCGCGCCATGCCGTACGCCGCGACGCCGGTGACCAACGAGGCGATCGCCAGCAGCAGGCCGGCGGCCGGGAGCAGCAGGGCGGCGACGAGCGTGGCGAGGGCGGCCACGGCGGCGTACGTCCGGATCGGGAGCCGCACCCGGAGCTCGCGGTCGACCACGCTGTCGACGTCGTCGACGACCGAGGCGAGCAGGTCGCCCCGCCGGCGGCCGAGCCGACCGGGGGTGAGCGGGACGAGGGCGTCGTAGACCTGGACCCGACGGGTCGCCAGCAGCCGCAGCGCGCCGTCGTGGGAGACCAGCCGCTCGGCGTACCGGAGCACCGGCCGGGCGAGGCCGAAGGTGCGGACCCCGACGATCGCGACCAGCATCGTGAGGACCGGCGGGTGGGTCGAGGCCTGCACGATCAGCCACCCGGCCGTGGCGGTGAGGGCCACGCCGGACGCCGAGGCGAGGGAGCCCAGAACCGTGCCCAGCAGGAACCGGGGCCGGCGGGGTGGCTCGCCCGCCGGGTCGTCGAGCGGCACCGTACGGGTCGTGGGCGCGGGCGCCGCGGCAGTGGCGGGCGCGGGCTCCGGGAGTGGTGCCGGGAGCTCGAGGTGGTGGTCGGCGAGCGCCACCATCGCGGGACGGTGCGCCACGACCACGACCGCGCGGCGACGCCCGAGCTCGACGATGGTGTCGGCGATGACCTGCTCGGTGAGCGTGTCGAGGTGGGCGGTGGGCTCGTCGAGCAGGGTCCAGGGCCGGTCGGCCAGCACCACGCGGGCCAGCGCCAGCCGGGCGCGTTCGCCCGCCGACAGGCTCAGCCCGTCCTCGTGCACGGAGGTGTCGAGCCCTGCAGGGAGTGCGCGGACGCGTTCCTCCAGCGCCACCCCGCGCAGCGCCTCCCAGCACGCGTCGTCGTCGGCGTCGGGACGCGAGAGGCGCAGGTTGTCGCCGATCGAGCCACCCACGAAGAGCGGCCGTTGGGGGAGCCAGGCCACCTGCGTCCGCCATGCCTCACCCGCCAGCGGTGTGCCGTCGAGGGTGACGCGGCCATCGGTGGGCTCGAGCAGGCCGGCGACGACGGCGAGCAGGGTCGTCTTGCCGCACCCCGACGGACCGGTCACGACGGTGACCCCCTGCGGCTCGAGCACCGTCGAGACGCCGGCCATCGCGGGCGTCGTACGCCCTTCGCGGAGCACCGTCACGGCGTCGAGGACCACCGCGCCGCGGGTGTCGTACGCCGAGGCGTCGGTCTCGCCCGGCAGGTCGGCGAGCAGGGCGGCGGAACGCTCGAACGTGGCGACGCCCTCGGCGGCGGCGTGGAACTCCGCGCCCACCCGCCGCAGCGGCCAGAAGGACTCGGGGGCGAGCAGCAGCACGACCAGGGCGGTGCCCAGGTCCAGCGAGCCCGAGGCCAGCCGGACCCCGACGGTGACGGCGACGAGCGCCACGGAGAGCGTGGCGACCAGCTCCAGCACGGCCGAGGAGGCGAAGGCCAGCCGCAGCGTCCGCATCGTCGCGACCCGGTAGCGGTCGGTGATCCCGGCGATCCGGGCCGACTGGGCGCGGGCGCGACGGTGCGCGACCAGGGTGGGCAGGCCACGGACGACGTCGAGGAAGTGGCCCGACAGCGACGCCATGGCACGCCACTGCTCCTCGGCGCGGTCGCGGGTCGCGATGCCGACCAGGGCGCCGAACACGGGGATCAGGGGCAGGGTGGCCAGCACGATGACCGCGCTGAGCAGGTCCTGGCTGGCGATCGCGACCACGGTGAGCGGCGGCAGCACGACCGCCAGCACGAGAGCGGGCAGGTAGCGCGTGAGGTAGGGCTCCGCCGCCGTGACCCCTCGCGTGAGGAGCGCCGCGACCTCCCCGGTGGGGTGCCGTCCGGGCCGGGCGACCACGGCCAGGGTCAGCCGGCGACGCAGGTCCGTACCCACCACGCCCGCGGCCCGGGCGGCGCAGACGTCACCGACGACGCCGGCCAGACCCCGCGCTGCCAGCAGGCCGGCGACGGCCACCGCCCACGGGACGACGTCCCCCTCGCGCAGGACGGCGACGACCAGGCCGGCGACCAGCCACGCCTGCGCCACCACGAGGAGACTGCCGGCGACGCCCGCCGCGACCGTGCCGGCGAGGGGGCGGGCAGCGGGTCGCAGCACCCGCCGCAGCCGGGGGTCCGAGGGCCTCACGGAACCGGGGTGGCGGCCGGCGCGACGGGGATGTGGTGCACCGCGATCCGCTTCCGGAAGACCCAGTAGGTCCACCCCTGGTAGGCCAGCACCAGCGGGGTGAAGACCACCGCGACCACCGTCATGATCTTCAGCGTGTACGGCGTCGCGGCGGCGTTGGTGGTCGTCAGGCTCTCGCCTGCGGCCAGCGTCGTCGGCATCACGTCCGGGAAGAGCGCGAGGAAGAGCCCGGCGACGGCCAGGGCGATCGCGACGAAGGTCCCCAGGAACGCCCAGCCCTCCCGGCCCGACGGCAGCGCGAGCAGACCGGCGACCAGGGCCAGTGCTGCCACGACGAAGGCGACCGCGCTCGCGGCGGTGCCCGTCTCCACCTGCGTCCACACCAGGAAGGCCACCGCCGCGACCGCCGCGCCGGCGCCCACCTTCAGGGCGAGCGCCCGGGCACGGTGGCGGATGTCCCCGTCGGTCTTCAGCGAGACGAAGACCGCCCCGTGGGTGAGGAAGAGCAGCAGCGTCGTCACGCCGCCGAGCAGGGCGTACGGGTTCAGCAGCGTGAAGAACCCGCCGACGTACTCCAGGTCGGCGTCGATCGGGACGCCCCTCAGGATGTTGGCGAACGCGACACCCCACAGCAGCGCCGGGACGAACGAGCCCACGATGATCGCCAGGTCCCACCGGCCCTTCCAGGCGGCGTCGGGACGCTTGGCGCGGTACTCGAACGCGAGCCCCCGCACGATGAGCGCCACCAGGATCAGCAGCAGCGGCAGGTAGAAGCCGCTGAAGAGCGTGGCGTACCACTCGGGGAAGGCCGCGAAGGTGGCACCGCCGGCCACGAGCAGCCACACCTCGTTGCCGTCCCAGACCGGGCCGATGGTGTTGATGAGGACGCGGCGCTCGGTGTCGTCGCGGGCCAGGACGGGCAGCAGCATCCCGACCCCGAAGTCGAACCCCTCCAGGGTGAAGTAGCCCATCCAGAGGACGGCGATCAGGGCGAACCAGACGGTCGTGAGCTCCATGTCTGCTGCTCCTCAGTACGCGAACGCGAGCGGCTTGTCGGCGTCGTCGCCGGGTGGCTCCGGGCTGAGGTCCTGCTCGGTCAGCGGGTCGGCGCCGCGCCGGATGTAGGTGAGCATCAGCTTGACCTCGACCACCGCGAGGACGCCGTAGACGAGCGTGAGCACGATCAGGGAGGTCAGCGCCTCGCCGGTGCTGACGGTGGGGGAGACCGACTGGGCGGTCGTCATCAGCCCGAAGACCGACCACGGCTGCCGCCCGACCTCGGTGAAGATCCAGCCCGCGGAGTTGGCGGCCAGCGGCAGGAAGGGCAGCGACACCGCGGCCCAGAGGATGGCGCGGCCGCCCGGGACGGCACCGCGCCGCGTCGCCCAGAGGATCCAGCCGGCGAGCACGGCCGCGAGCACGCCGAGCCCGATCATCAGCCGGAAGGACCAGTAGGTCAGCGGGATCATCGGGGTGTAGTCGCCGGGGGAGTAGTACTTCTCACCGGGGTCCAGGCCGTACGTCGCGACGTACTGCTCCCGCAGGTCGTTGATCCCCTGCACCTCCCCGTCGGTGGAGCCGGTCGCGAGGTAGGACAGCAGACCCGGGATCTTGATCGAGAACGTCTCCTCGGAGCCGTCGAGCGTCCCGATCGTGATGACGCTGAACGCCGCCGGCTGCTCGGTCTCGTAGAGCGCCTCGGCGGCGGCCATCTTCATCGGCTGGACCTCGGTCATGATCTTGCCCTGCACGTCGCCGGTGATCGCGACGCCGAGGCCCGCGACCAGCACCACGACCGCTCCCGAGCGGACGGCCGCACGGTAGACGCCCTGGTCCTCCGGTGTCCGGGCCCGACGCAGCAGCCAGAAGCCGATGCCGAGGACGAACGCGCCCGCCGTGAGGTACGCCGACAGCAGCACGTGCGGGAAGGTCACCAGCTGCACCTTGTTGAGCAGCACCGCGGCGAAGTCGTCCATCTCGGCGCGGCCGGTGTCGGGGTTGTAGGCGTACCCGACGGGGTTCTGCATCCACGAGTTCGCGGCCAGGATGAAGTACGCCGAGAACAGCGTGCCGAGGTGGACCAGCCAGATGCAGGCGTTGTGCAGCTTCTCGGGCAGCCGGTCCCACCCGAAGATCCAGAGCCCGAGGAACGTCGACTCGAGGAAGAACGCCAGCAGCCCCTCGATCGCCAGCGGCGCCCCGAAGACGTCGCCGACGAAGCGGGAGTAGTCGCTCCAGTTCATCCCGAACTGGAACTCCTGCACGATGCCGGTGACCACGCCGATGGCGAAGTTGATGAGGAAGAGCTTGCCGAAGAAGCGGGTCAGCCGCAGCCAGCGGGGGTTGCGGCTCCGGATCCACGCCGTCTGGTAGCCGGCCACCATCGCCGACAGGCCGATGCTCACCGGCACGAAGAGGAAGTGGTAGACGGTCGTGATCGCGAACTGCCAGCGCGCGATGTCGGTCGGGTCCACGGGTGCTCCTGACACGTGCGGAGGGGACGGGCCTCACGCTAGGAAGCGCCGGACCTGCCCGCCCACGGCTCTTGGGCCCCGGGCGACGGGACCTTGGTCCCGCTCACGGGAGCAGCACGTCGTGGAGCGGGCGCCGCGGGGTGCGGCCGATGGGCTGCAGCGCCGTGCCGTGCCAGCCGACGCGGACCAGCACGTGGGGGACCACCTCGCCACCGAGCACGTCCTGCTGCAGGGCGCGACGGGTCTCGTCGACCTCGACGACCTGCGTCAGCGGGAGCACCGAGAGCCGGGACGCGACGGCGTCGAGCCACAGCGCGCTGAGGGCCTCGCCGGAGCGCAGCCATGCGGCCGGCTCGTCGTCGTGGCCGCCGATGACGAGGACCCCGTCGACGTTCTCGGACTCGCGGTCGGGCTGCGGGAGCAGCCCGGCGCCGAAGCGGCTGCGGTGGCTGGTCGAAGCCCCGACGAGTCGCGGCACCGTGGTCGCGGGCACCCCCTCGTCGGTCGACCGGTCCAGCCACGACGCCTGCTCGGCGACCACGGGCTCGACGGTGGCCTGGTGGGCGAGTGCCTGTGCGACCAGCCGTTCGAGCACGAAGCGGCTGGCCTCGTCGGTGACCGGGACCGCTCGTGCGCCCCAGTGGCCCGCGGTGCGGGCCAGCTCGGTCAGCAGCCCGGGGGCGATCGGCCAGGACGAGTAGCTGCGCCGGTCCGTGCGCCGCTCGTCGAGCGCGCGGAGCAGCGCGGAGTGCTCTGCGGTGATCGGCGAGGGCACGAAGGTGATCGTCGCGAGGTGGTCCTCGTCCTCGGGGTTCGGCCGCCGGTGCACGCTCGGGGTCCAGCCGGTCGCCGCGGCGGCCACCTGGGCGTGGTGGAGGGCTGCGCCGCAGCTGACCAGCAGGTCCCGGCCCTCGGGGTCGACCGCGGGCAGACCGCGGGAGCGGTCGGCGTGCAGCTCGAGCCGTGGTCCGTCGACGCGCCACGCCCACGGCTGGGAGTTGAAGATGCTCGGGGCCCGGCAGGCGAGCTCGACGACCTCGTGGAGGACGGTGATGGAGGGCCGCTCGACCGGGCTCATCGGGGGGCTCCCGGGCGGATGCTCCGCACGTCGTGCAGCGCCAGCGGGACGAGCACGGCCAGCGCGGGCACCGACCACAGCCACACCCACCAGCCGAAGAGCATCAGCAGGAGGTGGAACACGATCACCGCGGCCCAGCCGACCAGCGCAGGCCGACCGCCGAGCAGCAGCAGCACACCCAGCGTGATCTCGCCGGCCATGAGGAGCAGCCCCCACACGGCAGGGGCGGCCATCACGACCTCGGCCCAGCCGGTCTGCACGAACCCGAGGAGCGCGTGGTCCGCGAAGCCGTCGTACGTCGTGGGGTCCACGGCGACGATCCCCAGGTGCACCCCCGCCATGACGAGGTAGAAGCAGCCGACGACTGCTGCCCCGGTGGACGTGCGCCGCTCGACGACCCGCTCGGTCACCACGGCGCCGGCGACGTCGACGCTCATGACTGCTCCTCGCTGGCCGTGACGTCCAGCACGCCGGGGACGGTCTCGGCGAGCAGCCGGGCGACCGTGGCGTCCTGCCCGGGGCCGAGCAGCGACACGGAGCCGTCGGCCACCTCGACCAGCCAGCCGGCGAGACCGGTCGACCGCAGCAGCTCGTCCACCTGGCGCTCGATCTCGTCGTCGGAGCGCGCGAGCAGCCTGACGACGTCACTGCGGCTGAGGACTCCCTGCAGGCGCCCCCGCCGGTCCACGACGGGCAGGCTCTTGGCGGTGGTGCTCGTGAGCAGCTCGACCGCCTCGGCCAGGTCTGTGTCCGGGTGGACGGTCAGGGCGTGGGCGCTCATGACCTCGTCGACGATCGACGCCCGTGCGTCGCCGCGGGCCTGCGGGATCTCGTGGGCACGAGGGTCCGGTGGCAGCACCTCGCGGATCAGGTCGGCCTCGCTGACGACGCCGCGGACGATCCCGTCGGCGCTGACGACCGGCAGGACCGTGATCCGGTGGTCGGCGAGCAGTCGCAGTGCCACCTTCACCGGCGTCCCCGCGCGCACCGTCACCGGGTGACGGCTCATGACCTCCAGGACCAGCATCGTGGGCTCCTCTCGTGGTGCTCGGGCGCCGGGTCAGGGCGTCCAGGACTCGTGGGCGACGACGACCGCGCGCCCGTCGACCTCGCCGCGGCGCAGCAGCTCGTAGGCGTGGGCGGCGTCGTCGAGCGAGAACCGGGTGGTCTCGGCGTGCAGCAGCCCCCGGGACGCCAGGTCGAGCACCTCGACCAGCTCGGAGCGGTTGCCCCAGTAGGTCGTCTGGACGCTCGCCTCGTAGGGCACGCCGAAGAAGGAGAAGGGGAGTGACCCACCGCCGATCCCCACGACGGTGATGTCGGCGAGCTGACGGGCGACGGCGGCGCTGGTGGCGAGGGTGTCGTCGGAGCCGACCATGTCGAGCACGACGTCGGCACCGAGGCCGTGGCCGGCGGCACGGACCTGCGCCACCAGGTCCTCACCCGGCGGGAGCGCGAGGTCGGCGCCGCTCCGGGTCGCCAGCTCCCGGGCCGAGGCCCGCGGGTCGACGGCGACGACGTACGCCGCGGACGTGGCGCGCAGCACCTGCACCGCCAGGTGGCCGAGACCGCCGATGCCGATCACGACGGCCACCGACCCGGGCACGAGCTTCTCCCGGGACCGCCGCACCGCGTGGTACGGCGTGAGCGCGGCGTCGGTGAGCGGGGCGGCGTCGGCGGGGTGCAACCCCTCCGGGAGGGGCACGAGGTGCCGGGCCGACGGGACGACCATGTACTCCGCCATCCCGCCGTCGAGGCCCAGGCCGCCGCCACCGCCGGGTGCGGGGGCGAGGTCGGGCCGGTCGCAGTAGGTCTCCAGGCCGGCCAGGCAGCGCCGGCAGGAGCCGCAGCCCCACGCGCCGACGACGGCGACGGGCTGGCCCGGCTCCAGGCCCACGACGCCCTCGCCGAGGCGGTGCACCCAGCCGGCGTTCTCGTGCCCGAGCGTGAAGGGCGGCCCCCACGGCAGGACGCCGTCGGAGAACTCGTCCATCAGGTGGAGGTCGGAGTGGCAGGCACCGGCGCCACCGAGCTGGACCCGGACCTGGCCGGGGCCGGGCTCGGGGAGCGGGACGTCCCGCAGGCGGGGCTCGCTGTGCCAGGACTCGAGTCGCAGGGCCTTCATGCCCCCAGCCTTGCCAGCGGCCGCCCGGGCCGGACCGGTCGGCGGTCCCGACCCGGGGGGACGTTGGTCCCCCCGGGTCACCCCCGGATCAGGCGGCGGCGGGCTCGGGCGTCGCGGCGTGGACCCCGCTGCGCCACAGCGACCACCCGGCGACGCCCCAGGCGAGCATCAGCGGCCACATGCCGAGGGCCTGCGTGGACATCGAGACCAGGGCGATCGCCGTCAGGGGCTCGGTCACGAGGACCCAGCTGGTCAGGCGGGGCCGGTACCCGCTGCGGATCAGCCCGATGCCGAGCAGCACGTGGCCGATCATGGTGCCGAGCAACCCGACCAGGAGCACCAGGTAGAGGCCGTCGAAGAGGGCGTCCGGGCCCGGGATCCAGTAGCCCGTGAAGCAGACCGTCATCAGCGCGTACGACGGCAGCATGATCCGCCAGCCCCACCGCTCGGTCCAGCGCGTGTCGGCGGGCCTGCGTCCGCGCACGGCCAGCGCGCAGGCGAGGACCGAGGCCATCGCGAAGACGTAGAACTTGCCGTAGGTCAGGTAGACGGTGTCCGGCGAGCCGAAGTCCAGCACCGGCTCGAAGAAGTCCATCGCAGGAGCCGCCCACCAGTGGGCCAGCTCGTTCTCGTAGTCGCTGAGCCCGCTCTCCGTCCGCATCCGTGCGAGCGCGTTGAGCGGCGCCAGCAGGAGGCTGGCGGCGGCCATGGTGGCCGCCGCGAGCCCGGCGATCCTCGCCCGTGAGTCGTCCATCGTTCGTCTCCCCTCGTGTGGTGCCGACGCTAGGCAGCGGCGGCGTGCTGCGGCGTCGCCCCGGGGGTGGAGACCGGTCCACCCGTGGTTTGACTCCACCGGGCGCGGACCGGCGTACCGTGGTGGGGCATGGAGGACCCACGGGGGGTGCGACGGCTGGAGCGGGCCGACTGGCTGTGGCCGGCGGTGATCTGCGTGGCGGCGATCGGGGAGGTCCTCATCGTCGAGGTCCCGCCGGTGGCAGGCACTGCGGTGAGCGTGCTCGCCTGTGTGCTGCTCGTCGGCCGCAGGCTGCTGCCGATGGTGTTCGCCACCGGGGCCGTGCTGGTGCTCATGTTCCAGCACCTCGTCGGGGTCGACGAGAGCCAGCTGGCGGTGCAGATGGCCGTGCTCTTCGCCGGCTGCTTCTCGCTCGGGCGCTACGTGCCCGGGCTGCTCGGGCTGTGGGGGATCGGCGTGATCAACGCGACCCTCTACCTGCCCGCCCGGGACTGGCCGACCCCGACCGACCTGGTCTGGGGCCTCTCGCTCACCGCCGGGCCGTGGATCGTGGGCCGGATCGTCCAGGCCCACGCGCGGCTCAACGCGCTGCTCGCCGAGCAGGCCGAGCAGCTCGTGGCCGAGCAGGCGCTGCTGGCGGACCGGGCGGTGGTCGAGGAGCGTCGGCGGATCGCCCGCGAGCTCCACGACATCGTCGCCCACTCGCTGAGCGTGATGGTGGTGCAGGCAGGTGCGGCCCAGGACGTCGTTCGTCGAGACCCGGAGGCCGCCGAGCGGGCGCTGACCGCGATCCAGGAGGCGGGCCGCGCCGCGCTCGGCGACACCGGCCGGCTCCTCCACCTGCTGCGCGACGACGACGGCGACGAGCTCGACCCGCCGCCGGCGACGCGGAACCTGCCCGCGCTCGTCGAGGGCTTCCGGGACTCCGGGCTCGACGTGGAGCTGGTCGTCGACGGCCCGACCGAGGGACTCTCCGCGGGCGTCGACCTGTCGGTCTACCGGATCGTGCAGGAGAGCCTGACCAACGCGCTCAAGCACGGGGCGGGCGACGCCGTCCGGGTCAGCCTCCGGCGCGGCGCCGACGGGGTCGACGTCGAGGTGCTCAGTGCGTCCGGGAAGGCCGCCCGGGTGCTGGTGTCGCACGGGCAGGGGCTGATCGGGATGCGCGAGCGGGTCGCCGTGTTCGGGGGCGAGCTCAAGGCCGGACCGACCACCGACGGTGGCTACCTCGTCCGCGCACACCTCCCCGTCCCCGTGTCATGACCAGCGTCGTCATCGCCGACGACCAGGAGCTGATCCGCGTCGGGCTGCGCACGATGCTGGAGTCCCGGGGGATCGACGTGGTGGCCGAGGCCGGGACCGGCGGCGAGGCGCTGGACGCCACGCGACGCCACGCCCCGGACGTGGTGCTGATGGACATCCGGATGCCGGGCATGGACGGCATCGCGGCCACGGCCGAGTTGGTCCGGGAGGGGCTGCCGAGCCGGGTGCTGGTGCTGACGACGTACGACCTCGACGAGCTGGTCTACCGGGCGCTGCGGACGGGGGCCGCCGGCTTCCTGCTGAAGACCACGCCCGCGGAGCGGATCGCGGCCGGGGTGGAGGTCGTGGCGTCCGGTGACTCGCTGCTCTCGCCCGGCGTGACCCGGCGGCTGATCGCGCAGCACGCTCCCGGGGAGTCCTGCGACGGTGCCCGGTTGGTCGGGCTGACCGAGAGGGAGCGGGAGGTCCTGGTGCTGGTCGCACGCGGCCGTTCCAACACCGACATCGCCACCGACCTGGTGCTCACCGAGGCGACCGTCAAGACCCACGTCAACCGGCTCTTCGCCAAGCTCCGGGTGCGGAGCCGGGCCCAGGCCGTGGTGGTGGCGTACGAGTCGGGGCTCGTGGTGCCGGGGCGCCGCGACCCCTGACCGGGTCGCTCAGAGGACGAAGGCGCTCGCCAGGCCCACGACCGCGCAGAGCCCGAGCGTTCGGAGCGGCGACCAGCCGAGCCGCAGCAGCAGGAGCAGCGCCACGCCGGTCAGGGCGAAGGCGAAGGGGTCCCACGAGGCGAGCACGGGCAGCTCGAGGCGCAGCGGGCCCCACCCCACGATCCTGGTCGCGTCGAAGAGCGTGTGCAGGGCGAAGTAGACCGCCAGGCTCGCGATCACGCCCACCACCGCCGCGGTGATGCCGGTGAGGGCGGCGGTCAGCTGCTGGTTGCGGCGCAGCCGCTCGACGTACGGCGCTCCCAGCAGGATGAAGAGGAAGCACGGCACGAAGGTCACCCACGTGACCAGCAGCGACCCGACCAGCATCGCCACCCACGGGTCGAGCGGGCCCGGGTCGCGGTAGGCGCCGACGCCGCCGACGAACTGCACGACCATGATCAGCGGCCCCGGCGTCGTCTCGGCGAGGGCGAGCCCGCGGACCATCTCGCCCGGCGCCAGCCAGCCGTAGACCTCGACCGCCTGCTGGGCGACGTAGGCCAGCACGGCGTAGGCGCCACCGAAGGTCACCACCGCGGCGCCCGAGAAGAACAGGCCTTGGTCGACGAGGACGCTGTCGCGTCCCAGCAGCGCGCCGGCGAGCACCACGGGGGTGAACCACACCACCAGCCCGAGGGCCACGATGCGCGCCGTACGGCCGGCCGACGGGAGGTCGACGTGGAGGGCGTCGTCGCTGACGAGGGGTGGTGGCCCCTCGTCGTCCTGCTCGGGGCCGAGGCGGCGCAGCGACGGGAACCAGCGGCCGAGCAGCCAGCCGAGGAAGCCGGCGCCGAGCACGACCACGGGGAACGGGACGCCGAACGCCGTCAGCGCCACGAACGACGCCACGGCCAGGACGACCAGGCCCGGATGGGTGAGGGCCCGACGGCCGACGCGCTGGACCGCCTGGACCACGATCGCGATCACCGCTGGGGCGAGGCCTGCGAAGAGACCGGACACGACGTTCGTCGAGCCGGCCGCCAGGTAGAGCGCGGTGAGGGCGAGCAGTGCGAGCATCCCCGGCAGCACGAAGAGGGTGCCGGCGATCAGGCCGCCGCGGGTGCCGTTGAGCAGCCAGCCGGTGTAGATCGCGAGCTGCTGGGCCTCGGGTCCGGGGAGCAGCATGCAGTAGTTGAGCGCGTGCAGGAAGCGGCGCTGCCCGATCCAGCGCCGACGGTCGACGAGCTCGTGCTGCATCACCGAGATCTGGCCGGCCGGCCCGCCGAAGGTCTGCAGCGAGATCAGGAACCAGGCCCGGGTCGCCTCGCCCAGCGGGACGGCGTCACCGGTGCGCATCGGCGGGGGAGTCGGCACGACCGCGATCCTCGCCGAGGATCCCTCAGCGGTCCACCGTGGGGTGCCGGTGACGGCGAAGGGCCCCGGCGTCGCCGGGGCCCTTCGTCTCTGTCTGGGGTGAGTAACGGGACTTGAACCCGCGACATCCGCCACCACAAGGCGGCGCTCTACCAGCTGAGCTATACCCACCATGTCGCTCCCGGGGACCGGGAACCGGAAGAAGTGTAGCCCTAGGGGGCCGGTGTCCCCGCATCGGGAGCCGACCCCTCGGCGTCGCTCCCCTGGAGCCCCGTCAGCGACCCGGCATGGCGGGCCGCGATGGCCCGCGCGGTGTCGGAGTCGGGGCCGGGATGCGGGACGAAGACCGCCTCGCGGTAGTAGCGCAGCTCCTCGATGCTCTCCTGGATGTCGGCGAGTGCGCGGTGGTTGCCGCGCTTGGCCGGCGACTGGAAGTACGCCCGGGGGAACCACCGGCGCGACAGCTCCTTGATGGAGGAGACGTCGACGATGCGGTAGTGCAGGAAGGACTCCAGGTCGGGCATGTCGCGGGCGAGGAAGGCCCGGTCGGTGGCGACCGTGTTGCCGGCCAGCGGCGGCCGGGTGCCCTCGTCGCAGTGCTCGCGGACGTAGGCCAGCACCTGCTCCTCCGCCTCACCGAGCGAGATGCCCGACGCGAGGTGCTCGAGCAGCCCGGACTTCTCGTGCATCTCGCGGACGAAGTCGCCCATCTGGTCCAGGGCCTCGGCCGGCGGCTTGACGATCAGGTCGATGCCGTCGCCGAGGACGTTCAGGTCGAAGTCGGTCACCAGGGCAGCGACCTCGATGAGCGCGTCGGCCTCGAGGTCGAGGCCGGTCATCTCGCAGTCGATCCAGACGAGTCGGTCAGTCACGAGTGGTCACCCTACTGCCCGGTGGTCCCACCGGTGCGGGCCCTTCGACTCAGGTTCGTCTCAGAACGCCCACCTACGGTGTGCGACGTGAAGGACTGGTTCGGACTCCTGGCCAGGGTCGTCACGGGCGGTGTCTGGATCGTCGCGGGAGCCCTCAAGCTCCCCGACCCGGCCGGCAGCGTGCGCGCCGTGCGCGCCTACGAGCTGCTGCCGGAGGCGGTCGTCCCGACCGTCGGCTACCTGCTGCCCACCCTCGAGATCGTCATCGGCGTCGGCCTGCTGCTCGGCCTGCTGACCCGGGGCGCCGCGCTGCTGTCCGCGCTGCTGTTCCTGGCGTTCATCGTCGGGATCGCCTCCGCCTGGGCGCGGGGGCTGCAGATCGACTGCGGGTGCTTCGGCGGGGGTGGCCCCAAGGCCAACGCGTCCGACGACTACCCCTGGGAGATCGCCCGGGACGTCGGGCTGCTGGCGCTGTCGCTGTGGCTCGTGGTCCGGCCCTCGTCGAGGTTCTCCCTCGACGGGCTCCTGTTCCGTCCGACGACCTCCGAAGGGATCCCCGATGTCGAAGAAGTCCGCTGAGCTCAGCCGTTCCGAGCGAGCGGCCGCCGCCATCGCGGCCCAGCGCCAGCAGGAGCGGCGTCGCAACCTGCTGGTCGTGGGTGGCGTGGTCGCGCTGGTCGTCGCGGTGCTGGTGGGGGCGTACGTCTTCAGCAGCTCCAGCGACACCTCCGGCGAGACCGCCTCCGACGTGCCCGCCGGTGTCGAGGACTACTCGGTCGTCGTGGGTGAGGAGTCCGCCCCCTCGACGATCACCGTCTACGAGGACCCGCAGTGCCCGATCTGCCGCGACTTCGAGGCCGCCGTCGGCGAGCAGGTGGCGACGGCCGTCGCGGCCGGTGACGTGAGGGTCGACTACCGGATCGTGTCGTTCCTCGACCGTGCCTCGGGCAACGAGTACTCCTCCCGCGCCGCCAACGCGCTCATGGCCGTGCAGGACGTCGCCGGGCCCGACGCCTTCGCCGCACTCCACGAGACGCTCTTCGCCAACCAGCCCGAGGAGGGCAGCGACGGGCCCGACGACGAGCAGCTGGTCGCCTGGGCCGTGGCGGCCGGCGCCGAGGAGTCCGAGGTACGTCCCCTCATCGAGGGCAAGGTCTTCGAGCAGTTCGTCGTCAACGCCACCGACCAGATGTCGCAGGACGGTGTGACCGGCACGCCGACCGTGCTCATCGACGGCGAGCCGGCCGGCGAGAACCCGGCGGAGTACGCTGCCGCGGTGCTCGACGTGGTGTCCGGCGACTGACGCGACGGACCGACAGCGGACCAGGAGAAGCGGGGCGATGGCGCAGCAACGGGGCAGGGCAGACGAGAAGAAGGCCGCGCAGGCGAAGCGGGACCAGCGCCGCGCCAAGGCCGAGCGTGCCAAGGCCGCGGCCGCCGAGGCCCGGCGCAAGGCGAAGCGCAAGGAGCGGCTGACCTACGTGGTGGTCGCCGTGGTCGCGCTGGCGCTCGTCGTGGGCGGGTTCTTCCTCGTCCGCTGGTTCACCGACACCTCCGACACCGCCGCGCCGCCCGAGGGCGCGTCCTCCGACTTCGGCGTGGTCGTCGGCGACGCCGACGCGACCCACGAGGTCGTGATCTACGAGGACTTCCTGTGCCCGGCCTGCGGTGACCTGGAGGCCACCCTCGAGGAGCCGCTGGCGACCGCGATCGAGGACGGACGGGCCCGGGTCGAGTACCGCACCCTCGACTTCCTCAGCCAGTACGGCGACTACTCGCTGCGCGCGGCCAACGCCTTCGCCGCGGTGCTGGACACCGCAGGACCCGAGGCGGCGCAGGAGTTCCACCGCAGCCTGTTCGCCGACCAGCCCCCCGAGTCCGGTCCGTTCCCGGACGACGACGCCCTGGTCGACCAGGCGGTCGCCGCCGGGGCGGACGAGTCGACGGTCCGGCCGCTGATCGAGGACCTCGGCTTCGAGGGCTGGATCGCCGACGGGACCGAGGCTGCCTCGCAGGCCGGCGTCCGGTCCACGCCCACCGTCTACGTCGACGGCCAGCAGGCAGCCGGCCAGACGACCCAGGACGTCGCCCGGGCGGTGCTCGCCGCCATCGAGTGACGTCGCGAGTTCGGCCGGCGCGCGGGAGGGCTGCCAGACTCGGCGGGTGAGCCTCACCGACTTCATCGCCGGGCTGCCCAAGGCCGAGCTGCACGTCCACCACGTGGGGTCAGCGTCACCGCGGATCGTCGGTGAGCTGGCCACGCGCCATCCCGGGGTCGTCCCCGGCGACCCGCAGGCGCTCCGCGAGTTCTTCGCCTTCCGGGACTTCGCCCACTTCATCGAGGTCTACCTCGCCGTGGTCGACCTGGTACGAACGCCCGAGGACGTCCGGACACTGACCTACGAGGTGGCCCGGGACATGACCGGACAGTCCCTCCGCTACGCCGAGCTGACCTGCACGCCGTACACCTCGGTCGTCCGTGGCATCCCGATCGAGGCCTACACCGAGGCCATCGAGGACGCCCGCACGGCGGCGGAGCGGGACTTCGGGCTGGTGCTGCGCTGGATCTACGACATCCCGGGGGAGTCGGGCCTGCCGGCGGCCGACGCCACCTTGTCGTACGCGCTGGAGCACGCGCCGGACGCCTTGGTCGGCTTCGGGCTCGGCGGCCCCGAGATCGGGGTGCCGAGGCCGCAGTTCCAACCGCACTTCGACGCGGCCCGGGCGGCGGGGCTGCGCAGCGTGCCCCACTCCGGCGAGACGACCGGGCCGGAGTCGGTCTGGGACGCCTGCCGGCTCCTCGGCGCGGAGCGGATCGGCCACGGCATCAGCGCAGCGGAGGACCCCGAGCTGCTCGCCCACCTGGCGGCCGAGGGGATCACCCTCGAGATCTGTCCCTCGTCCAACGTGGCCACCCGCGCCGTGGCCTCGCTCGACGCCCACCCGCTGCGCGCGATCGTCGACGCGGGGGTGCGGGTCACCGTCAACTCCGACGACCCGCCCATGTTCGGGACCAGCCTCAACGAGGAGTACGCCGTCGCCGCCCGGTTGCTCGACCTCGACGAGCAGGGCGTCGCGGAGCTGGCGCGCGAGGCGGTCCGGGCGTCGTTCGCGCCCGCGGCAGTCAGGCAGTCGCTGCTCGCGGAGATCGACGCCTACGCGGCACCCTGAGGACGTACTCGGCCCCGCGAGCTCATACTTCGCGGGGCCACCACCATTGAAGCGCCCCGGTCTCCCCGGATCATTCATTTGCCGTGCGTGTCGCCCCCGAGGGGCGCAGTGACGTATTTTTCACCTATGGACGCCGTACGCATCGCCATCGTCAACGACTACGAGATCGTGGTCGCTGGCGTCGCCGCACTGCTGGGGCGGTTCCAGGACCGCATCAACGTCGTGGAGATCGGGGCCAACAAGCAGGTCCAGAGCGACGTCGACGTCGTCCTCTACGACACCTTCGGGCAGGTCCAGGGTGACGGCATCGACCTCGACGACCTGCTGAAGGGCAGTGGCGCCAAGGTCGCGATCTTCAGCTGGAACCTGCAGCACGACCTCGTCGACCGTGCGCTGGCCCTCGGCGCCAGCGGCTACCTCTCCAAGGCGCTGACCGCCGAGGAGATCGTCAAGGGCCTCGAGGCGATCCACCGCGGCGAGATCGTCGCCGAGACGCGCCCGCTGCGCGGCGAGGGCGTCGAGAGCGGCGACTGGCCGGGGCGCGACTACCACCTGACCCAGCGCGAGGCCGAGGTGCTCGCCCTGATCACCCAGGGGCTCACCAACCAGGAGATCGCCGACAAGGCCTACATCTCGATCAACTCGGTGAAGACGTACGTCCGCACGGCGTACCGCAAGATCGGGGTCACGCGTCGCGCGCAGGCCGTCAGCTGGGGCATGGAGCACGGCTTCCGCCCGCAGCGCACCCGGGCCGTCGACCCCTCGTCTGCTCCGCCCGTGGCGGGCGCTCGCCCCGTCGGGTGAGCCGCCCCCCACCGCCCGCTGCTTGTCTGGAGGCGGACCGGACGAGGGAGAGGTCGTGGGGAGTGTGCGGAGTGGTGACGCATTGACGGACTATCCGCTGAGCCGGGTGATGGGCCTGGCGACCAGTGGCTACGCCGTGTACGCACTCCTCAGGCCCGGTCACCTCGCGCGGGCGCTGGGCGCCCGCCCCGGGGAACGGCGCTCGCTGGACCGGCTGGCGCGCACGTACGGCGTCCGCGACCTCGCGAGCTCCGCGCTGCTCCTGTCCTCGCGCCCGGCGCTGGCCCGCGCGGCCATGGGCCTGCGCATCGCCGGGGACCTCGGCGACTGCGCGGTGCTCGGAAGCAGCACCCCGGACCCTGCCACGCGGCGGAAGGTGATCGCCGTGACGCTCGGCTGGGCCGGCCTCAACGCCCTCGCCTGGGCACTCGACGAACGACCCTGAGGCTGCCCGGGCACGTCGTCAGCTGACCGCGATCGTCATCATCTCGTGGGTGATGCTGATGATCTTCGCTGTCAGGTATCGCCCCCGCGAGCCACGGTGACCCAAGCCGGCACCGGAGGTTCACCCCTCCGGGTGGCGACGCGATGGCCTAGGTTGCTGGACGTGCAACCAGTACGAACCCACGTGGTCGACGCCCACGAGATCGACGTCGCCGGCATCTCAGCCGTCCTCAGCCGCTTCGGGGAGCGGATCCACCTCGTCGACACCACCCACGACGCCGACGTCGTCCTCTACGGCGTGCGTGAGCAGCAGTCGGGACACGACGCCGACCTTCACGCCCTGCTGCGGAGCCACTCGGCGACCGTGATCCTGCTGGGCTGGCGGGCCACCTCTCCCCAGTCGGAGTGGGCGCTCTCCTGCGGAGCGCACGGCCACCTGTCCAAGACGCTCGGCGGCGACGAGCTGGTCGCGCGGGTGGAGCGGATGCACCGCGCCCGCGACCGGAGCAGCGGGTTCCCGGAGGACGGCCACTGCCACCCGGGGCTGCGGCTCGCCGGGCTGACCCCGCGTGAGCTCGAGGTGATCGGCCTGATCACCCAGGGGCTGACCAACCAGGAGATCGCCGACCGGGCCTACATCTCGATCAACTCGGTGAAGACGTACGTCCGCACGGCCTACCGCAAGATCGGCGTGGTCCGGCGTTCCCAGGCCGTCAGCTGGGGTGTCCAGCACGGACTCGACGTCGCCCACGACCTCGAGCGGGCCGGGGCCCCCGCCTGAGGCTGCCCCCGGGACGTCGGTCCCGGAGCTCGCGAGCTCGCGGGCGGCGTACGACGGTCGGGAGGTCCTCCGGGCCGGCCGGGTGCTGCTGAGGTTCACTGGGTCGGGAGGAGGACGCTCCGATGGAGGACCGGCGGACGGTCAAGCGGGCGGTCTTCGCGCGCCACAGCAACCCGTGGAGCGCCTGGACGAGGTGGGCGACTGCGCCGCTCATGCTCGTCCCGGTGTGGCGACGCAGCCCGCGCGACGCTGTGCTGGTCGGCGCCTGGCTGGCGGTCAACCCTGTGGTGTTCGGCGAACCCGCCCATGACCGGGCCTGGGCGACCCGGGCGGTGCTCGGTGAGGAGCAGTGGATCGCCGAGCGGCCGATGGACACCGCGATGGCGGTCGACCTCGCCGCGACCGCGGCGGGGCTCCTCGCGCTGGTCGCTGCCCGCCGGCGGCGCGCCCTGCCTGCCGCGGTGGCGACCGCCGTGGAGATGGGGCTGCTGCTGGTCTTCTGGGAGCTGATGGCTCGCTACCACGACCGCAACGCTGGTGCGGTGGACGGTCCCGGTCACGTCGCCGCGCGCTGGTGAGCACAGCGAGGCACGGAGGGCGTGCGAAGCAGGCTCGGGCGTGCCGGTGACCCCGACCGGGGGGGTGTCGCCCCTCACCCGAAGGCACCCAGGAGGAGAACCGGCGGTGGCGCCCCCGCCAGGACTCGAACCTGGGACCCGCGGATTAGAAGGCCGCTGCTCTGTCCAGCTGAGCTACGGGGGCAGCGGGCGCTCGTGGTCGACAGAACCCGTCAGGGTGGTTCAGCCGGCCAGTTCGGCGACCCGCAGGGGATTATGCCCGTCGGCCGCTTGGACGGCGCGCGGTGGTCCTCCTGCGGTGGCCGATGTCGCAGTCCTCGCTGATGCCGTCGAGCGGCACGCCGGTGGGGAAGCGGGCCTACAGTTCGTGAGTGCGTCGAAGAGTCACGGCCGTCGTGTGCGTGCTGTTGTTGGCACTTGCCCTCGTGGTGACGGCCCCGATCCTGTGGCTCGAGATCGATGAAGCCGCCGTGCCGCCCGCAACCGACGCTCCCGCGCTACCCGATGGGGTACGCGCCGTCCATCAGGGGGTGAGCTGCGCCTCCGGGGGGTGTTGGCGCGAGTGGAGGTTGAGCGGGCCACGGACGTGGTCGGAGGTGGAGGTCGCAGCCAGCGTCGGCATCTCGGGAGAGAGCTGCGCCGCCCGAAGCCTGCTCGATCGGCGCGTGGTCTGTACGTGGCTGAAGATCGTCGGTGACGAGGTCCGTCTCTTCCAGCAGTTCGACCGATCTCCGGGCTGACGGCCGCGGACGCGACCGTGTGGGGCCGCCGTACGAGTCACGCAGATCCGCCGCCGTCCCCGCCGTCGCCGCCGCCGTCCGCCTGGCCACCGGTCCTTCCGGCCCGGGGGTCACTGCGACGAGCGGACTCGACGACGAGCACGACGACCACGACGACGAGACCGACGATGAGGAAGATCACCGCGCTCCCCGCTTCCGCCAGGATGCGCAGCAGACTTCGCAGCTGACGAGCACGGAGCCTCCCTGAGTGTGGGCAGGGTGCGAGTCTGCCATCCGATCACGCTCCGCACGTGGACCGCGAGCGCCGCGCCTCCGGCTCCGCCTGGTCGCGCTGCGAACTCGGGGTGGCTTTCGTGCAACCGCAGCGCCCTGTCGAGCGTCTTCCTAGGTGAGGGCGTCCTCACCGTCCCGGGGGAGAGTCATGCACCGCACGGTCAGCTGGAGCGCCGTCGCCGTCGGCGTCGCGGTGCTCGCCGCTGCCTGCGCGACAGCAGCTCCCGTGCCCACGGAGCAGCCGCGCACGCCGGAGCAGACCGACGCTCCCGCCGCGGCCGGGACGCCCTCTCCCCGCGGCGCGGTCACGCTGGCCTTCGCCGGCGACATCCACTTCCAGCTCCAGGTCGCCGACCTCCTCGACGACCCCCGCGGCCTGGGGCCGACGAGCCGGGCGCTGGCGGGCGCGGACGTGGCCATGGTCAACCTCGAGAGCGCCGTCACCCGACGCGGCACGCCCGACCCCAAGCAGCTCGAGAACGCCGAGGACCGCTACTGGTTCCGGACACCGCCGGCGGCCCTGGACTTCCTGGCCGACGCGGGGGTCGACGTGGTCACGCTGGCCAACAACCACGGCGCCGACTACGGGCCCGTGGGCCTGCGGGACACGCTGCGTGCCGCGCGGACCGGGCCGGTGGCGGTGGTGGGGGTCGGTCGGGATCGCGACCGCGCCTTCGCCGCCCACCGGGTGACCGTGCGCGGCACCGACCTCGCGTTCCTCGCCGCCGACGCCTCGCCGCTGGAGAGCACGGCCAGCACCTGGTCGGCCGCACCGGGCACCCCCGGGATCGCCGCCGCCCGCGAGGCCCGGCCGCAGCAGCTCCTCGCCGCCGTGCGGCGTTCCGCGCGGACCGCTGACGTCGTGGTGGTCTACCTCCACTGGGGCCGCGAGGGCCAGGGCTGCCCCACCGCGATGCAGCGGGCGACCGCCAGGGCACTGTCCCGGGCGGGCGCCGACGTCGTCGTGGGGAGCCACGCCCACGTCCTGCTCGGGTCCGGCTGGCTGGGGGACACCTACGTCGGCTACGGCCTGGGCAACTTCCTCTGGTACCACGACCGCGAGCCCGACACCGGCGTCCTGCAGCTCACGGTCGAGGACGGTGCGGTCGTCGCGGACGACTGGGCACCGGCGCGGATCCAGCCCTGGGGACGGCCGGTGCCGCTCTCCGGTCGCGAGGCGACGCAGGCCGTCGCGGACTGGCGGGCGCTGCGCGGGTGCGCGCGGCTGGCCCCGGAGCCGGGCGGTGAGCCGGTGCCGGCGTACGACGCCTCGGTGAGTGAGCTCGGCCCCGCACTGCGGGCGCGGATGCGGAGCAGCCACCGCCCCGGGTGCCCGGTCGGCCTGTCCGACCTGCGGCACCTGCGGCTGCCCTACGTCGGATTCGACGGTCGGGAGCGGCTCGGCGAGATGGTGGTCGCGGCCGAGCACGCCGCCGACGTCGTCCGCGTCTTCGACCGGCTGCACCGGGCCCGCTGGCCGATCCGCCGGATGCGCCTCGTCGATGCGTACGGCGGCGACGACGACCGTTCCATGGCTGCCGACAACACCTCGGCCTACAACTGCCGCCGGGTCGCCGGCACCGACCGCTGGTCCGACCACGCGTTCGGTGCGGCGATCGACCTCAACCCGGTGCGCAACCCGTACGTCACGGGCGACGGCGTGGCGCCGCCGCGCGGTCGGGCCTTCGCCGACGTCGACCGCTCAGCACGCGCCAGGGTTCCACGTGGAGTCATCCACGCCGACGACGTCGTCGTCCGCGCGTTCGAGGAGGTCGGCTGGGAGTGGGGCGGCACCTGGGCCGACCCCGACTACCAGCACTTCTCCGCAGCAGGCGACTGAGACCGCCCGCTCAGCGGCGGGCGGCCATCCACTCCTCGACGGCCGCGGACGTGCGGGGGAGCGAGCCGGAGAGGTTCTCGTGGCCCTCGGCGGTGACGAGGATGTCGTCCTCGATGCGGATGCCGATGCCGCGCAGCTCCTCCGGGACGAGCAGGTCGTCCTCCTGGAAGTAGAGGCCGGGCTCCACGGTCAGGACGTAGCCCTCGGCGAGGGTGCCGTTGCGGTAGGCGTCGTCGGAAGCCCGGCCGCAGTCGTGGACGTCGAGTCCCAGCATGTGGCTGGTGCCGTGGAGCGTCCAGCGGGCGTAGACCTTCGAGTCGGGGTCGAGCGCCTCCTCGGCCGACACGGGCAGCAGGCCCATGCCCTCGAGGCCGTGGGCGAGCACCGTCATCGCGGCGTCGTGGGCGGCGAGGAACGGGGCGCCCGGGCGTACGGCCTCGATGCCGGCCTCCTGGGCCGCGAAGACGAGGTCGTAGAGGTCGCGCTGCAGCGGCGTGAAGCGGCCGTCGACCGGCAGCGTCCGGGTCACGTCGGCGGTGTAGAGGTTGCGGCCCTCGACGCCCATGTCGAGCAGCACCAGCTCGCCGGGCGTGATCGGGCCGGAGTTGTCGATCCAGTGCAGCGTCGTGGCGTGCTTGCCGCCGCCGACGATCGAGTCGTAGCCGATGTCGTTGCCCATGGCGCGCGCCCGTCGGAAGAAGGTGCCCTCGATCCAGCGCTCGCCGAACTCCAGCACCCGGTCCCACTCGGCGACGGAGTCCTCGAAGCCGAGCGTGGTGATGTCGCAGGCCTCGCGCAGCTGCTCGATCTCCCACTGGTCCTTGACCAGCCGCTGCTCGGAGGCGACCCGGGCGAGCTCGTCGTCGGTCGTGACGTCGCGGGTCTTGTCGTCGGCCAGCAGGTCGGGGAGGTCGTCGATGTGGCGGACCTCGATGCCGAGCGAGGACGACAGCTCGTGCACCGACGGGCGGCGGCCGGCCCACAGCTCGCCGTACTGGCGGTCGCGGAAGAACTCGTCGGTCTCCCGCGAGGAGCGGGGACGGGCGTAGAGGACGGCGTCGCCGGCCCCGGTCGCGTCCGACTCGACGACGAGGACCGCGTCGCTGGTCTGGTTGCCCGAGAAGTACGTGTGGTCGGTGTCGGACCGGAAGCGGTAGTCGGTGTCGTTGGCGCGCACCTTATAGGTGCCCGACGGGAACACCAGCCGCTCCCCGGGGAAGCTCGCCGCGAGCCGGCTGCGCCGCTGGGCGGCGAGGTCCGCGACCGGGTGGCGCGGCAGGTCGAGCTCGCGGTCGCCCCAGCCGGTGCGCATGAACGACTGCCACGCAGCGGGCACCTTGGGGTCGTGGGACTCGGTCTTGGGCTCGTGCTTCTCCTCGCTCACGACGGTCACTGTACGCCGAGGACTCGGGGACCCCGAAGTCCTCCAAGTAGGCTTCCCGGCATGCCGAGCAGCCGCCGCAGCAACACCCTGTTCACGGTCGTCGTGACCGTGCTGGTGTGCCTCGGCGCGCTCCCAGTGCTGCTCGTCCTGGGCCTCTCCGGCGCCCCGTCGTCACTGCTCCTGGCGACCGTCCTGGCCGCCCTCCCGGTGGGTCCGCTGGTGGCGTGCTACCTCTGGCTGGACCGCTACGAGCCCGAGCCGCGCCGGCTGCTGGCTGCCGCCCTGCTGTGGGGCGGGTTCGTCGCCACGGCCGCGGCCCTGCTCGTCCAGGGCCTCGGCGGCTTCGTCGTCGGCTTCACCGAGCAGCAGTCGCTCGCCATCGTGGCGCCGGTGACCGAGGAGCTCTTCAAGGGGTTGTTCCTCGTGCTGCTGCTGTGGTGGCGGCGCAACGAGCTCGACGGCATCCTCGACGGCATCGTCTACGCCGGGATGGTCGGCATCGGCTTCGCCTTCGTCGAGAACATCCTCTACCTCGCGGCGGCCTACGACGGCGCCGACGGGCTCGGCCCGGGTGGCACCTCCGCGCTGACCGCGACCTTCGTGATGCGCTGCCTCGTCAGCCCCTTCGCGCACCCCCTCTTCACGACCTTCGTCGGGATCGGCGTGGGCATCGCCGTCGGCAGCCGCAACGGCACCGTGCGGGTCGTCGCACCGCTGGTCGGCTACGTCCTGGCCGTGGTCACCCACGGCATCTGGAACGCGTCGACGCTGTTCGGCTTCACCGGCTTCCTCAGCGCCTACCTCGTCCTCATGGCACCCGCCTTCCTCGGCCTGATCGGCTTCGCCGTCTGGGCCCGCCGCTCCGAGCAGCGGATGCTGCACGCCTCGCTCGCCGACGCCGCCGGCCGCGGCCTGATCCCCGCCACCGACATCGGCTGGCTGGTGAGCCTGCAGGCGCGACGCCACAGCCGCGCGTACGCCCGCAGGCAGGGCGGTCCCGACGCCCACCGTGCGATGCTCGACTACCAGCAGGCCGCCGTCGAGCTCGGCTTCCTGCACCACCGCTACCTGCGTGGCACCCCGCCCCCCGACTTCGCCGCCCGCGGCCAGGCCTACGTCGAGCGGATCGCCGCCGCTCGCCCCTTCGTCTCCTTCCCCGGACAGGTGGTCCCCGCCCGATGAGCCAGCCCCAGACGGACAACACGCAGATGGTGACCGCGCTCGTGCAGCTGCGCGGTGCCCTGCAGGACGCGAGGCTGCCGCTGGAGCTGCCCAGCGCAGCCGGCGAGCGGGCCGGTCGTGCCGAGATGGTCGACCAGCTCGAGGACTACGTCATCCCGCGGCTGATGACCCTGGACGCGCCGCTGCTGGCGGTCGTCGGCGGATCGACGGGCGCGGGCAAGTCCACGCTCGTCAACTCCCTGGCCGGGCGCCGCGTCACCGAGCCCGGCGTGCTCCGCCCGACCACCCGGTCGCCGGTGCTCGTGCACAACCCCGAGGACGCCGAGTGGTTCGGCGCCGACCGGCTGCTCCACGACCTCGAGCGGGTCGAGCGGCCCACGACCGACCCCGGGGCGCTGCAGCTGGTCGCGGCCGACTCGATCCCGGTCGGCCTGGCCGTCCTCGACGCCCCCGACATCGACTCGGTCGAGGAGCAGAATCGCGCGCTCGCCGCACAGCTCCTCGCCGCCGCCGACCTCTGGCTCTTCGTGACCTCGGCCGCCCGCTACGCCGACCAGGTGCCGTGGGACTTCCTGCGCCGGGCCGCCGAGCGCTCCGCCGCGGTGGCGGTCGTGCTCGACCGGACACCCACCGAGGCGATCGACACCGTCTCCACCCACCTCGCCCGCATGCTCGCGAGCCGCGGGCTCAAGGACTCGCCGTTGTTCACGGTCACCGAGGAGGTCGTCAGCGACGACGGCCTGCTACCGGCCGAGTCGGTCGCCGAGATCAAGGGGTGGCTCGACTCCCTGGCCGCGGACGCCGACGCCCGGAGCATGGTCGTGCGGCAGACCCTCGAGGGGGCGGTCCGGACCCTCGCCCGGCGTACGCACGGGGTGGCGGACGCGGCCGCCGAGCAGGTGGCTGCCGAGCAGCGGCTGCGCGAGGACGCCGACACGGCGTACGACGACGCCATCGCCCGGGTCGGCGAGGCCAGCGCAGACGGGTCGCTGCTGCGCGGCGAGGTGCTGGCGCGCTGGCAGGAGTTCGTCGGCACGGGTGAGCTCCTCAAGTCGCTCGAGACCCGCGTCGGCTGGCTCCGCGACCGGCTGGTCAACGCCATCAAGGGGAAGCCGCAGCAGGCCGAGCGGGTCACGGTGGCCGTCGAGTCCGGCCTCGAGACACTGCTGCTCGAGCACGCCGAGGCCGCCGCCGAGCGGGCCGAGGCGTCCTGGCAGAGCCTCGCCCCGGGCCAGGCGCTGCTCGCCGATGCCGGCGAGGACCTCGGTCGTGCCTCGCGCGACTTCCGCCGCCGGGCCGAGCGCGCGGTGCGCGACTGGCAGCAGGGCGTGCTCGAGATGGTGCGCACCGAGGGCGCGGACAAGCGCGGCACCGCCCGCTTCCTCGCCTACGGCGTCAACGGGCTCGGCGTCGCGCTGATGGTCGTGGTCTTCGCCCACACCGGGGGCGCCCTGGTCGGCGCCGAGGCGGGGGTCGCCGGCGGCGCCGCCGTGCTCGGCCAGAAGCTGCTCGAGGCGGTCTTCGGCGACCAGGCTGTCCGCACGCTCGCCGAGCGTGCCCGGCTCGACCTCGAGCAGCGCACCCAGGAGCTGCTCGACGCCGAGCGCCGCCGCTACACCGACCTCCTCGACTCCCTGGCGATCGACTCCGATGCCCCCGACCGGTTGCGCGCCAGCGCCCGCCGGGTGGACGACCTGCGCTTCGCGACGGCTGGTCACGGTGGGCTCCACCCGGGGCAATAGGCTGGTCCCCGCACCGGCCGGCAGCATCCGAGGGAGACCATGACGTCCTTGCTGGAGGGGGCCAGGAAGCTGGTCACCCGTGGGACCGACGTCGGCTCCCGTCTCGAGGGCCTCGACGCCGCGGCCGCGGCTGCGCGGGGCCGGGTGGACGACACCGTGGTCGACGAGGCCGTCGCCGTCGTCGAGCGCGCCTCCGGCCGGCTGAAGCTCTCCGCGGACCACACCGTGGTCGCCCTCGCCGGGGCCACCGGCTCCGGCAAGTCCTCCACCTTCAACGCGCTCAACGGGCTCGACCTCGCGGCGGTCGGCGTCAGGCGCCCGACCACGTCGTGGGCCACCGCCTGCGTGTGGGGGACCGAGGGTGCCGACGAGCTCCTCGACTGGCTCGGGATCCCCGAGCGCCACCGGGTGGTGCGTGACTCGATGCTCGACGTCGGTCGCCAGGACCGCGACCTCGAGGGTGTCGTGCTTCTCGACCTGCCCGACCACGACTCCACCGAGGTGTCCCACCACCTCGAGGTCGACCGGCTCGTCGACCTCGCCGACCTGCTGGTCTGGGTCCTCGACCCCCAGAAGTACGCCGACGCGGCCCTCCACGACCGCTACCTCAAGCCGCTCGCCGGCCATCGCGAGGTGATGCTGGTCGTGCTCAACCACCTCGACACGGTGCCCGAGGCGCAGCGCGAGGGGATGCTGTCCGACGTACGCCGGCTGCTCGAGGCCGACGGCCTGGCCGGGGTGCCGGTGCTCGGCGTGAGCGCCCGCCACGGCACCGGGATGGAGCAGCTCCGCGCCGAGATCGTCTCGCGGGTGCAGGCCAAGAAGTCCACGCGCACGCGGATCGCCGCCGACGTCCGGGCGGCCGCGGAGCGGCTCGACGAGGCGACCGGCCGCACGAAGGTCGACAACCTCGCCGCGGAGCGGGTGCGGGCCCTCGAGGACGCCTTCGCCGAGGCGGCCGGAGTGCCGACCGTGGTGGCGGCGGTGGAGCAGTCGACCCGGCTGCGCGCCAACCGCGCCACCGGCTGGCCCGTCACGGCCTGGCTCTCCCGGCTCAAGCCCGACCCCCTCAAGCGGCTCCACCTCGACCTCGGCAAGGACGGCAGGCAGCTCACCGGTCAGGCCCGGACCTCGGTCCCCGAGGCCACCCAGGTGCAGCGCGCCCGCGTCGACACCGAGGTGCGGGCGCTCGCCGACGACGCCTCCGAGGGGATGGCGCGCCCGTGGGCGAACGCGGTCCGGTCCGCCTCGACCTCCCGGCTGGAGGAGCTCGGCGACCGGCTCGACGCGGCCCTCGGGGCGACCGACCTCCGCGTGGCCCGGATCCCGGTCTGGGCGGGCGGGGTCCGCGTGCTCCAGTGGCTGCTCATCCTGTCGGCGCTGGCCGGTGGGGTGTGGCTGGGCGTGCTCGCGGTGATGGGCTACCTCCAGCTCCCGGCTCCGGCCACGCCGGACTGGCGGGGGATCCCGCTGCCGACCCTGCTCCTGCTCGGGGGCGTGGCCGTGGGTGTCCTGCTGGCCCTGGTCTGCCGGCTGCTGGTCGGGCTCACCGCGCGGCGGCGCGCCCGCAGTGCCGACCGGCGGCTCCGGGCTGCCATCGCCACGGTGTCCGAGGAGCTGGTGGTGGTGCCGGTGCAGGACGAGCTCGCCGCGTACGGCGCGGTCCGCAGCGGACTGGACCGCGCGCTGCGCTGACCGGCCACGAGCCGTCCACAGTCCGCGCGGCCGACGTACTTCTCCACAAGCGCGGGGCGAGGGCGACCGCGCTGTCGGCGCGCCTTCGCAGGCTGGTGCGTGCGGGGTCGACCGGACCTCGCGCGACACGAGGAGACAGCGATGAACGAATCGATGGTGACCTTCCAGGGCTGGCTCGGGGCCGACGTCCGCAGCCGCCAGGCCGGGGGAGCGACGGTGACGTCCTTCCGGGTGGCGAGCACCCCGCGCCGGCTCAACCGCGCGAGCGGTGAGTGGCGTGACGGTCCGACGCAGTGGTACACGGTGAACGCCTGGCGCGCGCTCGGCGAGCACTGCGCGGCCTCGCTGCGGCGGGGCGACCCGGTCGTGGTGCACGGCCGGCTGACGCAGTCGACGTGGGTCAGCACCGACGGCGTCGAGATGACCTCCCTCGAGGTCGACGCCTCGTTCGTGGGCCACGACCTCAACCGGGGGACCAGCGAGTTCAGCCGGGCCGGTGGCCGGGCGGCCGCGGAGGTGCCGGCGGAGCCGTCCGCGGGGTCGTCGGCGGAGCTGGACGAGCAGGCCCCGGAGCCGCAGGACCAGGTGGCCTGAGGTGCGGCCGGCAGCGGATTGGGAGGGGTGCGCCCGCGCCCCGTAGGCTCCCGAGACATGGCTGAGTATGTGTTCACCCTGCGCAACGTGCGGAAGGCCCACGGCGACAAGGTGGTCCTCGACAACGTCACCCTGTCGTTCCTCCACGGCGCGAAGATCGGCGTCGTCGGCCCCAACGGCACCGGCAAGTCCACCCTGCTGAAGATCATGGCGGGCCTCGACCACGCCAACAACGGCGACGCGATCCTCGACCCCGACGCGACCGTCGGCATGCTCCAGCAGGAGCCGCCGCTGTCCGAGGGCAGGACCGTCCAGGAGAACGTCGAGGAGGCCGTGGCCGAGACCAAGGCCAAGATGGCCCGGCTCGACGAGCTCTACATGATGATGGGGGACCCCGACGCCGACCAGGACAAGGTCGCGACCGAGGCCGGTGACCTGCAGAGCGAGCTCGACGCCGCCAACGTGTGGGACCTCGACAGCCGCCTCGAGCAGGCGATGGACGCGCTGCGCTGCCCCCCGCCCGAGGTGCTCGTCGACAACCTCTCCGGTGGCGAGCGGCGCCGGGTGGCGCTGTGCAAGCTGCTGCTGCAGCAGCCCGACCTGCTGCTCCTCGACGAGCCCACCAATCACCTCGATGCCGAGTCGGTCCAGTGGCTGGAGGGACACCTGGCGTCGTACCCCGGTGCGGTCCTGGCCGTCACCCACGACCGGTACTTCCTCGACAACGTCGCGCAGTGGATCCTCGAGCTCGACCGGGGCAAGACCCACCCCTACGAGGGCAACTACTCCACTTACCTCGAGACCAAGAAGGACCGGCTCAAGATCGAGGGCCAGAAGGACGCCAAGCGCGCGAAGATGCTCGAGAAGGAGCTGGAGTGGGTCCGCTCCAACGCCAAGGCCCGGCAGACCAAGAGCCGCTCGCGTCTCGCGCGCTACGAGGAGATGGCGGCCGAGGCCGACCGGATGCGCAAGATCGACACCTCCGAGATCAACATCCCGGCGGGCCCGCGGCTCGGTGACGTCGTGCTCGAGGCCAAGGGGCTGACCAAGGGCTTCGAGGGCCGGACGCTCATGCACGACCTGTCGTTCTCGCTGCCGCGTGCCGGCATCGTCGGCGTGATCGGCCCCAACGGCGTCGGCAAGACGACGCTGTTCCGGATGATCACCGACCAGGAGCAGCCTGACGGCGGCGAGCTCACCGTCGGCAAGACCGTCAAGATCTCCTACGTCGACCAGAGCCGTGGCGGCATCGACCCGAACAAGAACGTCTGGGAGGTCGTGTCCGACGGTCTCGACTTCATCAAGGTCGCCAACTTCGAGATGAACTCGCGCGCCTACGTCGCGTCGTTCGGCTTCAAGGGTCCCGACCAGCAGAAGAAGGCGGGGGTGTTGTCCGGTGGTGAGCGCAACCGCCTCAACCTCGCGCTGACGCTCAAGATGGGCGGCAACATGCTGCTGCTCGACGAGCCGACCAACGACCTGGACGTCGAGACCCTCTCGAGCCTCGAGGACGCGATCCTCGACTTCCCCGGCTGCGCCGTGGTCACCTCCCACGACCGGTGGTTCCTCGACCGTGTCGCGACCCACATCCTCGCGTGGGAGGGCGACGACGAGGACGACGCCAAGTGGTTCTGGTTCGAGGGCAACTTCGCGGCCTACGAGGAGAACAAGGTCGAGCGGCTCGGGGTCGAGGCGGCGCGTCCGCACCGCGTCACCCACCGCCGGCTCACGCGCGACTGACCGCGCCGCGACGGGGTCGGCGGCTCAGGCCTCCGACCCGTCGCGGATCTCCATCTCCGGGTGGGCCGCGATGAGGTGGTCGGCGACCGCGTTCATGACGCGCCCGACCGCCCGGAAGTCCTCCTCGCTGGCCAGGTCGACCAGGTGGGCACGCACCCCGTTCACGTGGGTCGGCGCCATGGCCCGCAGCAGGTCCATGCCCTCGTCGGTCATGGCGCAGACGATGCCGCGTCCGTCCTCCGGCGACTTCCCCCGCTCGACGAGGCCGGCCTTCTCCAGCCGCTTGACGGTGTGGGTGACCCGGCTGCGGCTGTGGGCGACGGAGTCGGCGAGCTGCGCCATCCGCATGCACCGTCCCTCGCGCTCCGACAGCCGGACCAGGATCTCGTACTCCGCCAGCGAGATGCCGTGGCGTCGTGCCAGGTCGCTGTCGAGCCGGTCGAAGAGCAGCGTCGTCCCCAGCACCAGGGCTCGCCAGTCACGCTGCTGGTCGACGTCGAGCCACTGAACCCCCGAATCGTCCATGGCGTGACCCTAGCGCCGGACCCGCCCCTGCGGCGGGTCCGGCGACACGTCACACGCGCTCGAGGATCAGGGCCATGCCCTGCCCGCCGCCGACACACATCGTGATCAGCCCGGTGGACTTGTCGTGCCAGTCCAGGCTGTTGAGCATCGTGTTCTGGAGCCGGGCGCCGGTCATGCCGAAGGGGTGGCCGACCGCGATGGCACCGCCGTTGACGTTGAGGCGGTCCAGGTCGATTCCGAGGTCCTGGTAGGACGGCACGACCTGGGCCGCGAAGGCCTCGTTGATCTCGACCAGGTCGATGTCGCCGATGCTCATGCCGGCGTGGGCGAGCGCCCGCCTGGTCGCCTCGACCGGGCCGAGTCCCATGATCTCCGGAGACAGCCCGCTCACTCCGGTGGAGACGATGCGGGCCAGGGGGGTGAGGCCGAGCTCGGCCGCCTTCGTGTCGGACATGATGACGACGGCCGCGGCGCCGTCGTTGAGGGCGCAGCAGTTGCCGGCGGTGACGACGCCGTCGGGCCGGAAGACCGGCTTCAGCCCGCTGACCGCGTCGAGCGTGACACCAGCCCGCGGCCCGTCGTCGGCGCTGACGACCGTGCCGTCGGGAGTGGTGACGGGGGTGATCTCGCGCTGCCAGAAGCCGTCTGCGAGCGCCTTCTCGGCGAGGTTCTGGGAACGTACGCCGAACTCGTCGAGCTCTTGCCGGCTCAGCCCGCGAAGCGAGGCGACGTTCTCGGCCGTCTGGCCCATCGCGACGTAGATGTCGGGGAGCTGCTCGTCCTCACGCGGGTCGTGCCAGGGGTCGCCACCACCCTGGGCCGCCTTCTCCGTCCGCGCCAGGGCGTCGGCGAAGCGGGGGTTCTGGGTGTCGGGCCAGTGGTCGGAGGTGCCCTTGCGGAAGCGCGACACGGTCTCGACCCCGGCGGACACGAAGACGTCGCCCTCCCCGGCCTTGATCGCGTGGAAGGCCATCCGGGTGGTCTGCACCGACGAGGCGCAGTAGCGCGTGACGGTGGCGCCCGGCACCTGGTCCATGCCGTTGATGACGTTGACCACGCGGCCCATGTTGAAGCCGGACTCACCGCCGGGCAGGCCGCACCCGAGGTAGAGGTCGTCGACGTCCGCCGGGTCGAGCGCCGGCACCTTGTCGAGCGCCGTACGGACGATGCCTGCCGCCAGGTCGTCGGGCCGCAGGTCCGTGAGGGAACCCTTGTTGGCCCGGCCGATGGGGGTGCGGGCAGCGGACACGATGACGGCTTCGGGCATGGCGACTCCGATCTCGGGGATGAACAACTCCGTCACCCTAGTCCGCGACACGTCGCAGGAACCGTCCGGTACAACAGTGTCGAATTCGCCCGTCGCCGTTCGTGGACCTGGTGAACGCGGTCCGTCGGGGCCGCACCACAGAAGGAGCAGTCATGGCCGAGTACCTCCTGTACTTCAACCAGCAGTGGGTGGGCGACCACACCGAGGAGTGGTTCCGCGGGCGCGCGCCGCTCGCACTCGGGGTCGTGGACGAGATGAAGGCGGCCGGCGTGTACGTCTTCGCCGGCGGGCTGGAGGAGGGCGGCCCGGTCCATGGCGTCGACCCCACCGGTGGCGAGGTGGTGATCACCGACGGACCGTACGCCGAGACCAAGGAGTGGCTGGGCGGGTTCGCCGTCGTGGACGTGCCCGACGAGGCGGCAGCGTTGACGTGGGCCGCCAGGATCGCCGAGGCATGTGGCTGGCCGCACGAGGTGCGCCGCTTCGGTTCGCAGCCCGCGATCGAGTGACGGGGCGCACGACGCCGTGTCGTCGAGCCGTTGCCGGACCGGGAGCCTGACGATTACGCTCGACGGTCTCCGAACACCATCAGCAGGGCATCGGGCCCGCGTCTCGGGTGTGGATCGTGTCGGACGCGATCGGGGGATCATGATGCGCACCGTGCTCGTACCCAGCCTTGCCCTCTCCGTGCTCGTCGGGCTCAGCCACGGACTCCCGGCGCGGGGTGCCTCGACGGGCGGAAGCCGGGTGCTGCCTGCGGGCAGGCCCATCCAGGACTTCGCCGCCGGGCCCATGGGTTCCGCGACGGCGCGCGAGGCCGAGCTGAGATCCTCCCGGTTGCGCGCCCGGCCGCGGGTGCGTGGCATCACCCTCCAGGTGGACCCCCGACGAGAGGGGTTGGGGGCGTACTCCCAGACGTGGGGTGACAGTCTCGTCTTCGACAAGAACCGCGACGGGAACCCGGACGTCCTCCTCTCGTTCCACACCCGGCCGTGGGAGATCTGGCTGGGGAACAGCCGCGGGGGGTTCACGTTCGACCGGTACCTGTCGCGGACCGACCGTCATCAGTGCGCGACGGCCGACTTCGCCGGGCCGGACGACGCACGCCCGGACGGGCGGCCCGACCTCTATTGCGTCCGCGGCGCCAACAACGGCACGGTCTCGGACAAGAGGAACGAGCTGCTGATCCAGCAGCCTCGCGGTGGCTTCGAGAACGTCGTGTCCTCGTGGGGGGCCCGAGATCCTTCAGGACGGGGACGAGCAGTCTCGATCCTCGACATCCGCGGCAATGGACGACCCAGCCTGTTCGTGGGCAACCTGGCGCCCGCTTCCCATCCGAGCAGGGACCACATCTTCGTCAACAGGGGCAAGCGGTTCGTGGAGAGGCGCACCGGTGGGCTGCCGTCGGTGCAGAACACACGCTGCTCGTCGACCGGGGACTTCGATCGCGACGGTCGCCAGGACTTCCTGTCCTGCTCCTACTCGCTGCGCCTGTACGAGAACCGCACGACCCGGGCCGGACGGGTGTCCTATCGAGAGGTGGCCCGGGACGAGGTCATTCCTGCACGGCGGTGGCAGGACGCCGGGCTCGTCCACCTGAACCGTGACCGATGGCCGGACCTCGTGACCGTCTCCAACCTCGCTCTGGAGGTACGCCTCAATCGTCGGCAGTCACCGCACTTCCCGCAGGTGGACTTCAGCTTCCCTCTGAGCGCGGGCTTCAGCTTCTGCAGCGGTCGCGCCAACGGCGACACCGCAACGGACCTGCTTGTCGTCCAGAAGCTGGTGTCGCCTGACGACAGGACCCAGCAGCGGGACTGGATGCTCGTCAACGCGGGCAGGGGCCAGCGCTTCCGGGCGCTGCCCGTGCCTCAGCCGGCGATGCGGAGGGGGCGCAACGGCAACGGTGACACCTGCAGCGCCATCCCGGGCTATCGCGGCAACCGGGCGGCGTGGACGATCAGCAACGGAAGGTCTATCCCCAGCCCCGAGGAGCAGCGCTACCGCGGCTACCGTCAGCTCGTCATCCTGACCCGTTAGAGCCGCCCGGGCGCGAAGGCGCTGCTCGGGAAGGAGCGCCGTCCATGATCCTGCCGAAGGTCCGCGACCCCCGGTTCGTCACGATCCGGCGCGGAGGCACCCTCACCGACGCCGACCACCATCTCCTCACGCTGTGGGCTGCCGCGTGCGCGGAGCACGTCCTGCCGTTGTTCGAGTCGGCGCGGCCCGACGACCCGCGACCGCGCGAGGCGATCGAGCACGCCCGCGCGTGGGTCCGTGGTGAGGTCCCGATGATGCAGGCCCGCGCCGCAGGCGGGCACGCCATGGGTGCGGCCAGGGAGCTGCGCGGTGCGGCCCGGCACGCTGCGTACGCCGCGGGTCAGGCCGGCGCCGTCGCGCACGTCGCGGCGCACGAGCTCGGGGCGGCTGCGTACGCGATCAAGGCCGCGCGGGCGGCGGAGGGGGAGTCCGAGGCGGCCGGTCGGGACGAGTGCCGGTGGCAGCGGGACCAGCTCCCCGAGGAGATCCGTGAGCTCGTCCTCGACGACCAGCGGTTGCGCAACGACCTCTGCTGGTCGGTCTTCGACTGCTGACCTCCTCGCTCGACGCCTGAGTGCGGACGGTGGGCGTCCCGACGCGCGGACTCTGGCAGAGTCGAGGGGTGCGCCACCGCTACGAGTGCCCGATGCGCTGGGCCGACCTCGACCTGCTCGGCCACGTCAACAACGTGGTGTACGTCGACTACCTCCAGGAGGCGCGGGTCGACCTGCTGCGCCACCACGGGCCGGCGGTCCAGTCGGGGGAGGGTCTGGTGGAGGGGGTGGTGGTCGTCCGGCACGAGGTGTCGTACCTGGCTCCGCTGCTGTTCGGCCGGGAGACGGTCTCCATCGAGGTCTGGGTGACCGAGGTCAGGGCAGCGTCGTTCACGCTGGCCTACGAGATCTTCCACGAGCACGACGGCGCGCGACAGGTCTACGCCCGAGCCAGCACCCTGCTGACCCCGTACGTGTTCGCGACCGAGCGGCCCCGTCGGCTCTCGACCGCGGAGCGGGAGGCCCTGGAGCCGTACCTCGAGCCCGGCGAGCCGGTTCGGACGCGGCGCCACGAGCCGGTGCGCGACGAGCTCGGTCACTACCCCGTCCACGTCCGCTTCTCCGACGTCGACGTCTACGGTCACACCAACAACGTGAAGTACTTCGAGTACTTCCAGGAGTCGCGGATCCGGTTGTTCGGCCGGCTGTGGGAGGGGCTGGGCCAGGACGGTGGGCCGCCGCCGGTCGTGGTGGCCCAGATCGACGTCGACTACGCCGTGCCGATCCTGCTCCGTCCCGAGCCGTACGACGCCTGGACCCGCGTCGCCCACCTCGGGTCGACGTCCATGACGCTGGAGGCCGAGATCTGCGACGGGGACGACGTGCTGTCCCGGGCGCGGGTCGTCGTCGTGTTCGTGGATCCCGCCACCGGCCGTCCGTCCGCCCCGGCGGAGGGCTACCGGGAGCGGCTCACTGCGGCGGTGTCGGCTGCTCGAACGTGTTGACCATGAACTGCGCTGCGTGGGTGACGTAGTCCCAGAACCGCGCGTCCTGCTCCGGGGTGAGGTCGACCGCGTCGAGCCCCTCGCGGAAGTGGACCAGCCAGCGCTGCGCCGCCTCGGGGGTCACCGCGAAGGGCGCGTGGCGCATCCGGAGGCGCGGGTGCCCACGGGTGTCCGAGTAGGTCGTGGGCCCGCCCCAGTACTGGACGAGGAAGAGCAGGAAGCGCTCCTCGGCCGGACCGAGGTCCTCCTCGGGGTAGAGCGGGCGCAGCACCTCGTCGGTGGCCACGCCCTCGTAGAAGCGGTGGACGATCCGCCGGAACGTCTCGAACCCGCCGATCTCCTCGTAGAACGTGGTCACCGGCTCATTGTGCCGGGCGGTCACGAGGTCGGCTCGCCCGCGGTCGACGCGGCGTCGGCCGGCTGCTCCTCGCCGGGTGCACCGCGGTGCCAGACCATGCGCTGCGGGTACGGGATCTCGATGCCCTCGTGGTCGAAGCGCGCCTTGATCCGCTGACGCATCTCGCGCGCCACGGCCCACTGCTCGAGGGGGGCGGTCTTGAGCGCCACCCGGACGACCACGCCGTCGACGCCGAGCTCCTGGACGCCCCAGACCGAGGGCTCCTCGATGATGACGCCCCGATAGTCGTCGTCCTCCCACATGTCGTGGGCGACGTCCTCGAGCACGCGGCGCACCCGGGCGAGGTCCTCGTGGTAGGCGACGGACACGTCGATGACGCTGCGCGCCCAGTTCTGGGACATGTTGCCGACGCGGACGATCTCGCCGTTGCGGACGTACCAGACGGTGCCGTTGACGTCGCGCACCCGCGTCACCCGGAGGCTGACCGCCTCCACGGTGCCGCTCGCCTCGCCGAGGTCGACCTCGTCGCCGACGCCGTACTGGTCCTCGAAGACCATGAAGATGCCGGCGAGGTAGTCGCTGACCAGGCTCTGGGCGCCGAAGCCCAGCGCGATGCCGACGATGCCGGCGCTGGCGATGATCGGGCCGACGTTGACGCCGATCTCGGCGAGCACCATGGTGCCGATCACGGCGAGCAGGACGCCGGTGATGACGCTCTTGAGCAGCGAGCCCATGGCCTTCGCGCGCTGGACCCGGCGGGTGGCGGTCGCCAGCTCCGTGGGGGAGGGCATCTTGGCCTTGCCGGCACCGAGCGAGAGACGGCCCACGCGGGCGGTCAGCGCCCCGGACTCGGCCCGGGCGACCAGCCGGTCGACCAGCCGGCCGAGAACCCAGCGGAGCACGAAGAAGAGGATGAGCAGGCCGGCGATGGCCAGCGGCGTGCCGACCAGCAGGTCGGCGGCCCAGGCCGCCTGGTCGTTGCCCGTCCAGTCGAGGACGGTGTTGCAGACGTACTCCTCGTCGGTGCACGGGTCGGTCGTGACTATCTGCAGCATCCATCCAGTATGTCGACCTCGTGCCCCACGTCGAATCGGTGCACGCGGGGCCGCGCCAGGTGTGACGGAGTCGACGTCGCCCGCCGGCGTACGCCCTCGCGGGCGGCTGGACCGAACGGGCGGGGACTCCGATATCCTCCCCTCGTGACCTCGACGCTGACCCGCCGCATCACCCTCCTGCTCCTCGCGTCCGCGCTGCCCGTCCTGGTGGCAGCGCCCGCCGGCGCGGAGGTCCCGGAGGGCTGGAGCACTCCCGAGGACGTGAGCCTGCTCCAGATCCTCGTGGTCGTGGCCGGCATCCCGCTCGTGCTGTTCGCACTCATCACGCTCGCCGTGCTGCTGCCGGCCCTGACCCGTGGCGAGAAGCTGCTGCCGAGCACCGAGAGCAAGGACCAGTGGTTCGGCGGTCCGGGCGGCTCGGCCGGCGAGCTCGAGCCGGCTGGCCGGCAGACCGGGACGACCGGTGGGGCCAGTGGCAGCTGGTGAGCTCCGGTCCTCGGACCGTCACGAGATCGACACCGCGATCCGGGCGGCGGAGCAGGCGAGCCGCTACGAGTTCTCGGTCTTCGTCGGGAAGGCCGACGGCGCACCCCGCGAGTTCGCCACCCGGCTCCACGCGGCCTCGGTCGCCCCGGACCGCAGCGTCCTGATCCTGGTCGACCCCCGCGCCCGCGTGATCGAGGTCGTCACCGGGGCCGACGTACGCCGCACCCTCGACGACCAGTCAGTCGAGCTGGCCGTGCTGCAGATGCGCAGCTCGTTCGCCGAGGGCGACCTCGTCGTCGGCCTGGTCCGCGGGATCGCCCAGCTCGCCGAGCACGCGCGCGCCCCGCAGACCCGCCACGCCCACTGATCCCGCGGCGGCGCCCTCGGGTTGCCCGACAGCTGACCGCGAACATCATCATTTCGTGAGCGGGAACGATGATCTTCGCGGTCAGCTATCCGCTCAGGCCCGGGCGTCCCGCTCCTGGGCAGCCAGCGCGCGGACGACGTCGGCGCGTCCCTCACTGACGTAGCGCCGCGCGCCCGGGGCGGCCGAGGTCGTGGCCAGCCAGGCGTCGACGGTCTCGAGCAGCTCCGGCGAGGCCAGCGGCTTCGGGAAGATGTGCTCCAGCGCGACCGACGCCTTGTGGGTGCCGATCTCGTCCCACAGCGTCTCGGCCGCCTCGAAGTACTTCGCGACGTACGGCCCCAGCACGTCGGTCTGGTCGGGGCGCATGAAGGACAGCACGATCGACCGCGAGGTCTCGTTGGGCGTCGTCTTGTCGACGACCGCCGCCCAGGCCTCGGCCTTGGCCTCGGCCGTCGGGCGCGAGGCCCGCGCGGCGGCGGCCTTCTCGCGGCCCGAGATCGTGTGGTCGCGGGCGAGCTCGGCGGCGATCTCCGCCTCGTCGGCACGCCCCGCCCGGGCCAGGCCCGTCAGCAGCGACCAGCGCAGGTCCTGGTCGACGTCGAGCCCCTCGAGGGTGGCCGTGCCGTCGAGCAGCGCCGCCAGGTGGTCCAGCGCCTGCGGGCTGCGGGCGGCCGCGGCGTACTGGCGGACGAAGGTCAGCTGGTGGTCGCTGCCCGGCACAGCGTCCTCGGCGAGGGCGCGCAGCCCCTCCTCCCACTCGGCCTTGAGCGCGTCGCGGTGCTCCGGTGCGGAGTAGGTGCTGGCCGCGAGCGCGGCGAAGCGGGGGAGGCTCGACAGGCCCGAGGGGTCGGTCTCGGCGCCGATGTTGCGCAGCACGAGGTGCACGAAGTCGGTCGCCCGCATCTGGGCGTCGCGCGTCATGTCCCACGCTGCCCCCCAGCACACGGCCCGCGCCAGCGAGTCGTCGAGCCGACCGAGCTCGGTGACCGCGGTCTCGAGGGAGCGCTCGTCGAGCCGGATCTTGGCGTACGTGAGGTCCTCGTCGTTGAGGATCAGCAGGTCGGGCTGCGGCACCCCGGCGAGCTGGGGGAGCACGGTGAGCTCGCCCTGGACGTCGACCTCGAAGCGGTCGCGGCGCACCAGGGAGCCGTTCACGTCGTCGTAGAGGCCGATCGCGATCCGGTGCCGGCGCAGGGTCGGCCAGTCCGGGTGGGCGCTCTGGCGTACGGCGAAGCTCGCGTAGCGGCCGGCCTCGTCCAGCTCGAACTCGGGCGCCAGCGTGTTGACCCCCGCGGTCTGCAGCCACTCGGTGGCCCAGCCCTCGAGCTCGCGGCCCGAGGACTTCTCCAGCGCGGCGAGCAGGTCCGCGAACTGGCTGTTGTCGTAGGCGAAGGCGTGGAAGTAGTCGGTCAGCCCGGCGAGGAACGGCTTGAGCCCCACCCAGGCGACGAGCTGCTTGAGCACCGCCGCCCCCTTGGCGTAGGTGATCATGTCGAAGTTGACCTCGACCGCGTGGAGGTCGACGTTGTCGGCCGCGATCGGGTGCGTGCTCGGGAGCTGGTCCTGGCGGTAGCCGGTCTGCTTCCGCGAGTTGGTGAAGCCGGTCCACGACTCGGTGAAGTCGGTGGCCTCGACGGCCGCGTGGTAGCAGGCCCACTCGGCGAAGGACTCGTTGAGCCAGAGGTCGTCCCACCACTTCATGGTCACCAGGTCGCCGAACCACATGTGGGCCATCTCGTGGAGGATCACCGAGGCGCGGAACTCGTAGAACGAGCGGTCCTGGCGGCTGCGGGGGAGGTACTCGTCGCGCAGCGTCACGCAACCGGCGTTCTCCATCGCGCCCATGTTGTACTCCGGCACGTAGAGCTGGTCGTACTTCTCGAACGGGTAGGGGTAGCCGAAGGCGTCCTCGAAGAACTCGAAACCCTGCCGGGTGAGCAGCAGCAGCTCGTCGAGGTCGAGGTGCTCGACCAGCGACTGCCGGCAGTAGTGCCCGAGCGGGATCGTGCCGTGCCTCCCCACGTAGGTGTCGAGCACCTCGTGGTACTCGCCTGCCACGACCGCGGTGATGTAGGTCGACATCCGCTTGGTCGTCGGGAAGTGCCAGACGGCCGCGCCCTCACCGGCCGGCACCGGCTCCGGGGTCGGCGCGTTCGAGACGACCCGCCAGTGGGCCGGCGCGGTCACGTTGAAGGTGAAGACGCTCTTGAGGTCGGGCTGCTCGAAGGTGGCGTAGACGCGGCGGGCGTCGGGCACCTCGAACTGGCTGTAGCAGTAGACCCGGTCGTCGACGGGGTCGACGAAGCGGTGCAGGCCCTCGCCGGTCCGGCTGTAGGTGCAGTCGGCCACCACGACGAGCTCGTTGCTCGCGGCGAGGCCGGTCAGCGCGATCCGGCTGTCGGAGTACGCCGTCGCGGGGTCGAGCTCGGTGCCGTTGAGCGTGATCGAGTGCACGGTGGCGTCGACGAGGTCGACGAAGGTGTCGCTGCCGGGACGCGCGCACTCGAAGCGGATCGTCGTCGTCGATCCGAAGGTCGTCGCGCCCGTGGTGAGGTCGAGGTCGACGGTGTAGGACGTCACGTCGAGCAGGTCCGCGCGGGCCGTGGCCTCGTCGCGGGTGAGGTTCGTTCCCGGCATGACCGCGATCCTCTCACCGGGTCGGGTAGCCGCCGAATTGGGCGGCGTGCGCGGGGGTGGAGGGCCTGCCGGGACGGGTGGGGCATCTGAGAATTCTGGTGCGAACTGCTGCGCGCCTCCTTGACATCGGGTTGAATCGCTCCCCGTGACCCCGCCCCCCCGGTCTCCTCTCGCGGCACTGACAGCGGCCCTGCCCCTGTCGCTGCTGCTGGTGATGCTGCTCACGCTGCTCTCCCCGCTGCCCTCCGCCACCGCCGCGAGCAGCTATCTGTGCACCGGCTACGACAGCTGCCAGGACCGCGGCTACGGCCACTTCGGCTACAAGCGCGCGAACGACCGGATGTGGTGGCGGATGTACTCCGGCCACAACTGCACCAACTACGTCGCCTACCGCCTGGTCCGGGGCGGCATGTCCGCCGAGCGGCCGTGGAGCGGCAGCGGCAACGCCTCCAACTGGGGACCGGCCAACCGCCGCATCACCGACGACACCCCGATGGTCGGTGCCGTCGCGTGGTGGCGGGCCAACGTCCCCGGGGCGGGGTCGTCCGGCCACGTGGCGTACGTCGAGCGGGTCGTGTCCGCACGCAGGATCGTGGTCTCCGAGGACAGTTGGGGTGGGGACTTCCACTGGCGCACCATCACCAAGCGCGGGACCGGCTGGCCCTCGGGCTTCGTGCACTTCGACGACCGGGAGGTGCGCGCCACCTCCGACCCGGTGGTCACCGGCACCCCGGCGATCGGCGCCACCCTCCGCGTCGACCTCGGTCGCTGGACGCCGACCGCGACCACCTCGGTGCAGTGGCTGGCCGCGGGCAAGCCGATCGAGGGCGCGACCGCGACCTCCTTCACCCCGACGCTCGCCCAGCGCGGCAAGCGGCTGACCGCCCGGGTGTCGGCCACGGCCCGGGGCCACCTCCCGGGCCGCGAGACCACGGCGCCGACCACCCGTGTCGTCCGCGGCACCCTGGCCACCGCGGTCGCGCCCACCGTCTCCGGCACGCCGCAGGTCGACGAGGTGCTCGAGGTCCTGCCGGGCTCGCTCACGCCGTCCGCGACGACCCGCACCTTCCGGTGGTACGCCGACGGGCAGCGGATCGAGGGCGCCGACGCCCGCAGGCTGCGGCTGCGCCAGGAGCACATCCGCAGCCGGATCACCGCCACCGTGGTCTCGACCCGCGAGGGCTACCGCCGGCACTCCGTCAGCACCGCGGCCACGACCCGGGTGGCGGCCGGGGAGTTCGACGTCACCACCCCGTTCGCGCTGTCCGGCACCCCGCGGCTCGACCGGCGCCTCGAGGTGGCGGCCGGGACGTTCGCCCCGGCGGGCGCCACCGTGACCCACACCTGGCTCCGCGACGGCGAGCCGATCCCGCGGGCGACCGGGAACGCGTACGTCGCGACCGTGGACGACGTCGGCCACCGGCTGTCCGTGCGTGTCGACCTGCAGCACCCGGGCTACCGCGACCACACGGTCACGATGGCCGCGGCCGGTCCCGTGGTCACGCCGGCGACGCTGCGCCTCGGCGCGACCGGCCGGCGCGGCCGCGCGGTCGTCGTGCTGCGGGTCGCCGCGGCCGGCGTCCCCGGGCCGCGGGGCGAGGCGACCCTCCGGATCGGGCGTACGTCGGTCACCGGCGACGTCGTCGACGGCCGGCTGCGCGCCGTGCTGCGGGGGATCGCCCCGGGGCGTCACACGGTCCGCGCGTCGTACACCGGCACCGGTGTGGTGGTGGGCGGCAAGGCCACGACGACGGTGCGGGTGCCCCGCCGCTGACGGAATAACGGTCCCGAGGGACGAGGTTGCCCCAGCATGACCCCCACCAATGCAGACTTCTGGTTCGACCCTGCCTGCCCCTTCGCCTGGATCACCTCCCGCTGGATCCGCGAGGTCGAGAAGGTCCGCGACATCTCGGTCACCTGGCACGTCATGAGCCTCGCCTACCTCAACGAGGACAAGGACGTGCCCGACGAGTACCGCGAGTTCCTCAAGGACGCCTGGGGCCCGGTGCGTGTCGTGATGGCCGCCGAGCAGCTCCACGGCAAGGAGGCGCTGCTCCCGCTCTACACCGCGCTCGGCACCCGGCGCCACCACGACGGCCGGGACTTCGACCGCGCGACGATCGAGGAGGCGCTGGTCGAGGCCGGGCTGCCGACCTCGCTGGCCGACGCGATGTACGACTCCTCCTACGACGACGCGATCCGCAAGTCCCACCACCTCGGCATGGACCAGGTGGGCCACGAGGTCGGCACGCCGACCATCGCCTTCGACGGCACCGCGTTCTTCGGCCCGGTCATCAGCAGCATCCCCCGCGGCGAGGAGGCCGGCCAGCTCTGGGACGGCTGCATCGCCATCGCGAAGGTGCCGTTCTTCTACGAGCTCAAGCGCTCCCGCACCCGGGAGCTCGACTTCAGCTGACCCGCCGGGTCGACCCCGCGGCCGTGCCCGCGGGGTCGACACCGTGGCGGGCGTGACGCATGATGCCGGGGTCATGCGACTCAGCCCAGCCCCCCGTGTCCTGGTCGCAGGAGTGGTGAGCCTGCCCCTCCTGGCCGGCCTCCCACCCGCAGCCCCCGCCGAGGCGCCGCCACCCATGGTCCGGCTCACCGCCGCCGACGGCTCGGTGGTGCGCGCCGCCGAGGAGCCGCTCGCCCGCGGGACCTCGCGGTTGCAGACCACGTCGTACTCCCTCGTGGGCGCGACCTGGCGGGGTGCCGCCCCCCGCGTCTGGTTCCGCACCGCTCCGGCCGAGGCCTGGCGGCGGCTGCCCGTGCTCGAGGACGGCCCGACCATCGGTGCCGCCGAGGCGTCAGGAGCGCGGCACGGCACCGACCTGGTGTGGACCGGCCCGCAGCGTGACGTCGAGGTCCGGGTCGCTGGCTCGGGCCACCGTGACCTCGAGCTGGTGCTGATCGATCCCGGCACCCTCGCCACCGACCGGACGGCGGCCCCGGCGCCCCGGGCCGCGGCGACCGAGGCGGCGGACGGCGAGGCCCGCCGACCCGTGCTGCGGACGCGTCAGGACTGGGGCGCCAAGCCGCGGCTGCGCAACGGCCGGCCCCGCTACCTCGACCGGCTGCAGCAGGTCCACGTCCACCACACCGCGACCGGCAACGGCTACCGCCGTTCCGACGTCCCGGGCATCATCCGCGGCATGTACCGCTACCACACGCAGTCGCTCGGGTGGTTCGACCTCGGCTACAACTTCCTCGTCGACCGCTTCGGGCGGGGCTGGATCGGCCGCTCCGGTGGCGCCCACCGCCTCGTCCAGGGCGCCCACACGCTGGGGTTCAACCACCAGTCCGTGGGAGTCGCGGTCATCGGGAACCTCGAGCAGCGCCGGCCCTCGAAGGGCGCCGTCCGGATGGTGACCCGGATCGCGGCCTGGAAGCTCGACAAGCACGGCCGGGACGCGGTCGGCACGGTCCGCACGACCTCGACGGGCAGTGACCGCTACCGGGACGGCCAGCGGGTGCGGCTGCCGGTCATCGACGGCCACCGCGACACCAACGACACCGCGTGCCCGGGCCAGCGCCTCTACGACCGGCTGCCCGCGATCCGACGGCGGACCCAGGCCCGGATCGACGGCTGACGGGTCAGCTGCCGCCGGCGGTGGTCGCGGCGGTGGAGGCCACGACGGCGGCTGTGACCGCCGCCTGGGCCGCCTGCACGGCGTCGCGCACGGCGTCAGCCGCCCAGGCTCCCTCGGCCACGTCCTTCGCACGGCGCTTGACCTGCCGGGCCTTGAGCCGGTCGGGGTCCACGACCTTGTGGGCCTGGTCGACGGCGGCGAGCAGCGCCACCAGCCCGGCCGTACGCGGGTCGGGGTCGACCCCGGTCACGAGCACGTCCTGGAGCCGCTGCCGGACGGCCCGCTCGTGGGCCGCGTCGGCCGCCGGCCAGGTCGTGTGGGGGAACAGGCCGAGGAACCGGCCCTCGCGCCGCTCCAGCAGCCCGCGGTCGACGAGCCGCTCGAGCAGCTGCTCGCGGACCCCCTTGCCGATCCGGTTGGTGAGGTCCTGTGCCGACCGCGGCTGCTTGGCGACCGTCGCGAGCGCAGCGGCCAGCAGGGGGTCCGACGGTGCTGCCGTCCCGGTCGCGCGCACCTTCGCGCTCGACCACACGCCCGTCTTCTCGGCCACCTCGACGGCGCCGGAGAGGGCCAGCTCGACCAGCAGCGCCCCGCCGAAGAGCGGGCGCGCCACGCTCGACGCAGCCATGGTCCCCTTGTCGTCGTCGAGCAGCAGCAGGGCGAGGTCCTCCGCGATCAGCGTCTCCACGCGACCACCGTAGGACCGTGGGCCGAAACCGGCCACGGACCGCTGCCGGGCCACTCCTAGGATGACCCGCATGACCCATGTCCTGTCTGCCGTCGCCTGGCCGTACGCCAACGGCCCGCGCCACATCGGCCACGTGGCCGGTTTCGGCGTTCCCTCCGACGTGTTCAGCCGGTACATGCGGATGGCGGGCCACGACGTGCTCATGGTCTCCGGGACCGACGAGCACGGCACCCCGATCCTGGTCACCGCCGACAAGGAGGGCGTCAGCGCCCGCGACCTCGCCGACAAGAACAACGCCGTGATCGTCACCGACCTGGTCGACCTCGGGTTGTCGTACGACCTCTTCACCCGCACCACCACCGGCAACCACTACCGGGTCGTGCAGGAGATGTTCCGCACCTGTCACCGCAACGGCTACATGGTCGAGCAGACGACGCAGTCGGCGATCAGTCCCTCGACCGGCCGGACGTTGCCCGACCGCTACATCGAGGGCACCTGCCCGATCTGCAAGTACGCCGACGCGCGCGGCGACCAGTGCGACAACTGCGGCAACCAGCTCGACCCCACCGACCTGATCGACCCGCGCAGCAAGATCAACGGCGAGACGCCCGAGTTCGTCGAGACCCAGCACTTCTTCCTCGACCTGCCCGCGCTCGCGGAGGCGCTGGGGGAGTGGCTCGACGAGCGCGAGGCGTCGGGCACGTGGCGTCCCAACGTCATCAAGTTCAGCCAGAACATCCTCAAGGAGATCCGGCCTCGCGCGATGACGCGCGACATCGACTGGGGCATCCCGGTGCCGGGTTGGGAGGACCAGCCGACCAAGCGGCTCTACGTCTGGTTCGACGCCGTCATCGGCTACCTCTCGGCCTCCATCGAGTGGGCGCGCCGGCTCGGCGAGCCCGACCGGTGGCGCGACTGGTGGAACGATCCCGAGGCCCGCTCCTACTACTTCATGGGCAAGGACAACATCGTCTTCCACTCCCAGATCTGGCCCGCGGAGCTGCTGGCCTACGACGGGCGCGGGAGCCGGGGCGGCGAGCCCGGCGACTACGGCGTGCTCCAGCTCCCCACCGAGGTCGTGTCCTCGGAGTTCCTCACCATGGGCGACCAGCAGTTCTCCACCTCGCGCGGCCACGTCCTGTACGTGGGTGACTTCCTGGCCCGCTACGGCCCCGACCCGCTGCGCTACTTCATCTGCGCGGCCGGGCCCGAGACCTCCGACGCGGCCTTCACCTGGGCCGACTTCGTCACCCGCAACAACTCCGAGCTGGTCGCCGGGTGGGGCAACCTGGTCAACCGCACGGCGACGATGATCTCCAAGAACTTCGGGGAGATCCCACCCTGCGGCGACCTCGAGCCGGTCGACGAGGCGGTGCTGGCCAAGGTCCGCGCGGGCTTCGACACTGTCGGCGACCTGCTCGCCCACCACCGGCTGCGGGCGGCCACCGCCGAGGCGATGCGGGTCGTCGGCGAGGTCAACCGCTACCTCACCGTCACCGAGCCCTACAAGATGAAGGACGAGTCGCAGCGCGAGCGGCTGGCGACCGTGCTGCACGTCGCGGCGCAGTGCGTCAGCGACTGCAACACGCTGCTCTCGCCCTTCCTGCCGCACTCCGCCAACAAGGTCCACCTGGTGCTCGGGGGCGAGGGCGAGTTCATGCCGATGCCGCGGGTCGACCAGGTCGACGAGCTCGAGCCCGACCACGGGGCCGGACTGACGTCGTACCCGGTCATCACCGGCGACTACTCCGGCACGCCGGCCTGGGAGTCGCGGCCGGTCCGGGTCGGGGCCACGGTGGCGAAGCCGACGCCGGTCTTCACCAAGCTGGACCCCTCCATCATCGACGAGGAGCTGGCCCGGCTGGGCTGAGGTGACATGACCGATCTCCGTGGACCACTCGTGACCGAGGGCGACCGCGCCGCCGTCGCGGCGGACCGGGCGGCAGGGCGGGCCGAGGCCGCCCACGAGACCAAGCCGGCCGTCGACCGCGTGGCGGACGTGGACGCCGGCGGCGTACCGGCCCGGCTCTACACGCCGGAAGGCGCGACCAGCGCGTTGCTCTACGTCCACGGCGGTGGCTTCGTGATGGGCGACCTCGTCACCCACGACGGCATCGCCCGCCGGCTCGCCGTGGCGACGGGGATGGCCGTGCTGCTCATCGACTACCGGCTGGCCCCCGAGCACGCCTGGCCCGCGGCTGCCGACGACACCTGGGCCGCCGCCGACTGGCTCGCGGACCAGGGCTTCGAGCGGCTCGCGATCGCCGGGGACTCGGCCGGTGCCACGCTGGCCCTCGGCGAGGTGCTGCGCCATCCCGGACGGTACGACGCGCAGGTGCTCGTCTACCCGTTCGTCGACCCCGCCGGGCGGACCTACGACCGCGAGCTGGCCGGCGTCGACCTGACCCTGGACCGGTGTGCGTGGTTCTGGCGCCTCTACGTCCAGGGAGCAGACGCGTCGGGGGACGAGGCCTTCCACGTGCTCGACCGGGAGAGCCTGGCGGGACTGCCGCGGACGCTCGTCCAGCTCGCCGAGCTGGACGTGCTCACCCCGACCGGGCACGTGCTGGCCGACCTGCTGGCCGGCGACGGCGTCCCGACCGAGGTGGTGGTCTATCCGCGCGTGCCGCACGGATTCTGGCGCCGCACCGACAACGACCAGGGCGAGCGGGCCGTCGCCGACGTCGCGCGCTTCCTGACCGCTCCCTGACACGCACCGTCCCGACGCCGTCATGTCGGGCAGAGTTGGCGGCGGCGTCATCCTGTGTCACGCGGGGATGGGCAGGGTGACGTCATCGAGGCCGGCCACTCGGGGCCGGCCCATCACTCTCGGGAGAAACCATGCCTGTCCTCGTCCGCCTCCTCGGACTCCTCCTCGGACTCCTCCTCACGACCCTCCTCGGCGTCGGCCTGGCGGCCGGCGTCGCCGCGCCTGCCCAGGCCGCGCCCGGCAGCGATGTCGACGTCGTCGCCCACCGCGGCTCCTCGGGTGCCGCGCCGGAGAACACGCTCGCCGCCGTGCGCCTCGCCGTGCAGCAGCGCTCCGACGTCGTCGAGAACGACATCCAGCGCACCCGCGACGGGGAGCTGGTGATCCTCCACGACACCTCGCTGGCCCGGACCACCGACGTGGAGGAGCGGTTCCCCGACCGGGCGCCGTGGAACGTCGCCGACTTCACGCTGGCCGAGATCCGCACCCTCGACGCCGGATCGTGGTTCGCGCCGGAGTTCGCCGGTGCCCGGGTGCCGACCCTGGCCGAGTGGGGCGACGCCGTCGGTCGTCGCACCGGCATGCTGCTGGAGGTCAAGAACCCCTCGCTCTACCCGGGCATCGCAGCCGACCTCGACCGGCAGCTCGACGCCCTGCCCGTCTTCCGCGCCGCGCTGCGCGCCGACCGGCTCGTGGTCCAGTCCTTCGACCACGCCTGGCTGCGGACCTACGACCAGGTGGCGGGGAACGTGCCCGTCGGGCTGCTCTTCGCCGGTGGACCGCCGACGGAGGCGCAGCTGGCCGACGCCGCGACCTGGGCCGAGCAGGCCAACCCCGCCCTCGGCGACATGACCGAGGCCACCGTCGACCAGATCCACTCCCACGGGTTGGAGACCCACGTGTGGACCGTCAACGACGGCCAGGGCATGCGCCGCGCGATCGGCTGGGACGTGGACGGGGTCATCACCAACTACCCCCAGGTGCTGCGCGACATCCTGCGTCGCGGCTAGGCACACCCTGGAGCGGTCAGAAGCCGCTGGCGGGCGTGGGCGCGAGGTCGGTGCGGAACGCCCGCCACAGCTCCCCGATCGCGCCCGGCCGGTGCTCGGACAGCACGCCCGCACGGAGCATCGCGACCAGGTTGGTGCCCCCGAGGTACGCCGAGCCGAGCGCCGCGACCGGCAGCGAGGCGTCCGCGTCCGCGTCGGTCCGCGTGGCCGAGCCCTCGCCACCCCGGGTGACGATCCGCCAGCGACCGGCCTGCCACGGCGCGGCCGGGTCGTCGACCTCGACGACCACGTCGCAGTCGCCGACGTACGACCGGAGCGGCAGGGCCGCCGGGAGGTCGACGATCCGCAGCCACAGGTTGTCGGTGGTCTCGACGTCGCTGGCGCTGCGGGGGCCGATCCACTGCCACAGCGGGTCGTCGACCCCGACCTCGGGGACCTTGACGCTCGCCATCAGGTCGAAGTCGACCAGCCGGCGCAGAAGCGCCAGCCGGGTGGCGGGCGCGCCCACCACCGCGAACACCTCGAGCTTGCCGCCGGGCCGTCCCTGCTCCCACTTGTGCTCGCGCCGGAACGCCGCGTGCCCGACGTCGACGCCGTCGCGCTGGGCGAAGAGGAAGCGCATCGGCTCCTTGTCGCGGGTGGCGCGCGGCTCGCGCTGGTGGATCACGATGGCCTCGAAGAAGCCGAGCTCCCCGACCACCATCCCCGGCTCGCCCACGGCGACGCGCAGCTCGCACTCCCGCAGCCGCTCGGCGATCCCCGGGTCGGCCAGGCCGGCCATGCGGGTGCGCAGGGCGGCCGCCTCCTCGTCGAGGCCGGGCGCCTTCAGCTCGGTGCCCCGACCCAGGGACACCGCGAAGGTCAGCGACGCGACGCCCCAGCCGTGGCGGCCGTAGATCGCCGCCTCGCTGGCGTGGAGGGCGGAGATCGCGACGCCCTCGCGGTGGGTCTGCTCGACGTGGTGGCGCAGCATCGCCGTCAGCACGCCGCGGCGCCGCTGGTCGGGGTGGACGCCGACCCAGGTGAGGCCGGCGCACGGCACCAGCCGCGCGCCCTCGCCTCCGGGCACGGCCAGCTGCAGCGGGCGTACGCCGTAGATGCCGGCGTACGTCGCGGGGTCGGCGTCGGGCACCTCGGCCGCGAACCGCTGGTCGGCGGGCACCCCGGCGAGCTCGTCGGCGGCGGGGAGGCTCCCGGGCTCGTCGAACCACACCACCTCGTCGGTCGCGAGGTAGCGCTCGTCGTCGGTGGCGCGGTCGACCCGGACGTCGCTGGTGGTCATCCCCCCAGCCTGCCGTGGTGCGCGCCCGGCCGCCACGCGTTATCGCGTGGCTACCCTGACGGCCATGACCGCCGAGATGTACCTGCCGACCTTCCACGTGCGCCAGAAGTTCGCGATGACCACGAACCGCTACGCCCTGTACGCCACGAACGCGGACGGCTCGGACGGCGCGCTGATGGGGCTGGCGCAGCAGAAGCGGATGGCCTTCAAGGAGCACGTCACCTTCTACGCCGACGAGCAGCAGACGCGTCCGGTCTTCTCGTTCAAGGCGCGCAAGAAGGTCGACCTCAACGCCGGGTACGACATCGCGGACGAGGCAGGGCAGCCGATCGGCTTCTTCCGCAAGGACTTCGGCGCCAGCCTGCTGCGGTCCACCTTCCACGTGGAGGGCCCCGGCTACACCGGGACGGGTCAGGAGCGCAGCCAGGGCGTGGCCCTCGTACGCCGCTTCGTCGACATCCCGTTCCTGCCGATCCACTTCGACTTCGTCGACCCCGCCGGCGCGCCCCTGATGTCGGTCGAGCGCCAGGGCTCGGTCCGCGACACCTACACCGTCCGCGTCCCCGACCCCCGTGTCGACTTCCGCGTGGCCGCCGCCGTGGCCGTCGGCCTCGACGCCCTGATGCAGCGCTGACCCCGGGCTCTGGGAAGATGCCCGCCATGCGCGTCCACCTCGGCTCAGACCACGCCGGCCTCGACCTCAAGGCCCACCTGCTCGCCTGGCTCGCCGAGCACGGCTACGAGGCCGTCGACCACGGGCCGTTCGTCTACGACCCCCTCGACGACTACCCCGTCTTCTGCCTGCGTGCTGCCGACGCGGTGGCGGCCGAACGGGCCGAGGGCCGCGACAGCCTCGGGGTCGTCGTCGGCGGCTCCGGCAACGGCGAGCAGATGGCCGCCAACAAGGTGGCCGGGATCCGCTGCGCCCTGGTCTGGTCCGAGGAGACGGCCGTGCTCGCCCGCGAGCACAACGACGCCAACGTCGTCTCCGTCGGCGGCCGGCTGCACTCCCTCGACGACATGACCCGGTTCGTGGAGGTCTTCCTGGCCACCGGGTTCACCGGCGAGGAGCGTCACGTGCGGCGCATCGGCCAGCTCGCGTCGTACGAGACCACGCGCGAGCTGCCCCCGCTCCCGGAGTCGGCGCTCGGCCGGGGCGATGCCTGAGGGCCACACCCTCTTCCGGATCGCCGGCGAGCTGCGCGACGCGTTCGGAGGACTCCCGACCGCGGTCAGCTCCCCGCAGGGCCGGTTCGCCGCCGATGCCGCGCTGGTCGACGGTGCCGTGCTCCTGGGGGCCGAGTCCGCCGGAAAGCACCTGTTCGTCGCGTTCGAGGGCGACCGGCTGGTCCACGTCCACCTCGGGCTGATCGGGCAGCTCGACACCCGCACCGGGCTGACCGACGTCCCGCTGCCGGTCGGGCAGGTGCGGTTGCGGCTGCAGGCACGCCGCCCCGACGGCCTGGCGTACGCCGACCTCCGCGGCGCCATCATCTGCGAGCTCGTCGACCCGGCCCGTCGCGACCGGGTGCTGGCCGGGCTGGGCCCGGACCCGCTCCGCGAGGACGCCGAGCCGGACCGGGCGTGGCAGCGGATCCGTCGCAGCGCGCGGCCGATCGGCGCGCTGCTGCTCGACCAGAAGGTGCTCGCAGGCGTGGGCAACGTCTACCGGGCCGAGGTGCTCTTCCGGCACCGGATCCACCCGCTGCGGCCGGGCCGCACCCTGCGGGTGGGCCAGTGGCAGGCGATGTGGGACGACCTGGTCCTGCTGCTCGCCGAGGGCGTGAGACTGGGCCGCATCGACACCGTCCGCCCCGAGCACACCCCGGAGGCGATGGGTCGCCCGCCGCGTCGGGACGACCACGGGGGAGAGGTCTACGTCTACCGGCGGACCGGGCAGCCGTGCCTGGTGTGCGGCCGTGCGGTGCGGACCGAGGAGCTCGAGGGGCGCAACCTCTTCTGGTGTCCCGGATGTCAGCCGAAGTTCCGCTCCCGAGCCGTACAGTGACTGCCCGATGACCAGCAACGACCGGCCCGGTGGCCGGACCCCCCGCCTCCGCGGCGCCGTCGCCGCTGCGATGCGCCGGAGCACGCCCCCGGAGAACCGCGCCCTGCTCCTGCTCATCGTGCTCTCGATGTGCCTGGCCGTGCCGCAGTGGCTCTTCCCCGAGCTGGTGCCGGTCACGGCGCTGGTCCTGCCGCTGATCATCGGCAGCCTGAGCCTCGGCCCGCGACAGCTGCCGTGGTTCGTCGTGTTCGTGCTGCTGCTCGTGGTGGTCTCGCTCGGCCGCCTCACCGAGAGCGACGACGTGAACTCGCGGGTCCTCGGCGGGATCGTGGTGCTCTTCATCGCCGGCTTCATCATCCTGCTCAGCTCGTTCCGCCGCAGTCGGCTCGGTGTCGCGGGGGTGCGAGGCGAGTCGATGCTGGTCGACCTGCGCGACCGGATCCAGAGCCAGGGCACCATCCCCACGCTGCCGGTGGGCTACCACGCCGAGTTCGCCCTGAGCTCCGCCGGCGGCACCCCGTTCGCGGGGGACTTCGTCGTCACCGCAGGACCTCCCGAGCGCAAGCGTTTCGACGTCGTCGTCGTCGACGTCTCCGGCAAGGGCGAGGGTGCCGGCACCCGCGCCCTGCTGCTCTCGGGGGCCTTCGGCGGCCTCCTCAACGCGCTGCCGCCCGCGGAGTTCCTCCCTGCCGCCAACGCCTACCTCCTGCGCCAGAGCTGGGAGGAGGGGTTCGCCACCGCGGTCCACCTCTCCCTCGACCTCGAGAGCGGCTTCTACGAGCTGCGCAGCGCCGGTCACCCGCCGGGTGCCCACCGGATCGCCGGGTCGGGGCGCTGGGTGGTCCGGGCCGGGGACGGGCCGGCACTCGGGCTGCTCGACGGGGTCGACTTCCCCGCCGTACGCGGCCAGCTGCGGCCGGGGGACGCGATCATGCTCTACACCGACGGCCTCGTGGAGACCCCCACCAAGGACATCGGCCTGGGCATCGACCGGATGCTGGGCCAGGCCGAGCAGCTGCTCCGGGGCGAGTACGACGGCGGGGCGCGTCGGCTGATCGACGCCCTCGGGTCGCGCAGCGACGACCGTGCGCTGGTCCTCGTCGCCCGCCGCTGACCGCCTCGGTTGGGGCCTGACGAGGCCGGTGTGGCACGATGACAACGCACATTTCGCGGCGCGAAGTGAGCGCGCGGATGTAGCTCAATGGTAGAGCCCCAGTCTTCCAAACTGGCTACGCGGGTTCGATTCCCGTCATCCGCTCCAAGCGGTCGGCGGACAGCCTGCGGGCCACTTGGCGGGGCGTAGCGTAGTGGCTAGCGCGCCTGCTTTGGGAGCAGGAGATCGCAGGTTCGAGTCCTGTCGCCCCGACGTGCGGTGGTCCAGCTGACGCACGACCACCGTCCGAGCACGACCCCAACACCGACACAAGGAGATCCACCTGTGAAGAGCGCCGTCGAGACCTTGAGCCCGACCAGGGCCAAGCTGACCGTCGAGGTGCCCTTCGAGGAGCTCAAGCCGAGCCTCGACGCGGCGTACAAGACCATCGCCCAGCAGATCAACGTCCCCGGCTTCCGCCGTGGCAAGGTCCCGCCGACCGTGATCGACCGCCAGGTCGGCCGCGGGGCGGTCCTCGACCAGGCGATCAACGACGTGGTCCCGCAGAAGTACATCGAGGCGCTCCAGGAGAACTCCCTCGAGCCGCTGGCCCAGCCGGAGATCGAGATCACGAAGCTCGAGGACAACGAGACCCTCGAGTTCACCGCCGAGGTCGACATCAAGCCCGAGATCGAGCTCCCGGCCTACGACGGCCTCGAGGCGCAGGTCGACGACGTCGAGCTGAGCGACGCCGACGTCGAGGAGCAGGTCGAGGCGCTGCGTGAGCGCTTCGCCACGCTGACCGACGTCGACCGCCCGGCCGCCGACGGCGACTTCGTCGTGATCGACCTCGCCGCGACCCAGGACGGCGAGCCCGTCGAGGGCGCCGAGGTGTCCGGCATGTCCTACAAGGTCGGTCGTGGCGGCATGCTCGACGGCCTCGACGAGGCCCTCGCCGGCATGGCTGCCGGCGAGGACAAGACCTTCACCTCCCAGCTCGTCGGCGGCGACCTCGTCGGCGAGGACGTCGAGGTCAAGGTCACCGTCAACCAGGTCCAGGAGCAGGAGCTCCCCGCGCTCGACGACGAGTTCGCCCAGATGGCGAGCGAGTTCGACACCGCCGAGGAGCTGCAGGCCGACGTCCGCGAGCGCCTCGGGCGCGGCAAGCGGCTCGAGCAGGCCGCCGCGGCGCGCGACGCGGTCCTCGAGGCGTTCCTCGACCAGGTCGAGGTCCCGCTCCCGGAGACGATGGTCACCGACGAGCTCAACTCGCGGCGCCAGTCCGTCGAGCAGCAGCTGATGATGGCCGGCATCACCATGGAGAAGTACCTCGAGGACGAGGGACAGACCCAGGAGGAGTTCGAGGCCGAGCTCGAGCGCCGGGTCCGGGACGCGGTCGCCGCGCAGTTCCTCCTCGACGAGATCGCGAAGAAGGAGGAGTTCGGCGTCGACCAGGGCGAGCTCTCCGAGCACCTCGTCCGCCGGGCCCAGCAGTCCGGGCAGGACCCGCAGGAGTTCGCGAACCACATGTTCGAGCACAACCACATCCCCGAGCTGGTGCAGGAGATCCTGCGCGGCAAGGCGCTGGCGACGATGGTCGAGGCGGCCACCGTCACCGACGCCTCGGGCAACGTGGTGGTCCTCAAGGGCCTGCGCCCCGACGGCACCATCGGCGAGCCGGAGGACGAGGCCGAGGCCGAGTCGGGCTCGGAGGAGACCGTCGAGGCTGCTGACGAGGTCGAGGAGACCGCGGAGAAGGCCTGATCGCTGGGCTGCGTCGGTTTCCCCGGTCGAGCGGGGAAACCGGCACCTGGCGGCCGAAGCTTCGGCCGCCAGGCGCACGACTCGCCCACCAGGTCCGCCCCTGACTTGGTGCACATCTGTGCACTCACCGGGGTATCGTGGGCACCATGACCTCGACCCGGTCGCCCGCCGGCCCCCGCGAGCCGACGGTGCTGGACGCCCTGTCGCTGCTCGCCGAGGTGGGTGAGGAGCTGGTCGTCCGGACCGTGCGCGACACCCACCTTGCGTGGGTGGACCGGGTCCACGGCGTCGGCCGCCGGGTCACCCGCTCCGGGCCGGGGGTCGCGGAGGTCGCCCATCGCGGCATCGCCGGAGCCGTGTACGGCGGCCTCGGTGCGGGGCTGCGAGCGGCCGCACGCGGGCTCGACGACGCCGGCGCCCGGGGTCCCCGGCTCGAGGCCGACCCGCGGGGGCGCTTCCTCAACGCCGCGGTCAACGGGCTGATCGGCGACCGGCTCGAGCGCGAACGGCCCTCGTTGGCGATCCCGATGGCGGTCCGGCGCGACCATGCCGACGTACGCCCGGAGCGCGGCGCGCTCGCCGAGGCCTTCCCCGACGCCACCGGCCGGGTCGCGGTGATGCTGCACGGGCTCTGCGAGAGCGAGGCCGCCTGGTCGGCGGGCCGCGACCGCCGCGGCACGACGTACCCCGAGGCGCTGGCCTGCCGAGGCTGGACCCCCGTCCTGCTCCGGGCCAACTCCGGGCTCCCGCTGCGCGACAACGGCGCCGCCCTCGCCGGACTGCTCCAGGACCTCGTCGAGGCCTGGCCGGTCGAGGTGGAGCGGATCGCCCTGGTCGGTCACTCCATGGGGGGTCTCGTGATACGGGCCGCCTCGGCGGTGGCCACCGGGGCCGACCGCCCCTGGGTCGACAGGGTCACCGACGTGGTGACCCTCGGCAGCCCCCACCACGGCAGCCCGATCGCACGCGGCGTCGGCCGGGGGAGCCGCGCGCTGGGGCTGCTGCCCGAGTCGGCGGCCTTCGGCCGGATCCTCGAGTGGCGCTCGACCGGCGTGCGCGACCTCGTCGAGGGTCTCGGCGCGGACCTGCCGCCGCTCCCGAACGCCCGCTACCACCTGGTCGCCGCCACGCTGACCGGCTCGCCCCGGCACCCGGTCGGCGCCGTGGCCGGCGACCTGCTGGTCCGGCTCCCGTCGGCGTACGGCCGCTCGGGCCGGAGGTCGGCCGTCCGCGAGCTGTTCCCGGGCGCCGACCTGCTCCACGTCCCCCACGCGGACCACTTCGACCTGCTCAACCACCCCCGGGTCGAGCAGGCGCTGCTGGAGTGGCTCGGCTGAGGCCACCGAATCCGCTGTTGGCGAACAGGGGCCCATCACCCGTGGAACTGTCCGTCCTTCCGGCTAGGGTCGCAGTCGTGAACCAGAACTCCAGCCCCACGCTCTCCCCGGAGGCCAACGGCGGCTCCTCGATGTACGGGCTCGACGACCACATCTACCAGCGGCTGCTGCGTGAGCGGATCGTCTTCCTCGGCTCCGAGGTGCGCGACCAGAACGCCAACGCGATCTGCGCCCAGCTCCTCCTGCTGTCCGCCGAGGACCCCGAGGCCGACATCTTCCTCCACATCAACTCGCCGGGTGGCTCCGTCGACGCCGGCATGGCGATCTACGACACCATGAACTACATCCCCAACGACGTCGCCACGGTCGGCATGGGCCTGGCTGCCTCGATGGGCCAGTTCCTGCTCTGCGCCGGGACCAAGGGCAAGCGCTACGCCCTCCCCCACGCGCGGATCATGATGCACCAGCCGTCCTCCGGCATGGGGGGCTCGGCCTCGGACATCAAGATCCAGGCGCAGCAGTCGCTGCACATCAAGAAGGTGCTGCTCGATCTCATCGCCCAGCACACCGGCCAGCCGGTCGAGCAGATCGAGAACGACGCCGACCGTGACCGGTGGTTCACCGCCGACCAGGCCCTCGAGTACGGCCTCGTCGACCAGGTCATCAAGAGCGCCCGCGAGGCCGCCGACGAGGGCCGCCCCGCGCGCAACCAGGACAAGGACTGAGGACGACGTGAACTACTACATCCCGCAGTGGGAGGAGCGGACGTCGTACGGCTTCCGCCGCATCGATCCCTACGCCAAGCTCTTCGAGGACCGCATCATCTACCTCGGGACCCCGATCTCCGACGACGTCGCCAACGCGGTCATCGCCCAGCTCATGTGCCTGGAGTCGATGAACCCCGACCAGGACGTCCAGATCTACATCAACTCCCCGGGTGGCTCGTTCACCGCGCTCACCGCGATCTACGACACGATGAACTTCATCAAGCCCGACGTGCAGACGGTGTGCATCGGCCAGGCCGCCTCGGCGGCCGCGATCCTGCTCGCCGCCGGCACCCCGGGCAAGCGGACCGCGCTGCCCAACAGCCGGATCCTGATCCACCAGCCCTACACCGAGGGCACCTTCGGCCAGACCTCCGACATCGAGATCCAGGCCAACGAGATCCTCCGGATGCGCGAGCTGCTCGAGCGGATGATCTCCGACCACAGCGGTCGCGACCGCGAGCAGGTCAGCCAGGACATCGAGCGCGACAAGATCCTGACGGCCGAGCAGGCGGTCGAGTACGGCCTCATCGACGCGGTGATCCAGCCGCGCAAGGGCGCCCCCGCCCTGACATGACCCGACACGACGCGTTCCTCGTGTCACCCGCAGTCCGCGGGTGGCACGGGGTACCGTCGTCTGGCTGCCCCCGTGGGGGTGGCCCTGAGTTGAGCGGTTCCGGCGCACCCCGTGGTGCCGGACTGGAGCGGAGGATGATTCCCCTTGGCACGCATCGGTGACGGTGGCGACCTGCTGAAGTGTTCCTTCTGCGGGAAGAGCCAGAAGCAGGTCAAGAAGCTGATCGCCGGTCCCGGCGTCTACATCTGCGACGAGTGCATCGACCTCTGCAACGAGATCATCGAGGAGGAGCTCAGCGAGGGGACCGAGGTCAGCCTCGCGGAGCTGCCGAAGCCGAAGGAGATCTTCGAGTTCCTCAACTCCTACGTCATCGGCCAGGAGCAGGCCAAGAAGTCGCTCGCGGTGGCGGTCTACAACCACTACAAGCGGGTCCAGGCCGGGCTGCAGCCGACCGTGGGCAAGCACGCCAAGGAGGAGGCGGTCGAGGTCGCCAAGTCCAACATCCTGGTGATCGGTCCGACCGGCTGCGGCAAGACCTACCTCGCCCAGACCCTCGCGCGGATGCTCAACGTCCCCTTCGCGATCGCGGACGCCACGGCCCTTACCGAGGCCGGGTACGTCGGCGAGGACGTCGAGAACATCCTGCTCAAGCTGATCCAGGCCGCCGACTACGACGTCAAGAAGGCCGAGACCGGGATCATCTACATCGACGAGATCGACAAGGTGGCCCGCAAGGCGGAGAACCCCTCGATCACCCGTGACGTCTCCGGCGAGGGCGTCCAGCAGGCGCTGCTCAAGATCATCGAGGGCACCACCGCCTCCGTCCCGCCGCAGGGCGGTCGCAAGCACCCCCACCAGGAGTTCATCCAGATCGACACCACCAACATCCTCTTCGTGGTGGGTGGTGCGTTCGCCGGCCTCGAGGGGATCATCGAGCAGCGCGTGGGCAAGAAGACCCTCGGTTTCACCGCCGAGGTCCGTGGTGCCGCCGAGCGCGACTCCGACGACCTGCTGGCCATGGTCCGTCCGGAGGACCTCACCAAGTTCGGGCTGATCCCCGAGTTCATCGGCCGGCTCCCGCTGATCGCCAGCGTCAACAAGCTCGACCAGGAAGCGCTCTGCCAGATCCTGACCGAGCCCCGCAACGCCCTCACCAAGCAGTACCAGAAGCTCTTCGAGCTCGACGGCGTCGAGCTCGAGTTCACCGACGAGGCGGTCAAGGCGATCGCCGACCAGGCGATGGAGCGTGGCACCGGTGCGCGGGGGCTGCGCGCGATCATCGAGGAGGTCCTCCTCCACGTGATGTACGACGTCCCCTCCCGTGGCGACGTCAGCAAGGTGGTCGTGACCGGCGAGGTCGTGACCGACGAGGTGGCCCCGACCCTGGTGCCGCGCGAGGCCGAGTCGAAGAAGAAGAAGTCCGCCTGACCCCCGATCGGCCCTCCGACTGGTCATCGCGGTCTAGTCACTTCTAGTCATTTGTCGCCCGGGCCCTTCTCTGCCGCCTGAGCCCCCCCGACACTGGTCAAGGACCGCTCGGGCGCTCGGGAGAGGGATGTCATGGAGATCAACCACAGCAGGCCGGCACTCGCCTTCGGCGTCGTCGCGCTCCTCTGCGCACTGGTGGTCTCCGGGGTGTTCCGGCCGGGCACCGTGCCGACCGCGCTGACGCCCCACGGGATCTACTCGACCCTCCTCGCCTTCGAGGTCGTGCCCGGCATGGGTGTCCAGCAGACGATGATCGCCGCGCAGGAGCCCGAGGCCCCGTCCGTGCCCGATGGCCAGGCGGTCGAGCTGGCTCCGGCAGTTCCCGGCGCGCCGGTCGCTCCTGAGCCGGCCCCCGTCGAGCCCGCGACCGTGGTCCCGGCGGCCACCCCGATCGCGCCGACGAACGGCGGCAACGGGGGCAACGGGGGCAACGACGCCGCCGGTGGCGTCCGCAGCGAGATCAGCAACGCCGGCGGTGACGGCACCCAGGGCGGCGGCAACCCCGTCGAGCCTGGCACCCCCGGTGGGAACCCGGGGACCCCGGGCGACCCGGACACCCCGGACGGCGACGGCGGTGGCGGCGTCATCGACAACCCGGACGACGACGGTGGCGGCGTCATCGACAACCCGGACGACGACGGCGGGGTCGACTACCCCGACGGTGACGACGGCGGGGTCGACCAGCCCGACGGTGACGACGACGGCGACGGCGACCACCCCGACGACGACGGTGACGACGACGGCCACGGGAATGGCCACGGGAACGGGAACGGGCACGGGAATGGCCACGGCCACGGCCACGGGAACGGCCATGGCCACGGCCACGGCAACGACGGTGATGAGGCCACCGGCGGCGACCGGGACCGCGACGACCGGGACCGCGGCGACCGTGACCGGGGTGGCGAGGACCGCGGTGACCGCGGCCACGACGGTGACCGGGACGACGAGGGTCGCGACGACCACGACCGGGACGACCACGACGGTGACCGCGACGACCACGGCGACCGGGGGCGGGACGACCGCGGCCACCAGGGCGACCGGGACCGTGACCACGACCGAGGTCAGGAGAAGAGCCACGGCGGCCGCGACGGCGACCGGGGCGACCGCGACCGGGGTCGAGACGACCAGCGCCACCAGGACCGCGGCGACCACGACCGCGGCCACCGCGGCGACCACGACCGGGGAGACCGCGGCCACCGCGGCGACCACGACCGGGGAGACCGCGGCGACGACCGCGGTCGGGGCGGCTCGCACGGCGCTCGCCGCTGACGGGGCGCCCCTCCAGCGGGCGTCGGGGATCAGTCGGTCTCGGCCAGCTCCGCCTGCACCGTGATCTGGTCGGCGCCCGCGACGCTGGTGAACACCAGGTCACCGGTGATCCTGCCCGAGGACCGCAGGTCGGCGGCGGCCTTCTCGACGGCCGCCACCTGGTCGGCCGGGCCGGAGATCTCCACCCGGGCCAGCGGTGCCTTCATCGAGACCTTGGCCTGCGACTTCGCGCCCCGGATGCCGATGAGGGCGGCGGCCACCGCGTCGATGAGCGAGGGGTCGGCCGCCGCGGCAGCACCGAGGTCGGTGCTCACCGGCCAGGAGGCGGTGTGGATCGACCCGTCGCGCCACCACGACCAGACCTCCTCGGTGACGTACGGGAGGAAGGGTGCGAGCAGTCGCAGCTGCACGTCGAGGGCGATGGCGAGCGTCGCGCGCGCCGAGGCGGTGCCGGGGCCGCCGGCCTCGTCGTAGGCCCGCTCCTTCACCAGCTCGAGGTAGTCGTCGCAGAACTCCCAGAAGAACTTCTCGGCCGCCTCGAGCGCGGAGGAGTAGTCGTAGGCGTCGAACGCCTCGGTGGCTCGGTTGACGACCACCTCCAGGCGACCGAGCAGGGCGCAGTCCACCGGGTCGCTGACCGCGGCGTGGTTGAGCTCGGAGTCGGCCATGCCGAGCACGAAGCGCGAGGCGTTGAGCACCTTCATCGCCAGCCGCCGGCCGACCTTCATCTGGCTCTCGTCGAAGGGTGAGTCGAGGCCGGGGCGGGCCATCGCCGCGCGCCAGCGCACCGCGTCGGCACCGAACGTCTCGAGGATCTGCGAGGGGACGACCGCGTTGCCCTTCGACTTCGACATCTTCTTGCGGTCGGGGTCGACGATGAACCCGGAGATCAGCGCGTGCCGCCACGGGGCGACGTGGTTCTCGAAGTGGGAGCGCACGACGCGGGAGAACAACCAGGTCCGGATGATGTCGTGGGCGTGCGTGCACAGGTCCATCGGGAAGACCCGCTGCCACAGGTCGTCGTCGGACTCCCAGCCGCCCGCGATGTGCGGGGTGAGGGAGGAGGTGGCCCAGGTGTCCATCACGTCGGGGTCGCCGAGGAACCCGCCGGGCCGGCCGCGCTGCTCCTCGTCGTAGCCGTGGGGGGCGACGGTGGAGGGGTCGAGCGGCAGCTCGTCCTCGCGCGGCAGCAGCGGGTGGTCGTAGTCGGGGTCACCCTGCTCGTCGAGGGGGTACCAGACGGGGAAGGGGATCCCGAAGAAGCGCTGGCGCGAGATCAGCCAGTCGCCGTTGAGCCCGCCCACCCAGTTGTCGTAGCGGTGCTTCATGTGGGAGGGCACCCAGTCGATCTCGCTGCCGCGCGCGACCATCTCGGCGCGCAGGTCGGCGTCGCGGCCACCGTTGCGGATGTACCACTGCCGGGTCGCGACGATCTCGAGCGGCTTGTCGCCCTTCTCGTAGAAGTTGGCCATCCGCTTCGTGGGCGTCGGCTCGCCCTCGAGGTCGCCCGACTCGCGCAGCCTGGCGACGACGGCCTCGCGCGCGGAGAAGGCGGTCTTGCCCTTGAGGTCCTCGTACGCCGCGGCGGCCTGCTCCCCGGACAGCCACTCCGGCGTCTCGCGGGACATCCGGCCGTCGCGTCCCAGGAGCGTGCGGACGGGGAGGTCGAGCTCGCGCCACCAGGTGACGTCGGTCAGGTCGCCGAAGGTGCAGCACATCGCGATGCCTGCGCCCTTGTCGGGCTCGGCCAGCGGGTGGGCCAGCACCGGGATCTCGACGCCGAACACCGGGGAGGTGACGGTGGTGCCGAAGAGCTGCTGGTACCGCTCGTCGTCGGGGTGGGCGATCAGCGCGACCACGCTGGGGATCAGCTCCGGGCGGGTCGTCTCGATGTGGATCGGCTCGCCGTCGGGCCGGTGGAAGGCCACCCGGTGGTAGTGGCCGGCGTACTCGCGCGCCTCGAGCTCGGCCTGGGCGACCGCGGTCTGGAAGGTGACGTCCCACAGGGTGGGCGCCTCGGAGAGGTAGGCCTCCCCGCGGGCGAAGTTGCGCAGGAAGGCGCGCTGGCTGACCAGCTGCGCCTTGGGGCCGATCGTCGTGTAGTGCTGGTTCCAGTCGACCGACAGCCCGAGGGTGCGCCAGAGCTCCTCGAAGATCTCCTCGTCCTGCTCGACGAGCTGCTCGCACAGCTCGATGAAGTTGGGCCTGCTGATCGGGAGCTGCCGCTTGGGGTCGGGCTTCTCGGGAGGGGTGAAGTCGGCGTCGTAGGGGAGCGAGGGGTCGCACCGCACGCCGAAGTAGTTCTGCACGCGTCGCTCGGTCGGGAGCCCGTTGTCGTCCCAGCCCATGGGGTAGAAGACGGCCTTGCCCCGCATCCGCTGGTAGCGCGCGACCAGGTCGGTGTGGGTGTAGGAGAAGACGTGCCCGACGTGGAGGCTGCCGCTGACCGTCGGGGGAGGGGTGTCGATGGAGTAGACGTTCTCGCGGGGCTGGGTGCGGTCGAAGTGGTAGACGCCGTCGGCCTTCCACTGCTGCGACCACTTCGCCTCGAGGCCCTCCAGCGCAGGCTTGTCGGGTACGACGACGGCGCGCCGCTCGGCACTCGTCGTCGTGGTCGCCTGCAGCTCGGTCTCGGTCATGCGGCGAAGTCTAGGAGGGGGGCGTCACGCCCGGGAAACCAGTTCCGGGGATCCGCCGGCGCCCGGGCTCCCGCAGGAAGGACTGCAGGGGGAGGGCGGCACCACCACCGTCGGGGGCCGGGACGAAGTCCGGCGACGCCCCGAGGTCGACCACCATGTCCCGCAGGGTGGGGGCGAGCGTCGGGTCCTCGACCAGCAGCCGGGCCGCCCGGGACACCTCCAGGGTGGTGCCGTCGGGCTGGACCACGTCGATCTCGCCGCCCCAGGTCGCGCTCATCCGTCCGGCGCCGCCGTCCACGAGCGCGGCGACGAGCAGCCCGGTGAGCAGGAAGGTGCCCAGCTCGGTGGTGTCGGCGGCCGGGCCTCGGACGATCCCGCGGACCCAGTCGGGGAGCCGGCCTTCACCCACGCTCCCGAGCAGCTCACCGAGCGGTTGCACGGTCCCGGTGCAGCCCGTCAGCAGCACGGCGCAGCTGTGGGAGGTGCGGGCTGCCCACGCCTCCAGGGCGAGCGGCCAGGTCAGGTCGCCGGTCGCCGCCCGCGCGGCCGTCTCGCCGATCCGCTCGAGGATGCTGGACGGCGCCCGGAGCAGCTCGGAGGTGGGGGAGCCGACCTCCTCGGGCGGGGCGTCGGCACCGACCCGGAGGCTGTGGACCCGCTCCGCGAATCCCGGGACGCCCGACCCGTCGCCGGCGGGAAGCAGCGTCTCGGCAGCGCGCGCCAGCGCCGTACGCCGGGCGGGGTCTCCCAGCAGCGACTCCAGACCGACCAGCAGGGGGCGCGGGGCGACGCCGAGCGCGAGGCCCGGGGCGACGAACTCCTCGTGCCACCACTGGCTGCCTGCCCGGACGACGTGCGCCCAGCCCATCGCGCGGGCGGCGGTGCGCGGCCCGCCGACGAGCGCGGCCACGTCGTCGGCGGCGAGCAGTGCCTCGCTCCGCAGCGCGCTCACGCGTCGGTGCAGCGTCCGGGCGGGCTCCCGGGTGAGTCGACGGCTCGCCAGGACGCCGGCGAAGGCGCGGAAGCGCTCGACCGGCCCGGCCGCCTCGGCCCACCCCGACTCGGCGGTCGCGAGGGCGCGGGCGATGAGCGCCCCCACGGCGGGGGCGTCCAGGACGAAGAGCAGCGGGACGCCGATGTCGAGGTGGCTCCGCTCACCCGGCCAGGCACTGATCGCGCCCACCGCGGTCAGCCGCACCTCGTCCGGCGCCTGCACCCCGGCGAGCGAGGCCGCCTCGTCGACCAGGCCCCAGAGGTCGGGCTGCTCCTGGGGGGTCACGGCCACCGCTCCGGGGGCGTCCTCGCGGTCGAGGGGCGCCGGGGGAAGGTGCCGCACGGCGAGCCACGTCGTGAGGAGAAGGCCGCCCCACAGGGCGGTCACCAGCCCGACCAGCGGGGTGAGGACCCGGACGGGGTCGACGAGCAGGATGCCGAGGAGCGCCACCAGCACCACGAACGGGCCCACCAGGACCAGGCTGCCCCACGTCGCGAGACGTACGGCATGCGCAGCGGAACCGGTCACGGCACCTCCCCCGACGAGCCAGCCGGGGCCCACGACCCGGCGCTCCGAGGGTATCGGCGTGCCGCCCGCGGCCGCGGGAAAATGGCGCGAATCGCAGCCGTGCGGAGCCCTAGGGTCTGTCCATGCCGGAGGACCCCACGCTGACCTTCCACGAGGACCCCGCCGCCTTCCTGGCCGAGGCGGGGGAGCACCTTGCCGCGGACCCGGTGCTCAACACCGTGGTCGCGTCGGTCGCCGAGCGCGCCGCGGCCGAGGACGCCGACGGCGTCACGGACGGGGCGCCGTACCGCTGGTGGGTCGTGGCCCGCGACGGTAGCGGTGAGGTCTGCGGCGTGGCGATGCGCACCGCACCCTTCGAGCCGTACCCGCTCTTCGTGCTGCCGATGCCCGACACCGCCGCGCTGGCTCTGGCGCGCGCCCTCCACGCGCGCGGCGAGCAGGTCGTCGGCGTCAATGGTGCCGTCCCTGCCGCCCGGGTGTGCGCGGAGGAGCTCGCGCGGCTGGCCGGGGGCGAGGTGGCCGACGGGCCGCACACGCGGCTCCACCGGCTCACGGCCGTCACCCCGCCGCGGCCGGCGCCGGGGAGCCTGCGGCAGGCGCGACCTGCCGAGGTCGACCTGGCGCTGGCGTGGTTCGAGGCGTTCGCCGTCGCCGCCGACGAGCAGGCCGGGCGCGAGCCGGGCACCATGCACGCGATGAGCGCCACCCGTGAGGGGATGGAGCGGCGCATCGCGCTCGGTGAGATCTGGCTCTGGGTGGACGACGACGACGTCCCCGTCCACCTGACCGCGGCCCACCCGCCGGCCTTCGGCGCCGCCCGGATCGGGCCGGTCTTCACCCCGGCCGAGCACCGGGGGCGCGGCTACGCCGGGTGCACGGTGGCGGCCGTCTCCCAGCGCGTCCTCGACGCCGGCGCCCAGCCGTGCCTCTACACCGACCAGGCGAACCCCACCTCCAACCAGCTGTACGCCGCCCTCGGCTACCGGCCCGTCGTGGACATGGTCGAGCTGCTGGTGCGCGGAAGCGGGACCTGAGCCGCGACGTCCTAGACTCGGCGGCGATGAGTGAGACTCCCGCCGCGCCCCGTCTGGCCCAGACCTTCGAGGAGGTCGAGGACGCCCTGCTGTCCCGGTGGCCCGAGACGCGCCTCGAGCCGTCGCTGGACCGGATCCGGGCCTTCACCGAGCTGCTCGGCGACCCGCAGCACGGCTACCCCGTCATCCACCTGACCGGCACCAACGGCAAGACGTCGACGTCCCGGATGATCGACACGCTGCTGCGCGCGATGGAGCTGCGCACCGGCCGCTTCACCAGCCCCCACGTGGAGCGCATGAGCGAGCGGATCTGCGTGGACGGCCGGCCGCTGACCGACGAGGAGTTCGTCGAGGCGTTCAACGACGTGGCGCCGTACACCCACCTCGTCGACGGGTCCGAGCCCTATCCGCTGTCGTTCTTCGAGGCCGTGGTCGGCATGGCGTACGCCGCCTTCGCCGACGCCCCCGTCGACGTGGCCGTCGTCGAGGTCGGCCTCGGCGGCACGTGGGACGCCACCAACGTCGCCGACGGCACGGTGGCGGTCGTGCTGCCGGTCGCCGTCGACCACGCGAAGCTGCTCGGTGACGCCCCGGCCCAGATCGCCCTCGAGAAGGCGGGGATCATCAAGGCCGGCGCCACGGCGGTGCTCGCCGAGCAGCAGCCGGACGTGGCCGAGGTGCTGCTGCAGCGGGCGGCCGAGGTCGGCGCGACGGTGGTCCGCGAGGGCGTCGACTTCGGCGTGGCCGCCCGGACCGCTGCCGTCGGGGGCCAGATGGTCTCGCTGCAGGGCCTGCGGGCGCGCTACGACGACGTCTTCCTCCCGCTGCACGGAGCCCACCAGGCCCAGAACGCCGCGGTCGCCCTCGCGGCCGTGGAGGCGTTCGCGGGAGAGAGCCCCCTCGACGACGAGCTGGTGCGCGGCGCGTTCGCCGAGGTCAGCTCGCCGGGTCGGCTCGAGGTCGTCCGGCGCAGCCCCACGATCGTGCTCGACGCCGCCCACAACCCGCACGGTGCCGCGGCGGCCGCCGCCGCGCTCGAGGACTCCTTCAGCTTCGAGCCGCTGGTCGGGGTGATGGGCGTGATGGCCGACAAGGACCACACCGGCGTGCTGGCGGCCTTCGAGCCGCACCTGAGCCACGTCGTCTGCACCCAGAATTCCACCGACCGGGCGCTGCCCGCCGCCGACCTGGCCCGCGCCGCGCGCGAGATCTTCGGCGAGGACCGGGTCACGGTGGAGCCCAGGCTCGCCGACGCGCTGGATGTGGCCGCGGCGATCGCCGAGCAGGGCGACACCGGCAGCTCGCTCTCCTCCGGCGCGGTGCTCGTCACCGGCTCGGTGGTGACCGTCGGCGAGGTCCGGGCGATGCTCAGGCGGCGTCCGTGAGCGAGCAGGCCGCGGGTGCGACCCGCTCGCCCCGCCGCGGCATGTGCGCGGCCGTGCTGGCCCTCGAGGGGATCGTGGTGGCGCTGTCGACGCCCGTCATGGTCGTCGTCTCCGGGGTGTCCCTCGGCACGGCCCTGGCGGTCGGGCTCGGTGTGGCCGCGGCCTGCCTGGTGCTGGCGGGCATGCTCCGCTCCGAGGCCGCGTACGTCGCCGGCTGGGTCGTGCAGGTCGCCGCGATCGGCATCGGGGTGGTCGTGCCGATGATGTTCCTCCTCGGGACCGTGTTCGCCCTGCTCTGGGGCACCGCCTTCTTCCTCGGCCGCCGGATCGAGCAGGACCGCGCCGCCGCGTACGCCGCCTACGAGGCGCGCGACTCCGGCGACCCCGCCTGACCTCACGCCGAGATGGGCCCCCGCACCGTTCGAGATGGGCATCCGTGACGGCCAGACGGTGACGGACGCCCATGTCGGAGGTTGCTCAGGCCCATCTCGACGTCATGACGGGACAGCGACGGGACGGGCGCGCTCGGCCCGCAGCGCGGGCAGGTAGAGGAACGCGCCGAGGATGCTGAAGGCGCCGGCGGTCACCATGGCGACCTGCGTGGAGGTCGCGCCGGCGAGCAGGCCGAGCGGCGGGCCGAGCAGGGCGAAGGAGATGAAGAACACCATCGAGTTCATCGACAGCACCGTCGCCCGGTTGCGCGCCTGCGCCTCGCGGTGGAGCAGCGAGGAGTGCATCGGCTCACCGGTGCCGTGCAGCCCGTAGGTCAGGAGGTACGCCGCGATCAGCGCGACCGGGCCCGCGACCAGGCCCATCGTGACCGCGCCGAGGCCGTTGAGCACCCGGGCGAGGATGGCGGTCCGGGCCACCCCGATCCGGCCGCTCGCGAAGCCCGCCAGGGCTGATCCCAGCGCGAACACGCCCCAGCCGACCGCCGCGACCGGTCCCATCAGCGCGCCGGCCTGCTCCTCCCCGCCCACGAGCTCGGCGAGCCGCAGCGGCTGGAAGGTCTCGAACACGACGAGGGCCGCGGTCCAGAACACCTCGACGAGCACCAGCGAGAGCAGCACCCGGTTGTGGTGCAGCAGGCTGAAGCCGTCGCGGATCACGCCGGGTGCCTCGCGGGCCGAGACGGCCGCTCGCCGCAGGCCGGTGGTGTCGACGTGGGTGCGCGGCTCCCTCATCAGCAGCACGATCGCGAGCAGGTAGACCGCGTTGAGCGACACCCAGCAGACCATCGGGAGCAGCAGGGCGGTGCCGGACGACAGCGGGTGCCAGGCGACCAGGCCGCCCGACACCACCGCGCCGATCGCCATCGAGGCGCCCATCACGGTGCCCTCGGTGGCCAGGGTCTGGTCGACGTCGGCGCCCGGCTCGGTCGCGTGGACGGTGTCGACGTACCAGGCCTCGAGCGGGCCGGAGTCGAGCGCCCGGAACACGCCCTGCAGGGCCGCCCCGAGGGCGAACGCCCAGAAGGCCGGTGCCCAGATCAGGACCGCACCCGCGACGATGTTGACGGCCGCGGCCGCGATCAGCACCGGCCGCCGCCCCAGGGCGTCGGCGAAGCCACCCGTGGGCAGCTCCAGCACGAACACCACGATCCCGGTGAGCGAGAAGGCGAGCAGCGTCTGGGCTACCGTCAGGCCGCGCTCGACGAACCAGAGCGTGAAGATGCCGACCACGAGCCCGACGGGGAACCAGCGCGCGACCGTCAGCAGCAGGAAGGCGCGCCGGGCCGCTGCTGGTGAGAGCAGGTCGGACATGGTGGTTCTCCCCCGAGACTGATGGCGCGTGGCCGGCACACCCTAGTGGCGGCCGGTCCCTGCGTACACCCTTCGGTGGCGGGTCAGGTCCCCGGTGCCGGCGCGGGCTCGCCCGCCGGCGCTGGCCGGCGCTGCTCGGCACGCAGCGCCGGCAGGTAGAGGAAGGCCCCGAGGACGCTGAAGGCGCCTGCGGTGACCATCGCGACCTGGGTGCTGCTGGCCTCGGCGAGCAGGCCCAGCGGGGTCCCGAGGAGCGAGAACGTCGCGAAGAACACCATCGACCCCATGGACAGCACCGTCGCCCGGTTGGCGGCGCTCGCCTCACGGTGCAGCAGAGCCGCGTGCATCGGCTCGCCCGTGCCGTGCATGGAGTAGGTGAAGAGGTACGCCGCGATCAGTGCCACCGGCCCGGCTGCGACACCCATCACGACGGCGCCGAGCCCGTTGAGGACCCGGGCCGCGATTGCGGTCCTCGCGACACCGAACCGTCTGCTGCCCAGCCCCGCCAGCGCGGATCCTGCCGCAAAGACCCCCCAGCCCACCGCCGCGACCGGTCCCATCAAGGCGCCGGCCTGTTCCTCGCCACCGACCAGCTCGGCGAGGCGGATCGGCTGGAAGGTCTCGACCACCACGACTGCGGCGGTCCAGAAGACCTCCACCAGGACCACGCAGCGCAGCACGCGGTTGCCGCGCAGCAGCCCGAGGCCGTCCCGTACGACGGCCGGGGCCTCCCGCGCCGAGGCGGCCGCGCGTCGTAGACCGGAGGCATCGACGTGGGTGCGCGCCTCCTTCATCAGGACCACGACCGCGACCAGGTGAAGCACGTTCAGGGACGCCCAGCAGAGCATGGGCAGCAGCAGGGCCGAGGGGCCCGAGAGGGGATCCCAGGCGATGAGGCCGCCGGAGATCACCGCACCGATCGCCATCGAGACGCCAAGGGCAGTGCCCTGCGCCGCGAGCGTGCCATCGACGTCCGCACCCGGCTCGGTGGCGTGGACGCTGTCGACGTACCAGGCTTCGAGCGGGCCGGAGTCGAGCGCCCGGAAGACGCCCTGGAGGGCCGCGGCGACGACGAAGGACCAGAACGAGTCGGCCACGATCATCACCACACCGGCGATCACGTTGACCACCGCGGAGATGATGAGCATGGGTCGGCGGCCGAAGGCGTCGGCGAACCCGCTCGTGGGGAGCTCCAGGACGAAGATCACGATCCCCTGCAGGGAGAACGCCAGGAGGGCCTGGGAGATGGTGAGGCCGCGCTCGAGGACCCAGAGGGTGATCACACCCACCACGAGGCCGACAGGGAACCACCGTGTCAGGGTCAGCAGGAGGAACGTACGCCGGGCAGCGGCGGGGGAGAGGACCTCGCTCACGAGCCCTCCGGGGCGGGCGGCCGGTCGTCGATGGGCAGGACGTGGGTCCACACCTGCACCCAGCGCGCGTCGGGGTCACCGGCGCCGGCGTCGCGGTAGCTGCGTACGACCGCCTCGATCTCGTCCCACATCGCACGCGCCTGGGGCGCGGTGACGGTGACGCCGTCGTCGCCGGAGCCGAGCACGTCGCGCCAGGCGGCCGGCCACTGGTGCTGGAGGTCGGCCCAGCGGTCGACCCGCTCGGCCAGGGTGGACTGGTAGAAGCGCGTCAGCCAGGTGACCGACGCCTCGGCATCGGGATCGCCGGCGAACTCGCTGGGGGTCCACGCGTGACCGCGGGTCGATGCCTCCCAGATCCGTCGCTTGCCGGCACCGGTGCCGGTGTCGGTGACCAGGCCGACCGACTCCAGCTTGCGCAGGTGGTAGCTGGTGGCGCCGGTGTTGGTGTCGAGCCGGCCGGCGAGGTCGGTGGCGGTCGCAGCGCCGTGCAGGCGCAGCTCCAGCAGCAGCCGGGACCGAAGGGGGTGGGCGAGCGTGTGGAGCGCTGCGGTGTCGAGGTGGAGCAGCTCGTCGGGCATGGGTGCACACTATCTGTGCATAGATCTTGTGCACAAGAGTTTTGCACGACCTGGTCGTGAGCCCGCGTGCGCAGGATCGCTAGAGTCCGCGCCATGGCAGACCCCGCAGTCCAGCGCACCCTCGTCCTCATCAAGCCCGACGGCGTCCGCCGCGGCCTGACCGGCGAGGTGATCCGCCGGATCGAGGCCAAGGGCTACGGCCTGGTCCGGCTGGAGCTGCGGTCGGCGACGCCCGAGCTGCTGGCCGACCACTACGCCGAGCACCAGGGCAAGCCGTTCTACGAGCCCCTGGTCGAGTTCATGCTCTCGGGTCCGGTCGTGGCCATGGTGGTCGAGGGCCAGCGTTGCATCGAGGGCTTCCGCGCCCTCGCCGGCGCGACCGACCCCACCGCGGCGGCTCCCGGCACGATCCGGGGCGACCTCGGCCGCGACTGGGGGCTGGCCGTGCAGCAGAACCTCGTCCACGGGTCCGACTCGCCCGAGTCCGCCGCCCGCGAGATCGCGATCTGGTTCTCCGACCTCTGACCCCACCCTTGTCGCGGCCCTGGCGGGGCGGTGGCCGGTGCCTGTGGATCAGCCGTCGTGGGCGCGCGCGGCCGGCCGTGACGCGGCATCCTCCTCGGGAGAGGAGGGGCCGTGGAGCTGAGACCTGATGACCTCCGCGCCGAGGCGCACCGCTGGGACGCGTGCGCGGCCGAGCTCGGGGACGCCCTGGGGCTGCTGGCGGGCGCGCCGGTGGCGACGCTGGGGGGTGCGGCCCGCGAGGCGGACCAGCTGGTGCGGGCCGCCGAGGACGCGGTGTCCCGGCTGCGCGCGGAGGCGGAGCGGCTGGTCGACGGGTTGCTCGTGACCGCCCGGTCGGTGACCGACGTCGACGAGGCGGTCGCCGCGGCCGTCGCCCGTCTGGGGAGCGCGGGGTGAGCCCACCCGCCGCCGGGGTGCACGAGCTGGCCGACCGGCTGCGCGAGGTGGCCGAGGTGCTCGACCGCGCCGTCGGCGACGCCGGGCCGGGACCCGACTGGTGTGGCGCCGCCGCCGCCGCGTACGCCGTCGCGTCCGCCGCTCTCCGGAGGCGGGTGGCGGGCGTGGCGGCCGTGCTGGAGGAGCTTGCCGGCCGTCTCGTCGCCGACGCCTCGACAGTCCCCGTCGTGGCGGCGGCGCTCGTCCAGGACCTGCTGCACGCGCGGCTGCTGCTCGCGGTCGAGCGGGACCTGGCCGCACCCGGCGAGCCGGCGCGCGCCGACCACGCGGCAGCGCTCCGCGACGCGCTCGCGCGCATCGAGGCCACGGTCGACCCGGTCACCGGGCGCCCTGTCGAGGGACACCTGCTCGCCTACGAGCCGACCGCCTTCGGAGGCGACGGTGCGGTGACGGTGGCCGTCGGCGACCCGGCGACCGCCGACGACGTCGCGGTCGTGGTGCCGGGGCTCGGGGCCGACGCGTCCTCGGCACCCCGCGAGGTGGCACGCGCCCTCCGCCTCCACGAGGCTGCCCGGTTCCTCGACCCCCACGACGGCAACGCCACCGTCGCCTGGATCGGGTACGACGCCCCGGACGGCCCGGTCGAGGCGCTGACCGAGCGGCGGGCGGTCGCCGGGGGAGAGCGTCTCGCCGAGGACCTCGACGACCTGTTGACGGCACGCCCGGCCGGCCCGGCCCACCTGACCGTCCTCGGGCACAGCTACGGCTCGACCACCGCGGCGCTCGGCGCGTACGGCCCCGGCCTCGCCGCCGACGACCTGGTGCTCGTCGGCAGCCCCGGTGCGGGCGGTCCGGTGGACCGGGCAGCCGACACCGGCCTGGACCCCGACCGGGTCTGGGTCGCCCGCAACAGCCACGACCCGGTCGCGGCGCTCGGTGCCGCAGGTCCGCTCGGCCTCGGTGACGACCCCGCCACCGAGGAGTGGGGCGGTCGCAGGATCCGCGCGGAGTCGACGGAGCCGGCCGACGCGCGGGACGCCCACACCGCCTACTTCGACCACGACGGGGAGTCGCTCCACCACCTGGCGCTCGTGGTCGCCGGCCGTCACGGCGAGGTCGAGGGGGCCGAGCCCGTGCGCGGGTCCGGGCTGTGGGCCCACGACCCGGAGCTCGACCGGGACCCCGCCTCCCCACCCACCCGTCCGGTGCGATAAGAGACCACCGCCGCTCCTGCGTGTCCTCCCCGCCGGAGGCAGCCGCGAAACCTACCCTCGTCGCAGGGTGTCGTGGCCGACCACGGTGCGGCTCCTCCTTCCCCAGGTACGAACGAGCGAGCGCGAGGCATTCGGGCAATGGCGAACAGCTTCATCGGCCGCGACATGGCGGTGGATCTCGGCACGGCCAACACGCTGGTCTACGTCCGCGGCAAGGGCGTGCTCCTCGACGAGCCCAGCGTGGTGGCCCTCAACGACGCGACCGGCGAGATCCTCGCCGTCGGCCACGAGGCCAAGCGCATGATCGGCCGGACGCCGGACAACATCACCGCCATCCGCCCCCTCAAGGACGGCGTGATCGCCGACTTCGAGGCGACCGAGCAGATGCTGCGGTTCTTCATCCAGCAGGTGCACCGCCGCCGCTACTTCGCCAAGCCACGGATGGTGGTGTGCGTGCCGAGCGGCATCACGGCCGTCGAGCAGCGTGCCGTGAAGGAGGCCGGATACCAGGCCGGTGCCCGGCGCGTCTACATCGTCGAGGAGCCCATGGCCGCCGCGATCGGCGCCGGGCTGCCCGTCCACCAGGCGACCGGCAACATGGTCGTCGACGTGGGCGGCGGCACCACCGAGGTGGCGGTCATCAGCCTCGGCGGCATCGTCACGAGTCTCTCCATCCGCACCGCGGGCGACGACCTCGACGCCTCGATCGTCGCGTGGATGAAGAAGGAGTACTCCCTCATGCTCGGCGACCGCACGGCCGAGGAGGTCAAGATGACCCTCGGCTCGGCGTTCCCGCTGCCCGACGAGCCGGAGGCCGAGATCCGCGGTCGCGACATGGTCTCCGGACTCCCGCGCACGGTCGTGGTCTCCAGCTCCGAGATCCGGCAGGCCCTCGAGGAGCCGCTCCACGCGATCGTCGACGCCGTCCGCGCCACCCTCGACCAGACGCCGCCCGAGTTGGCCGGCGACATCATGGACCGTGGGATCGTGCTCACCGGCGGCGGCGCCCTGCTGCGCGGTCTCGACGAGCGGCTGCGCCACGAGACCGGCATGCCGGTCCACGTCGCCGACGACCCGCTGGTGAGCGTCGCGCTCGGGGCGGGCAAGTGCGTCGAGGAGTTCGAGGCCCTCCAGCAGGTGCTCGTCTCGGAGCCCCGGCGGTACTGATGGGCGACTTCCACCGCACCCGAGAGCGCCGGTGGCGCAGCATCGGTGACCTCGACCAGCGTCCGCGCCCCTCGCGGGCGCTCCTCGTGGCCCTCCTGCTCGCCAGCGCCTCGCTGATCACCCTCGACCACCAGGCAGGCTCCGACTCGCCCGTTGAGCCCGCACGCCGGGTGGTCGGCGAGGTCTTCGGTCCCGTCGAGTCGGGCGTCGCCGCGACCGTGCGGCCGATCGTGGGCGTGCCGGGCTGGTTCCGGTCCCGCGACGACCTGCGGGCCGAGCTGAGCGCCCTCGAGGCCGAGAACGCCGAGCTGCGCGCCGACGCCGCCAGCGACCCCTACGACCGCAACCGCCTCGAGGAGTACGACGGTCTCACCGCGGCTGCCGAGACCCTCGGCTTCGCCCTGGTGCCCGCGCGCGTCGTGGCGATGGGCCCTGCGCAGTCCTTCTCGCGGACCGTCACCATCGACGCGGGCTCGGACTCCGGGATCCACCCCGACCTCACGGTCGTCAACAACGACGGCCTCGTCGGCCGGGTGCTGCGGGTCACCCGCACCACCGCGACGGTGCTGCTGGTCATCGACTCCGGCTCCGTCGTCGGCGGCCGCGTCGGCACGTCGATGGAGATGGGATTCCTCGAGGGACGCGGTGCCATCGGCGACGCCGGTCTGCTCGACCTCGAGCTCGTCGACCAGGCCGAGGTGCCGGCCAAGCACGACGTCGTCGTCACGTGGGGGAGCGAGGGCGGGTCGCCGTACGTCTCCGGCGTGCCGGTCGGACGGGTCACGGCCGTCTACTCCAGCCTGCGCGAGACCTCGCAGCGCGCCGAGATCGAGCCCTTCGTCGACTTCGGTGCGCTCGACCTGGTCGGCGTCGTCGTCCCCTCCGGCACCGCCAGCGACCGGGCCGTGATCGAGGCGGACGGGAGCCTGCAGTGAGCCTGGTCCGCATCCTCACCGCCCTGGCCGCGGTGCTCGTCGCCCTCGTGCTGCAGGTGACCGTCTTCCCGTACGTCGCCTGGCACGGGATCGTCCCCAACCTCGTCCTGCTCGTGGTCGTGGCCGCTGCCCTGACCCGGGGTGCCCAGTTCGCGGCGGTGCTCGGCTTCGGCGCCGGCGTCGTCCTCGACCTGGCCCCGCCGGCCGACCACGTCGCCGGTCAGTGGGCGCTCGCGCTGGTCGTGGTCGGCTACGTCGCCGGCCGGATGCAGCAGGAGGTCCGCCCGTCGGCGACCGCCGTGGTTGCGACCGTCGCCGCCTCGTCGTTCATCGGCACCAGCGCGTTCGCGCTCGCCGGCATGCTGCTCGGCCAGGCCAGCTTCGACGTCACCGGGCTGCTCGGGGTGATCGTGGTCGCGGTGGTCTGGGACGTGCTGCTCACGCCGTTCGTGCTGCCGCCGCTGATGGGCATGTTCCGGCGGCTCCAGGACGAGCGGGTCGCTGCATGAACACCCCACGACGTTCTCCGACTCCTCCGCTGCGCTCCACCGCCGGACAACGCCGCGGGGACCCCGACTGATGGCCAGCGCCGACACCCGGAGCCGGCTGCGCCTGATCGTCATCCAGGCGCTCGTGTTCTCCCTCTTCGCGACCCTCTTCGTCCGCCTCTACTACCTCCAGGTGGTCTCCGGGGCCGACTACCGCACCCAGGCGGCGTCCCAGTCGGTCCGCGAGATCGTGGTGCAGCCGCAGCGCGGGCTGATCGTCGACGCGCAGGGCCGGCCGCTCGTGGCCAACCGGATGTCGTGGGTGATCTCGGTCGACCGGACCCTGCTCGGCAAGCTCCCCGAGCGCCAACAGCAGGCCCTGCTCGAGCGGATCGGGGCGGGCGTCGACCGCTCGCCGCAGCAGATCCGCAAGCAGCTCGCGACGTGCGGCGACCCCGGCAGCATCGCCGGCGTGTGCTGGAACGGCTCGCCCTACCAGGCGGTGCCGATCGCCCGCGACGTCCCCGAGCGGGTCGCGCTGCGGGTGCTCGAGCAGCCCGAGGACCACCCGGCCGTGATCGCCGAGCAGCAGACCGTCCGTGCCTACCCCCAGCCCTTCGGCATCAACCTCGCCCACGTGCTCGGCTACCTCAGCCCGATCACCGACGGCGAGTACGACCGGGCCGTGGCGACCGGCGACCGCTCGGTCAACGGCGCCTCCTCGGTCGGGCGCGCCGGCGTCGAGAAGCAGTACGACGACTGGCTGCGCGGCATGCCGGGCTACCGCCGCGTCGCCGTCGACTCGATGGGGCGCGTGCTCGGCGAGGAGAGCGAGGTGCCCGGCCAGCCGGGAGACACGCTCGTCACCTCGATCGACGCCAAGGTCCAGGGCGTGGTCGAGCAGCAGCTCGCCAGGACGATCGCGACCGCCCGGGCCACCCGCGACGAGGTGACCGGCCGCAACTACGTCGCCGACGCCGGCGCCGTCGTGGTGATGGAGGCCGACACCGGCCGTGTGGTGGCGATGGCCAGCCAGCCGACGTACGACCCGGAGGTGTGGGTCGGCGGGATCTCCAAGAAGCAGCTCGCCACCCTCTACTCCGAGGCCGCGGGCACGCCGCTGCTCGGGCGGGCCACGCAGGGCCAGTTCGCGCCCGGCTCGACCTGGAAGCCGTTCATGACGGCCGGAGCGCTGACCAACGGCTACACCACCGACACCCGGCTCGACTGCTCCTCGGGCTTCGCCGTCGGCAACAGGGTGTTCAAGAACTACGAGTCTGGCGCCTACGGCTCCATCGGCTTCGACAAGGCGCTCGAGGTCTCCTGCAACACCTTCTTCTACCGCGTCGGCTACAGCTTCTGGCAGCGCTTCGGCTCCGACGTCGACGACGTGAACGCCAAGGACCCGCTCGTCGAGGAGGCCAAGACCTTCGGCTTCGGCTCCGAGACCGGCATCGACCTCCCGGGCGAGGCCTCGGGACGGATCGCGGACCGCCGGTGGAAGCGGGCGTACTGGAAGCAGATGAAGGACTACTACTGCGGGATCGCCGCCAAGCCGCAGGACTCCAAGACCAGCGACTTCGTCTACACCTTCGCCGGTGAGTTCTGCGTGGAGGGCTTCGCCTACCGGGCCGGTGACGCCGTCAACTTCTCCATCGGCCAGGGCGACACGATCGTCACGCCGCTGCAGCTCGCCCGGGCCTACGGCGCCATCGCCAACGGCGGCACCCTCTGGGAGCCGCGGATCGCCAAGGCGATCGTCAGCCCCGACGGCACCGTCCTGAAGCGGTTCAAGCCGAAGGCCGCCGGCGACGTCGACCTGCCCGACAGCGTCATCAGCTACATCGACGAGGCGCTCACGGGCGTGAGCCTGCGCGGCACCATGAACTGGCGGCTGCTGGAGTTCCCGCTCGAGCAGGTCAAGATCCGCTCCAAGACCGGCTCGGCCGAGGTCTACGGCAAGCAGTCGACCTCGTGGGTGGCCTCCTACACCGACGACTACGTCGTGGTGATGATGGTCAGCCAGGGCGGCACCGGCTCCGGTACCTCCGGTCCCGCGGTCCGCGCGATCTACGAGGCCCTCTACGGCGTCGACGGCATGGAGGTCGACCCGGAGCAGGCGGCGATCCCCGGTGTGGTCGCCCCCGACAGCCTCCCGTCCTTCAAGCGCGACGGGTCGATCCTGCCGCCGACGGGAGGCGGCTCGTGACCTACCGCGCCCCGCGCTCCGCGTCCGTACGCCGCGTCCCCGGCCTCGACTGGCTCCTCATGGCCGCGGTCGCCGGGCTGCTCGTGATCGGCACGCTGCTGGTCTGGTCGGCCACCTCGGCCCGTGACGACCTGACGGCCGGCGACCCGACCGCCTACCTGCGCAAGCAGCTGGTCAACGTCGCCATCGGCCTGGTGCTGATGGTGATGGTGATGGCCACCGACCACCGGTGGGTCCGGATCCTGGCACCGCTCGCCTACCTCGCCTCGGTCGGCGGGCTGGTGCTGGTGCTCACCAACGGCGTGGTCATCAACGGCTCGCGCTCGTGGATCCAGCTGGGCGGGATGTCGGTCCAGCCCTCCGAGCTCGCCAAGCTCGCCGTCGTCATCGGCATGGCGCTGGTCGTCGCGGAGCGCAGCGAGGCCCGCCGCCGGCGTACGGTCGACTGGGTCGACGTCACCTTGATGCTGCTGATCGCAGGCCTCCCGGCGGCGCTGATCCTGCTGCAGCCCGACCTCGGGACGATGCTCGTCCTCACCGCCACCGTCTTCGGGGTCCTGGCTGCCTCGGGGGCCCCGCGGCGCTGGCTCGCGCTGCTCGCCGGTGGTGGTGTCTCGGTGGCCGTGCTGGCTGTGTGGGCCGGGCTGCTCGAGGACTACCAGGTCGACCGCTTCCTGGCCTTCACCGACCCCGAGCTCGACCCCCGCGGTGCCGGCTACAACACCGAGCAGGCCCGGATCGCGGTCGGCAACGGCGGCCTGTTCGGGGAGGGGCTCTTCAACGGCTCCCAGACCCGGTCCGGCTTCGTGCCCGAGCAGCACACCGACTTCATCTTCACCGTCGCCGGCGAGGAGCTCGGCCTGCTCGGCGCCGGCGTGCTGATCGCGCTGCTGGCCGTCGTGATCTGGCGGGCACTGGTGATCGCGTCCCGTACCGACGACGTCTTCGGCCGGATCGCCGCCTCGGGCATCGCCTGCTGGCTCGGCTTCCAGGCCTTCCAGAACATCGGGATGTGCCTGGGCATCATGCCGGTCACCGGCGTCCCGCTGCCGTTCGTGTCCTCGGGCGGCAGCTCGATGTTCGCGGTGCTGCTCGCGGTCGGGCTGCTCCAGAACATCCACCTGCGCTCGTCGGCCTCCCCGACGCGCCACCTCAGCCCCGGGCGGGTGCTCGTCCGCCGCTGAGCGTGCATTCACCGGTCTCTCGGCTGGTCCGCGCCCCATCCGGGCGCGCTGGGGGCGTTGTCGCACCTCGACGGGCCTCCGGCCCGCCTTCGGCACTCCGCCTTGCCATCACACCCGTCGGGGGACGCTCACGACGGCGACGACCGGTGAGTCCAGGCTGATCAGGGGGCGATCGTGAAGTAGATGAACGACGCCAGGATCGCGAGGTGGATGCCACCGGCGAGCGGCTTGGCGCGACCTGGCACCACGGTCAGGACGGCGACGATCACCGACAGCAGCAGCAGCACCATCTCGGTGGTGCCGAGTCCGAGCTCCAGTGGTCCGTCGAGCCAGATCGAGGCCACCGCGATCGTCGGGATCGTGAGGCCGATCGAGGCCATCGCCGAGCCGTACGCGAGGTTGAGGCTGATCTGGACGTGCTGCCGGGCCGCGGCGCGCACGGCGGCGATCGACTCCGGCAGCAGCACCAGCAGCGCGATCACGACGCCCACCACGGCGTGGGGGAAGCCGACAGCGGCGACCGCGCTCTCGATCGCGGGCGACTCGACCTTGGCCAACCCCACGACCGCGACCAGCGCCCCGAGCAGCAGCGCCAGGCTGGTCAGGGCCTGCGGACCCGACGGCGGGTCGGCGTGGCCGTCGTCGTCCTCGTCGGGCAACGAGCCGCCCGCCTCGACGGGGAGGAAGAAGTCGCGGTGCCGGACGGTCTGGGTGAAGACGAACATGCCGTAGAGCGCGAGCGAGGCGACGGCCGCGAAGGTGAGCTGGCCGGAGGTGAACTCCGGGCCGGACGCCGAGGTGGTGAAGGTCGGCACCACCAGGGTGAGCGTCGCCAGGGTCACGACCGTGGCGAGCGCGGACCCGGCGCCCTCCGGGTTGAAGACGGCGAACTGGTGGCGCAGCGCGCCGACGACCAGGGAGAGCCCGACGATGCCGTTGACCGAGATCATGACGGCTGCGAAGACGGTGTCGCGCGCCAGCCCGGCGGTCTCCTGCCCGGTGGCCGTGACCATCAGGGTGACGATCAGGGCGACCTCGATGATGGTCACGGCGACCGCCAGGACCAGCGAGCCGAAGGGTTCGCCGACCCGGTGCGCCACCACCTCCGCGTGGTGGACGGCGGCCAGCACCGCCCCGATCAGCAGCAGCGCGACCAGCGCGAGGACCAGGTCTCCGGGCTTGCGTCCCCACGTGGCGACCAGGCCCACGAGGGCCGCCAACGGGACCAGCAGGGTCCAGCTGAACCGGCCCCGGACGACGTCGCTGCTCATGCCTGAACCCTAGGGGGCGAGGCCATCCCGACGGCCGTCGCGCTCAGGCGGCGGGAAGCGTGAAGGAGACCGCCGTCCCTCCGTCAGGGTTGTTGCGGGCGGAGATGGTGCCCCCGTGGCGGTGCACGATCTTGCGGCACAACGAGAGCCCGAGACCGGTGCCGGTGTAGTCGGCGGCGTGGCCGGGGGCGCGGTGGAACTCCTGGAAGATCAGCTCCTCCTCGCCCTCGGGGAGTCCGATCCCGTGGTCGGAGACGGTCACCCGGACGAAGCCGGGCTCCTCGTCGGGCCCGGACCGCACCGCCACCTCGGGGCGGACGCCCTGGGGGGTGTACTTGACGGCGTTGCTGACGAGGTTGGCGATCAGCTGCCGGGTCAGGACAGGATCGGCGTGCACGACGTCGTCGGCGGCCACCTCGAAGACGGGGGCCAGGTCCGGTCCGCTCGAGGCGTACGGCGCCACCACCTCGGCCACCAAGGGCTTGAGGGGGACGTCGGCCACGGCGAGCAGCCCGTCGCGCTGGACCGTGTAGGCGAGCCAGTCCTCGATGACCTGGCGCATCCGCTCGCCGCTGAGCTGGGCGCGCGACACGAAGGTGCTCGCCGGGGACGGCCCGGCCTCCTCGAGCGCGTCGGCAGCCATCTCGAGCCATCCCGAGAGGCCGGCCAGCGGGCTGCGCAGGTCGTGGGCGACCACCCCGGCGAAGCTGGTGAGCTCGCCGAGGCGCTCGCGCTCGGCGGTGACGTCGGAGAACAGGACCAGGGTCCGGGCGTCCTGGCCGGGGAGGTCCCACGAGCCCACGCCCAGGACCCGCTCGCCCCCGTCGCCGCGGACCACGATCTGGCGAGCGGCGTGCTCGACGCCGCTGCCCGGGAGCGCCGCGTCGGTGAGCGGCTCGCGGTCGAGGTCGTGGAGGCCGAGGTAGGTGGACCAGTTCATCTCCTGGCCGACGGGGATCCGGCGGCCGAGGAGCTGCCGCGCGGCGGTGTTGTGCATGACGACCCGGCGGTGCTCGTCGACCACCACCAGGCCGTCGGACATGGTGTCGAAGACGGTGCCGAGCAGCGTCGCCTGCTCGTGGGCTGCCCGTGACTGCCGGTCCAGCTCGGCGGTGGCCTCGGCCCGCTGGTCCCGCAGGATCGCCAGCTGGAGCGTGACGAACGTCGACGCGGTCAGCAGCAGGTCGATCAGCACGGACCCGGGGATGAACCCGTCGTAGCCGAACTGGTTGATCGGGTGGAGCGTCGCCAGCGCCCCGCCGACGGCCACGCCCAGCGCGTACGTCGCGGCGCCCCGCGGGCTCAGCATGCTGCCCGCCGCGATCGCCGGCAGCAGCAGCGACCAGGTCAGGGGCAGGTTGGGGTTGAGGTAGGTGACCCACAGCCCGGCCGCGCCCAGCGGCACCAGCAGTGCCACGGCCCACCGCGGCGCGGTCGTGGCCCGGCGGACGCCGAAGAAGAGCAGCAGGAAGGTCGCGCCGCCGACGTAGGCGTAGACCATGCTGCGGATGGTCCACCACAGCTGCAGCTCATCGAGCGCGCCGATCGCGACGTGGGGGAAACCGCCCACGAGCGCGACCGCCGCGCTGGCGACCACGGCGGAGACCAGCAGCCCCACGTGGGCCACGGCGCTGCCGGGCGACCACTCGGGCGACGGGCCGAAGCGCGCGTAGACCACCGCCATCAGGATGCCGCCGGCGATGTTGGCCGTCGCCATCCACAGGGAGTCGGCCGGGCCCCAGCCGAACGCCAGGGCCGGGCCCACGAAGATCACCAGCTGGGCGGCGAGGTGGGGGAGGACGTCGCGGCCGGGGCGGCTGCGGCCGTCCCAGACGACCGTCGTCCAGATGAAGGAGGCGGCCAGGCTCGGCCACATCTCGGTGGGGGTGCCCGGCGGCGGGATCTCGGCGAGGGCCAGCACGGTTCCGAGCAGCGCGACGAGGGCGACGACCAGCACGCGACGCTGGCGTCCCCCGACACGCGCACGCTCGCGCATCGCACTGTGAGAGGTGCCCACGAATCTCCCCCTAGCGGTACATCACGAGGGTAGGGGCTGGCGGGGACACCCGTGGGCGGTTGTGGGGAATCGGTTCCCTCCCCGCGACCGACGTACGATGAGCCGGTTCCCCACCAGATTGTCGAGGTGAAGCCGCCCGTGTCGGTCGCATCGGTCTTCCCGCGTCTCGAACCGAGACTGCCGTCGGTCCAGAAGCCGATCCAGTACGTCGGCGGCGAACTCAACTCCACCGTCAAGGACTGGGACTCGGTCGACGTCCGCTGGGCGTTGATGTATCCCGACGCCTACGAGGTGGGGCTCCCCAACCAGGGCGTCCAGATCCTCTACGAAGTGCTCAACGAGCGCGACTGGATCATGGCCGAGCGGACCTACTCGGTGTGGCCCGACATGGAGCAGGTGATGCGCGCCGGGGACGCCGCCGGTCCGATCCCGCAGTTCACCGTCGACTCCCACCGCCCGGTCGGGGCCTTCGACCTCTTCGGGGTCTCGTTCTCGACCGAGCTCGGCTACACCAACCTGCTCACGGCGCTCGACCTCGCCGGCATCCCGCTCCACGCCCGCGACCGCGGTGACGACGACCCGCTCGTCATCGCCGGCGGCCACGCCGCCTTCAACCCCGAGCCGGTGGCCGACTTCATCGACGCCGCGGTGCTCGGCGACGGCGAGGAGGTCGTGCTCGCGATCTCCGACGTGACCCGTGAGTGGAAGCAGGAGGGCCGCCCCGGCGGTCGCGACGAGCTGCTGCGACGGCTGGCCGTGGGTGGCAGCGTCTACGTGCCGCGCTTCTACGACGTCGCCTACGCCGCCGACGGGTCGATCGAGGCCGTCGTGCCCAACCGGCCCGGCATCCCCTACCGCGTCCGCAAGCACACCCTCATGGACCTCGACGCGTGGCCCTACCCCGCCAAGCCCCTGGTGCCGCTGGCCGAGACGGTGCACGAGCGGTTCAGCGTCGAGATCTTCCGCGGCTGCACCCGCGGCTGCCGCTTCTGCCAGGCCGGCATGATCACCCGCCCCGTGCGGGAGCGTTCGATCAACACCATCGGCGCGATGGTCGAGAACGGCATCCGGCAGTCCGGCTTCGAGGAGGTCGGCCTGCTGTCGCTCTCGAGCGCCGACCACACCGAGATCGGCGACGTCGCCTCCGGGCTCGCCGACCGCTACGAGGGCACCAACGTCTCGCTGTCGCTGCCCTCGACCCGGGTTGACGCCTTCAACATCACCCTCGCCAACGAGTTCTCCCGCAACGGCCGTCGCTCGGGGCTGACCTTCGCCCCGGAGGGCGGCTCGGAGCGGATGCGGAAGGTGATCAACAAGGCGGTCACCGAGGAGGACCTGATCCGCACCGTGGCGACGGCGTACTCCCACGGCTGGCGGCAGGTGAAGCTCTACTTCATGGTCGGGCTGCCCACCGAGACCGACGACGACGTCCTCCAGGTCGCCGAGCTGGCCAAGAAGGTCATCGCCAAGGGCCGTGAGGTCTCGGGCCGCAATGACATCCGCTGCACCGTGTCGATCGGCGGCTTCGTGCCCAAGCCCCACACGCCGTTCCAGTGGGCCTCCCAGCTCGACCACGAGACGACCGACGAGCGGCTGCGCCAGCTCCGCGAGACGGTTCGCGAGGACAAGCGCTACGGCCGGGCGATCGGCTTCCGCTACCACGACGGCAAGCCCGGGATCGTGGAGGGGCTGCTGTCCCGGGGCGACCGTCGGGTGGGTCGGGTCATCGAGCAGGTCTGGCGCGACGGTGGCCGTTTCGACGGCTGGAGCGAGCACTTCTCCTACGACCGCTGGATGGAGTCCGCGGAGTCCGCCCTCGCCGGCACCGGCGTCGACGTCGACTGGTTCACCACCCGGGAGCGGGACTACGACGAGGTGCTTCCGTGGGACCACCTCGACTCGGGCCTCGACAAGGACTGGCTGTGGGCGGACTGGGAGGACTCCCTCGCCGCGGCCGACGACCCCGACGGCGTCCCCGACGTCGAGGACTGCCGCTGGACGCCCTGCTACGACTGCGGGGTGTGCCCGGAGATGGACACCGAGATCCAGATCGGCCCCACCGGCCAGAAGCTGCTGCCCCTCAGCGTCGTCTGAGAGCGTCACCGGGCTCGGGCAGGATGGCCCCGTGCGACACGTCCCCGACAGCGAGCGCCGGGCCAGGCTGGTCCGACGTCATGCGATCGCTCCCGACCACCGGGTCGGCGACGCGGTGGCCGCGACCCGCGCGATGGTCGTGCTCCACGCGACCGAGCCGCACTCCGTCCATCTCTCGGTCGCGGCCCGGGTCGACGGGGTCACGGTGGCCGACGTCGACACCGCGCTCTACGAGGACCGCTCGCTGGTCAAGCAGCTGGCGATGCGCCGCACCCTGTTCGTCTTCCCCCGCGACCTGCTCCCGGCGGCGTGGGGGAGCGCCTCGGCCCGGGTCGCGGAGACCGAGCGCAAGAAGATCGGTCGCGACGTCGTCGTCGGCGGGCTTGCCACCGACGGTGAGGCCTGGCTGGGGGAGCGGCGCACCGAGGTGCTCGCACTCCTCGAGAGCGAGGGCGCACTCGGCGCCCAGGCGATCCGCGAGCGGCTCCCCGCGCTCGACGCGAAGGTCTCCGCCTCGCCCGCGAGCGCGAAGTGGGGCACCCCGCTCCCCGTCGCCCCGCGGGTGCTGACCTGGCTCGGTGCGCGCGGCGAGATCGTCCGCGGGGTCAACGGTGGTCACTGGCGGATCTCCCGCCCGCGCTGGACCCCGATGGCCGCGTGGCTGGGCGAGGTCCCGGAGCCCACCACCGAGGCCGACGGCTACGCCGAGCTCGTGGGTCGCTGGCTGGCGCGGTTCGGTCCCGGCACCGAGACGGACCTGGCCTGGTGGCTCGGCGGCACCAAGGGCGCCGTACGCCGGGCGCTCGCCGACCTCGACGCCGTCGAGGTGTCGCTCGACGGCGGCGGCACCGGCTGGGTGCTGCCCGACGACGTCGACCCCGCCGACCCGGAGCCGGCCTCGGCGGCGCTGCTCCCGACCCTCGACCCCACGACGATGGGGTGGAAGGAGCGCGACTTCTACCTCCACCCCGACGACGTGCGCCACCTCGTCGACAGCGCCGGCAACGCCGGCACCACCGCCTGGTGGGACGGCCGGGTCGTCGGCTGCTGGGTGCAGGACGACGACGGGCGGGTGCAGGTGGTGCTCCGCTCCGACCCCGGCCGCACTGCGCGTGCCGCCCTCGACCGGGAGGCCGCGCGCCTCACGGCCTGGCTCGACGGCCAGGTGATCGGCAACATCTACAAGTCCCAGCTGATGAAGGGTGCGGTGCTGCCCTGACCGATGGTTCAGGTTTGTGCGGTGCACGAACCTGACGCGGTGCGAGGCGGGCCAGCCCGCCGTCCTGCTGGATAGGTTCACGAGCGCCCAGCGACCGCTGGGCGATGGATCATCTCGGGAGACACCCCATGTCGAGTCAGTCATCGCCGTCGCGCCACCGGCGCGGCCTGGCCGCCACCGCGGCCGCCGTCCTCACCCTCGGTGCCCTCACCGCCGGCACCGGATCCGCCCAAGCCGCACGCGACGGGGACCGCCCGGCGCCGCTGCTGGGCACCGAGAAGGCCTCCGCCATCGACGGCCGCTACATCGTCGTCCTGGAAGGCCGCACCTCCACCGCCCGCGGCACCGACGCGGTCGAGCAGGCCCGCGCAGCCGGGGCCAAGGACGTCGACCGCTTCTCCACCGTGCTCGAGGGCTTCTCGGCCCGGATGTCCGACCGAGCCGTCGCCCGGCTGCAGGAGAACCCGAACGTCGCCTTCATCGAGGCCGACCAGCGCGTGTCGGTCGACGCGACCCAGTCGCCCGCGACCTGGGGCCTGGACCGCATCGACCAGCGCAACCTGCCGCTCGACAACGCCTACACCTACACCCCGACCGGCCAGGGCGTGACCGCCTACATCATCGACACCGGCATCCTCGCCTCGCACAACGAGTTCGGGGGCCGCGTCGGGTCCGGCTACACCGCGATCAACGACGGTCGCGGCACCAGCGACTGCAACGGCCACGGCACCCACGTCGCCGGCACGGTCGGCGGCACGACGTACGGCGTGGCCAAGCAGGTCTCCCTGCGCCCGGTCCGCGTGCTCGACTGCAACGGCTCGGGCAGCACCTCCGGCGTCATCGCCGGCGTCGACTGGGTGACCAGCAACCACGCCGCCGGCGCCCCCGCGGTCGCCAACATGAGCCTCGGCGGCGGCGTGTCCAGCGCCCTGGACACCGCGGTCAACAACTCGATCGCCGACGGCGTGACCTACGCCGTCGCGGCTGGCAACGAGAACACCAACGCCTGCAACGGCTCGCCCTCCCGGGTCGCCTCGGCGCTGACCGTGGGGTCGACGACGAGCACCGACGCCCGCTCGAGCTTCTCCAACTACGGCTCCTGCCTCGACCTGTTCGCGCCGGGCTCGGCCATCACCTCCGCCTGGCACACCGGCAACGCCGCCACCAACACCATCTCCGGCACCTCGATGGCGACGCCCCACGTCGCGGGCGTCGCTGCCCTCTACCTGCAGGGCAGCCCGTCCGCCTCGCCGGCCACGGTCAACAACGCGATCACCAGCACCGCCACCACCGGGGTGGTCTCCGGGGCCCAGACCGGCTCCCCGAACCGGCTGCTCTACTCCCCGCTGACCGGCGGCGGCACCACCCCGCCGCCCACCGGCGGCAACCTGCTGGTCAACCCGGGCTTCGAGTCCGGTGCCACGGGATGGACCTCGACCAGCGGTGTCATCACCAGCGCCAGCGGCGCGCCCGCGCGGACCGGCTCGTGGAAGGCGTGGCTCAACGGCTACGGCACCAGCACCACCGACACCCTGTCGCAGAGCGTCACGATCCCGGCTGCCTCCAGCGCCACGCTGTCGTTCCACCTCTACGTCAGCAGCGCCGAGACCACGACCGCCACCGCCTACGACCGGCTCACCGTCCAGGTGGTCTCGGGTGGCACGACCAGCACGCTCGGCACCTTCTCCAACCTCGACGAGGGCACGTCCTACGTGCAGCGCAGCTTCACCATGGCTGCCTACGCCGGCAGGACGGTGACCCTGCGCTTCACCGGCACCGAGGACGCCAGCCTCGCGACGAGCTTCGTCATCGACGACACCTCGATCACGACCGGCTGACCCGGCCGTTCCACGGCGACGCGCGCACCCGGCCAGGACCTCCTGTCCGGGTGCGCGCACCCCTCGACCGGCGCCCCGGCCGAGGGTGCAGGTTTGTGCGGTGCACGAACCTGACCGATGCCCCGGGGCTGCCGCGGTGGGTAGTTTCGCGAGCAGCCAGCAACCGCTGGGCATCGACACATCTCGGGAGCTACCGCATGTCGAAGTCGACACCCACGTCGCGCCGCCGGCGCGGCCTGGCCGCCACCGCGGCCACCGTCCTCACCCTCGGCACCCTCACCGCGGGTGCCGCCGCACCCGCCCTGGCCGCCCCCGCCGACGACGGCGCGGCGCCGCTGACGGGCGCCCAGAAGTCCACGGCCATCGACGGCAGCTACATCGTCGTGCTGGAGGACCGCGCCACCGACGCCGACGAGAAGGCGGTCGTCCGGGAGGCCCGGTCCGAGGGTGCGAGCGACGTCCAGCGCTTCGCCACCGTGCTCGACGGCTTCTCCGCCGAGCTGTCGGACAGCGCGCTCGAGGCGGTCCGCGAGCACGCCGACGTCGCGTACGTCGAGGCCGACCAGCGGGTCACGGTGGCCGCCACGCAGTCGCCGGCGACCTGGGGGCTGGACCGGATCGACCAGCGCAACCGTCCGCTGACGAACTCCTACACCTACGACCGGACCGGTCAGGGCGTCACCGCGTACATCATCGACACCGGCATCCGGGCGTCCCACAACCAGTTCGGGGGCCGGGTGACGGCCGGCGCCACGGCCATCAACGACGGTCGCGGCAGCAGCGACTGCAACGGCCACGGCACCCACGTCGCGGGCACCGTCGGCGGCTCGGTCCACGGCGTCGCCAAGCAGGTGACCCTCGTCCCGGTCCGGGTGCTCGACTGCAACGGCTCGGGCTCGACCTCCGGGGTGATCGCGGGTGTCGACTGGGTGACCGGCAACCACACCTCCGGCCCCGCCGTCGCGAACATGAGCCTCGGCGGCGGCGTCTCCACCACGCTGGACAACGCGGTCAGCCGCTCGATCTCCGACGGGGTGACCTACGCGGTGGCCGCCGGCAACGAGAGCACCAACGCGTGCAACGGCTCGCCGGCGCGCGTCGGGGCGGCGCTGACGGTCGGGTCCACGACGAGCACCGACGCCCGCTCGAGCTTCTCCAACTACGGCTCCTGCGTCGACCTCTTCGCCCCCGGCTCGAGCATCACCTCCGCGTGGTGGACCAGCAACACGGCGACCAACACCATCTCGGGCACCTCGATGGCCGCCCCGCACGTGGCCGGTGCCGCGGCGCTCTACCTCCAGGGCCACCCGGGTGCCTCCCCGAGCACGGTGAGCAGCGCGATCGTCGGCGGCTCCACCACGGGCGTCGTCACCAACGCCGGTAGCGGCTCACCGAACCGCCTGCTCTACTCGCGGATCAGCTGACCCGCGTCCCGGCCGGCCGGCGTCCTCCCTCCGCCGACCGCGACTGCGAGCGCACCCGGACAGGGGCCTACCCTGTCCGGGTGCGTGAGCAGCCCGAACAGCAGGCGCCGCCGGTCCAGCGGCTCCGGATCCGTTACGCGAAGCGTGGCCGGCTCCGGTTCACCTCGCACCGCGACTTCTCCCGCGCCTTCGAGCGCGCCCTGGTCAGGGCCCGGATCCCGATGGCGTACTCCTCGGGCTTCAACCCCCACCCGCGCATCTCCTACGCCGGCGCCGCGCCCACCGGGGCGGCGAGCGAGGCGGAGTACCTCGAGATCGGCCTCGCCACGGTCGTCGAGCCCGACGACGTACGCCGCGACCTCGACGCGGTCATGCCGGACGGGCTCGACGTGGTGGTCGTGGCCGAGTCGCCCGGGGGATCGCTCGCCGACAGGCTGACCGCGAGCCGGTGGCGGATCGACGTCGACGCCGACGCCGAGGCCCTGGCAGCGGCCGCCGACCGCTTCCTGGGCACCGAGTCGGTGCTCGTGGAGCGGATGACCAAGAAGGGCATGCGCGAGTTCGACTGCCGGGCCGCGGTGCACACCCTCGAGGCGTCCGGGCGCTCCCTCGAGCTCGTGCTCCACCACGCCGTCCCGGCCGTCCGGCCCGACGACGTCCTCACCGGGCTGCGCCAGGTGGCTGCCCTCGAGGTCGCAGGTCCGCCGCTGCTCACCCGACTGGAGCAGGGCGTGCTCGACGAGGAGAGCGGCGCGCTGGCCGACCCGCTGGCCTGAGCGGGCATACCGCCGAACCCGGCGGCGTGTGCGATACTCGGCCTCGGTCGGCGTACCGTCGGCCCGACGACGTTCTCGCCGGACACCTCCGGGTGGTCGGCACGAAGGACGCTTGTCACCGCCAGACCGCGACGCGGCCCGGTCGGAGAGGGTGACAGACCTCCGGCCACGAAGGGCCCGGCGACCGCGGCAGGTCGGCGGCAGGCGTTCCTCGACGCACCTGCGGAGGGTGTTGTCGCAACCGAAGGCTTCGCGCCGACGACCCCGCGCACCCGGGTCCCGGCGCCGACCGCCCGGCCGAGGACGGCTGGGCAGAGGGAGCAGCAGATGCTCAGCGACACCCCGGGCGAGGAGCCCACCACCGAGACTCCCGCCGAACCGGTGGCCACGCCCGACGCGGCGGACACCATCCCGGCCGCCGCGCCAGCGAAGAAGGCCGCCGCCAAGCGGGCGCCGGCCAAGAAGACCGCCGCGAAGAAGACGACGGCGCGCAAGACCGCCGCCAAGAAGACGGCGACGCCGCCGCCGGCCGACGCCCCGGACGAACCGGCCGCCGAGACGTCGGCCGAGCAGGCCGAGGCACCCGCCGCGCCGGCCAGGCCGGCGAAGAAGGCCGCTGCGCGGCGTACGACCAAGAAGGCAGCCGCCAAGCCCGCCGCCGAGGTCCCCGCGGAGAGCACCGAGGCGGCAGCCTCGCCGGAGGCCGCCGCCGAGGACGGGTCGACCGCGGCCGGGACCGCGCTGATCTTCCAGGCGCCGGACGCCGCGCAGGCGCCGCCGGCCCGCAGGTCCCGGGCGAAGAAGAAGCCCGCCGAGCCGGTCGCCGACGAGGCGCCGGCCACCGACGAGTCGGACGCCCCCGCAGCCGCCGCGGAGGGCGAGGGCGCGCCCGTCGCGACCGAGCCGGTCGAGACCGAGGCGACCGACGAGGAGCCCGACCAGGACGCCGCGGGGGACGGCGGCTCGAGCGAGGGCGGCGAGTCCGCCGGTCGCCGCCGCCGGCGCCGTGGTGGCCGCCGCCGCCGCAAGCCGGGGGGCGAGCCCGGCGAGGGCAACGAGGCCGGCCCCGACGACGACGCGGGCTCCTCCGACAAGTCCGGCGACCGCGACTCCGGCCGCGGCGGGAGCAAGGACACGACGTCCTCGAAGGATGACGACAGCAGCACCGACGCCCAGGGCGACGACGACGGCAAGGACGCCGAGGGCGGCGACAGCCCGTCCTCACGTCGGCGCCGGCGCCGGCGCCGCGCCGGCGAGGACGGGGGCGACGGTGGGGACGACCCGCGCAACACCGTCACGAGGGTCCGCCAGACCCGTACGGCCGAGGACCAGATCACCTCGCTGAGCGGCTCCACCCGGCTCGAGGCCAAGAAGCAGCGGCGCCGCGAGGGCCGCGAGGCCGGCCGGCGCCGTGCCCCGATCGTGAGCGAGGCGGAGTTCCTCGCCCGCCGCGAGTCCGTCGACCGGGTGATGGCGATCCGCCAGCGGGACGACCTCACCCAGATCGCGGTGCTCGAGGACAAGGTCCTCGTCGAGCACTACGTCGCCCGCGAGTCGCAGACCTCGCTGATCGGCAACGTCTACCTCGGCCGGGTCCAGAACGTGCTGCCCTCCATGGAGGCTGCCTTCATCGACATCGGCAAGGGCCGCAACGCCGTGCTCTACGCCGGTGAGGTGAACTGGTCGGCGCTGGGCCACAAGGAAGGCCAGCCCCGCAAGATCGAGTCGGTGCTGTCCTCGGGCCAGTCGGTCCTGGTGCAGGTCACCAAGGACCCGGTCGGCCACAAGGGCGCCCGCCTCACCAGCCAGGTGAGCCTCGCCGGCCGCTTCCTGGTCTACGTCCCCGACGGCACCAACAGCGGCATCTCCCGCAAGCTGCCCGACACCGAGCGGAACCGCCTCAAGACCCTGCTCAAGGAGATCGTCCCGGACGGCGCCGGTGTCATCGTCCGGACGGCGGCCGAGGGCGCGAGCGAGGAGGAGCTGACCCGCGACGTCGAGCGGCTCACCGCCCGCTGGGCCGACATCGAGAAGGCGGCCAAGGGCAGCGCCCCGCAGCTCCTCTACGGCGAGCCCGACCTCACCCTCAAGGTGGTCCGCGACCTGTTCACCGAGGACTTCTCGAAGCTCGCGATCCAGGGCGAGGAGGCCTGGGAGACCGTCCAGACGTACGTCGGCCAGGTCGCCCCCGACCTGCAGGAGCGGGTCTCCAAGCACGACGGCGACGGGACCGACCTGTTCGCGGCGTACCGGATCGACGAGCAGATCGCCAAGGGTCTCGACCGCAAGGTCTGGCTGCCCTCGGGCGGCTCGCTGATCATCGACCGGACCGAGGCGATGACCGTCGTCGACGTCAACACCGGCAAGTTCACCGGCTCCGGGGGCAACCTCGAGGAGACGGTCACCAAGAACAACCTCGAGGCGGCCGAGGAGATCGTGCGCCAGCTCCGGCTGCGCGACATCGGCGGCATCATCGTCATCGACTTCATCGACATGGTGCTGGAGTCCAACCGCGACCTCGTGCTGCGCCGGCTGGTCGAGTGCCTCGGCCGTGACCGCACCCGCCACCAGGTCGCGGAGGTCACCTCTCTCGGCCTGGTGCAGATGACGCGCAAGCGGATCGGCACGGGCCTCCTGGAGGCCTTCTCCGAGACCTGCACGCACTGCAACGGCCGCGGCCTGATCACCACGGAGGTACCGGTCGAGCCGAGGAGGAGCGAGGAGGAGCCGCGGCGCTCCCGTCGGTCCCGCGGTGGGCGCAGCGGGCGCGGCGACGGTGACGACAACGGCAAGCAGGAGTCCAGCTCGCGCAAGGGCCCCTCGCCCAAGGACGTCGCCGCGATGGCGCGTGCCTCCGAGGCGAAGCCCGAGGACGAGCCCGCCGACCAGCAGCCGACCGACGTGCCGGAGGCTCCTGCCGTTGCGCAGGAGCGGGCCGAGCAGACCGAGCCCGCCGAGCCGACGCAGGCCCCGAAGCGCGAGCGTGCCCGCAGGTCCGGGAAGACCACGAACGCGGAGCCGGTCGAGGAGCAGGCGACCGCCACGGAGCCCGAGGCGTCGCCGGCCGAGCCGACGGCGACCGAGGGCGACGCGCCTTCCGAGCCGACCCCGGCACCTGCCCCCGAGCCGACGGCCGAACCCACGGCCGAGCCGGCCCCGCCGAGCACGCCGACCGTCGTCACCCGGACCCGCCGCCGCAGCGCCAGCCGTCCGGCCGGCCCACCGAGCAGCGCCTCCACGCCTCCCGCGGCGGCCGGTTCCGTCGGGGCACCCCCGGTGGACGGGATCGTCGAGCCCGGGACCGCCGACGCGGAGCCGGCGACCACCCCCACGGTGGAGCACGTGCCGGTCAAGAAGCGGGGCTCGCGCAAGCGGTGAGGGAGGACCGGCCACCGTTTTGCGCCGGTCGTGCCCGATCCGTACTATTGAACCTCGGTGCGCTACGCGTGCCTTCCCTGCACGGCATCCCCATCCCGCTCGGGATCGTGGCGTGCCGCAGGGCCGAAGACGAAGCAATGACGTGAAGGAGACCGCGGTGTACGCGATCGTGCGCGCAGGCGCCACCCAGCAGAAGGTCGCTGTCGGCGACGTCATCGAGATCGACAAGGTCTCGACGGCTGTCGGCGAGACGCTGACCCTGCCCGTGGTCATGACGGTCGACGGCGAGACGGTCACGGCCGACGCCAAGTCGCTGGGCAAGGCCTCGGTCACCGTCGAGGTTCTCGGCGGCACCAAGGGCCCCAAGATCGTGATCCAGAAGTACAAGAACAAGACCGGCTACAAGAAGCGCCAGGGTCACCGCCAGAAGTACACCCAGGTCAAGGTCACCGACATCTCCCTCTGAGCCCGTCGAGCTCAGGGACTTTCACGCTAAGGACTACTGATATGGCACACAAGAAGGGCGCGGCCTCGACCAAGAACGGTCGGGACTCCAACTCCCAGCGCCTCGGCGTCAAGCGCTTCGGCGGCCAGGTCGTCAACGCCGGCGAGATCATCGTCCGTCAGCGTGGCACCCACTTCCACCCGGGCTCCGGCGTCGGCCGCGGCGGCGACGACACCCTGTTCGCCCTCGTGGGCGGTGCGGTCGAGTTCGGCACCAAGCGCGGCCGTCGCGTCATCAACGTCGTCCCCGGCGAGTGACCTGACGTCACTCACCACCAGCATCCGCGAAGGGCGTCCCTGGAATCGGGGACGTCCTTTGTCGTTGGCCGGGTGTCGGTTTCCCCGCTCGAGCGGGGAAACTGTCGCTTGGTACCCGAAGTTTCCCCCTCCAAGTGCAGGTTTCCCCGCTCAGGCGGGGAAACCGACCAAGGCAGCGTGAGCCAGATGGCCATCCCCAGCTTCGTCGACCGCGTGACGCTGCACGTCTCCGCGGGCCGGGGCGGCAACGGCGTGGCGTCCGTGCACCGCGAGAAGTTCAAGCCGCTCGGCGGCCCCGACGGCGGCAACGGCGGCCCGGGCGGATCGGTGATCCTGCGGGTCGAGTCCGACGTCACGACGCTGCTGGACTACCACCACAGCCCCAAGCGCCGCGCCGAGCACGGCGGCCACGGCGCGGGTGCCCACCGCAACGGCGGGCACGGCGCCGACCTGGTGCTGCCGGTGCCCGACGGCACCGTGGTCACCGACACCCGGGGCAACGTCCTCGCCGACATGGTCGGACCGGGCACCGAGCTCGTCGTCGCGGCCGGTGGTCGCGGCGGCCTGGGCAACGCGGCGCTGGCCTCCTCCAAGCGCAAGGCCCCCGGCTTCGCCCTCCTCGGCGAGCCGGGCGACGAGATCGAGATCGTGCTCGAGCTCAAGGTCGTGGCCGACATCGGGCTGGTGGGCTTCCCCAGCGCGGGCAAGTCGAGCCTGATCGCGGCGATCTCGCGGGCGCGGCCCAAGATCGCCGACTACCCCTTCACCACCCTCGTCCCGAACCTCGGTGTCGTGACCGCGGGGGACACCACCTTCACCGTCGCCGACGTCCCGGGGCTGATCGAGGGTGCGAGTGAGGGCAGGGGCCTGGGTCACGACTTCCTGCGCCACATCGAGCGCTGCGCAGCCCTGGTCCACGTCATCGACACCGCCACCATGGAACCCGGCCGCAACCCGGTCGACGACCTCGACGTGATCGAGCGGGAGCTGGCGCGGTACGGCGGGCTCGAGGACCGGCCCCGGCTGGTCGCGCTCAACAAGATCGACGTGCCCGACGGCCGCGACCTCTCCGACATCGTCATCGACGACCTCACCGCCCGCGGGCTGCGCGTCATCCCCGTCTCGGCCGCGTCCGGCGAGGGGCTGCGCGAGCTGACCTTCGCGATGGCGGGGATCGTGCAGGCAGCCCGCGCCGAGAAGCCCGACGTGGAGACCACGCGGATCGTGCTGCGGCCGCCCTCGGCCGACGGCCGGGCCGACTTCACCGTCAAGGAGACCGGCGAGGGCTGGCGGGTCCGCGGCGAGAAGCCGGAGCGCTGGGTCCGCCAGACCGACTTCAGCAACGACGAGGCCGTCGGCTTCCTCGCCGACCGGCTCAACCGCCTCGGCGTGGAGACCCGGCTGGTCGAGCTCGGCGCGGTCGAGGGCGACACCGTCCTCATCGGCCATCCCGACAACGCGGTGGTCTTCGACTTCAAGCCCGGTCTCGACGCCGGCGCCGAGAACCTCGCCCGCCGCGGCGAGGACTCCCGCTTCGACGAGAGCCGGCCGGCGGCCCGCCGCCGCCGCGAGATCCAGGAGGGCCTCGAGGAGCGCGCCGAAGGAGAGACCCGGGCCGACGTGGCCCGTCGCCTGCGCGACCCGGCCCGTGGTGGCGCGAGCGGCCCGTCGTCGTACGAGATCGGCGGCGCCGACGACCCCGACTGGGCCGAGCAGGATCCCGACGCGTGAGCGTCCGCGAGCCGGTCACCGCGGCCCGTCGGGTCGTGGTCAAGGTCGGCTCCTCCTCGCTGACGACCGCGGCCGGGGGCATCGACCCCGGGCGGGTGCGGCAGCTGGTCGAGGTGCTCGCGTCCGTACGCGCTCGCGGTGCGGAGGTCGTCCTCGTGTCCTCGGGCGCGATCGCGGCCGGCCTGGCTCCGCTCGGCCTCCCGCGACGCCCTCGTGCGCTGGCCGCGCAGCAGGCGGCCGCCTCGGTGGGGCAGGGACTGCTGGTGCACCGCTACACCGAGGAGCTGGCGCGGCACGGCCTCACCGCGGGGCAGGTGCTGCTCACGGTCGACGACGTCACCCGCCGGTCGCACTACCGGAACGCGTACCAGACCTTCGCCAAGTTGTTGGAGCTCGGCGTCATCCCGATCGTCAACGAGAACGACACCGTCGCCACCTCCGAGATCCGCTTCGGTGACAACGACCGCCTGGCGGCGCTGGTGGCGCACCTGGTCCATGCCGACCTGCTGGTGCTCCTCAGCGACGTCTCGGGGCTCCACGACGGCGACCCGGCGCGGCCGGGCACCCGCCTGGTGCCCGAGGTACCCGCCGACGACGACCTGTCGTGGGTGAGCATCGGCACCACAGGTGCGGCCGGCCTCGGCAGCGGCGGGATGCAGACCAAGGTCGACGCGGCCCGGATCGCGGGCGGGGCCGGGATCCCGGTGGTGCTCACCTCGGCCGACCAGGCATCGGAGGCGCTGGCCGGCCACCCCGTCGGGACGCTCTTCCACCCGACCGGCAAGCGGCGGCCCACGCGGCTGCTGTGGCTGGCCCACGCGACCGAGCCGAAGGGCCGGCTCGTCCTGGACGACGGCGCGGTCCGGGCCGTCACCGAGCGGCGGGCCTCGCTGCTGGCGGCCGGGGTGACCGGGGTGCACGGTTCGTTCGTCGCCGGCGACCCGGTCGACCTCACCGACCCCTCCGGCCGTCCGGTCGCGCGCGGGCTGGTCAACTTCGACGCCGACGAGGTCCCGGCCCTGCTCGGGCGGACCTCGCACGACCTCAAGCGCGAGCTCGGCGCGGCCTACGAGCGGGAGGTCGTCCACCGCGACGACCTCGTCCTGCTCTCACCCGGCTCCTGAGCAGGGATAGCCTCGCCGGGTGACGAGCGAGGAGGCCGAGGAGCGCGAGTTCCAGCGGTTGTACGGCCCCTGGGAGCCGTACGACCCGGCCGGCGTGCAGGTGTTGCTGGCCGAGTTCGGGAGGCCGTGGTGGCTGGTCGGTGGCTGGGCGATCGAGGCGTTCACCGGCGTCGCACGGCGGCACGAGGACATCGACGTCGTGATCTTCCGCAAGGACCTGCCCCGGCTCCGCGAGCTCCTCGGCGGGAGGCTCGACTTCTGGGGTGCCGGTGACGGAGCACTCCGTCCGCTGACCGAGCGCTGGCCGGAGCTGCACGACGCCGCCGGCCAGGTGTGGCTCCGGGAGCATGCGCTGGCTCCGTGGCGGCTCGACGTGATCCTCAGCGAGGACCGGGACGGAGCGTGGGTGTCACGGCGCGAGCCCGACTGGTCCGCCCCGCTCGGCGACGTGACCTGGGTCGACGAGGAGGGCGTCCGCCACCAGCTCCCCGAGATCGTCCTCCAGCACAAGGCCCGGCTCGACCGGCCCAAGGACCGTACGGATCTCGCGGCGGCGTGGCCCCTCCTGGCCCCGTCCCGGCAGTCCTGGCTGCGAGCCGCGGTCGGGCGCCTCGCCCCGGACCACCCGTGGCTCGGACTGATGGGCGGTGGGTGAGCTACCGAATCGGCTGGTGGGACGGTCCCCGGGCCGCCGCCCTGCCCCCGGCGCCCCACACGGGCCGCCGTCCGAGCCGGATTCCGGACCACCGCGGCGGACGCCGTACGCTGGACCGGACATGTCCCAGACGACCCCCGAGCCGCGCACGGTCTACCTCGACCACGCCGCCACGACGCCGATGCTCCCCGTCGCCGTCGAGGCGATGACCGCACACCTCGTGGCGGTCGGCAACCCGAGCTCGCTGCACGCGAGCGGCCGGCACGCGCGGCGGGTCGTCGAGGAGTCGCGCGAGACGATCGCGCAGGCGCTCGACTGCCGGCCGGGCGAGGTGGTGTTCACCTCCGGCGGCACCGAGTCCGACAACCTCGCGCTCAAGGGCATCTTCTGGTCGCGCCGCGACAGCGATCCCGCGCGCACCCGGATCCTCTCGACCGCGGTCGAGCACCACGCCGTCCTCGACCCGCTGGTCTGGTTGGCCGAGCACGAGGGTGCCGAGGTCGAGCTGCTGCCCGTCGACGCGCGCGGCCGGCTCGACGTCGACGCCTTCCGCGAGGCGGTCGGGCGCGATCCCGGTTCCGTCGCGCTCGCCTCGGTGATGTGGGCCAACAACGAGGTCGGCACCCTGCAGCCGCTCGACGAGGTCGTCGCAATCGCCGCCGAGCACGGCATCCCGGTGCACACCGACGCCGTCCAGGCCGTCGGGTCCGTCCCCGTCGACTTCGCCGCGTCCGGCGTGGACGCGCTGACCCTGACCGGCCACAAGGTCGGGGGGCCGTACGGCGTGGGTGCGCTGGTCGTCCGGCGCGAGGTCTCCGTGACCCCGCTCGGCCACGGCGGTGGGCAGGAGCGCGACATCCGGAGCGGGACGCTGGACACCCCCGGGATCGCGGCGCTGGCCACGGCCGTCGAGGCCGCCGTCAAGGCCCGCTCCGAGCACGCCGCCCACGTCCGGGGGCTGCGCGACGACCTGGTTCGCCGGGTCATCGAGGTGGTCCCGGACGCCCACCTCCACGGCGCCCCGCTCGAGCCCGCGGACGCCCGCCTGCCGGGCAACGCGCACCTCGGGTTCCCCGGGTGCGAGGGCGACTCGCTGCTGATGCTGCTCGACGCGCGCGGCATCGAGTGCTCGACCGGCTCGGCCTGCTCGGCCGGCGTGCCCCAGCCCTCGCACGTCCTGCTCGCGATGGGGTGCGACGACGAGCAGGCGCGGCACTCGCTGCGCTTCTCCTTCGGCCACACCTCGACCGTCGCCGACGTCGACGCCGTCGTCGAGGCGATCGGACCGGTCGTCGAACGCGCGAGGGCAGCACGACGATGAACATCGTCGCTGCCATGTCGGGCGGCGTCGACTCCGCCGTCGCCGCGGCCCGTGCCGTCGAGGCCGGTCACACCGTGACCGGGATCCATCTGGCCCTCTCGCGCAACCCCGCGTCGTACCGGTCGGGCGCGCGCGGCTGCTGCACGATCGAGGACGCCAACGACGCCCGGCGGGCAGCTGACGTGATCGGCATCCCCTTCTACGTCTGGGACCTCTCCGACCGCTTCCACGAGGACGTGGTGGAGGACTTCATGGACGAGTACGCCGCGGGGCGGACGCCCAACCCCTGCCTGAGGTGCAACGAGAAGATCAAGTTCGCCGCAGTCCTCGACCGCGCGCTCGGGCTCGGCTTCGACGCGGTGGCGACCGGCCACTACGCCCGGCTGCGGACCGGTGACGACGGCCTGGTCGAGATGCACCGCGCGGTGGACCACGGCAAGGACCAGTCCTACGTGCTCGGGGTGCTCGACCAGGAGCAGCTGCGGCACTCGCTGTTCCCGCTCGGCGACACGAGCAAGCCCGCCGTGCGCGAGGAGGCGGCCCGCCGTGGCCTGCTCGTGGCCGACAAGCCGGACAGCCACGACATCTGCTTCGTCGCCGACGGCGACAACGCCGGCTGGCTGGCCGAGAAGCTCGGCGACCGGGCGCCCAACCACGGCGGCGACATCGTCGACGCGACCTCCGGTGAGGTGCTCGGGCAGCACACGGGGACCTATGGCTTCACGATCGGGCAGCGCAAGGGACTGCGGATCGGGCGGCCTGCGCCGGACGGCAAGCCCCGGTTCGTGCTCGACATCGAGCCGGTGTCGGGGACCGTCACGGTCGGTCCACGCGAGGAGCTCGCCGTCGACCGGATCGCGGCGGTCCGGCCGCGGTGGTGCGGCAGCGTCCCCGACCGGCTGCACGGCACCGTCCAGCTCCGTGCCCACGGTGACGAGCACCCTGCCGTCGTGACCGTCACGGGCGAGGAGGTGGCGATCGAGCTGCTGACGCCGGCGTACGGCATCGCGCCCGGGCAGGCGGCGGTCCTCTACGACGGCACGCGCGTGGTGGGGTCGGCGACGATCGCGTCGACCGGGCGTCACCTGGCGGCCGAACCTTCCCCCTCGGACCGACAGACTCGCCCACCAGGTCCCGGCGGTGGCCGGTGACGCTGGCCACCGGCATCGGGTCCCACCCGGGCGAGGACGCGACGGCGTACGCCGAGGCGGTGCGTGTCGTGCTCGGCGAGCTCTCCGACGACCACGGCCTCCCGTACGTCCCGGAGCTGCCCGGACGCGGCGCAGGCGCCTCCATGACCGGGCGAGCCGTGGCGGCTGCGACCGACCTCGCCTTCGACCTCCAGCCCGCCGGGTGGCGACTCACCGACCGGGAGGGTGTCGACCAGCGCCGCGCCCGCAGCCTGCTCGCGCAGGACCTCGACCAGGTCGAGGAGCAGGGCCAGGGCTACGTCGGCCCGTACAAGACCCAGGTCACCGGGCCGTGGACGCTCGCGGCGACCGTCGAGCGTCCCCGCGGCGACCGGGTGCTGGCCGACCACGGCGCCCGCCGTGACCTCGCGCAGGCCCTGGCCGAGGGCGTACGCCGGCACCTCGCCGACCTGCGCCGACGACTGCCCGGCGTCGACCGCTGGGTGGTGCAGCTGGACGAGCCGGTCCTGGCGTCCGTGCTGGAGGGCCGGGTCCCGACCGCGTCAGGCTTCGGCCGGCACCGCGTGGTGCAGCCACCCGAGGCGTCGGCCGCGCTCGGCTGGGTCGCCGAGGCGATCGCTGCGGAGGGGGCGGAGACGTGGGTCCACAGCTGTGCCCCGGGGACGCCGCTCGACCTCGTGCGGGGAGCGGGTGTGCAGGGGCTGCTGGTCGACCCCGCGGTGCTCTCGCCGGGTGACCACGACGACCTCGCCGCCGCCCTCGAGGCCGGGGGACCGGTCGCGCTCGGGGTCGTCCCGACGCGGGACCCGGCCACCGCGCCGACCGAGGCGTCGCTCACCGAGTCGGTGCTGCGCTGGCTCGACATGGTCGGGCTGGAGCCCGGTCCGGGGCTGGTGGTCAGCCCGGGCTGCGGGCTGACCGGCGCGACGAGCGGCTGGGCGCGGCAGGCGCTGGCGCTGGCTGCCGCGACCGCCCGCCACCTCGACGGCGGTTGACGACGACGGGCCCCTCCCGGCAGGGGAGGAGCCCGTCGACGGGAGCGGCGCGGGGGTCAGCCCACGTGCACGCCCTCGGGACCGTCGGTCGCGAGCTCCTCGTGCTTGACGTCGAGGAAGATCCAGACGACGACCGAGGCCAGCAGCATCATCCCGGCGCCCACGAGGAACGCGTTGGTCGCGCCCTCGGTGAAGATCTGCAGCCCGGCGATCTCCTGGAGCGCCCCGACCTGCTCCGGCGTGGGCTGCGGTCCACCGGACCCGGCGGCCCGCTCGGCCGCGGCCGCGAACTCGGCGCCACGGTCGGTCGCGATCTGGGTCGCCGCCGTCCCGAGGATCGCCAGGCCCAACGCACCGCCGACCTGCTGCATCGTGTTGAGGACGCCCGAGCCGATGCCGGAGTCCTCGCTGCGCAGGTGGTGGACGGCGGTCAGCGTGAGGGGTACGAACGTCGCACCCATGCCGAGCGACATCAGCACGATCCAGGGGAGCAGGTCGGTGACGTAGCTGCCGGTGACCTCGGTCGCCGGGAAGGTGGTGTCGTACGGCAGCCGGGAGAAGCCGAACAGGGCCGCGGTGGACATCAGGGTGCCGACACCGGCGAGGAAGCGCGGGTCGACCCGGTTGACGAGGTTGGAGACCACGCCCGCGGCGACCACGATGCCGGCACAGAAGGGCAGGAACGCCAGCCCGGCCTCGATCGGGCTGTAGCCCATCACGTTCTGGATGTACTGGCTGAGGAAGTAGAACATCGCGAACATGGCGGCCGGGGCCAGGAACATCGCCACGAAGCTCGCGGCGCGGGTGCGGTGGAGGAACACCCGGAACGGCAGCAGCGGGTGGGCCGCGCGGCTCTCGACCAGCATGAACGCGGTGAGCATCACGGCACCGGCGACCAGGCTGGCGATCGTCCAGGTGTCGGTCCAGCCGTCGGACCCGGCGCGGCTGAAGCCGTAGACCAGGCCGAGCAGGCCGAGCGTGCCGGTGACGGCGCCGGGCAGGTCGAGCTCGCCGGGGTGGGACTCGGACTCGGGCAGGAACCGGGGTGCGAGGGCGGCCGCGGCGATGCCGATCGGGACGTTGATGAGCAGCGTGAGGCGCCAGCCCTCGACCGGCAGGCTGTCCAGACCCGTCAGCCAACCACCGAGCAGCAGGCCGACGGCCGCGCCGGCGCCGGACATGGCGGCGTAGACGGCGAAGGCGCGGTTGCGCGCCGGGCCGGCCGGGAACGTCGTGGCGATCAGGGCCAGCGCGGCCGGCGAGGCGAGCGCCGCCCCGAGGCCCTGCAGGGCGCGGGCGGCGAGCAGGGTGCCCTCGTTGGTCGCGAGCCCGCCGAGACCGGAGGCGACCGCGAAGACGACCAGGCCGACCATGAAGATCCTGCGGCGGCCGTAGAGGTCGCCGAGCCGGCCGCCGAGCAGCAGCAGGCTGCCGAACGCCAGGGCGTACCCGGTGACGACCCAGGTCAGGTCGGCGCTGTCGATCGAGAGGTCCTGCTGGATGTAGGGGAGCGCGATGTTCACGATCGTGCCGTCGAGCACGACCATGAGCTGGGCGACGGAGATCAGGACGAGGGCCCAGCCCAGGTGCAGCTCGCGACCGGGGCGGTGGGCCTCGGTCACCTTGTCGGTGTCAGTCATGGGATTCCTGTCGTGTGGGTCGGGACGAGGGACCGTTCGAGGCGGTCGGACTCGTCGCTGCAGGGAGGATGATCTGGTCGACGACCCGGGCGACGACCTCGGCGGTCGGTGGCTGGCCCAGGACGTGGAAGCGGTGGAGCAGGATGCCGGCCAGCGCCGGGCCGAGGATCTCCAGGTCGACGTCGTCCCGGATCTCGCCGCGGTCGCGAGCCCGCTCGTAGATGCGCTGCGTGAGCGCGATCTTGGGTCCGATCACCCGGGTCCGGAACGCCTCGGCGAACTCCGGGTCTCGGGTCACGGCAGTGAGGACGCTGCTGAACGTCGCCAGCTGGCGGGGATCCGTGATGCCGCCCATGCCGCAGAAGGCGCCCAGCAGGTCGCCCCGGAGGCTGCCCGTGTCGGGGAGCGTCGGCTGCTCCTTCTCCGCGAGCAGCGCGTCGATCACCAACGTGACCTTGTCCTTCCAGCGGCGGTAGAGCGTCGCCTTCGAGGCCCGCGCCTCGGTGGCCACCGCGTCCATCGTGAGCCGGTCGTAGCCGACCTCCGCGAGGACGCGTAGCGCCGCGCGCAGGATCTCCTGCTCGCGGTCACCCTCGACCCGGGGGCGGGCCTGGGGCTCGGTGCTGGTCACACGTGCCTCCGCTGTGGGCAAGGATGAAACGGAACGGTTTCGTTTCATCGCCCAACGGGTCGGGGTGCGCCCTGATTCCCGAGCGCCCGAGGTCGGTCGAGCGGTCTAGACCGGGTTGGTCGCCGTGCACCGGGCGGGGTGGGTCCGCGAGTCTCCGGGTTCGTCACCCAGGCTTGCGGCACGAACCCCCGGTTTCCCCGGCCGACCGGGGAAACCAGCGGCGGCCCGCCCCTCCCTCAGCCCAGCAGCTCCAACGACCGCTCCCGCGCGACCTCGTTCCAGCGCCCGATCCGACGCAGCATGTAGTGACCGACCCGCCCCATGTCGACGTACGTCGCCTCGGCGCCGACGTCGCCGGCGCGCTCGACGAAGGCGCGGGTGGCTCGCGGGGAGGTGATGTGGTCGCGGCTGCCGTGGGCGGCGACGAGCCGCTTGCCCGCCAACGGGGCGACGGACTCACCCCCCGGGAACCAGGGGGCGAGCGCGACCACCCCGCGGACCAGCGGGTCGTCCGCGACGGCGGCGGAGGTGCGCGCGCCCATCGAGTGGCCCAGCAGCACGACGGGAAGGTCCCCGAGCCGCTCCCGTACCTGCTGGAGCGCCCAGCGGGCGTCGTCGACCGGGCCGGCGCCGCCGTTCCAGCCGCGGTGGCGGTAGCGGAGCAGCCAGACGGCGGCCCCCGCCTCGCCGAGGTCGCCGGAGATCGACCGGGCCATCGCCGCGGAGCGCCGCCAGGAGGCGCTGCGCTCGTCGACGACCTCGTGCCCGCGGTCCTTGCCGCCGTGGAGCATCAGCACCAGGCCGGTCGGGACAGGGGGTGAGGCGTACTCGGTCAGCGTCGGGGCGTGCTGATGGGTCACGTGCGCAGGAACCTCCACGGACGGTCTTCGGAGCCGCCAGCCTGTCAGATGGGTCAGGCAGGATAGGCACCATGACGACGTCCGAGGCAGCTGCTCCCGACGCCCCGTCCGCGGCCGCGCGCGAGCAGCACCAGCAGCTGGCCGAGGCGATCGAGGAGGCGCGCTGGCGCTACTACGTCCTCGACGACCCCACCCTCTCCGACGCCGACTTCGACGTCCGGATGCGCGAGCTCGAGGCCCTCGAGGAGAGGTTCCCCGAGCTGCGGACCCCCGACTCGCCGACCCAGAAGGTCGGGGGAGCCGTCTCGACCGAGTTCACCGCCGTCGACCACCTCCAGCGCATGGAGTCGCTCGACAACGCGTTCTCGTTCGAGGAGCTCGAGTCGTGGCACGCCCGGATGGCCCGCGACGGCGTCACCGACCCCGCCTTGCTCTGCGAGCTGAAGGTCGACGGACTGGCGATCAACCTCCTCTACGAGAAGGGCCGACTCGTCCGCGCGCTGACCCGGGGCGACGGCCGGACGGGCGAGGACGTCACCCCCAACGTCAAGACCATCGACTCGGTGCCCCACCGGCTCCGCGCCGCCGACGGGTTCCCCGTCCCCGACCTGCTCGAGGTGCGGGGCGAGGTCTTCCTGCCGGTGGCGGCGTTCGAGCGGCTCAACGAGGCGATGACCGACGCCGGCAAGCCGGTCTTCGCCAACCCGCGCAACGCCGCGGCCGGCTCACTGCGCCAGAAGGACCCGCGGGTCACCGCCACCCGCGCGCTGGGGATGGTGTGCCACGGGATCGGCCAGCGTCGGGGCTTCGAACCGAAGGCGCAGTCCCACGCCTACGAGGCGCTCGCCGCCTGGGGGCTGCCGACCAGCGAGCAGGTCCGGGTCGTGCCGACGCTCGAGGACGTGAAGGCCTTCGTCGACCACGCCGGCGAGCAGCGACACTCGCTCGTCCCGTACGAGATCGACGGCGTCGTCGTGAAGGTCGACGACGTCTCCCTGCAGCGTCGGCTGGGCTCGACCAGCCGGGCCCCCCGCTGGGCGATCGCGTTCAAGTACCCGCCCGAGGAGGTCAACGCCAGGCTGATCTCGATCGAGGTCAACACCGGCCGCACCGGCCGGGTGACGCCCTTCGGCGTGATGGAGCCGACCCGGGTGGCCGGCTCGACGGTGGAGCGGGCGACCCTCCACAACGCCCACGAGGTCAAGCGCAAGGACGTGCGCCCCGGTGACACGGTCGTGCTCCGCAAGGCGGGAGACGTCATCCCCGAGATCGTCGGCCCCGTGCTCCCGCTGCGGCCGGAGGGTCTGGCCGAGTGGGTGATGCCGACCGAGTGCCCGTCGTGCGGCACCACGCTCGCCCAACAGAAGGAGGGCGACAAGGACCTTCGCTGCCCCAACCACCGCAAGTGCCCGGCCCAGCTGCTCGACCGGGTCTTCCACGTCGCCGGCCGGGGCGCCTTCGACATCGAGGGCCTCGGCAGCGAGGCCGCCCACGCGCTGCTGGAGGCCGGCGTCATCGAGGACGAGGGCGACGTCTTCGACCTCGACGAGGCCAGGCTGCTGCGCACCGAGCTGTTCACGCGGGCCGCCAAGAAGACCGAGGTCGAGCGGGCGACCGACGGGCGGGTGCTGTCGGCCAACGGGGAGCGGCTGCTCTCCCTGCTCGACCGCGCCAAGGACGTCCCGCTGTGGCGGGTGGTCGTGGCGCTCTCGATCCGTCACGTCGGCCCCACCGCGGCCCGGGCGCTGGCGACCCGGTTCGGGTCGCTGCAGGAGATCCGCGACGCCGACGAGGAGCTGCTCGCCGACACCGAGGGCGTCGGCCCGACGATCGCCGCCGCGGTGCGTGAGTGGTTCGACGGCGACCAGTCCGACTGGCACGTCGCCATCGTCGACAAGTGGGCCGCCGCCGGCGTACGCATGGCCGACGAGCGCGACGAGTCGATCGCGCGCACCCTCGAGGGGCTGACGATCGTCGCGACCGGGTCGCTCGAGGACTTCACCCGCGACTCGGTCAAGGAGGCGATCATCAGCCGGGGTGGCAAGGCCTCCGGATCGGTGTCGAAGAAGACCGACTACGTCGTGGTCGGTGACAACGCCGGCTCCAAGGCCGACAAGGCCGAGCAGCTCGGCGTCCCGACGCTCGACGAAGCCGCCTTCAAGAGGTTGCTCGAGGGCGGCCCCGACGCGGTCTAGAGGAGCTCGTCGGGAAGCACGATCCGGTCGAGCGGCACCGGGTCCGCCAGGCTGGGCTCGGCGAGCTCGGGGAGGTCCTCGATCCGGGTCTCCTCGCACGTCCCCTCCGGTACGTCGCACCGCACGACGCCCGTGTCGGTCAAGGTGTAGAGGTCGCCCGACAACGTCCAGCCGCCGGAGTCCGCACTGGCGTCACCGAGGTCGACATCGATCGGCTGGCCGCTCGCGACCTCCCAGGCCTCCAGCGTCCGCGACGCGGCGTACTCGTAGCCGACCCCGCGGCTCTCGCCTGCGCGCACCACGCGCAGGAAGCGCGCGTCGGGGGACAGCTCGGCCTGGAGCAGGGTGCCGGCCGTGGGAACGCTCATCAGCTCCTCGCCCGTCCCGACGTCGACCACCCGGAACGTACGGCGGTCGCCGGTCACCACGCGGTCCCGGGTGGCGTCGCTGTAGTAGGTCGCCCTGATCGCCGGCGCGACCTCGCCGCTGACGAGGTCGACGGTGAGCATCCGCCGCGGCTGGGCGCGCACGTAGAGCGTGTCCCCGTCCAGCGCCATCGGCGGCCTGGCGCCGTCGAGTCCGGGAACCTCGAGCTCCTCGCGGACCTCGCCGGTCTGGGCGTCCCGCACGATGACGGCGCGCCCGGGGCCGCGCGTCTCGGCGAGGACGTAGACGTCGCGACCCGGGTCCGTGGCCGGGTGGGCACCGGCTTCCAGCTCCCCGAGGTCCTCGGTGGTGCCGTCGTAGCGGACGAGGGTCAGCCGGCCCGGCCCGGCGAGCTCGGCGTCCGCGGTGGTGCTCACGGCAAGGACCCCGACCGAGGTGTGGTTCAGCGTGAGCAGGGTGCCGGGAACCGAGGCGGTCACGTCGTCGAGGTGCACGGTGTCGCCGTACCCCCACACGATGGCGTCGCGGTCGACGTCGACGGGCTGCACCTCACGGTCACCGCGGTCACCGAGCCCGAGCAGGACGCTGCCGCCGGCGACGACCACGACGCTGGCGGCCACCGCTACGCCCGTCGTGACCTGGCGGCGGCGGCGCAGGCGGCGGCCCGCGTGCGCCAGCGGAGCGGGATCGGGGACGGGGGAGGCGAGGTGGGTCGCCTCCTCGTGGAGGAGCTGGCTGAGTCGCTCGGTCATGACGACCTCCCTGCGGTGGACGGGATGACGGCGTCGCCGAGCTCCGTGCGGAGCAGCGCCAGCGCGTCGTGGGTCTGGGACTTCACGGTCCCCTCGGAGCACCCGAGCGCCCGTGCGGTCTGCGCGACGGACAGGTCCTCGTAGTAGCGGAGCACGATCACCGCCCGCTGGCGGGGTGCGAGCCGGTCGAGCGCCTGCAGCACGCTGGGGCGCAGGCTCGGGTCGCCGGGGCGACCGTCGGGGCGGGCGTCGTCGAGGGTCTCGGTCGGGAGCTCGCGACGCCACGAGCGCTTGCGGATCCAGCTGGCGGCGGTGTTGACCAGCGTGGTGCGGGCGTATCCCGGGGCGGCGCGCACGTCCCTGACCCTCGACCAGGACGCGTAGGTCTTGGTGAGGGCCGTCTGGACGAGGTCCTCGGCCAGGCCGTGGTCGCCGACGATGAGGTACGCCGTGCGGTAGAGCGACGCCCAGCTGCCGTGCACCAGCTCGTCGAACTCCGCGTCCGTGGGGGACCGGGTCATCGCACCTCCTCGAGAGTGTCTACACCTCGAAGATGCGCACGCCGGGGGAATGGGTTGGGTCGGGCCCGGTCATTTCTCGACGGCCGCGACCACCAGGTCGGCCACGCCCTGCTGGCCGGCCGGGAGCGGGTGGAAGGGGATCGCGCCACCCTGCTGACCTACCTGGCCGTTGACCCACGGCGCGTCCGCACAGATGTCGTGCCCGGCGGAGGCCGACCAGACGTCGACGTACGTCGTCCCGGTGCGCTCGGCGGCTCGCGCGAGGTTGTCGGTGAGCGTCTTGTTGACCGTCCTCGCGAAGGGTAGGTCGCCGCTGGCGAGCGGGAGCAGGTCGGGGCACTCGCCGGCGGCGGGTGCCAGCTGCGGGTAGCCGACCAGCAGCACCTGGGCGCGCGGTGCCCGGGACTGGATCTCGCGCACCGCCGTGACCAGTCGCTGCTCGATCTCCTGCTGGGTCGTGGTCAGCAGGTCACCCTGCCGGCCCGCCGCGTCGGCGCAGGGCGACCCGGCCGGGTCCTGCTGCGAGAGGCTCACGCAGCCGCCGACGAGCTGCAGGAACACCCCGAAGTCGTTGCCACCCATCGAGAGCGTGACCAGGTCGGTGTCGCGATCCAGCGCGTCGAGCTGGGGCGGCAGCGCCTCCCGCCCGATCTCCTGGGGCCCGGCGAGGCTGGTGGTGTCCGCCGCGCTGCAGCTGCGGTCGGCGAGCGTGACGTCGCGGTCGGACTCGAGCGCCTCGGCGACGAGCGCGGGGTAGTTGCGGGACGAGCGCAGGCAGCCGTCCGAGGTGTCGGTCTCCGGGATCCCGGGCGCCGCGGTGAACGAGTCGCCCAGGGCGACGTACGACAGCGCGGGCTGGGGCGGGTCCGTCGGTTCGGACGACGGCGCGGGGTCGGGAGGAGCGGCGGCCCCGGAGCCGGAGTCGCTGCAGCCGCCGAGCAGCAGGGCCGCCGCCAGGACGGCACCGGTCAGCGAGGGTCCGCGCAGGTGCATGGCTTCACGGTCCCACGCGGGTCCAAGCCCGGGCTCAGCCCAGCAGGGCCCGCGAGGCGGGGTACTCCTGCAGGCGGCCGCGGAGCTGCTCCCAGAGCAGGTCGGTGACGTGGTCGGGCGCCCCGCGTCGCTGCAGCACCCCGTCGAGCCACTGCCGGGCCGCCACCGGGACGGTCGGGTCCTCGGTGAGCACGCCGCCTGCCACCGACGCGACCAGGTGGGGTGTGAAGGTGGCCAGCACCACCCGCCAGTGGTCGGGCGTGAGGGCGTCTGCGCCGGCACCGAGAGAACCCTCCGTGGCGTCGAGCACCTCGCGCGCCAGGGTGTCGGCCATGGTCGTGAGCCGCTGCGCCTCCTCGTCGTGGGGCGACGGCGGCGGGATGACGACGTCGGGCAGCCGGTCGAGGAGGTCGAAGGCCGCGCGGGCGTCGGGGGCGTACGCCGTCGCGCCGAGCCGGTGGGCGCGGGCGCCGTTGGCGTCGAAGGCGGCACCGCCGGCCAGCACCGGCGTACCGGTCGCGGTGACCGCGGCGATCTGGCGCGCCACGCGGGTCAGCGACGACGACAGGGAGGCGCTGACCAGGACTACGGAGGGGCGGGTCTCCTCGACGTGCTGGACCAGCCGCTCGCGGTGGGTGTTCGGGCCCAGGAACTCGGTGGGCCGGTCCCAGGCACGGAGCGAGGCGGCCACCACCTGGGCGGCCAGGCTGTGGAACTCCCGCTCGGCGCAGCACACCAGCAGCGGGCGGGGGCCCGGCGTGGGTTCGGGCAGGTCCTCCCAGACGCGCGAGACGACCTCCTCGCTGATGGCCGTGGCCGCGTGCTCCTGGCCGACCGTCCAGTCGTTGGCGGCCCAGGACTCACCGATCCGCTGCTGGGTGTGGACGACGATGTCGAGGGCGACGGCAGGGTCGACGCCGGCGTCGAGGATGCCGTCGATCACGGCGTACGCCGCCTCCGCGTCGTTGCGGACCAGCGTTGACCAGTAGTGGTCGGCGGCGGGGACCAGCGATGCGGTGAGGGTCATGATGGGCGGATCGTCCCACGGTCGAGGGTGCCGAGTCACCACCCGGACGGGGTGAGCACCCGCCTGCCTCAGCCGAAGGCGCCGGTCCCGCGGAGGATCCGCCAGACCTGGTCACGGCGGCTGAGGGCGTAGCGGGCCGTGACGTGGTGGTCGTCGCGCCACACGACCTCGTCGTCGACGACCGGCAGGCAGACCGGTGCGTCCGGACAGAAGGCCGGGTTGAGGTCCACGGTGTGGATGCGCGGCGACCTGGCCGACTCCGTCTGGAAGTAGCCGTCGCTCGAGGAGCCGCCGACCGGCACGGGAGCGGCGCACTCCGCGGCGTCGGGCGAGGTCGTCAGGCACTGCGCGGGGTCGAAGGTCTCCGGCATGACCAGACGCTCGACGAGCAGCGTGCTGGGCACGATGTCGGAGATCTTGCCGAGCGTGGCACGGGAGGCCTGCAGCGTCATCCGGGACAGGGGCTGCTCGGCGCCGTCGCGGCGTTGCACGACCCCGCGCCACGTCCGGTCGTCGCGGGGACGGGACATGATGACGACGACGTCGGGATCGAGGACCGGCAGGACCTCGTCGTACCAGCCCACCCGGGCGTCCTCGCAGTTCTGCTTCTCCTCCTCGGAGGACTTGCTGTTGAGCAGCTCCTCCTGCCAGAGGCAGCCCTCGACGACGTTCAGCGAGAGCGTGAGGTCCTGCTCCTCCGCGAGGCGCTCGAACATCGGGACCAGGGACTGCGCCTGGCTGTCCCCCAGCAGCAGCACGTGGGGGCCGGACCCCTCCGCGACCGTGCACGCCTCGGGGTCCTCCGCGGTGCACCAGCCGACGTCACCGTAGTCGTTGGTGACCTGCTCCCAGTCGACGTCCGTGGGGACCTGGACCGGGCGCTCGGTGAGCGTGTCGCCGACGCCCTCCTGGCTGCTGGCCAGGACCGGCCGCCTGTCGGCCTCGAGCAGCGTGGGCACGACGGTGACCGCCAGCACGGCGCTGGCCGCCACGCCCACCACCGCCGGGGTCCAGCTCAGCCGGTCGAGGGTGGAGGACTTCCTGATCGGCATCTCCAGCACCTCGTACGACGCCGCCGCGAGGCCGGTGCTCAGCGCGACGGTGAGGACGGCGACGACCCGGGGGCTGGTCGCCAGCACCTCCTGCAGCACCAGGATCACCGGCCAGTGCCACAGGTAGGTGCCGTAGGAGATCTTGCCGAGGAAGACGGGCACCCGTCGGGAGCACAGCCGCGCGACCGGGCTGTCGTCGGCGAGCATCAGTGCCGCGACGAGGGCGACCGCGACGACGGTGGCGACCAGGCCTCGGACCGACGGCGAAAGCGGGACGAGCCCGCTGCTGAGCACGACGAAGGCGACCAGCGCGGCCCCGGCGACCGGGCCCCACGGGACCCGTACGCCGGGACGGGCGAGCCGGTGGAGCCCCAGCGCAAGCACCGACCCCGCGAGCAGCTGGTAGAGGCGCGCGTCGGTGCCGTAGTAGGCGTGGTCGGCGTCGACCTGCGCCCAGAAGAGCTGCGAGGCGACCGAGGCCAGCAGCAGCACCACCAGGACGCGGGGGATCCACCGACGTCCGACGCGGGTGAGCAGGAGCAGCAGCGCCGGGAAGACGAGGTAGTACTGCTCCTCGATGGCCAGGGACCAGAAGTGCAGGAACGGGCTCTTCTCGATGTCGGTGGCGAAGTAGCCGCCCTCCGCCTGGCCGAGGAAGTGCCAGTTGACGACGTAGAGCAGGGCGCTCTGCGCGTCGCGGACCAGCGTGACGCGGGTGGACAGGCCGGCGACGAGGACGAAGACCGCACAGGTGGCGACGATCACGACGGCGGCGGCCGGGAGGAGCCGACGGACGCGGCGGGCGTAGAACCGGCCCAGCTGCAGCGTTCCGGTGCGGTCGATCTCGCTGACGATCACGCTCGTCACGAGGAACCCGGAGAGCACGAAGAACAGGTCGACGCCGATGAAGCCCCCGGACGCCCACGCATGGCCGGTGTGGAAGAGCAGCACGCTGTAGACCGCCAGGGTCCGGAGCCCGTCGAGTGCGGGGCGGTAGGACCACGACATTGCGCCGAGGATACGGATCGTGGGGGGTCGGTGCCGCATCGTCGGGACCGTCCCGGACGCCCGACGCGGCGCTCGGCGGCCCGACGGGTGCACCTAGGATGGCGCCCATGCCTGAGACCCCCGGAGCGTCCATCTCCCGGGAGCAGGTCGCCCACCTGGCCGACCTGGCCCGGATCGACCTCTCCGACGCCGAGCTCGACCACCTGGCGCCGCAGCTGAGCGTGATCCTCGAGTCGATCGCCTCGATCCAGGGCGTCGCCGGTGACGACGTCCCCCCGACCTCGCACGCCCTGCCGATGACCAACGTCTTCCGCGACGACGTCGTCGTGCCCGGCCTGACGGCCGAAGAGGCGCTGAGCGGGGCTCCGGAGTCGGAGCAGCAGCGGTTCAGCGTCCCGCGGATCCTGGGGGACGAGCAGTGAGCGACCTGACGAAGAGCACCGCCGCCGACCTCGCCGACGCCATCGCGGCCCGCGAGGTCAGCAGCGTCGAGCTGACCCGTGCCCACCTCGACCGGATCGCCGCGGTCGACCCCGCCGTCCACGCGTTCCTCCACGTCGACACCGACGGGGCGCTCGCCGAGGCCGCCGCCTCCGACGCGCGACGCTCGGCGGGCGAGCCGCTGTCCGCGCTCGACGGGGTGCCGATCGCGGTCAAGGACGTGCTGACCACCCGGGGCCTGCCCACCACCTGCGGGTCGAAGATCCTCGAGGGCTGGGTGCCTCCCTACGACGCCACCGTCGTGCGCCGGCTCCGCGAGGCCGGGCTGCCGATCCTCGGCAAGACCAACATGGACGAGTTCGCGATGGGCTCCTCCACCGAGCACTCCGCCTACGGACCGACCCGCAACCCGTGGGACCTCGACCGGATCCCCGGCGGTTCCGGGGGCGGTTCGGCCGCCGCGGTGGCAGCGTTCGAGGCACCGCTGGCCATCGGCACCGACACCGGCGGCTCGATCCGGCAGCCGGGTGCGGTCACCGGCACGGTCGGCGTCAAGCCGACGTACGGCGGGGTGTCCCGCTACGGCCTCGTCGCGCTCGCCAACTCCCTCGACCAGGCCGGCCCGGTCACCCGCACGGTCCACGACGCCGCGCTGCTCCACGAGCTGATCGGCGGCCACGACCCGCTCGACTCGACCAGCATCGACCAGCCGCTGCCGGGGCTGCTCGACGCGGTCCGCGAGGGTGCCTCCGGCGACCTGACCGGCGTCCGGATCGGGGTCGTGACGGAGCTGGGTGGCGAGGGCTACCAGTCCGGCGTGCTCAGCCGCTTCCGCGAGTCGGTCGACCTGATGGTCAAGGCCGGAGCCGAGGTGGTCGAGGTGTCGTGCCCGAGCTTCGTGCACGCGCTGGCCACCTACTACCTGATCCTCCCGGCCGAGGCGTCGAGCAACCTCGCGAAGTTCGACGCCATGCGCTACGGCCTCCGGGTCGTGCCCGAGGGCGACCCGAGCGCCGAGGAGGTGATGCGGGCTACCCGTGACGCCGGGTTCGGCGACGAGGTGAAGCGACGCATCATCCTCGGCACGTACGCCCTCTCCAGCGGCTACTACGACGCCTACTACGGCCAGGCGCAGAAGGTCCGCACCCTCATCACCCGGGACTTCGACGCGGCCTTCGGTCAGGTCGACGTGCTGGTGTCGCCGACGGCGCCGACGACGGCGTTCAAGCTGGGTGAGAAGCTCGACGACCCGCTGGCGATGTACCTCAACGACCTCGCCACCATCCCCGCCAACCTCTCCGGCGTCCCCGGCATCTCGGTGCCGAGCGGTCTCGCCGACGAGGACGGCCTGCCGACCGGCGTCCAGATCCTCGCGCCCGCGCTCGCCGACGACCGGGTCTACCGGGTCGGTGCCGCGCTCGAGACGCTGCTCAACCGTGAGTGGGGCGGGCCGCTGCTCGACCGCGCCCCGACCCTGGAAGGAACCTCGGCATGACGTCTGCGTCCGGGACCGCGACCCTCCTCCCCTTCGAGGAGGCGCTCGAGAAGTTCGACCCCGCCCTCGGCCTCGAGGTCCACGTCGAGCTCAACACCAACACCAAGATGTTCTGCGGCTGCCCGGCCGTCTTCGGCGGCGACCCGAACACCCAGGTCTGCCCCACCTGCCTCGGCCTGCCCGGCGCGATGCCCGTGGTTAACCGGGTGGCGGTGGAGTCGGCGATCCGGATCGGCCTCGCGCTCAACTGCTCCATCGCCGAGTGGTGCCGCTTCGCCCGGAAGAACTACTTCTACCCGGACATGCCGAAGAACTTCCAGACCTCCCAGTACGACGAGCCGATCGCGTTCGAGGGCTGGATGGACGTCGACGTGGACGGCGAGACCTTCCGCGTGGAGATCGAGCGCGCCCACATGGAGGAGGACACCGGCAAGTCGCTGCACGTCGGCGGCTCCACCGGCCGGATCCACGGCGCCGACCACTCGCTCGTCGACTACAACCGGGCCGGCATCCCCCTGATCGAGATCGTCACCAAGCCGATCACCGGCGCGGGGGAGAAGGCGCCGGCGGTGGCGCGCGCCTACGTCGCGCAGCTGCGCGACCTGATCGTCGCGCTCGGTGTCTCCGAGGCCCGGATGGACCAGGGCAACCTGCGTGCTGACGTGAACCTCTCGCTGGCGCCGAAGGGCTCGGGAGTGCTCGGCACCCGCACCGAGACCAAGAACGTCAACTCGTTCCGCTCCGTCGAGCGGGCGGTGCGCTACGAGATGCAGCGGCACGCCGCGATCCTGGACGCCGGAGGCTCCATCACCCAGGAGACCCGCCACTGGCACGAGGACACCGGGGTCACCACGAGCGGCCGCGAGAAGTCCGACGCCGAGGACTACCGCTACTTCCCCGAGCCCGACCTGGTGCCGGTGGCGCCGTCACGCGAGTGGGTCGAGGAGCTGCGCGGGACGCTGCCGGAGAACCCGACCGCGCGACGGGCCCGGCTGCAGGCCGAGTGGGGCTTCTCCGACCTCGAGATGCGCGACACCGTCGGTGCGGGCGCGCTCGGGCTGGTCGAGGAGACCGTCGCTGCCGGCGTCGTACCGCAGGCGGCGCGCAAGTGGTGGCTCTCCGAGCTCGCCCGCCGCGCCAACGAGCAGGGCACCGACGTGGCCTCCCTCGGGGTCTCGCCCGCGGACGTCGCGGGGGTCCAGGCGCTGGTCGACGCCGGCACCATCAACGACAAGCTGGCCCGCCAGGTCTTCGAGGGGCTGTACGCCGGCGAGGGCACGCCTGAGGAGATCGTCGCGGCCCGCGGGCTGGCGATCGTCTCCGACGACGGCGCGCTGGGTGCGGCCGTCGACAACGCGATCGCCGCCAACCCGGACGTCGCGCAGAAGATCCGCGACGGCAAGGTTGCGGCGGCCGGTGCGCTGATCGGCGCGGTCATGAAGGAGATGCGCGGCCAGGCCGACGCCGGGCGGGTCCGCGAGCTGGTCCTGGAGCGGCTTTCCTGACAGTCGGCGTCCCCTGCGTGTCACTTCGCGCCGCGTCGACGTAGGACAGCAGCGAGGACGCGCCGACTCGGCGGTGGGCGGGGCTCAGCCGACCAGCCCGCCCGTGACCGGGCGGAGCCCGGCGGGGGCGCCGTCGCTGACGAGGGCCAGCACGGCGTCGAGGTCGAGGTGCTCCTCCAGCGCGTCGGCGATGGTGTCGAGGCGTGCCTCGCGGGCGGCGGTGAACGACACCGTCCCGAACCGGAGGCCGTCACGCCCGCAGGCCTGGGCGGTCTCCCGCAGCCAGGCCCACCGGAACGCGTCACCCTCCAGGCAGCCGTGCCACATCGTGCCGAGCACCGGACCCGAGCGGACGCCTCCGGGCAGCTCGTCGCCGGCAGCGACCGCGACGCGGCCGTGGTGGATCTCGTACCCGGTGACCGGGGCGTCCAGCGCGGTGCCGGACCGGGTGGCGAGCACCTTGTCGGAGCCGAACGTCGTCGTCGCCTCGAGCAGGCCCAGCCCGGCCACGCGGGTGCCGGGCGGGCCCTCGACCCCGTCAGGGTCCTCGATCTCGCGACCGAGCATCTGGAAGCCCCCACAGATACCGAGCACCGGCCCGCCGCGCGCCGCGTGCGCGCGCACCGCGTCGGCGAGCCCGTGCTCCCGCAGCCAGCCGAGGTCGGCGATCGTCGCGCGGGTGCCGGGGAGCACCACCACGTCGGCGGAGCGGATGCCTCGCGGGTCGTCGACGAAGTCGACCTCGACGTCCGGCTCGAGGCAGAGGGCGTCGGCGTCGGTGAAGTTGCTGATCCGGGGCAGCCGCACCACCGCCACCCGGAGCCGCGCCCGTCCCGGATCCGCCGGGGTCGGTCGCTCCCGCACCGACAGCGAGTCCTCGGAGTCCAGCCACAGCCCCGGCAGCCAGGGGACCACGCCGAGCACGGGCCGTCCGGTGAGGCTCCGGATCTGCGTGAGGGCCGGGTCGAGCAGGCTGACGTCGCCCCGGAACCGGTTGATCACGAGCCCGCTGACCAGGGCCTGGTCTGCTTCGTCCAGCAGCGCGAGCGTGCCGTGCATGGCGGCGAACACGCCGCCCCGGTCGATGTCGCCCACCAGGAGCGACGGGATCCCGGCGTGCCGGGCGAGACCCATGTTGACGTAGTCGTGGGCACGCAGGTTGATCTCCGCGGGGGAGCCGGCGCCCTCGCAGACCACGACGTCGAAGCGGCTCGCGAGGTCGTCGTAGGCGTCGTACGCCGCGCGGGCCAGGGGCGTCCGGCTGCCCGCGAACTCGCCCGCGTCCAGCGAACCGGCCGGCCGCCCCATGACCACGACGTGGCTGCGCAGGTCGCTGCCGGGCTTGAGCAGCACGGGGTTCATCGCCGCCTCCGGCTCGGCCCGGGCGGCCAACGCCTGGACCCACTGCGCCCGGCCGATCTCCGCCCCGTCCACGGTCACCATGGAGTTGTTGGACATGTTCTGCGCCTTGAACGGCGCGACCCGCAGGCCGCGCCGCACCAGGGCGCGACAGAGCCCCGTCGTCACCACCGTCTTGCCCGCGTCGGACGTGGTCCCCAGCACCATCAGGCTCCCGCTCACGGGGAGACCCTAGGGGCGCTGGTCGGACCGGGTCCGAGTGGTCCGGGTGCGCCGACGACTGGCCGTCGCGCCCGTTCGGCGGTAACGTCACGGGCCGATTCCGAGCAGTCGGGGTCGATCCCGTCGCCAGAGGGAGGCTGCGGGGGCATGGGGAGAGCATGACGGGGGACTGAACTGGGAGGGAAACCCTTGTCGATGCACCACTCGTCCATGCGCTCCGCCGCGCGCCGGCCCCACCTCAGGCCCCCCGGGGGGCCGCCCGTCCGGTCCGGGGAGCTGCCACCGCGGATCGGGTAGGTCCGATGGAGGCCTCTGCACTGCAGCGCAGCTGGGACCGGGTGGCCGCACACGGCGACAAGGTGGCGCTGTTCTTCTATTCGCACGTCTTCGTGTCGCACCCCGAGGTGCGGGCGATGTTCCCGCTCTCCATGGCGGGTCAGCGCGACAAGTTCGTCAGCGCCCTCGGCCGGATCGTCAGCCACGCCGACCAGATGGAGAACGACGCTGCCTTCCTGCAGCACCTGGGGCGGGACCACCGCAAGTACGCGGTCGTCGCGGAGCACTACGACGCTGTCGGCGCCTCGCTGTTCGCGACGCTCAAGCACTTCCTGGGGTCTGAGTGGGACGAGGAGCTCGCCCAGGACTGGGCCGCGGCCTACCAGGTCATCGCGCGGATCATGGTCGAGGCGGCGGAGACGTCGTCGGAGTCCAGCCCCGACTGGTGGGACGCCGAGGTGCTCTCGGTGGAGCGGCGGACCATGGACCTCACGCACCTGCGGCTGCGCCCTGGTCGCGCCTACCCGTTCTCACCCGGGCAGTCACTGTCGATGGAGATCCCGCAACGCCCCCGGCAGTGGCGCTACTTCAGCCCGGCCAACGCCCCCCGGCCGGACGGCTCGCTCGACCTCCACGTGCAACAGATCGACGGAGGCCAGGTGAGCCCGGCGGTCGTGCGGTCCCTGAAGGTCGGGGACCACGTGAAGCTGGGGGCTCCGGTGGGCGATCGGCTGACCCGACGGGCGGGCGACGACGGCGACCTGCTGATGGTGGCCGGTGGCACCGGTCTCGCACCGCTCCTCGCGGTCATCGAGCAGATCGACGACGAGTGGAGGCGGTCGCGCATCGCTCCGAGGGTCCACCTGCTCCACGGAGTCCGGATGCCGTGGCACCTCCACGAGCGCCACCGGCTGCGGGAGCTCGCCCGGGAGCGGCTGTGGTTCCAGTACACCGAGGTCGTGTCGGACGACGCGTCGTACCCCGGTACGCGCGGGTTGGTCGGCACGGTCGCGGCCCGGCAGGCGCTGCACGGGCGCACCGCGATGGTCTGCGGGGGACCGCAGATGGTGGCGCACACGCTGCAGAAGCTGGCTGCCACCGGCATGCCGCCCGAGCACATCAAGTACGAGCACTTCTACTACCCGGCCGACGAGCACGCCGCCGCCGAGCCGGAGCTGACCAGGTCAGGAGACACCAGATGATCGACACCGACCACCGCCAGGACCCGTCGCAGCGCAGGATGCCTGACTCGATCCGCGACGAGACGTTCCAGCGCCGTGTCCTCGGCGGCCTCGACCAGGACGAGGTGTACGCCTACCTCGACCGGCTGGCCGACCAGGTGGAGGCCGCGGAGCAGGAGCTCAGCGGCACCCTGGCGGAGAACGAGCGGCTCCGTCGGGAGCTGCAGCGGGTCCAGGGCGAGCTCGACGAGTACGAACAGATCGGCGACCGGGTCAACGAGCAGGTCGTCGACCTCTTCAGCCAGGCGCAGCTCGTGGCCGAGGAGATGGTCCAGGACGTCCGCCGGGACGCCCGCGAGCGCATCGACCAGGCCCGCGCGCACGAGCGCAAGATCGTCGAGCAGGCCCTCGACACGGCAGGGAAGCAGGTGAGCACCTACGCCCGCTCGGCCCAGGACCAGATGCGGTCGATCCTGGACACGTTCGCCACCGAGGTGGACCGGCTCGGCACGCCGCTGGCGGGGGAGGCGGGTGCGGGGACTCCGGGGCCCACCGACCCGCTCGTGGACGACTGGCTGGACCCCCAGACCCCCTCCCGGAACGGCCGCGGGCCGGAGTCCGCCGGCTCGCGCTGAGCGGTGCGCGGCCTACCCCCCGAAGGACGTGACGTGTCGCCCCAGGACGATCCCTGCCCCGCCACCGCGCGGGTCGCTACCGTTCCCCCCGGTCCCCCGGCCGGGCCACCCGACCGCGGGCAGACCCCCGCGCCCGCCCACCCGGACGTGGTCCGGGCCGAGGCCATCGAGTTCCTCGAGCTCTTCCACGCCGAGACCCCCCACGCCGGGCCCCCGGGGCCGCGGATCGACGAGGTGCTGTGGCAGATCGGCGTCACCGGGAGCTACTGGCACACCTCCGAGGAGCTGACCTTCGGCGCCCGGGTCGCCTGGCGCAACAACGCGCGGTGCATCGGCCGGCTGTACTGGCGAAGCCTGCAGGTGCGCGACCTGAGGAAGGTCGCCGACGCCGCGGGCGTGGCCGAGCACTGCTTCGCGCACCTCGAGGAGGCCCACAACGGAGGGAGGATCCGCCCGATGATCAGCGTGTTCGCCCCCGAGACCCCCTCGCGACCTGCGCCCAGGATCTGGAACGAGCAGCTCATCCGGTACGCCGGGTACGACCGACCCGACGGGCGCGTCCTCGGCGACCCGCGGTACCGGGACCTGACCGACACCCTGGTCCGGCACGGGTGGCGACCGCCCGAGCAGCCGGGTGCCTTCGACGTGCTCCCGCTCGTGGTCGAGACCGTCGAGGAGGGCCCACGGATGTTCCCGATCCCCGAGCGGGTGGTGCACGACGTCCCGCTCGAGCACCCCGAGCTGGGCTGGTTCGCCGGCCTGGGGGCCCGATGGCACGCGGTCCCCGTCATCAGCAACAACCGGCTGGTCATCGGAGGCGTCTCCTATCCGGCCGCGCCGTTCAACGGGTGGTACATGGGCACGGAGATCGGCGCCCGCAACCTGGCCGACCGGGACCGCTACGACCTGGTGCCCGAGGTGGCGGAGCGGATGGGTCTCGACACCTCGGACGACGCGACCCTGTGGCGCGACCGTGCCCTCGTGGAGATCAACCGGGCCGTCCTGCACTCGTTCCGCACGAACGAGGTGACCATCACCGACCACCACACCGAGTCCCGCCGGTTCCTCACCCACCTGCGGCGGGAGGAGCAGAGCGGGCGCCCCTGCCCCGCCGACTGGAGCTGGATCGTGCCGCCGATGTCCGGCTCCCAGACCGAGGTGTTCCACCGCTACTACGACGACGAGGTCCGGACCCCGGGCTTCGTCACCGACGACGATGCTGCGGGGCGCGCGCTCCGCGGGCGCCCGGCCGCCTTCGCGGGTCGCGGAGGCGGGGGGAAGGCGGCAGACGACGTGGGCTAGAGTGCTGGTGCTCCCGGCCCATGCGGGAGTGCCACGGTGCTCCAGGAAGTCCGGTGAGATCCCGGTGCTGTCCCGCAACTGTGAAGCCGGACCCTGGCCACCAGGGAGCCGGACGAGCCAGGTCATCTGGCCCGTGGCCACGCAACTAGCCTCGGACGAAGTCTAGTTCGTGCAGCAGTGGGTTCCTCGGGACCCGTGCGGCCCGAAGACTCTCGTCCTCCGCAGACCGGAGGATGCTGTGCCTGCCCTTGGATCCCCGCGCCGTGACCGGCGCCTTCTCGCCCCCCTGCTGCTGGTGCTGGGCCTCGTGCTCAGCGGCTGCGGCGGGGTCGACACCGTCGACGAGCGAGCCTCGTCGTCGTCCCCGGCCGCCGACCCCGAGTTCCCGGTCTCGGTGCTCTCGGGCCCCGTGGGCGGCGACACGGAGGTCACCCTCGACGCCGAGCCGACGTCGATCGTCTCGCTGAGCCCCACCGCCACCGAGATGCTGTGGGCGGTCGGGGCCGGCGACCAGGTGGTCGCCGTGGACGACCAGTCCGACTACCCCGAGGACGTCCCGGTCACCAAGCTCTCCGGCTACCAGCCCAACGTCGAGGCGATCCTCGAGTACGAGCCCGACCTGGTGATCGCCTCCGACGACACCGGCGACCTGGTCTCCGGCCTCGACAAGGCGCGGGTGCCGACGCTGGTGCTGCCGGCCGCCGCCGACCTCGAGGAGACGTACTCGCAGCTCGAACGGGTGGGCCAGGCCACCGGTCACGTGGAGGAGGCCGCCGAGCTCGTCGACGAGACCCGCTCGGGCATCGAGCAGGCGGTGGCGGACGCACCCGAGCTGGAGGGGGTGAGCTACTTCCACGAGCTCAGCCCGGACCTCTACAGCGCCACCAGCGCGACCTTCATCGGCTCCGTCTACGGGCTGTTCGGCCTCGAGAACATCGCCGACGAGGCGAAGGGCGGCGACGACTACCCGCAGCTCGCCTCGGAGTACGTCGTCGGGGCCGACCCCGACCTCGTGTTCCTGGCCGACGGCTTCTGCTGCGGCGTCACCGCCGAGGACGTCGCGAAGCGCCCGGGGTGGCAGCAGGTCCCCGCCGTCGTCGACGAGCAGGTACACGTGATCGACGAGGACATCGCCAGTCGCTGGGGACCGCGCACGCTCGACTTCGTGCAGCAGGTGAGCGAGATCCTGCAGGAGCGCGAGACCGCGCTCGACGGCGCGGGCGGCTGACGGGCCGTGGCTCTGGACCTGGCGAGCGGAGGCCGCGGAGCGGCCGCGGTCGCCCGGGCGCGCGCCCTGCGGCGGCTCGCTGCCCGACCGGGGCTGCGGCGTACGAAGCTCGGCTTCGGGGTCGCCGTGTGCCTCGGGGCGGTGCTCGTGGGGTGCCTGGTCGGACCTGCGGGGCTCGGCGTGCGTGGCATCCTGCTGGAGCTGCTCGACGCCGTTCCCGGGGTGGAGGTCGAGTCCGGGCTCTCCGTGACCCAGCAGGCCATCTTCTGGGAGATCCGGCTGCCCCGCGTGGTGCTCGGCGTCCTCGTGGGCGCCATGCTCGCCGCCGCCGGCACCGCCTACCAAGGTGTCTTCCGCAACCCGCTCGCCGATCCCTACCTGCTGGGGATCTCGAGCGGTGCGGGGCTGGGCGCGACCCTCGGCATCGTGGCCGGGGGCGCCATCGGCCCCGTCGGCATCCCGCTGCTCGCGTTCGTCGGTGGCCTGCTGGGGGTGGCGGCGACGTACACGCTGGGCAGCACGGTCGGCGGTGGCCGTGGTGCGGTGGTGATCATCCTCGCGGGCGTGGCGGTCGGTGCCTTCTTCAACGCCATCCAGAACTTCGTGCAGCAGCAGTACGACGACTCGTTGCTGTCGGTCTACTCGTGGATGCTCGGCCGGCTGAGCACCGACGGCTGGTCTGACGTGGTGATCGCGCTGCCGTACGTCGTGGTCTCGTGCGTCGCGATCCTGGTCCACCGCCGGGTGCTCGACGTGATGGCGGTGGGCGACGTCGAGGCGGCCAGCCTGGGCGTCGACCCGGCGCGGGTGCGGCTGCTGCTCGTGGTCACCGCGACCCTCGGCACGGCTGCGGTCGTCAGCGTGAGCGGGCTGATCGGGTTCGTCGGGATCGTCGTCCCGCACGCGGTCCGGCTTGTCTTCGGAGCCGGCCACCGCATCCTGCTCCCGCTGTCACTGCTGCTGGGGGCGGCCTTCCTCGTGCTCTGCGACGTCGTCGCGCGCACCGTGCTGGCCCCGGCGGAGGTTCCGATCGGGGTCGTGACCGCGCTCGTGGGTGCACCGTTCTTCCTCGTGGTGCTGCGACGGCACAAGGGGAGCCTGTGACCAGCGCGGTGCCGGTGGTCCAGTGCCGGGGAGTCTGCGTCGAGCGTGGCGGCGTCGAGGTCGTCACCGACGTCGACCTGGTGGTCGAACCCGGCGACTGGGTGGCGGTGGTCGGCCCCAACGGGGCGGGGAAGACCTCGCTGCTGCACGCCGTGGCCGGCCTGATCCCCGCGCGGGGGTCGCTCCGGGTCGGTGGGCTGGACCCCGGGGCGGCGTCGCGCCGCCGGGTGGCCCGGGTGGTCGCGCTGATGCCGCAGCGACCCGAGGTGCCCGAGGGCACCACGGTGCGCGAGCTGGTCGCGCTCGGACGGACCCCTCACCTGCGCCGGTTCGGAACCGAGACGGCGTCCGACCGGGACGCCGTGGAGCGGACGCTCGACCGGCTGGAGCTCGTCGAGCTGGCCGACCGCCCCGCCGTGGGGCTGTCGGGTGGTGAGCTGCAGCGTGTGGTCCTCGGCCGGGCGCTGGCCCAGCAGCCGCAGGTGCTGCTCCTCGACGAGCCGACCAGCGCCCTCGACATCGGTCACCAGCAGAGCGTGCTCGACCTGGTCAACCGGATGCGGCTGCAGGACGAGCTGACCGTGGTCGCGGCCATGCACGACCTCACCCTGGCCGGCCAGTACGGCCAGCGGGTGGTGCTGCTGCACCAGGGGCGGGTCGTGGCCGACGCCAGCCCGACCGAGGTGCTGCAGCCCCACCGGCTGTCGGAGGTCTACGGAGCCCGGGTCGAGGTGCTGCAGCGCGACGGCGGCCCGGCGGTGCTCCCGCTCCGGGGCGAGCGGTGAGCGTGATCGTGGCGGCGGGGCTCGACGCCGCCTTCGCCGAGCCCCGGCCCGCTCTCCATCCCGTCGTGTGGACCGGGCGCTACCTCGACGCGGTGGCCCACCGGGTCCCGGAGCGTCCACCGGCCCGGTCCGTGACCACGGGCGGCGCCGCCTGGCTGGTCGGCGCGGTGTCCGCGGTCGCCCTCGGGTGGCTCGCCGAGCGCGCCGCCCGACGGGTCGGTGGCCCCGGCGGTGCGGTGCTGCGTGGCGTCGCGCTGTGGCCGCTGCTCTCGTCGCGGATGCTGCTGACCGAGGTCGCGGCGGTCGAGACCGCCGTACGCAGCGACCTCGGGGCCGGGCGCACCGCGCTGGGTCGCATCGTCAGCCGCGACACCACCTCGCTCGGCGAGGAGGAGGTGCGCGGCGCCGCAGTGGCGTCGCTGGCCGAGAACCTCTCGGACTCCGTCGTGGCTCCCCTGGTCTGGTATGTCGCCGCGGGGCTGCCAGGGGCTGCGCTCCACCGCTACGCCAACACCGCGGACGCCTGCTGGGGCTACCGCAGCCCGCGCTGGCTGCACGCCGGCCGGGTCGCGGCCCGGGCCGACGACCTGCTGAACCTGGTGCCCGCGCGGCTCACCGCGGCCCTCCTGGCCCGACCGGCCGACCGGTCACGGCTGCCCGCGGACGCCCGGCGTACGAGCTCGCCCAACGCCGGCTGGCCGATGGCGGCGATGGCACTGCGCCTCGAGGTGTCGCTGGCCAAGCGTGACCACTACGTGCTCAACGCCGGGGGAGCAGCTCCCGGTCCCGACCACGTCGACGCCGCGTTGGGGGTGGCCCGCCGCACGACGCTGCTGGCCATGATGCTCGCTGCCGCGGCCGACCACCTGATCCGCACCACCCGAGGAGGCCGACGATGACGCCCACCGGAACCCCGCGCGAGGCGCTGCCCGACCGGGAGCGCACCCGGCCGCCACGGCGCGACGTCGCCTCGATCGTGCTGGTCGCGACCGGTGACGGGAAGGGCAAGTCGACCGCCGCCTTCGGGACGGTGATGCGGGCGGTGGCCCGCGAGTGGTCGGTGTGCGTCGTGCAGTTCATGAAGTCGGGCAAGTGGCGCGTCGGCGAGGAGGCGGTCGCACGCCGTCTCGGGGTCGAGTGGTGGACGATCGGCGACGGCTTCACCTGGGAGTCCGACGACCTCGACCGCTCGGCGACCATCGCCCGCGAGGCGTGGACCGCGGCCGCGGAGGCGCTCTCGTCGGGGAGGTACGACCTGGTCGTGCTCGACGAGATGACCTACCCGGTCAACTACGGCTGGATCGAGGCCGACCCGGTCTGGTCGGCCATCCGGGACCGCGCGGAGCGGACCAACGTCTTCTGCACCGGCCGCAACGCCCCGGCGGAGCTGGTCGAGCTCGCCGACACCGTGACCGAGATGCGCAAGGTCAAGCACGCCTACGAGACCGGGGTCCGCGCCCGTCGCGGGCTGGACTTCTAGGGCCGGCCATGGACCCGCTCCACGACCACGGAGACCGGCAGGTGCCGGCCGGGACGCTCGACCTCGCGGTCAACGTGCTCGGCCCCGCCCCTGACTGGCTGCTCGCCGACCTGCGGGAGGTCGACCTGACCGGCTATCCCGACCCGGCGCCGGCGGTCGCCGCGCTGGCCGACCGGCACCGCACGGCGCCCGCCCGGTGCCTCCCCCTGCACGGTGCCGCCGAGGCGTTCTGGCTGGTCGCGCAGGCGATCCGTCCGCGCCTGGCCGCCTGCGTGCATCCGTCGTTCACCGCCCCGGAGGCGGCGTTGCGGTCGGCCGGGGTGCCGGTCCAGCGGGTGCTGCGCGACCCCGCCCACGACTTCGCCCTCGACTCGGCGGCGGTCCCGGAGGAGGCCGACCTGGTGGTGCTGGGCCGGCCCGACAACCCCACCGGCCGGCTGGACACCGTCGAGGCGGTGGCCGCGCTCGCCCGGCCGGGTCGGGTGCTCGTCGTCGACGAGGCGTTCGCCGACTTCCTTCCCGAGGCGGACGGGTTGCACGGATCGGGGATCCCGGGTCTGCTCTGCGTCCGGAGCCTCACCAAGCTCTGGGGCCTGGCCGGGCTCCGCGTGGGCTACCTGCTCGGCCCCGAGGCGCTCGTGGCGCGGCTCGCCGCGGTCCGCCAGCCGTGGCCGGTCGGCTCGACCGCCCTGCGGGCGGCCGAGGTCCTCGCGGGCGCCGAGGAGGAGCGTCGGCTCCGCGCGCAGCAGGCGGCCGACGACCGAGCCGCGCTGCTCGAGGCCCTCGCACCGTTCCCGCTGACGGTCTGGCCCTCGCCCGCCAACTTCCTGCTGCTGCGCTCGGACCGCGCTGACCTGCGTGAGCGGCTGCTCGACCACGGACTCGCGGTCCGCCGCGGCCGGACCTTCCCGGGGCTCGACGACCACCACGTACGCGTGTCGGTCCACCCCGACCCGGCCGTCCGGGCAGCGCTCGTCGACGCCCTGGGACGCGTGCTGCCCGAAGGGAGCGCCGACCAGCGCACCACCGTGGCGGACAGGCCCGCCGGTCACCGGACCCTGGTGCTGGGCGGTGCCCGCTCCGGCAAGTCGCGGCACGCGCAGCAGCTGCTGGCCGGCCGCCGGGACGTGCTCTACGTCGCGCCCGGGCCGGTCCCCGACGGCAGCGACGCCGACTGGGCGGCTCGCGTCGCCGCCCACCGGGAGGACCGGCCTGCGACCTGGACCACCGTGGAGACCACCGACGTCGCCGGTGCCCTCGAGTCGGCGGACCGGCCGGTGCTGGTCGACTGCCTCGCCACCTGGCTCGCGGCAGCGATGTCGGACGCCGGGGCCTGGGAGTCGGCCGACGGCGACTCGACCTGGCAGCGCACCCTCGACGACCAGGTGGAGCGGCTGCTGCGGGCCTGGCGGACGGTCCCGGTGCCCGTGGTGGCGGTCAGCAACGAGGTCGGCTCCGGGGTGGTGCCGGGCACGAGGTCCGGCGTGCTGTTCCGGGACGCGCTGGGCCGGCTCAACCGGAGGCTCGCCGACGCGAGCGAGGACGTGCGCCTGGTCGTCGCCGGGCGCGTACAACAACTGGACGGAGACCTGGGATGACCCACGTGGCGAGGATCGACGAGGGGGCCCGGACCGGGGCCCGGCGACGGGTGGACGCCCTGGCGAAGCCGCTGGGGGCGCTCGGCCGGCTGGAGGACCTGGCGGTCTGGCTGGCCGGCGTCCAAGGGACCTCCGCCCCGGTCCCGCCCCGCGAGGTGTCGGTCGTGGTGTTCGCGGGGGACCACGGGGTCACCGGTGACGGGGCGGTGTCGGCGTACCCGCGAGCCGTGACGGCCGCGATGGTGCGGGAGTTCCTCCGCGGCGGCGCAGCGGTCAACGTGCTCGCCGGGGCGCACGGCGCCCGGGTCCGCGTGGTGGACCTCGGTGTCGACGACGACCTGACCGACACCCCTCCCGAGGTCCGCCGGCACAAGGTCCGGCGGGGCTCCGGGGCGATCCAGCGCGAGGACGCCCTGACCGTCGACCAGGCCCTCGCCGGCCTGGCTGCGGGCCGCGCGATCGCGGACGAGGAGGTCGACGCCGGCGCCGACCTGCTCGTGCCCGGCGACATGGGCATCGGCAACACCACCGTGGCTGCCACGCTGGTGGGGACGGTCCTGGGCCTCGACGCCGACCAGGTCGTCGGCTGGGGGACCGGGGTCGACGACGAGACCTGGCGGCACAAGCGGGACGTGGTCGCCGCCGCGCTCGAGCGCGCCCGCCCGTACGCCGACGACCCGGTCGCGCTGCTGCGGAGCGTCGGCAGCGCCGACCTGGCCGCCGGCACCGGCTTCCTGCTCCGGTCCGCCGAACGGGGCGTCCCGGTGCTCCTGGACGGCGTGGTCTCCGGGGCCTGCGCCCTGCTGGCGGAGCGGTCGGCGCCGGGGGCCGTGGCCTGGTGGTGCGCCGGGCACCGGTCCACCGAGCCCGCGCACCGGGCCGCGCTCGCGTCGCTCGGCCTCGCACCGCTCCTCGACCTGGAGCTGCGGCTGGGAGAGGCGAGCGGCGCGCTGACCGCGCTGCCGCTGCTGAGGACGGCCGCGCTGCTGCTGGCCGGGATGACGACCCTCGACTCCGTCGCCCCTCCCGTACCGGAGCAGGTGTGAGCCTCCCGGTCGACGCGACGCGGCTCGCCGTCGGCACCCTCACGGTGCTTCCGGTCGAGCCGCCGAGCACGGTCGACAGGCGGGTCGCCGCCCTGGCGATGACGCTGGCGCCGCTGGCGGTGCTGCCGCTCGCGGTCCCCGTGGCGCTGCTGGTCTGGGCAGGGGATCGCCTCGACACCCCCGCGCTGCTGACGGGTCTGCTCGCAGTGGGCCTGCTCGCCCTCGGCTCCGGCGGGCTGCACCTCGACGGTCTCGCCGACACCGCCGACGGCCTGACGGTGCCGGGCGACACGACCCGCCGGCTCGCGGTGATGCGCACCGGCGACGTCGGCCCCGTCGGCGCGGCGACCCTGCTGCTGGTCATGTCGGTGCAGGCGGTCGCCCTGGCGGGCACCCTCGAGCGGTACGGCGCCGCGGCCGCCGCCCTCACGGCCGGTCTCGGGGTGGTCGTCAGCCGGGGCTGCCTGGTGATCGCCTGCTCGCGAGGGGTCCCGGCTGCCCGGGGTGACGGGCTCGGGAGCGCGGTTGCCGGCTCGGTGCCGCTCCCGGTGGTCCTCCTCGTCCTCGGCGCGCTGACGACGACCGCGCTGCTGCTCGACGGCGGCCGCGGTGTCGCGGGGGTGACCGTGGCCGCCGTGGTGGCGGGGGGCGTCCTGCTCCGGGCGGTGCGTCGCCTCGGAGGCGTGACCGGTGACGTGCTGGGCGCCGTCGTGGAGCTGGCCCTGGCCGGCTACCTCGTGGCGCAGGTGGTCGGCTCTCCCTGACCCCAGCGTCGGGTCAGTCGCTCCCGGGGGTGACGACGAGGATCCGGTCGTCCTCGGGCGCGGGTGAGCCGCGGCCGTCGCGGTTGGAGGTCGTGACCCAGAGCCGGCCGTCGGGGGCGACCTCGACGGTGCGCAGCCGGCCGTACTCACCGACGAAGAAGGGGGTCGGGTCGGTGGCCTCGCCGTCGGCGACGTCGACCCGCCACAGCCGGGTGCCCTGCAGGGCACCGAGCCAGAGGTGGCCCTCGGCGTGGGCGAGCCCGGACGGGGACGCCTGGTCGGTCCGCCAGACCACACGGGGGTTGACCAGCCCCTCCTCGTCACCGCGGCCCTCGACCACCGGCCAGCCGTAGTCGGACCCCTTGCGGATCAGGTTGAGCTCGTCGTACGTCGACTGGCCGAACTCGCTCGCCCAGAGGTTGCCGTCGTCGTCGAACGCCAGCCCCTGCACGTTGCGGTGCCCCCACGACCAGACCGGTGAGTCGGGGTCGGGGTTGCCCGGAGCGGGGTCGCCCTCGGCTGTGATCCGCAGGATCTTGCCCGCGAGCGAGGAGCGGTCGGGGGCGAGCTCGGGCGTGCCGGTCTCGCCGGTGGAGACGTAGAGGAAGCCGTCGGGGCCGAACCGGAGCCGGCCGCCGTCGTGGATGAAGCCGGTCGGGATGCCGTCCAGCAGCACCTCGGGGGTGCCGAGCCGGTCCTGCCGGTCGAGGGGAGCGCGGACGACGCGGTTGTCGGAGGCCGTGCTGAGGTAGAAGTAGAGGAACCGGTCCTCCGCGAAGTCGGGTGACACCGCGACCCCGAGCAGCCCGCCCTCGCCGGCGTCGCCCTCACCGACGGGCTCGCCGAGCGCGCCGAGGCCCTGCGGCTCCCCGCCCGCCGGGTCGATCAGCAGCACCTGGCGGGTGTCGCGCTCGGTGACGACGGCCCGGCCGTCCGGGAGGAAGCCCAGCCCCCACGGCGCCTCCAGGCCGGTCGCGACCGTGTCGACCACGCGCACCCGCTCGTCGCTGGGGGAGATCGTGGGGCCGTCGGTGGGCTCCTCGGGGGCGGGCTCGGGCTCCTCGGTCGGGGCGGTGACCGTGGGCGGCCCCGGGGTCGCGGAGTCGTCGGAGCAGGCGGAGAGGCTTGCCAGCAGCACCAGCACGCCGACGGCGATCGGGCGACGCATCAACCCACCCGCGCGAGGAGCTCGAGCAGCAGGTCGTGGACCTCGCCGGGACGTTCCATCTGGACGAAGTGCGACCCCTGGAGCTCGACGTAGGAGGCGTCGGCGAGCCGGTCGGCGGCCGTGGCCATGGCCCGGCTGCCGCTGAGGACGTCCCACCGGCCGGCCACGAGGGTGACGGGGACGGTGATCCGGCTCAGCCGGACCCGGGGGTGCTCGGCGGTGCGGAGCGCGAGGTGGAAGTACCAGTCCACGGGCGTCTGGAGGAACTCCCGCACGGCCTTGGCGGCCAGCTCCTGGTCGGGCATCGGGAACATGAACCCGGTGTGGCCGAGCACCGCGATGCTGCGCCGGCCCACGGGAAGCCGCCGGGCGACGGGCGTCAGCGCCCGACCGCCGTACTTCAGGGCGCGCGAGGCGTTGACCGTCAGCGTGTGGGCCACGGCCTGCGGCAGGTGGAAGGGAGCCAGCATCGTGCCGAAGGTGCCGCCCGGCACCCCCGCCACCGCGAACAGGCCGGCGACGCGCTCGGGGTGGAGCGTGGCCAGCTCGAACATCGTGTTGACCCCCATCGACCAACCGGCGAGGACCGCGCGCTCGACACCGAAGTGGTCCATCACCGAGAGCGCGTCGTCGACGAAGTCGTCGATGCCGACGCGCTGCGGGTCGCGCGGCCGGGCGGACCCGCCGGTGCCGCGGTGGTTCCAGCTGACGACGCGGACGCCGCAGTCGGGCTCGAGGAGCGCCGGCCAGGTCCACGGGCTGGTGCCGAGGCCGTTGCAGAGCACCACGGTGGGTCCGGGCAGGGTGCCGTCGGGGTCGTTGGTCCAGACCCGCAACCGGGTCCCGTCGTCGGAGAGCACGTCGCCGAAGGCCAGGCGGGCGTCGGGGGCGGTCTCCGTGGCAGGGGAGGACATGCCCCCGATTGTGCAGGAGGGAACCCGACGGGAGCGTGCTCAGCGCTGTGCGGCGAGCCGTGGGGGAGTCGGTGGGACGACGACCGGGACGGCCGGGGCGGACCGCGCCGCGAGGTACTCCTCGACCTCGCGCCGCTCGCTCCGGAGCTGGGTGAGCCGCGTCGTCGCGACCATGGCGTTGCGCCGCGCCCGCTGCTGCGAGGAGACCGCCCAGCGGTCGAGGAGCGTGAGCTTCATGGCGGTTCCCGGGGTGCGTGCGGTGGTGGTGCGTACGACGCTAGGGCAGCTGGTCCTGCCGGGGTGTCAACCGCGTGTGAAGTCTGTGTGAACGACCCGCCCGCTCCCTCAGTCGGGCACCGGCTCGGTGAGTGCCCGGCCAGACCGCGTCGCGCCGACCGACGCGACGACGACGCACGCCATCGCGGCCCACTGCGTCGGGGTGAGGAACTCCTGCAGCACCACGATGGCGGCGAGCGCGGCCGCCGCGGGCTCGAGGCTCATCAGGATCGAGAAGACCGCCGGCTTCAGGCTGCGCAGCGCCACCAGCTCGCAGCTGTAGGGGACCACCGAGCTCAGCAGCCCGACCGCGGCGCCCACGGCCAGCACCCGCCAGTCCAGCAGCGCGGTCCCCGAGACCGCCATCGCCGCGGGACCCAGCAGCACCGTCGCGACCACGCTCGCCACCGCCAGCCCGCCCAGTCCGGGCCAGCGCTCGCCGGTCTGTGCGCTCAGCAGGATGTACGCCGCCCAGGCGGCCCCGGCCAGCAGCGCGAACCCCGCCCCGGCCAGCGTGACGTCGCCGGGCTGGAGCCCGAGCAGGAGCACGCCCAGCGCGGCCAGGGCGACCCAGAGCAGGTCGCGCGGGCGGCGCGAGCCGAGCACCGCCAGGGTCAGCGGGCCGACGAACTCGATGGTGACGGCGATGCCGAGGGGGATCCGGGCGAAGGCCTGGTAGATCGCCCAGTTCATCACCCCGAGGGTGACGCCGAAGCCGATGACGACGGTCCAGTCGGCCCTCGTACGTCCGCGCAGGACCGGGCGGGCGACCAGGCCCAGCACCACCGCGCTCGTGACCAGCCGCAGCCACACGATCCCGGTCGGGGAGATCTCGTCGAAGAGGTCCTTCGCGATCGCGGCGCCGAGCTGGACCGAGAGGATTCCGAGAAGGACGAGCCAGACCGGTGAGAATCGGGGCGCCACCCGGTCAATCTAGGACGTCGCCGCGGGCAGGACGGTCGCGGGACCATGTCAGTGGCCGGGGCTAGCGTCTCGGGGGAGGCAGGTCGATGATGCAAGGGGAGGACCAGTGAGCACGAATCCGGCGATCGAGGCCGATCAGCTCGTCAAGCACTTCGGGGAGACCGTGGCGGTCGACGGCGTGAGCTTCGCGGTGCCGCGCGGCACCGTCCTGGGGCTGCTCGGACCCAATGGGGCGGGCAAGACCACCACGGTGCGGATGATGACCACGTTGACCACGCCCACGAGCGGCACGGCGCGGGTGGCGGGGCACGACGTGCTGCGCGAGCCCGAGGCCGTGCGGAGGTCGATGGGGCTGACCGGCCAGGCGGCCACGGTCGACGAGCTGCTGACGGGCAAGGAGAACCTCTGGCTCGTCGGCAGCCTCTACGGCCTCGACCGGGTGACCATCCAGCGCCAGACCGACGACCTGCTGGAGCGGTTCTCGCTCACCGACGCCGCCGACCGGACCATCAAGACCTACTCCGGGGGCATGCGGCGCCGGCTCGACCTCGCGGTGAGCCTGATCGCGACGCCGCCGGTGCTGTTCCTCGACGAGCCGACCACCGGGCTCGACCCGCGCAGCCGTGTGGAGCTGTGGGAGGTGCTGCGCGACCTGGTGCGCGACGGCACCACGCTGCTGCTCACGACGCAGTACCTCGAGGAGGCCGACCAGCTCGCCGACGACATCGTCGTCATCGACCGCGGCACCGTCATCGCCCACGGCACCCCGCTCGAGCTCAAGGACGCCTCCGGCCGCGCCGCGCTGGTCGTGACCGTGTCCCGGCCCGAGGACCTCTCCGCGGCCGCCGACCTGCTGCGCCGAGCCGTCCCCGAGGTCCACGTCGACGAGCCGACCCGCTCGGTGACGGCGCCCGCCGAGGGCCTCTCCGACGTCACCCGCGTCGCGACGCTGTTCGACGGCAGCGGCATCGACCTCGACGACCTGGGGCTGCAACGACCGAGTCTCGACGACGTCTTCCTGCACCTGACCGGCCACCGCGCCGAGGACACCGCCCCCGAGGAGGAGATCTCCGCATGAGCACCGAGACCACGACCAGCGGCCTCGACCAGCACCCCATGATCGACCGCCCCACGATCCGCACCGGCAGCCTGCTCAGCCAGTCCCTGGTGATCACGCGGCGCAACCTGATCCACATCCGCCGGATGCCGGAGATGCTCCTCGACGTCACGATCCAGCCGGTGATGTTCGTGCTGCTCTTCGCCTACGTCTTCGGCGGTGCGATCGCGACCGACGCCCCGGCCGGCTACAACGAGTGGCTGCTCGGCGGGATCATGGGACAGACCATCGCGTTCGCCTCCTTCATCGTCGCGGTCGGTCTCACCTCCGACATCGACAAGGGCATCGTCGACCGGATGCGCTCGCTGCCGATCCACCCCTCGGCCGTCCTGGTCGGTCGGAGCATCTCCAGCCTGATCCACTCCTCCATCGGCATCGTCGTGATGTCGCTGACGGGCCTGCTGATCGGCTGGCGGATCCGCGGCACGTTCGTCGAGGCGGTCGCCGCCTACGGGTTGCTGCTGCTCTGGGGCTTCACGATGATCTGGCTGGGGATCCTGGTCGGCTCGAGGATGCGGTCGGTCGAGGCGGTCAACGGCGTCATGTTCACCACGATCTTCCCGCTGACCTTCCTGTCCAACGCGTTCGCGCCGACCGAGGACATGGAGCCGTGGCTGCGCACCATCGCCGAGTGGAACCCGATCTCCGCGCTGGTGCAGGCGATCCGCGTGCTCTGGGGCAACACGCCGCCCGCGCCGGCCGACGCCGCCCTGCCGCTGCAGAACCCGGTCATCGCGACGTTGATCTGGTGCTTCGCGCTGACGGCGATCCTGGCGCCGCTGTCCATCCGTACGTTCCGCAACCGCACCCAGCAGTGAGGGAGTCCCCGATGTCCGCACCCGCGACCCTGCTCATGATCGGCACCCGCAAGGGACTCTGGCTCGCGACCTCCGACGAGGCGCGCCAGGACTGGGAGCTGAGCGGTCCTCACTTCCCGATGGAGGAGGTCTACTCCGTCCATCTCGACACCCGAGGCGGCGGGCAGCGGTTGCTCGCCGGCTGTTCGTCGAGCTGGTTCGGGCCGCAGGTGCGGCGCTCCGACGACCTCGGGGCCTCGTGGCAGGAGACCCCGAACGGCGCCATCCGGTTCCCCGAGGACACCGGCGTCTCGCTGGCCAGGGTCTGGCAGATCGTGCCCGGGGTCGAGGACGGCGTCGTGTGGGCGGGCACCGAGCCGGGCGCGATCTTCCGTTCCACCGACGGAGGCGAGACCTTCGAGCTGGTCCGGGGCCTGTGGGACCACCCCCACCGCACCGAGTGGAACGAGGGCTTCGGCGGGCAGGCCTTCCACACGATCCTCCCGCACCCCGACGACGCCGCGTCCGTCGTCGCGGCGATCTCCACCGGCGGCGTCTACCGCACGTCCGACGGGGGGACCTCCTGGGAGGCGTCCAACACCGGGGTGAAGGCCGAGTTCATGCCCGGCGAGCGGTTCTTCCCCGAGTTCGGCCAGTGCGTGCACAAGGTGGCGCGTGACCCCGTCGACGTGGACCGGCTCTTCCTCCAGAACCACGGCGGCGTCTACCGGTCCGACGACGGCGGCGCCTCGTGGCAGGACATCGCCCCGGGGCTGCCGAGCGAGTTCGGGTTCGCGATGGTGACCCATCCGCGCGAGTCGGCCACCGCCTACACCTTCCCGATCGCCGACGCAGGCAGCCGCTGGCCGGTCGACGGCCGTGCCCGGGTCTGGCGCACCTCCGACGCGGGCGACTCCTGGTCCGAGCTGGGGGCCGGCGGGCTCCCCGACGACTACTACGCAGCGGTGATGCGGGACGCGATGTGCACCGACACCCACGACCCGGCGGGCCTCTACCTCGGGGGCCGCAACGGAGCCGTCTGGGGGTCACCCGACGAGGGGGCGAGCTGGCACGAGATCGCGTCCGGCCTGCCCGACGTCATGGTGGTGCGGGCGGCTGCCCTCACGCGCTGAGCGGACGCCGGCCCCGCACGCAAGGTTCACCGCGCCGTCACCCGGACGTCGCCCGGGTCGGCTGGGCTGGCGCGCATGGATTCGACTCGGAGAACCCTGTTGCGCAGCGGCGCGCTCGCTGCCCTCGTGCCCGCCGGCGTGCTCGCCGGCACCCGTCCCACCGCGGCTGCTCCACCCCCGCGCCGGGACCCCTTCACGCTCGGTGTCGCGAGCGGTGATCCCGCCCCCGACGGCTTCGTGATCTGGACCCGGCTGGCCCCCGATCCGCTGGTGGACACCGGCCTCGGGGGCATGCCGGCCAGAGACCACCGGGTCGGGTGGCAGGTCGCCACCGACGAGCGGTTCCGCCACGTCGTACGGGCCGGGGTGGCGACGGCCCGCCCCGCCAACGCCCACGCGGTCCACGTCGAGGTGGGCGGCCTGCGACCCGGGAGGGAGTACTTCTACCGGTTCCGTCTGGCCTCGTGGCTCTCGCCGACCGGTCGCAGCCTCACGACGCCCGGCGCAGGCGCGCCGGTCTCCTCGCTCGCGATGGCGTTCGTCTCCTGCTCGAGCTACCAGCACGGCTACTTCACCGCCTACCGACACCTGGCGGAGGAACGGCCCGACGTGATCCTGCACCTCGGCGACTACCAGTACGAAGGACCCGCCAACAACGGTCAACGCTCCCACCTCGGCGGCGAGACGGTGACACTGGCCGACTACCGCCGTCGCTACGCGCAGTACAAGACCGACCCGGACCTGCAGGCGGCCCACGGCGTCGCGCCGTGGCTGCCGGTGTGGGACGACCACGAGCTCGACAACAACTACGCCGGCGAGCTGTCGGAGAAGCCGGCCGAGCAGGGCGCCTTCCTGCAGCGGCGCGCCGACGCCTACCGCGCCTACTACGGGAACGTGCCGCTGCGACGCCGCTCGGTGCCGCGCGGGATCGACCTGCAGCTCTATCGGCGCGTCTCGTGGGGGAGCCTGGCGAGCTTCCACATGCTCGACACCCGGCAGTACCGCGACGACCAGGCCTGCGGCGACGGCTACCGGGAGTGCCCCGACGCGTTCGCGCCCGGGCGGAGCCTCCCTGGGTGGGAGCAGGAGCGGTGGCTGCTCGAGGGCTTCCGTGACTCCCGTGCCACCTGGGACGTGCTGGGGCAACAGGTCTTCTTCGGCCGCCGCGACTCCAACGCGGACCCGGCAGTCGAGCAGGTCTCGATGGATGCCTGGGACGGCTACGACGCCTCGCGACAGCGACTGATCAACGGCATGGAGACCTCGGGTGTCCGCAACCCGGTCGTCGTGACCGGGGACGTCCACGCCCACTGGGCCTCGGAGGTCTATCGCAACCAGGACGAGCCCGACTCCGGGACCGTCGCCTCCGAGTTCGTCACGAGCTCGATCACGACCGGGGGAGACGGGTACGACAAGGCGGACGGCCAGCACCCGTGGGCGGCGTACAACCCCAACCTGCAGTTCTGGACGAACCTCCGCGGCTACGTCAGCACGACGATCACACCCTCGGAGATGACGGTCGACTACCGCTGCGTCACCCAGGTCACCAGCCCGGGCTCGCCCGTCTTCACGCGGGCCCGCTTCGTCGTCGAGGACGCCGTGCGCGGGATGCAGCAGACCCTCGACGCCCCCCTCGTCGGCGCTGCGGGCGCCCGCCGTTCGGCCCCGTCGGACGAGCAGATCATCGAGGACACGTTGCGCGAGGAGACCGGCCGGCCCGGGGGCTAGCATGAGCCATGGCCGAGTACACCGTCAGCCGCAGCGTGGTCGTCGACGCCGACGCGAGCCGCTGTCATGCGCTCGTCGACGACTTCCACGCGTGGACCGCATGGTCCCCGTGGGAGGACGTCGACCCGGCCCTCGAGCGGACGTACTCCGGACCCGACGCGGGGGTCGGTGCCCGCTACGCGTGGTCGGGCAACCGCAAGGCGGGGCGCGGCTCGATGGAGATCGTGAGCTCCACGCCGGAGCGGATCGGCGTGCAGCTGGTCTTCGAGAAGCCGTGGAAGGCCACCAACCCGGTGGAGTTTCGCTTCACCCCGACCGGGGCCGGCACGCGGGTCACGTGGACCATGACCGGCGACAACAAGGGCGTGGCGGCGATCTTCGCCCGCGTCGTCAACACGGACAGGCTGCTGGGGAACGACTTCGACAAGGGCCTTGCCCGGCTCAAGGCCGTCGCCGAGCAGGCCTGACCCTCCGGCCGGGGCCGGGAGCGGACGCGTGAGACGGCACGTGCCCCGCGTCACCTCGCCGACTAACCTCGCGGCATGACGCAGAGCCCGGACATCAAGCCCCGTTCTCGCGACGTCACCGACGGCCTGGAGAGGGCCGCCGCCCGCGGGATGCTCCGCGCGGTCGGCATGGGTGACGGGGACTGGGAGAAGCCCCAGATCGGTGTGGCCTCGAGCTGGAACGAGATCACCCCGTGCAACCTCTCGCTGCAGCGGCTGGCCCAGTCGGTCAAGCACGGCGTGCACGCCGCGGGCGGCTACCCGCTCGAGTTCGGCACCATCTCGGTCTCCGACGGCATCTCCATGGGCCACGAGGGGATGCACTTCTCGCTGGTCTCGCGCGAGGTGATCGCCGACTCGGTCGAGACCGTGATGATGGCCGAGCGGCTCGACGGCTCGGTGCTGCTCGCCGGCTGCGACAAGTCCCTGCCCGGGATGATGATGGCGGCGGCTCGCCTCGACCTGTCCAGCGTCTTCCTGTACGCCGGATCGATCATGCCCGGCCAGGTCGACGGCGAGGACGTGACGATCATCGACGCTTTCGAGGCGGTCGGCGCCTGCCTCGCCGGCAAGATCACAGCTGCGGAGGTCGACCGCGTCGAGCGGGCGATCTGCCCCGGCGAGGGTGCCTGCGGCGGCATGTACACCGCCAACACCATGGCGGCGGTCGCCGAGGCGATCGGCATGAGCCTCCCCGGGAGCGCCGCCCCGCCGGCCGTCGACCGGCGCCGCGACGGCTTCGCCCACCGCTCCGGCGAGGCCGTGGTGAACCTGCTCCGCCAGGGGATCACCGCTCGCCAGATCATGACCCGCGAGGCGTTCGAGAACGCGATCACCGTCGTGATGGCGCTCGGCGGCTCCACCAACGCCGTGCTCCACCTGCTCGCGATGGCCCGCGAGGCGGAGGTGCCGCTCACCATCGACGACTTCAACCGGGTCGGCGACAAGGTGCCCCACCTCGGCGACCTGAAGCCCTTCGGCAAGTACGTCATGTACGACGTCGACAAGGTCGGCGGCATCCCCGTCGTGATGCGGGCCCTGCTCGAGGAGGGCCTCCTCCACGGGGACACCCTCACCGTCACCGGCAGGACGATGCGCGAGAACCTCGACGACATCGCCCCGCCGCCCCTCGACGGCGACGTGATCCGCAAGTTCTCCGAGCCGATCCACGCCACCGGCGGCCTGACCATCCTCAAGGGCACGCTCGCCCCCGAGGGCGCGGTCGTGAAGTCGGCCGGCTTCGACGAGTCGGTCTTCGAGGGCACCGCGCGCGTCTTCGACGGCGAGCGGAAGGCCATGGACGCCCTCACCGACGGCCAGATCGGTGCCGGCGACGTCGTCGTCATCCGCTACGAGGGTCCCAAGGGCGGCCCCGGCATGCGCGAGATGCTTGCGATCACCGGCGCCATCAAGGGCGCGGGCCTGGGCAAGGACGTGCTGCTGCTGACCGACGGCCGGTTCTCGGGCGGTACGACGGGCCTGTGCGTCGGCCACGTGGCACCCGAGGCGGTCGACGGCGGCCCGATCGCCTTCGTCCGTGACGGGGACCCGATCCGCCTCGACGTCGCGGGCCGGTCGCTGGAGCTGCTCGTCGACGAGGCCGAGCTCGAGCAGCGCAGGATCGGGTGGGAGCCCAACCCGCCCAAGTACACCCGCGGGGTCCTGGGCAAGTACGCCAAGGTCGTCCAGTCGGCGGCGCACGGCGCCGTCTGCGGCTGACCGCTCCCGGGACGTCGCGGTGCCCGGGTGTCGAGGCACCCGGGCACCACGCGTGCGTCAGCGGAGGGTCACAGACCCAGCCCGAGCCGCCCCAGGATCTGGTTGAGCAGGTTGGTGATCCGGCCCAGCAGGCCGTTGAGCCCGCCGTCGAGCAGGCCGGCGACCGCGCACAGCAGGTTGCCGAGCAGGTTGCCGGCGCCCGACTGCGCGACGATGTCGAGCACGATCCGGTTGAGGTTCACCTGCAGACCCAGCAGGTCGAGGTCGAGCGGGCCGAGCCGCAGGTTGAGGACGTCGCACGCCGGCGGTGCCTGCAGTGCCCGGGCAGCGGCACCGGTCCGGATCGGCGTCCCGTTGATCGAGCGCACGCGGACGGTCCGCACCACGCCGAAGGTTCGGGTGGACTCGTCGGCGTTGTGCACGACGCCCTGGACGAGCCCGCGGACGAAGACCTTGCCGTTGCGCTTGGAGAACTTCAGCGGTACGAACTCGCCCGTGACGCTGCGTCCGTTGGCGGTGGTGCCGCGGATCGTCGAGCTGAGCTCCCCCAGGTTGTTCTGTGCGACGGTGCCGGCCGCTGCGGTCGCGGTGCGGCTCGACGCGGGTGCGCTGGTGGCGGGTCCTCCCCAGGCCAGGGCGGCGACCGCGGTCACGACCAGGGCGACCATGAGTGCGACGGGTCCGCCGACGTACCGGTTTCTGAGACTTGCCATGTGTCTGTCTCCCCTCCGAGAGCCGGACCAGGTCCGGCAGGGCCGCGAAGCTCACGGCCCGCTCGTGACGTTGGCACTCTTCCGCCACAGGTCGCTCACCCCAACGGGTGTGACTGCCGGGTAGGCCCGCATGCGGTAGACACGTCCCGTGGACCCCGCCTCGCTCGACGCCGCTGACCCCCTCGCGTCCTACCGCGACCGCTTCGTCGGCGCCGACAGCGACCTCGTCTACTTCGACGGGAACTCGCTCGGCCGGCCGCTGGCCGCCACGCGTGACACGCTCGCCGGCTTCGTCGGAGGACCGTGGGGCGAGCGGCTGATCCGCGGCTGGGACGAGGAGTGGTTCGACCTTCCGCTGACGGTCGGGGACGACCTCGGACGCCTCGTGCTCGGCGCGGCCCCCGGTCAGGTGGCCGTCGGCGACTCGACGACGGTGCTGCTCTACAAGGCGATGCGCGCCGCGGTCGCGGCGCGGCCCGGGCGTACCGAGATCGTGCTCGACCGGGACAACTTCCCGACCGACCGCTACGTCGCCGACGGCGTGGCCCGAGAGTGCGGGCTGACGCTGCGGTGGATCGACGTCGACCCCGCCGCCGGCGTCACCGCCGACCAGGTCGCCGAGGTCGTGGGGGAGCAGACCGCGCTCGTCACGCTCAGCCACGTCGCCTACCGGTCGGCGTGGATCGCCGACGCCCCCGCCATCACCCGCATCGCCCACGCCGCCGGCGCGCTCGTGCTCTGGGACCTCTCCCACTCCGGTGGGTCGGTGCCGCTCGAGCTCGACGCCTGGGGCGCCGACCTCGCGGTCGGCTGCACCTACAAGTACCTCAACGGCGGCCCCGGCGCCCCGGCGTACGTCTACGTCGCGGAGCGGCACCTCGACACCCTCACCCAGCCGATCCAGGGGTGGATGGGGGCGGCCGACCCGTTCCTCATGGGGCCGACGTACACCCCGACGGACGGGGTACGGCGCTTCCTGTCCGGCACCCCGCCGGTCCTGGGCATGCTGCCGCTGCGCGACATGCTCACCCTGCTCGACGAGGTGGGGATCCAGGCCGTCCGCGACAAGTCGGTCGGCCTCACGTCGTACGCCATCGACCTCGCCGACCAGGAGCTCGCTCCCCTCGGTGTCGGCGTCGCCTCGCCCCGCGACCCGGGGCGCCGCGGCGGCCACGTCACCCTCACGCACCCGGCGATGCGCGAGGTGGTCGCGGCGCTGTGGCAGCAGGACGTGATCCCGGACTACCGCGACCCCGGTGGCCTGCGCGTCGGGCTCTCGCCCCTCTCCACGTCGTACGCCGAGGTCGAATGCGGTGTGCACGCCGTGCGGCAGGCGCTGGACGAGGTCAGCTGACCGCAGTCCGGTGGCGCAGGTGTCCGCGGACCGCCTCACCGATGCCGAGCGCGGCCACCACCAGCGCGGTGACCAGCACGATGGTGTCGGCCGCGGCCGGCGCCGAGCCTCCGGGATCGAGCGCGGGGTTGACCACGGTCTGTGTGGTGAGCAGGAGGACCAGGTACGCCGCGGTGACGACGTCGAGCGCCACCGCCGAGAGCGTGACCCCGGTCGTCCAGTCGCCTGCGCGATACTTCACGACCTCGACTGCCGCGGTGGCGAGGAGCAGGGCCACGAACCCCCAGAGCCAGCCGGACGACCACAGCGCGGGGTCGAGCAGGGGAACCCGGTCGCCGTTGTCGTCCACGACCGGGGAGTGGACGTGCTGCCACGGCAGCCACGCCAGGACGATCGTGACGAAGCCCAGCCCGGCGATGAGCTCCTTGAGCCCGAGCGCCCGCGCCCGGGGCAGCTCGGGCAACCGGTCGAGCGTCCACCCCTCCTCCGTGGCCATGGGGGACCGGGTACCGGTGTGCTCCATGATCCAGAACACCAGCGTCACCCAGAACGCGACGTGGACGACCACGGTGAAGCCGGTCCACAGGGAGCCCAGGATGGCCTCGGGGTAGGGGTCCCCGGCCCAGATCCGCGCCACCAGCGTGGCGAGGGCGGTCACCGGGGCCCCGACCGCGGAGATCACGAGCACCAGCGTCCGCCAGGTGTCGAAGTTCTCCGGGCCGACGAGGTAGCGCGGGGCCGTGGCGTAGCCGCGCGCCAGCACGATCGGGTCGCCGAGGTCGAGGAGCACCTCACGGACCACGGCGTCGCGTGCGGCGTCCGGGTCGCGGTCGAGCCGGTCCTCCACGGAGTCGAGGATGCTGGCCCGCAGCTCGGCTGCGACGTCGTCGCGCTGGTCGGCCGGGAGCCGGGAGGCCACGGCGACGGCGTACCGCTCGACGAGCGGGTCGCTGAGGGTCTGGTGGTGGGTCATCGGTCGGTTCCTTCCAGGGCGGTACGGACGCGGTGGTCGAGGTCGGACCACTCCTGCGCCAGCGCGGCGCGGGCGGAGCTGCCCTGCTCGGTGAGCACGTAGAACTTGCGGGGCCGGGACTCCTCGGTGTTCCACTCGCTGCTGAGGAGGCCCTGCTTCTCCAAGCGACGGAGCAGGGGGTAGAGCGTGTTGGCGTCGACCTCGAAGCCGGCCTGCTCGAGCGTGCTCAGCAACGCGTAGCCGTAGCGAGGCTCGCCGAGCACGCACAGGCACGCGAGCACCACGGTGCCGCGGCGCAGCTCGGCAACGTGGGTGGCGATGAGGGCTTCGTCCATGCCGCGAACAATAGTGTGTGTCACACACTATTGCAACGGTCGGGTGGTCACGTCGTGAGCGTGCGCCGGACGTGCCACGCTGGTCGACATGGAGCAGCGTGTCTCGTTCATCACCCTCGCGGTCGCCGACCACGCGGCCACGCGGCGGTTCTACGTCGACGGTCTCGGCTGGACGCCCGCCCTCGAGGAGGAAGGGGAGGTGCTGATGTTCGAGGTCGCCGACAAGGTCGTGCTGTCGTTGTGGGCGGAGTCCGGCTTCGAGGACGAGGTGGGCCCGCTCAGGCGCGGGAGCGGCCTGGCGCCGATCACCCTCGCCCACAACGTCGGCACCCCGGAGCAGGTCGACGCCGTCCTCGCCGAGGCACGGCGGGCCGGGTCCCCCGAGGTCGCGCCCGCGGTCGCCCGCGAGTGGGGCGGTTACACCGGCTACTTCGCCGACCCCGACGGCTTCCGCTGGGAGGTCGCCCACAACCCTGGCCCGATCGGCCGCAGCGTCCTCCCGGGCTGAGGCCGATCCTGACAACATGTGGGACCGTCATCCCACGATTCAAGACGCATGGGAGACTCGGGTGACGGGCCGACGAGCCGGGGCGTAGCCTGACGCGCATGCCGCAGCAGCTTCTTGTACGCACCGGACGCGCCGACTGATCGCCCTGATCACCGACGCGTCACCCCTCGTTGCCTCGCAACCGAGGGGTTTTTTGTTGGGCCCACCGCACACTCCGAGGACGAAGGACACGCGAGCCAGATGACCGAGATGACCGGCGCACAGAGCCTGATCGCGTCGTTGGAGGCCACCGGGGCCGAGCACGTGTTCGGCATCCCGGGCGGCGCGATCCTGCCGGCGTACGACCCCTTGATGGACTCCTCGATCCGCCACATCCTCGTCCGCCACGAGCAGGGTGCCGGCCACGCGGCCCAGGGGTACGCGGCCGCCACGGGCCGGGTCGGGGTGTGCATGGCGACGTCGGGGCCGGGCGCGACCAACCTCGTGACGCCGCTCGCGGACGCCCACATGGACTCGGTGCCGATGGTCGCCGTGACCGGCCAGGTCGGCGCCGCCGCGATCGGCACGGACGCCTTCCAGGAGGCGGACATCCGCGGCATCACGATGCCGATCACCAAGCACAACTTCTTGGTGACCGACCCCGCCGAGATCCCGCGGACCGTCGCCGAGGCCTTCCACATCGCCTCGACCGGCCGGCCCGGCCCGGTGCTGGTCGACGTCTCCAAGTCGGCGCTCACCGCGATGACGTCGTACGCCTGGCCCCACGAGCTGCACCTGCCCGGCTACCACCCGGTGACGCGGCCCCACTCCAAGCAGATCCGGGAGGCCGCCCGGCTCGTCCTGGAGTCTCGACGGCCGGTCCTGTACGTCGGCGGCGGCGTGATCCGCTCCGGGGCGAGCGCGGAGCTGGCCCGGCTCGCCGAGCTGACCGGCATCCCGGTCGTGACGACCCTGATGGCACGCGGCGCCTTCCCCGACAGCCACCCGCAGCACCTCGGCATGCCCGGGATGCACGGCACCGTCGCGGCGGTCGCCGGCCTGCAGAAGAGCGACCTGATCATCAGCCTGGGCGCGCGGTTCGACGACCGCGTCACCGGCAACCTCGAGTCCTTCGCCCCGGGTGCACTCGTCATCCACGCCGACATCGACCCCGCCGAGATCGGCAAGAACCGCCACGCCGACGTGCCGATCGTGGGCGATGCGCGCGAGGTCATCTCCGACCTGGTCGTCGCGCTGCAGGCGGAGGCCGAGGCCGGCCGCTCCGGCGACTACGAGGCGTGGGTCGCGTTCCTCGCCGGGGTCAAGCAGAAGTACCCCCTCGGCTACGACGCCCCGAGCGACGGCTCGCTCGCGCCGCAGCTGGTCACCCAGCGGCTCGGCGCGATCGCCGGTCCGGACGCGGTCTACTGCGCGGGCGTCGGGCAGCACCAGATGTGGGCCGCTCACTTCGTGGGCTACGAGAAGCCCAACACCTGGATCAACTCCGGGGGGCTCGGCACCATGGGCTTCGCCGTCCCTGCCGCCATGGGCGCCAAGGTCGGCCGCCCCGACGCGACGGTCTGGGCGATCGACGGCGACGGCTGCTTCCAGATGACCAACCAGGAGCTCGCCACCTGCGCGATCAACGACATCCCGATCAAGGTGGCGATCATCAACAACGAGTCGCTCGGGATGGTCCGGCAGTGGCAGACGCTGTTCTACAGCGAGCGCTACAGCAACACCGACCTGCAGCGCGCCGCCGGCGGTCCGGTCCGGATCCCCGACTTCCCGAAGCTCGCGGAGGCGTACGGCTGCGTCGGGCTGTCCTGCGACAGCCCCGACGAGGTCGACGCCACGATCGAGAAGGCGATGGAGATCAACGACGTCCCGGTCGTCGTCGACTTCCGGGTCCACCGCGACGCGATGGTCTGGCCGATGGTCGCCGCCGGCTCGAGCAACGACGACATCAAGTACGCGCGGGACCTCGCGCCCGACTTCGAGGAGGACGATCTCTAGATGTCGACTCACACGCTCTCGGTCCTCGTCGAGAACAAGCCCGGCGTCCTGGCTCGGATCGCCGGTCTCTTCAGCCGCCGCGGCTACAACATCCACTCGCTCGCGGTTGGCCCCACCGAGCACCCCGAGATCTCGCGGATGACGATCGTCGTCAACGTCGACGAGTCGCCGCTGGAGCAGGTCACCAAGCAGCTGAACAAGCTGGTCGAGGTGATCAAGGTCGTCGAGCTCGACGACGCGGTCTCGGTCCACCGCGAGCTGCTGCTGGTCAAGCTCAAGGCCGACGCGGTCACCCGCGGCCAGGTCCTCGACGCCGTCCAGCTCTTCAAAGCGCGGGTGGTCGACGTCGCCCCCGACGCCGTCACCGTGGAGGTCACCGGCAACGCCGGCAAGCTCGCCGACTTCCTGCGGGTGGTCGAGCCCTTCGGCATCCGCGAGCTCGTCCAGTCCGGGATGGTCGCGATCGGTCGCGGCTCCCGCTCCATCTCCGAGCGCACCCTGCGCCCGGTCCCGATCCCCGCCCCACCCACACGAAGGAGTGCCAGCAGTGGCTGAGATGTACTACGACGACGACGCCGACCTGACCCTGATCCAGGGCAAGAACGTCGCCGTCATCGGATACGGCAGCCAGGGGCACGCCCACGCGCTGTCGCTGCGGGACTCGGGCGTCGACGTCCGGGTCGGGCTCCAGGAGGGCAGCCGGTCGCGGGCGAAGGCCGAGGCCGAGGGGCTGCGCGTGCTCACGCCGTCGGAGGCGGTCGAGGAGGCCGACGTGGTCGTCGTCCTCGCGCCCGACCAGGTCCAGCGCGACCTCTACCGCGACGAGATCGAGCCCCACCTCGCACCCGGCGACACCCTGGTCTTCGGGCACGGGTTCAACATCCGCTTCGGCTACATCACCCCGCCCGAGGGCGTCGACGTGTTCATGGTCGCGCCCAAGGGCCCGGGCCACCTGGTCCGCCGGGAGTACGTCGACGGCCGCGGCGTACCCGTCCTCGTGGCGGTGGAGAAGGACGCCTCGGGCTCGACCTGGGACCTCGCGCTGTCCTACGCCAAGGGCATCGGCGGCCTGCGTGCGGGCGGCATCCGGACCACGTTCGCCGAGGAGACCGAGACCGACCTCTTCGGCGAGCAGGCGGTGCTCTGCGGCGGAGCCAGCCAGCTGGTCATGTACGGCTTCGAGACCCTGATCGAGGCCGGCTACCAGCCCGAGGTCGCCTACTTCGAGTGCCTCCACGAGCTGAAGCTGATCGTGGACCTGATGTACGAGGGCGGCATCGCCAAGCAGCGCTGGTCGGTCTCCGACACCGCCGAGTACGGCGACTACGTCTCCGGCCCCCGGGTGATCACGCCGCAGGTGAAGGAGAACATGAAGGCCGTCCTCGAGGACATCGTCAACGGCTCCTTCGCGAAGCGATTCATCGACGACCAGGACGCCGGCGGCGCCGAGTTCAAGGAGCTCCGCGCCAAGGGCGAGCAGCACCCGATCGAGCAGACCGGGCGCGAGCTGCGCAAGCTGATGGCCTGGGTGAAGTCCCACGACTCCGACTACGTCGAGGGTACGGCGACGCGCTGAGCACCCCCGGGACGCGGTAGTCCCCGGATCTCCTGTCCTCCCCACCGGTCGGTGGGAGCAGAAGATCCGGGGACTACCTCTTTCCTGGGGGCCTACTTCACCTCGGAGCGCTGCAGCAGCACCAGCCCGACGGTGAGGGGCAGCACCAGCCAGATCAGCCCGGCGACGCCGAGCTGGGCCCACATCTCCCCGGTGAGCGACTCGTCGAAGAGCCGGGTCTGCGCGAAGTTGAAGTCGATCCAGGGCTGCAGGTCCCGGAACCACTCCTGGAAGGCCGCCAGCATCGCGAACGCCGTGGGCAGCAGCAGCGAGTAGACGAAGTAGCCGACGATCGCGCCCGGCGAGCTCCGGATGACGACCCCGAGCATGAAGCCGATCGCCATGCCCAGCACGTTGGCCAGCACGATCGTGGCGAACTCCGCCAGCTGCACGTCCCACACCGTCGGCGCCCCGGAGATGGCGGTGCCGACCAGGTTGCCGACCGCGCCGATGCCGAGCGCGAGGAACATCGACACGACCCCGATGGCGACTGCCCCGATCGCCTTCGCGGCGATGACGCGGCCGCGGCTCGGGACCAGCGTGAAGGTGGTCAGCCCGCTGCGCTGGCTCCACTCGCTGGTGACCGAGAGGATCGCGACCATCGGCAGCACGACGGCCATGGGGAAGCCGATCGCGCTGGCGAAGGCCTCGTACGTCTGGGCCTCCTCGGGCGCGAAGGCGACGGTCGCGGCCGTCGCGAGCACGGAGAGGATGCCGATGCTCGCCATCAGCCAGAAGCCGGAGCGGGTGTCGAACATCTTGCGCAGCTCGACCCCGATCACCCGGGTCATCGGGATCGGGCGTACGTCTCGACGGGCCCGGACCGGGGCCGCGACGACGCGGTCCTCGGCGGTGGTGGCGGTCAGGGTGCTCATGCTGCTGCTCCTTCGGTGGTGGTCTCGCGCTGGGACTCCGCGGTGAGCTCGAGGAACATCTCCTCCAGGCCGGCGCTGTCCGCGGAGCGCAGCTCGGTCAGGGCGACGCCGGCGGCGAGGGCGACCCGGCCGACCACGTCGGTGTCGGCGTCGGTGTGGAGGGCGCCGCTGCCGGACACGGAGGCTCCGATGCCGGCGTCGGCGAGGGCCGCGGCGAGCCCGGCGAGGTCGGCGGCGGAGACGACCGTCCCGGCCGCCGAGAGCAGCTCCTGCTTGGTGCCCTGCGCGACGATCCGGCCGTGGCCGATGACCACGAGGTCGTCGGCGATCACCTCGATCTCGTGCAGCAGGTGGGAGGAGAGCAGCACGGTGCCGCCCTGGTCGGCGTACTCCCGCAGCAGGTCGCGCATCCAGCGGATGCCGGCCGGGTCGAGCCCGTTGGCGGGCTCGTCGAGGACCAGCACGGCCGGATCGCCGATGAGGGCGGTCGCGATGCCGAGCCGCTGCCTCATGCCGAGCGAGTAGTCGCGGACCCGGCGGTCCGCCTCCTTCTCGGTCAGCGACACCCGGCGCAGCATCTCCGGCACCCGGCGGGCGGGCAGTCCCATGGTGCGGGCGGCGATGGTGAGGATCTCCCGGCCCGTGCGCCCGGCGTGCTGCGCCGAGGCGTCGAGCAGGACCCCGACCTCGAGGCCGGGGTTGGGCAGGTCGGCGTAGCGGCCCCCGAGGACCTCCACCGACCCGCTCGTCGCCGGCGTCAGGCCGACCATGATCCGCATGGACGTGGACTTGCCCGCGCCGTTGGGGCCGAGGAACCCGGTGACCCGGCCGGGGCGGGCCGTGAAGGAGATGTCGTCGACGGCAACGGTGCCGCGATAGGTCTTGGTGAGGTGCTGGACGGTGATCATGGCGGCAGCCTCGCCCGACCGAGGGCGCCGCCACATCGGGGAAGCCACCCCACCCGACCCCACGGCGACCCCGAGGGCACTCAGGGTCTCCTCGGGGTCGGGGCTGGGGCACGATGGGCCCATGAGCGACCTGCAGGAGACCCGGCGGCTCGGCGTGGAGCGCACCGGGATCGAGATCATCGACGAGGCCGACCGGACCGCCCGGCCGGCCGACCTCTTCTGGCCGTGGTTCGCGGCCAACGTCAGCGTCTTCGGGCTGAGCTATGCAGCCTTCATCCTCGCCTTCGGCATCTCCTTCTGGCAGGGCCTGCTCGTCGCCGTGGTCGGCATCGTCGCCTCCTTCGCGCTCTGCGGGGTGATCGCCCTGGCCGGGAAGCGCGGCTCGGCGCCCACCATGGTGCTGAGCCGGGCCGCCTTCGGGGTGGAGGGGCAGAAGGTGCCCGGCGCGGTCTCGTGGCTGGTCTCCATCGGGTGGGAGACCTTCCTCGCCATCGTCGCGGTGCTGGCGACCGCCACGGTGTTCGAGCGGCTCGGCTGGTCCTCCGGCACCTCCACCCAGGTCGTGGCCACGGTCGTGGTGGCGACCCTGATCGTCGCGGCCAGCGTGGCCGGCTACCACCTGATCATGCGGCTGCAGTCGTGGCTGACGTGGATCACCGGTGCGGTCACCCTCGCCTACGTCGTGATGACGGTCGACGAGATCGACTGGTCCGGCGTCCAGGGACTGCCCAGCGGGTCGGACCAGGCCGTGATCGGCGCACTCGTGATGGTGATGACCGGCTTCGGCCTGGGCTGGATCAACATCGCGGCCGACTGGTCCCGCTACCAGCGCCGGGACGCGTCGGGCCGGGCGATCGTGGGCTGGAACACCTTCGGTGGCGCCCTGGCGCCCTGCCTCCTCGTCGTCTTCGGCCTCGGACTGGCCGGCTCGTCCGAGGAGCTCCTCCTCGGGGTCGCCGACGACCCGATCGGCACGCTGTCGACGTTGCTGCCCACGTGGTTCCTCGTGCCGTTCCTGCTCGCCGCGGTGCTGGCCCTGGTCAGCGGCGCGGTGCTCGGCATCTACTCCTCCGGACTGACCCTGATCTCGCTCGGCGTGCGCATCCCGCGTCCTGCTGCGGCCTTCGTCGACGGCGTGATCCTGACGATCGGCACGATCTACGTCGTCTTCTTCGCGGAGAGCTTCCTCGGCCCGTTCCAGAGCTTCCTCATCACGCTGGGCGTCCCGCTCGCAGCGTGGGCGGGGATCATGATCGCCGACATCGCGACGCGTCGACGCGACTACGACGAGGCGGCCCTCTTCGACGCAGGCGGCCGCTACGGCAGCGTCGACGTCACCTCGCTGGTGACGATGGCGGTGGCGACGTTCGTCGGCTGGGGCCTGGTGGTCAACCTGTTCGCCGACGAGGCGTCCTGGAACAACTGGCAGGGCTACCTGCTCGGCCCGCTCGGGCTCGGCGGCAAGGACGGGGCGTGGGCGTACGCCAACCTCGGGGTGCTCGCCGCGCTGGTCATCGGCTTCCTCGTCACGCTGGTGGCCCGTCGGGGGACCATCGCCAGGCAGGAGTCCGCGACCGTCGGCTGACGCAGGCGAGCACGGCAATCATCCAGAAGGACTATTCCGCGGCATCGTGGTTGCTGCGACCCTTCGGCCATGGGGGAACGGCAACGGGGGCCTGATGTCGCGCGCGGTCTGGCGGTCTTCAGCATGTACGTCGCGCACACCGCACCGGACAACGGACAGGTCGGGGGGGTCGCGCTCGCCGACTACCTGACCTTCCCGCTCTTCGGTCTGCTGGTCGGGGTGGGCGCCGAGCTCGCCAGCCGCCGCTCGAGCTCGCGTGACCAGCTCGTCGCGACGCTCGTACGGGCACTCGCCCTCGTCGTGGTCGGGCTGCTCCTCGTCCAGGCATCGAGCGGGATCGTCATCGTGCTGACCCAGCTCGGACTTCTCACGCTGCTGTGCTGGGGGGTGAGCCGCCTGCCGTCCGCGAGCGTGGCCGTCGTGGGCGTCGCCGCGTGGCTGGTGGCACCGTGGACGGTCGCCGTGGCCGAGCCGTGGCGCGCCGACGCCTCGGGTCTGCAGCTGCAGCTCCTCAACGTCGTCGTGAGCGAGATCTACCCGCAGGCGGTCCTGCTGCTCGCTGCGGCCACCGGCATCCTGTTGACGCGGTGGCTGTTCCCGCGACGCCGGCAGGTCCCACCGCAGGCGCAGGCAGCCGTGGTCGGCGTCGCCCTGCTCGTGACCTGGAGCGCCCTGGTGGTGGCCGACGCCAGGGGAGCGGTCACCGTCGAGCCCTACGACACGACCTGGCTCGAGCAGGTCTTCGTCGTGGTGCTCGCCTCGGCGGTCTTCGTGGGCTGCGTCGTGGCTGCGAGGACGGCGCTGGGACCGGCGCTGGAGCCGGTGGCCAGGGTCGGTGGTATGACGCTGACGCTGTACGTGCTGCAGATCTGCTACCTCGCGGCCTGGGCCCACGTGCTGCGGCCCGGCGTCTCGGAGGACTCGTGGTTCAACGTCGCGCTGCTCACGTTCGGCTCGCTCCTGCTGGTCGCGGTCTGGCGGAAGCTGCCGCTGCGGAAGCCGTGGGACCGCGGACCTCTGGAGGGGGCGGTCGCCGTGGCCGTCACGTGGGCGGTGGGCCGTCCCGGCGCCCCGGTGATCCGGGAGCCCGTCCCGACCTGATCAGCGCGCCCGTTCGCCCGCAGCCGCGCGGACCGCGGTCTCCTCGACGCGCGCGGCCCGCGTGGCCGGACGCTTCGCGAGCGCGATCCAGCCGAGCGCCTGCTTCTGCGCCGACGGCGGGAAGCCCTCCCAGTGCCGGCGGGAGCCTGGGTGGGCCTCGAACGCAGCGGCGAGGTCGTCGGGCACCACCAGGTCCTCGACGTCGTCCATCAGCGTCCACATCCCGCTGGCCCGGGCCGCTTCGACGGCGGCCGTGCCGGCCGGCATCATCCGTCCCTCGGCCTCGAGCGCGGTGACGCGCTCCTTGTTGCGACGCGTCCAGACCGAGCCCGGGCGGCGCGGGGCGTACCAGATCATCGAGCGTGCGTCGTCGAGCGTGCGCTGGGTCGAGTCGACCCAGCCCCAGCGCAGCGCCTCCACGATCGCGGCCTCGTAGCCGACGGACCGGTCGGCGTGACGGCGGGCCGACACCAGCCACACCCCGGCGGTGTCGGCGTGGTGGCGCTCCAGCCAGGCCGACCACGCGGCGACGGTGTCCGGCTCGAGGCGCTCGGCGTCGTCCTGCACTCCCACGGGCCGATCATGACAGCGATCACCGACAGGAGCAGGAACACCGTGGCCGCCCCGGTGGTTGTCCCCGACATGCAGATCGAGATCTGGTCCGACGTCGTGTGCCCGTGGTGCTACATCGGCAAGCGTCGCCTCGAGACCGCGCTGGCCGACTTCCCGCACGCCGACGAGGTCGAGGTCGTGTGGCGCTCCTTCCAGCTCGACCCGGCAGCGCCCCGGGAGGCGACCGAGAGCATCGCCGCGCACCTGGGCCACAAGTACGGCGGGGGTGAGGCCGCCGGTCGGGAGATGGTGGACCGCGTCTCCGAGGTGGCGGCAGGGGAGGGTCTGGCGTTCGGCTACCACGACGCCCGGCGCGCCAACACGGTCGACGCCCACCGGTTGCTGCACCTCGCGCTCGCCGAGGGCGGGCCGTCGCTGCAGGGCAGGCTCAAGGAGCGGCTGCTGGCGGCGTACTTCGTCGACAGCGAGAACCCCGCCGACCACGAGACGCTGACCCGGGTCGCCGGCGAGGCCGGCCTGCCCGCCGACCGGGTGGCCGCGGTGCTGGCCTCCGAGGAGTACGCCGACGAGGTCGCGACCGATGCCGCGCAGGCCACGGCGTACGGCGCCACGGGGGTGCCGTTCTTCGTCGTCGACCGGCGCTACGGCGTCTCGGGCGCGCAGCCGACCGAGGTCTTCGCGCAGGTGCTGGAGCGCGCCTGGTCGGAGTCGCAGCCGCTCGTGCAGGTCGTCGGGCAGGACGCCGGCGGCGAGGCCTGCGGCCCCGACGGCTGCCCCGTCTGACCCCCGGGCGCCGACGCGGCGGGCACGCACCCGGGATGTAGGGTGTAGTCCGCACAGCGTCGTGCGCCTCCCACCGATCCCTGATCAGACTCCGAGGACCCGCTGTGACCACTGCGTTCGACCACGCCCGGCCCGTCGTACTCATCGCCGAGGAGCTCAGTCCCGCGACCGTCGAGGCGCTGGGACCGGACTTCGAGATCCGCCACTGCAACGGCGCCGACCGCGCCGAGCTGCTGCCGGCGATCGCCGACGTCGACGCGATCCTGGTGCGCTCCGCCACCAAGGTCGACGCCGAGGCGCTCGCCGCCGCGCAGAAGCTGACGGTGGTCGCGCGCGCCGGTGTCGGCCTCGACAACGTCGACGTCAAGGCCGCGACCCAGAGCGGCGTGATGGTCGTCAACGCGCCGACGTCCAACATCGTCTCGGCCGCCGAGCTCGCCGTCGCGCTGATGCTCGCCGCCGCACGCAACATCAGCCCCGCGCACGCCGCGCTCCGCGACGGCGAGTGGAAGCGGTCGAAGTACACCGGCATCGAGCTCTACGAGAAGACCGTCGGGATCGTCGGGCTCGGCCGGATCGGGGTGCTCGTGGCCCAGCGGCTCAGCGCCTTCGGCATGAACGTCATCGCGTACGACCCCTACGTGCAGGCCGGCCGCGCCGCCCAGATGGGCGTCCGGCTGGTCGACCTCGACACCCTGCTCGCCGAGGCCGACTTCATGAGCGTCCACCTGCCCAAGACCCCTGAGACGCTCGGGCTGATCGGCGCCGACGAGCTCGCCCGCGCCAAGCCCCACCTGGTCCTCGTCAACGCCGCCCGCGGCGGGATCGTCGACGAGGCCGCCCTCTACGACGCGCTCAAGACCGGCCGCATCGCCGCCGCCGGGCTCGACGTGTTCGCCTCCGAGCCGTGCACGGACAGCCCTCTCTTCGAGCTCGAGAACGTCGTGGCCACCCCCCACCTCGGGGCGTCGACCGACGAGGCCCAGGAGAAGGCCGGCGTCGCCGTGGCGCGCTCGGTCCGGCTCGCGCTGTCCGGCGAGCTGGTGCCCGACGCGGTCAACGTCCAGGGCGGAGCGATCGCCGAGGACGTACGCCCGGGGCTGCCGCTGACCGAGAAGCTGGGCCGGGTCTTCACCGGACTGGCCGGCGAGGTCGCCCAGCAGATCGACGTGGAGGTGCGCGGCGAGATCACCGAGTACGACGTCAAGGTGCTCGAGCTCGCCGCCCTCAAGGGCGTGTTCTCCGACATCGTCGAGGACCAGGTCTCCTACGTGAACGCGCCGCTCCTCGCGGCCGAGCGGGGCACCGCCGTACGCCTGGTGACCGACGCGGAGAGCCCCGACCACCGCAACCTGATCACGCTGCGCGGCACCCTCGCCGACGGCTCGCAGATCTCGGTCAGCGGCACGCTCATCGGCATCAGCCAGAAGGAGCGGCTGGTCGAGGTCAACGGCTTCGACGTCGACATCGAGCCGACCGACCACCTGGCGTTCCTCACCTACGACGACCGGCCGGGCATGGTCGGCACCGTGGGCCGGATCCTGGGCGACGCGGCGGTCAACATCGCGGGCATGCAGGTCTCGCGCGACTCCAAGGGCGGCTCGGCGCTCGTGGCGCTGTCGGTGGACAGCGCCATCCCGGCCGAGACCCTCCTCGAGATCGAGACCGCCATCCACGCGCACGCGGTCCGCGCCGTCAGCCTCGTGTGACGGGGGTGTGACACCTGCGTGTCGCAGGTCACAGTCCGGTAACGAACCGGCGCGGCTCTCTTCCCACCGGCGACCCCCCGACATAGGAAGGGCGAGGCGTCGCCCGGGAGGTGCCGTGTCATGGGGGAATCTCACCACCGACCTTGCACCCGGGGCCGCCGAGTGCCCGACCGGGCACTCTCCCAGGGAGACAAGGAAACAGTGTGAAGCAGAGAATGCCTCGTGCTCGGGCCACGGCCCTTGCTGCGGTCGGCACCCTCCTGATCGGAGGGACGCTTGCCGCCACACCCCAGACCGCGTCGGCGGTGGGGGACCGCGGAGCCGACACCGCGCCCACCACGTCGGGTTCGGGTGCTGCTCCGAGTGAGTCCGGTGCCAGCACCGGCCACGTCCCGGAGCACCCGCTCCAGGTCAAGCACAAGCTCGACGCCCTCAAGGAGACCGCGCTGCAGCGCGTGCTCGAGGGCAAGGCCCCCTTCCCGAAGGGTGCCCAGACCGCCAAGAGCCTGCCCGGGGCGAGGGCCAAGGCCCCCGGCACCACCGAGGTTCCCCTCGAGGTCGAGGGCTCGGACCGGATCTTCGTGATCCTGGCCGAGTTCGGCACCGACGCCTACGACGACTCCAACCTCCCCGAGGGTGTCGACCCCGGCACCTTCGCCGACGACGCCGAGGTCGCCGACCCGCAGCCGACGACGTTCGACGGCCCCGAGCACAACGCGATCCCGCGCCCCAACCGGCGCAAGGACAACTCCACCCTGTGGAAGGCCGACTACTCGAAGGCCCACTACGAGGACATGTACTTCAACCGGATGAAGGACTACTACGAGGAGCAGTCCTCGGGTCGCTACACCTTCGACGGTGACGTCACCGAGTGGGTGAAGGTCCCCTTCAACCAGGCTCTCTACGGTCGCGACTACTGCGGCGACATCGTGTGCGGCTCGACCCACGCGCTGATCCGTGACGCGATGGCCGTCTGGGTCCAGGACCAGCTCGACGGTGGCATGACGATGCCGGAGATCCAGGAGTACCTGGCGACCTTCGACATCCAGGACCGCTACGACATCGACGGCGACAACGACTTCAACGAGCCCGACGGCTTCATCGACCACTTCCAGATCGTGCACGCCGGCGGCGACCAGGCCGCCTCCGACCCGATCTACGGTTCCGACGCCATCTGGTCCCACCGCTGGTACGCCTCCCTCCAGGGCGGCGGCCCCGGCGGCCTGCCGGGTGTCAACATCGGCACCAACGACGGCGACTTCTCCAGCGCCTCGGTGCCGGACAACGCGACCGACATCTGGGTGGGTGACTACACCATCCAGCCCGAGAACGGCGGCCTCGGCGTCTTCGCCCACGAGTACGGCCACGACCTCGGTCTGCCGGACCTCTACGACACCTCCGGCAACACCGGTGGCGCCGAGAACAACACGGCCTTCTGGACCCTGATGTCCTCCGGCGCCAACATCGGCGACGGCGGTCGTGACGGCATCGGCGACGACCCGACCGACATGAGCGGCTGGGAGCTCTTCCAGCTGGGCTGGCTCGACGCCCAGCCGAGCAGCGGCAACACCCGGCCCTTCTACGACGTGATCCCGCACGGCACGTCCAAGCGGGTCACCCTGTCGCGCAACGTCCCGGCGACGCGGGACGGTGCCCAGGCGGCGTTCGCGCTGCTGCCGGACAACGAGGTCAGCGAGACCATCGGTGAGCCCTTCGAGGGCGAGCAGATGTTCTGGTCCGACCGGGGCGACAACCTCGAGACGACGATGACCTACACCGGCGTCGAGGGCACCGACTTCACCGCCCAGGTCGACCGGCAGATCGAGGAGGACTGGGACTACGCCTACCTCGAGGCCTCCGGCGACGGCGGCACCACGTGGGAGATCGTCGAGACCAACCTCTCGACGAACGAGGACCCGAACAACCAGAACGAGGGCAACGGCATCACCGGTTACTCCGACGGTTGGGAGGAGCTGACCGCCACGCTGCCCGACGGCACCGACGCGGTGCGGTTCCGTTACTGGACCGACGTCGCCTTCGTCGAGCGCGGCCTCCTGGTCGACCAGGTCGCCGTCGACGGCGAGGTCATCGGCACTGCCGAGGAGGGCGAGACCGGCTGGGAGTTCGACGGCTTCCGCACCACCACCGGTGAGGAGTTCAACGCCTACTTCAACGCCTACGTCATGGAGAACCGTCAGTACGACGGCTACGACAAGTCGCTGAAGACCGCCTACAACTTCTCCTTCGGTGAGACCAAGCCCGACAAGGTGGAGTCGTACCCGTACCAGAACGGCGTGCTGGTCTGGTACTGGAACGACGAGTTCACCGACAACAACGTCGGTGACCACCCGGGCGGTGGCCAGCTGCTGCCGGTGGACGCCCGTCCGGGCTTCACCCACTGGAGCAACGGCGAGCTGCTGCGCAACCGGATCCTGTCCTTCGACTCGACCTTCGGGCTGGAGAAGACCGACAGGATCACGCTCAAGCGGGAGTTCCGCCGCAAGGGCAACGTGAAGGTCGACTCGGTCACGATCAAGTCGCAGAAGGCCGTGCCGGTCTTCGACGACTCGCGTCGCTACTGGCGCAACCGTGACCGTCACGGTGCCACCGGCTCGCACCCGGGTCGCTACCAGCCCGGCTGGTACAGCGTGAAGGTGCCGAACACCGGGACCACCATGAAGGTGCTCGGGACCGATGGTCCGACCACCTGGATCCGCGTGGCTCCCAAGGGCTGACACGCACCGCCTCACCACGGCCCGTCCGGCTCCTGCCGGGCGGGCCGTGCGGCGTCCGGGCTCGCAGGGCCAGGCTCAGGCCACCATCACCCGCGAGGACGGGCGCCGGTCGGGGTCGTGACCGGCCAGCACCGCCGACCACGCCTCGGCCAGCCGGGCGACCGCGTCCTGCAGCTCGCCGACCGGCCGGGTCCACGGGAGGCGCACGAATCGGGCGAGGCCGCCCTCGGCGGCGAACACCGGCCCGGGCGCCACGACGACGCCGCGCCGGTCTCCCTCGGCGGCCAGCGCCGTCGCCAGCGGCGCCGGCAGCTCGCACCACAGCGCCAACCCCCCGGACGGCAGCCGGAACCGCCAGTCCGGGAGCGACGTGGACACCGCGTCGGCGAGCGCGTCGCGCTGCTCGCGCAGCCGGTGGCGGTGGTCGCCCACGACCCGGTCGGCGTCGCGGAGCAGCTCGACCAGCACCAGCTGCTCGAGCACCGGGGCGCCGAGGTCGAGCGCCAGGCGTGCGCGGACGAAGCTGTCCATGGTGCCCTCGGGGGCGCGGATCCAGCCGACCCGCAGCCCGCCCCAGAAGCCCTTGCTGGCGCTGCCCACGGTGACCGTGCCGGGTGCGTGCGCCGCGAACGGCAACGGCATGGCCTGCCCCTCGAGCGGCAGCCACTGGTGCGCCTCGTCGACCACGGCGCGGACCCGGGCACGACGCAGGTGGCCGGCGTACTCCTCCCGCTGCTCGTCGGGCATCAGCAGGCCGGTGGGGTTCTGGAAGTCGGGGATGAGGAACGCCAGCCGCGGGGCGACCTGGTGCAGGCCGGCGCCGATCCCCGGCAGGTCCCAGCCGTCGGGGTCGACCGGCGAGGGGACCAGCCGGGCGCCGGCGTCGCGCAGCGCCTCGACGGCGTTGGGGTAGCACGGTGACTCGACGAGCACCCGGTCACCGGCACCGGTGAGGGCCCGCGACACGATCGCGGCCGCGGCGAGCGCACCAGGGGTGACCATCACCTGGTCCGGCGACGTGGGGAGGCCGCGGGCCTCGTACGACGACGCGATCGCCTGCTGGAGGGCGGGCAACCCGACCGGGAAGTAGCCGTGACCGGCGAGGTAGGACGGCAGCACGGCCAGCGCCCGCTCGTAGGCCGCGGCGATGCCCCACGTCGCTGCGGGGGCGGCGCAGTTGAGGTCGACCACGCCCGCGTCGTCGGGGCGCGGCAGCAGGGCCCGGTCGTGCACCCGGGTCGCCTCGCCGGGCAGTCGGGTGAAGGTCCCCGAGCCGCGACGGGGCTCGGCGTACCCCTGCTCGACCAGGGAGGCGTAGGCCCGCGTGACCGTCGTGCGGGACACGTCGAGCACGCGGGTCAGGTCGCGCTCGCTGGGCAGCCGGGCGCCGACCGGGATCCGGCCGTCGGCGACCAGGCGGCGCAGCGCCTCGGCGAGGCCGGCGTAGGCCGGGGAGCGCGGGAAGTCGCCGACCAGGGTGGCGGTGCGGTGGGCACTGACGAGCTGCTGCACGTGGCCACTCTGCTGGAAGTGGCTATGGATCACAAGGCCAATCCGGGAGATCCTCGGTGCCATGACGCACCTCGTGACGGCACGCCCGGCCCTCACCGACCTCGGACCGGTGGCGCAGCTGCGGGCCGGTCGGCTGCCCCGCCGTCTCGTCCAGCTGTACGTCGGCCTGGTGCTGTACGGCGTCTCGCTCGCCCTGATGGTCCGCGGCGAGCTCGGCCTCGCCCCGTGGGACGTGCTCCACTCCGGCTTCATCCGCCACGTGCCGATCACGCTCGGACAGGCCGTGATCCTGATCAGCGTCGTGGTGCTCCTGGCCTGGATCCCGCTGCGCGAGGTGCCCGGTCTCGGGACGATCTCCAACGCCGTCGTCGTCGGCCTGGCCGCCGACGCGACCCTGGCGGTGCTCGGCACCCCCGACGGGACCGCGCTCCGGGTGGGGCTGCTGGTCGCCGGGGTGCTCCTCAACGGGCTGGCCACCGCGATGTACATCGGCGCCCAGCTCGGTCGCGGCCCGCGCGACGGCCTGATGACCGGCCTCGCCCGACGTACCGGCCGCTCGATGCGCCTGGTCCGCACGGTCCTGGAGGCCTCGGTCGTGGTGGTCGGCCTGCTGCTCGGCGGCACGCTCGGGCTCGGCACCGTGCTCTACGCCCTGGCGATCGGCCCGTTGGCGCAGGCGCTGCTGCCGGCGTGGACCGTCGAGGTGACGCCCCCGGCATGATGGGCCCGTGGCCCTGGACGTCGAGCTTGCCGAGATCCGTGACTTCCTCGCGGCGCACGCACCCTTCGACGCGCTCCCGGCGCACGAGCTGAGCACCCTCCCGGCGCTGCTCGAGGTCGTCTACCGCCGGCGCGGGGAGGTGGTGCTCCCGGCCGGCGAGGTGCCGGAGGGCCTGCTGGTCGTCCGCTCCGGAGCCGTCGAGGCCCGCGACGCCGACGGCGAGCTCGTCCAGCGGGGTGGTGCGGGCACCAGCGTCGGGGGCCCTGCCCTCGTGGCCGGGACGGCCCAGCCGGTCACGGTGAGCGCGATCGAGGACTCGCTGCTGCTCGTGCTGCCGGCGGCTGCCGCCGGGGAGCTGCTCGCGCGACACCCCGCCCTGGCCGCCGCCCTCCGCGAGCGGGGTGGCGACCGGCTCCGCGGCGCCGTCGAGCACCAGCGCGACCTGCACGCCGACGACCTGCAGCGGGCGGTGCTGCGCACCCGCGTCGCCGACCTCGTACGCCGGCCGCCGGTGACCGTCGCCGCCACCGCCACCGTCCGCGAGGCGGCCGAGGTGATGCACCGGGAGCAGGTCTCCTCGGTGCTGGTGACCGACGGCGAGCGGCTGGTCGGCATCCTGACCGACCGCGACCTGCGCAGCCGGGTGGTCGCGGCCGGGACCGACCCCGCTGTCGCGGTGTCCGCGGTCATGACACCCGAGCCGGTGACCGGTTCGCCCGACGCCGTCGCGCTCGAGGTGCTGCTCGAGCTGGTGCGCCGCAACCTGCACCACCTGCCCCTGCTCCGTGACGGGCGGCCGGTCGGCGTGGTGACGGCCACGGACCTGATGCGCCTGGAGCAGGCCGACCCGGTCCACCTCGTCGGTGACGTCGCGCGCGCCCGCGACGCGGCGGAGGTGGCCGAGGCGGCCGGCCGGCTCGCCGGCCTCGTGGCCTCGCTCGTCCGGCAGGGCACCTCGGCCCGCGACGCCAGCAGGGTCGTCACCACGATCGGCGACGCCGTCGAGCGGCGGCTCGTGACCCTGGCGGAGGACGCGATCGGCCCGGCACCGGTGCCCTACGCCTGGGTGACCCTCGGGTCGCGTGCCCGCTTCGAGCAGGCCCTCCACGCGGACCAGGACCACGCCCTGGTGCTCCACGACGACGCCTCGGAGGCCGACGACGCCTGGTTCGTGGAGCTGGCCGATCGGGTGACGGCCGACCTGGAGGTCGTGGGCTACCCGCGCTGCGGGGGCGGCACGATGGCGGGGGACGCTCGGTGGCGTCGCACCCGGGCCGGATGGCGTGACGAGGTGTCGGCGTGGGTGCGCGAGCCGACGCCGGGTGCGGTGATCGGCGCCAGCATCTTCTTCGACCTGCGACACCTGTCCGGGGAAGCGTCGCTGACGGCCGACGTCGCCGACCACCTGCGGCGCTCGGCCGCCGGCGCCGACCTGTTCCTGGCCCACCTCGCGAGCCACGCCGCCGCCCGCCCCGTCCCGGTCGGCTTCTTCCGCGGGCTGGTCGTGGAGCGGACCGGTGAGCACCGCGACACCCTCGACCTCAAGCGTGGCGGGATCGGGATCGTGGTCGAGATCGCCCGCATCCACGCGCTGACGGTCGGGTCGCCGGCCACCAGCACGCTGGAGCGGCTGGAGGACGCCGTGGCCGGCGGGGCGCTCAGCCGGCCGTTGGCGGACGACCTGCATGACGCGTGGGAGTACCTCACCGCGCTCCGGCTCGGCCACCAGGCCGACCAGGTCCGCCACGGGGCGCTTCCCGACAACCACGTCGACCCCTCGGCGCTGAGCTCCCTGGAGCAGCGCCACCTGCGCACCGTCTTCGGGGTGCTGCGGTCCGCGCAGTCCGCGCTCGCGCAGAGACACCCCGTGTCGGCACTGTGGTGATCCCGGAGCGGACGCCGTTGGCGGACCTGTCCCTGCTGGCCGTCGACCTCGAGACCAGCGGCCTGGACCCGGCGACCGAGCGGGTCCTGGCCATCGGGTTCGTGCCCGTGGACGGGTTCCGCGTCCCGCTCGGCGGCGCCCGCCGCCTCCTCGTCGGGGGCGACGGCGGACCGGGCGCCGCGGTCGTCATCCACGGCCTGACCCACGACGACCTGGCGACCGGCCGGCCGTTGCCGGAGGTGCTCGCCGAGCTGCGGGCCGCCCTCGAGGGACGGGTGCTGCTGGCCCACCACGCCCCGTTCGACGTGGCCTTCCTCAGGGCCGCCTTCGGGTCGGTCGGCGAGGAGCTGCCCGACGTCCCGGTGGTCTGCACGATGGACCTGCAGCGCCGGCTGCTCACGCGCGGGGGTGGGGAGCTGCCGCGCGGGGCGCTCCGCCTGTGGCGCGCCCGGGACCGGTTCGGGCTCCCGCCCGTGCGTGCGCACGACGCGCTGGGGGACGCCCTCGCCTGCGCGGAGCTCTACCTCGCCCAGGTCGCGGAGCTCGGTGCTGCCGGCACGCTGACGCTGGCCGACGTACGCCGTCGGGAGCCGTCGCTGCTGCGCAGGCTGCGACGGCGGTGGCGCCGCTGGCGGTGGGCGCGGCGGCGGAGCCGGGTCCGGGCCGGGCCCGGGGTCAGTGGCGGGTCGCGATGAGCGTGGCCGCGTCGGAGGCGACGAGCACCTCGACGGCGGTGAAGCGCTCGTCGGTGAGCCATTCCTCGCGCAGCGTGTCGACGCGGCCGTAGGTGATCGGCGGCCACTGCTCGCAGGGCGTGAAGTCGTCGAGCACGACGATGCCACCGGGCTCGACCAGGTCGGCGACGGCGTCGACGCGCACCGCGTCGGGGTCGCCCGAGTCGAGGTAGAGCAGCGAGAACGGGCCCTGGTCGAGCAGCGTCGCCCAGTCGGCGGTCCGGACGTCGACCTGCGGGTCGTCCTCGAAGATCTCGGCGGCCGCCCCGGCCAGCCGGGGCTCGAGCTCGGCGGTGAGGATCTGGGCGTCCGCGCGGACCCCCGAGCGCAGCCAGGCGGTGCCGACGCCGGTGCCGGTGCCGAACTCGGCGAGGGTGCCTGACCGGGTCGCCGCCAGGGTGGCCAGCAACCGGCCGGTCTCGTTGCGGCAGAACGACACGTAGCCGGCGCGGCGGGACACGTCGAAGGCGCGCCGGACGATCTCGGGCAGCTCGGGGGGTGCGCTCATGGGGCCGAGTCTCTCATTCCGGTCGGTACGTCTCGCATGGCGGACGGTGTCGTGAAACCGGTCGCGGCCCCTGCGGAGCCGACGTACGGTGGTCCCACCATGCGGAGCGTGTTCGTACTCATCGAGCGCCGCGGCGAGGCCTGACGAGCGGGCCACCTCGCCGCGGAGTTCGGCGTTGCGGGCCCCTCGATCCAGCTGAAGACCTCACCAGCTCCGCGGCGGGTACGCCGGCAGTCACGCGCCACCCGCATCTCTCCTGGACTCCGTCCCTCGTGGACTCACGCGATCCGTGAGCCATCCCGGACGGCCCGCCGCGGGGCAGCCACCACCAGGAGACAGATCCATGTACGACATGTACCCCGACTGGGGCCCCGCCAGCCACGACCCGAACAACCCGCGCAGCCACGAGGCCGTCCAGGCCTCGCTCGACCTGCGGGACAACGGCGGTCAGCGTCCCGACGACAACTAACCTCGGCCGACATGACGACTTCCCACCGGATCGCGGTCATCGGCGGCGACGGCATCGGCCCCGAGGTCACCGCCGAGGCCCTGAAGGTCCTCGAGGCCGTGCCCGACGCCACGTTCGAGCAGACCCACTACGACCTCGGCGCCGAGCGCTACCTCATGACCGGCGAGGTGCTGCCCGACACCGTGCTCGACGAGGTCCGCGGGCACGACGCGATCCTGCTGGGAGCCGTGGGCGGCCGCCCGGGTGACCCGAACCTGCCGCCGGGGCTGCTCGAGCGCGGGCTGCTGCTGCGGCTGCGCTTCGAGCTCGACCACTACGTCAACCTGCGACCGTCCCGCATCTTCCCGGGCGTCGCGACCCCGCTGGCCGACAGCGTGCTGGCCAAGGGCGAGGTCGACTTCGTGGTCGTGCGCGAGGGCACCGAGGGTCCCTACACCGGCAACGGCGGCTCGGTCCGGGTGGGCACGCCCCACGAGGTCGCGACCGAGGTGTCGCTCAACACCGCGTACGGCGTGGAGCGCGTGGTGCGCGACGCCTTCACCCGTGCCGGTGCCCGGCCCCGACGCCGGCTCACGCTGGTCCACAAGACCAACGTGCTGACGCACGCGGGCGCCGTCTGGTCGCGGCTGGTCCGCGAGGTGGGCGAGGAGTTCCCGCAGGTCGAGGTGGACTACCTCCACGTCGACGCGGCGACCATCTTCCTCGCCACCGACCCGGCCCGCTTCGACGTGGTCGTCACCGACAACCTCTTCGGCGACATCATCACCGACCTGGCGGGGGCCGTCACCGGTGGCATCGGGCTCGCCGCCTCGGGGAACATCAACCCCGACCGGACCGCCCCGTCGATGTTCGAGCCGGTGCACGGTTCCGCGCCCGACATCGCAGGCCAGCAGAAGGCCGACCCCACCGCGGCGATCCTCTCGGCAGGCCTGCTCCTCGACCACCTCGGGCACCACGACGCGGCGGCCCGCGTCGAGCGGGCGGTCGTCGAGGACCTGGCTGCCAGGACCGCCGGGGGACCACGTCAGACCGCCGCGGTCGGGGACGCGATCGCGTCCCGGGCCGCCGGCTGAGGCGTACCGATCCCGATCAGGGACCTGCCGACCAGCACGTGGGTCGCAGCTCGGACCAGTGCGCTGACGAGGGGGACGGTGCCCGGTGATCACCCGACCTGTGACGGCAGGACCGATCGTCCGGTGGTGGCTGGGGCGGTGGCGCCGACCCCGACGAGGGCGAGGCCGAGCTGCAGCGTGGTCTCGAGATAGGCCGGGTGCGCCCAGAGCGGAGCCAGCACCTGGAGCAGCACGGTCACGCCCAGGACGGGGAGCATCAGGGCCAGCACCTGCCCGCCTGTCCCGAGCGCGCGGGTGCGCAGGGCAGCGAGCCCCAGGACCAGCGCACCCAGGATCAACCCGAGGAAGGCGAACGTGGCGACGAGTCCGGAGACGTCGTACACGACGCCGGACGTCACGTGGTACGCCGTCATGGCGGGGACCGCGGTCAGGAATCCGAGCGCCAGCGTGACCAGGCTCGGCAGGAGCACCCAGCGGGTCGCCCGGGCGATCCGGTTGGTGGCGGCGAAGGCCGGCGCCTCTCGTACGAGCACGAGGGCGAGGGCGGCGTAGGTGAGTCCGTGGACCAAGCAGCCGACGACCACCATGGTCGTCGCCTCGGACTCCTCCGAGAAGGGCGACCACCCCCCGGTCAGGCCATGGGTCACGGCGTCGGTGAGCGCGATGGCGGAGGTCAGGACAGCGCCTGCCAGGGCCAGCCGATGGTGCGGCGCAAGCTTCATGTCGGGGCCTCCGGATCCCGGACCTCGTGGCCCGTCCCCCGGACCCTAGGCAGCAGGACCAGGTCGCCGCGTCGGCCATGGCGGCCCTGACCGGTCGGCGGGAGGACGATGCAGGGTCGTCCTTGCGGAGGACGCCGTCGGGCAGCGACGACGCCTATCCTGAGGTGTGCGTCGCCCGGGACCGTTCGACCTCGCCCTGGTGGCGGTCGCCGCGGCCGTCACGCTGGCGTTGGTCCTGCGCGACCGAGACGCAGGCTTCCCGGAGTGGGTCTTCGTCACGGTGCTGCTGGTGCTCGCCGGCGAGGTCCTACGTACGGCGCTGTCCTCAGCCCTCCGGGCCCGGCGGGAGCGTGTCCGCGCGGCTGACCTCGCGGGTACCGAGCCCGGGGAGGTCGCGTTGGCCGCGATCCGGGAGGAGCGCAGGCGGCTGGCCGACGAGATCGCCTCGGCGCTCCGGCTGCAGGTGGCCGAGATCCGCGACGAGGTGGCAGACCTGGACCCCGAGGACCCGCGGCCGGCCCTGCGACGGATCCACGAGCGCACCCAGCTCGCGACGAGCGAGCTGCGCCGGCACCTGGGTCTGCTGCGCGAGCCGGAGCCGCGGACCAGTGCACCGGCCGGGCCGACGCGCGAGGGGGGCGTTCCCCGCCACGATCTCGGGCTGGCGGTGGCACTCGCCGGGCTGGCGGCCGTCGAGGTCACCGCATACTCCTTGGTCGAGGGCCCGCGCGATCTGCTGCCCTGGACCGTGATGACCTCTGCTCTCGCCGCCGCGTGCGTGGTGGGGCGGACAGTCGCCCTCACCGCAGCCTGCACCGCGTGCGCGGCGATCTTCGTGCTCGGATCGATGCTCGGCGCCCCGGTGCTCGGCGGGTTCTGGACCTTCGGCACCCTCGGGGGCCTGGTCTGGGCCACCGTGTCCCGGGCCCGGGTGCCGTCCTCCGAGCTGGCGTCCGGCCTGCTCCTCGTGGTCGCCGTGGGCTGGAGCCGCGCCCAGGACGATCCGGACAACCTCTTCGTGGCGCTGCTGCTCATGACGGTCGCCGCAGCCGGGGGTGGCGCTGTCCGCCTGGCCAGATGGCGCGAGGGCCGCGCCCGGCAGCGTGCCGCTGTCCGCGAGGCCGAGCTCGCCGACGCGGCGAGCGCCGCTGTATCGGCGGAGCGGGCAGGCTTCGCCCGCGAGCTCCACGACGTCGCCTCCCATGCGATCGGCGTCATCGCCATGCAGGCGTCAGCCGGGCAGGTGTCGTGGCCCTCGGACCGTGAGGCAGCCGCGCGAGCGGTCGCCGTCATCGATGCGACCGCCCGCGACACCCTGGCAGACCTCGAGCGACTCGGCCCGGGGACGAGATCCACCTCGCGCGGGGTGGAGGACATCGACGCGCTCGTTCTGAGGATCCGGGCCACGGGCACGCCGGTGGACCTGACGGTGCGGGACACGCCACCGGACCCGCTCGGACCGGTGGTGCACCGGGTGGTGCAGGAGGCACTGACCAATGCCGTGCGCCACGCGCCCGGCGCTGCCGTGTCGGTGTGGGTCGGTGTTCGCGGAGGGTTGGTCGTCGTGTCGGTGGTCGACACGGGAGGCGGCGCACGCGGTGCCTCGGCCTCCCGGGGCTACGGGCTGGTGGGGCTGGCCGAGCGGGTCGCGCTGGCGGGCGGGACGCTGAGGACCGGGCCCGAGGGGCACGGTTTCGCGGTGGAGGCGTCGCTGCCGGTCACGAGGGCGGTGCCTGCGTCGTGACGCTGCGGGTGCTGGTGGCCGATGACAACGTCCTGCTGCGCGCAGGGCTGGTGACGGTGCTGGGGAGCGACCCCGAGCTCGAGGTGGTCGGCGAGGCCGACGACGGTCGAGCCGCCGTACGGCTTGCCACCGAGCTCGATCCGGACGTGGTCCTCATGGACGTCGAGATGCCGGGAGGTGACGGGATCACGGCGATCGCCAGGCTGCGCGAGGTGGCGCCACGGGTGCGGTGCCTGGTGCTCACGATGTTCGACCTCGACGAGTACGTGCTCGAGGGGTTGCGCGCAGGGGCTGCGGGGTTCCTCCTCAAGACCACCGAGCCCGCTGCGCTGATCGCCGCCGTGCGCAGCTGTGCCGCCGGGGACACCACGCTGGGGCCCAGCGTGGTCGCGCGGCTGGTCGACTCCTACGTGCGTCCCGCCGAGCGCGCGCCGGGTCTCGACCGTCTCACCGAGCGTGAGCTCGACGTGCTGCGCTCGATGGCCCGTGGCCAGTCCAACGCAGAGATCGCCGGCGAGCTCCACCTCGCTGAGACCACCGTCAAGACCCACGTGGCGCGGGTCTTGGCCAAGCTCGGCGTGCGTGACCGGGTGCAGGCGGTGGTGGTCGCCCACCGGAGTGGGGTGACGGGGGTTGTGAGGTCGTCGCGGGCTGACGGTTTCCCCGCTCAGGCGGGGAGACCGACGTCCCGATAGGTTGTCCCCATGCACATCAGCACCACCCCCAGCGACCACCCGGTCGCCGACGAGCGGCTCACCGAGATCCTCGCCAACCCCGGGTTCGGCACCCACTTCACCGACCACATGTTCACGGTCGAGTGGACGCCGGACGGCGGCTGGCACGACGCACGGGTGACGCCGTACGGCCCGCTGACGCTCGACCCGGCGACGGCGGTCCTGCACTACGCGCAGGAGACCTTCGAGGGGATGAAGGCCTACCGCCACGACGACGGCTCGGTGTGGACCTTCCGTCCCGAGGCCAACGCGGCACGGATGGCGCGCTCCTCGCACCGGTTGGCCCTCCCGGTGCTGCCGGAGGAGGACTTCGTGGCTGCCGTCGACGCCCTGGTCACGCAGGACCAGCGGTGGGTGCCCGACAGCCAGGGGGAGAAGAGCCTGTACGTCCGGCCCTTCATGTTCGCCTCCGAGACCTTCCTCGGCGTCCGCCCGGCCCAGCACGTGACGTTCATGGTCATCTGCTCACCCGCCGGCGCCTACTTCAAGGGGGGCGTCAAGCCCGTCACCCTCTGGCTCACCGAGGAGTACACCCGCGCCGGCCGCGGCGGCATGGGGGCGGCCAAGACCGGCGGCAACTACGCCAGCTCGCTCGTCGCCCAGCAGGAGGCGATCGGCCAGGGCTGCGACCAGGTGGTCTTCCTCGACGCGCAGGAGGGTCGCTACGTCGAGGAGCTCGGCGGCATGAACCTCTACTTCGTCCACGCCGACGGCCGCATCGTCACTCCCGAGACCGGCACCATCCTCGAGGGCATCACCCGCTCCAGCATCATCGAGCTGGCCGGCAAGCTCGGTCACCCGGTCGAGGAGCGGAAGCTCTCCATCGACGAGTGGCGGGACGGGGTCGCCAGCGGCGACATCGTGGAGATCTTCGCGTGCGGGACGGCGGCCGTGGTCACCCCGGTCGGCTCGCTGCGTTGGGACGGCGGCGAGGCGCCGGCGCCCGCCAGCACCGACCTCACGATGGAGCTGCGCCAGTCGTTGGTCGACATCCAGTACGGCCGCGCCGAGGACCCGTTCGGCTGGATGCACCGCGTCTGCTGAGCCTCACCGGCCGGCGGTGTCCTGCTGCTTCGGCGGCCGGCGCACCACGTGCGCGGCGTCCTCGGCCGTGCGCGGGTCGAGCGCGAGCCCGGCCCTGACGAAGACCACGTTGTACTGGTGGGACCGCGGCGTGACGTCCCTCGCGACCGGGATCAGGCCGCACCCGCGGAGGTGGGCGGCGACATCGACGTCGAGCCACTGCCCCTCCCACATGGTCTGGTTCTCGACCTCGACGACGAGGGCCTCGGTGCGGTCGAGCACGGACCCGCTGCCCTCGAGCACCATCCCGATCGCCCCCTCCACGTCGATCCACGCCACCACGCGGTCGTCGTCACCGAGCGTCGTGAGGTGGTCCCCGAGCCGGACCGACGGCACCATCACCCGCTGCTCGTCGCCGGCCCGGGTGTGGGCGTGCAGCGAGGCCAGCTTGCTCTCCAGGGGACGGCGCCCACCGCCGACCACGCGCCGAGGGAGGATCAGCTCGATCTCGCCGGTCACCGGCCCGACGCACAGGTTGAGGTAGTCGACCCGGGTCGGGGCCAGCTCCGCCGCGAACTTCTCGTGCACCCACGGGTTGGCCTCGAACGCGGTGACGTGCGCGGTGGGCAGGTGGTCGGCGGCCCACCGGCTGAACGTCGCCTCGTGGGCGCCGATCTCCAAGGTGTGGGTCGGCTCCAGCTGCACGCACAGGCCCTCGAAGAACTCCACGAGCCGCTGGGAGAGCCGCTGCGGACGCACGCTGGCCAGGTGTCCCAGCGCCTCCCAGGTGCGCGACCACGCGAGGTACTGCGCACGGTCGAGGTCGTCGTCCGGGCCGGTCATGCATCCTCCCCGCGTGGTGCACCGCCGTGTCCGAGTACCGGCGACGCCTTGCCCGGCAGGGTAGCCGCCACGGACGTCGGGACGCGGGCATCATGGTCGGGTGAGTCATCCTCTGATGTTCGACGACGACGACCCGGTGCTCGTGCGGCTCCGCGCCGCCACGGCGGGCCTGCCGCAGGTCGTCGAGCGCGTCTCGCACGGCCGACCGCACTTCCGGGCAGGGCAGCGGGGCAAGGGGTTCGCGGTGTACGGCGGCGGCGTCAAGGTCCGCCCGGGCGAGCACGAGCGTCACGACCAGGCCGTCCTCTTCAAGCCGGACCCGGCCGAGGTCGGCGCCCTGGACACCGACCCCCGCTTCTGGGTCCCGGCCTACTACGGGCCCTCCGGCTGGCGCGGCCTCGACCTCGACCTGCGGCGGACCGACTGGGCGGAGGTGGCAGAGCTGCTCGACGCGTCGTACCGCCTGGTGGCGACGCGTCGGCTGCTGGCCGAGCTCGACGACCACGGCTGAGGCAGGGTCGTCGCGGGATCACCGGATCCGGCTGCCGGGCCGTTAACCTGCTCGGGTGACGACTTCCCCGCAGTCGCCCGAGGGGCTCACCGTCGGCGGCTACCAGCTCCTGACCCGCCTCGGCGAGGGCGGCATGGGCGTGGTGCACCTGGCGCGGCGCGGCACCGGCCCGCGGGTGGCGCTCAAGGTGCTGCGACCCCACATCGTGGGGGACGAGGAGGCCCGTCAGCGGCTGGACCGCGAGGTCAACTCGCTCTCGCGGATCCGCAGCCGCTGGGTGGCCGAGATCGTCGACGCCGACCCGTGGGGGGACGTCCCGTACGTCGCGACCCGCTACGTGCCCGGACTGTCGCTGCACGACCAGGTGCACGAGGACGGACCGATCGACGGGGACGACCTCCGGTGGTTCGCCGAGTGCCTGGCGGAGGGCCTCACCTCCGTGCACGACGTCGGCGTGCTGCACCGTGACGTGAAGCCCTCCAACGTGCTGATGGAGGGCCGGACCCCGATCCTCATCGACTTCGGCCTCGCCCGGGTCGCCGACGACCCCCGCCTGACCCACACCGGCTGGCTGCTCGGGACGCCGGGCTACCTCGCGCCCGAGATCCTCTACGGCGATGACGCGACCGCGGCCTCCGACGTCCACTCCTGGGCGGCCACGGTGGCGTACGCCGGCACCGGCCGGCCGCCCTTCGGCCGGGGGCCGTCGATGGCGATCATGGACCGCGTACGCCGGGGTCAGCACGACCTGACCGGGTTGCCCGAGGACGTCGCCGAGCTGGTCGAGGCCGCGCTCGACCCCGAGCCCCGCCACCGCCCCGGTCTCGAGGAGCTGCGCGCGGCGCTCGTCGGCGGGCCCGTCCCGGTCGTCGCGATGCCGGCGCCACCGGCACCCCGCGACGACCCCTACACCGTCCCGCTCGCCCTGGCCACGAGTGGCCACGAGCAGACGCTGAGCTTCTTCGACGACGACGAGCCGGACGACGAGCACGACCCCACCCGGGTCCTGGGCGAGGAGCCGGCGAGCGCCTCGCGGGTCGGGCTCCCCGAACGGCTCCGGCGCGGACTCCTGCTCACCGGGCTGGGCGTGGCCACCGGTGCCGCTGTGCTCGCCGCCCCGTGGTTGGCCGTCGCCGTGATCGCCGCCCTGGTGTGGGTGCTCCGCGCCGGGTCCCTGGCCGGCAGCGCAGCCGGTGCGCGGCGGGAGCTCCGCGGCTCCCGCTGGTACGACGGTCCGCAGCTCCTCGTCGCCTCCCCGTGGCACGTCGTGCAGGCGGTCCCCGGGGCGCTGCTGCTCCTGCTCTGGAGCCTCGGCCTGGCGCTGGCCTGCGGGCTGGTCTGCTACGCCGTCGCCGCCAGCGAGCCGGTGACCCTGTTCGCCTGCGGCGCCGTGCTCGGCCTCGCGCTGTGGCTGGGCCCCGGCGGCTCCCGCCTCAGCGGCCCGGTCAACCGCGTCGTCCACCCGCTCTCGCGGTCGGTGGGGCCGTGGCTGGTCGCGTTCGTCGTGGTCGTGGGCGGGGCGGTCGGCCTGGCTGCCGCTGCGGAGGCCCGCGGGTCCGACTGGGGTCCGTCGGGGTCGCCGTTCTCGCTGCTGCCCTGACGGTTTCCCCGCGCCGGCCGACCGGGGGAAACCGCGACCACCTCCCACCCGCCCGCATGCCGAGAAGCCGGTCTCGCCGCTCGGTCAGCCGTGCGACACTGGTCGGCATGCAGCACCGCATCATCATTTGCTAGCGCGTCGAGACCCTCGACGCGCCCACCTCTCGTATCCCACGGGAGGTTTTTTGTTGCCCGTACCCGACCGAGTGAGGACTGCACCGATGGAGAGCACCGTCGACCTGCAGGGGGACTTCCACGTCTACGACACGACGCTGCGCGACGGCGCGCAGCAGGAGGGGCTCACCCTCTCCGTCGCCGACAAGCTGACGATCGCGCGCCACCTCGACGGCCTCGGTGTCGGCTACATCGAGGGCGGGTGGCCGGGTGCCAACCCCAAGGACACCGAGTTCTTCCGGCGCGCGGTCCACGAGCTCGACCTGCGCCACGCGAGGCTCGCGGCCTTCGGGGCGACCCGCCGCCCCGGCGTACGTGCTGCGGACGACCCGCTCGTCGGCGCACTCCGCGACTCGGGGGCCGGCGTCGTCACCCTGGTCGCCAAGTCGCACGACCGCCACGTGGAGCTCGCCCTGCGCACCACGCTCGAGGAGAACCTGGCGATGGTGCGCGACACCGTCAGCCACCTCCGCGCCGAGGGCCAGGAGGTGTTCCTCGACGCCGAGCACTTCTTCGACGGCTACCGCGACAACCGCGACTACGCCCTCGAGGTGCTCCGCACGGCGTACGAGGCGGGCGCCTCGGTCGCCGCGCTCTGCGACACCAACGGCGGCATGCTGCCCGGCTGGGTCGCCGACGTGGTGCACGACGTGGTCGAGACGACCGGGGTCCGGGTCGGGATCCACTGCCACAACGACACCGGCTGCGCGGTCGCCAACACCCTCGCGGCGGTCGACGCCGGCGCCACCCACGTCCAGGGGACGATCAACGGCTACGGCGAGCGCACCGGCAACGCCGACCTGGTCTCGGTCGTCGCCAACCTCGAGCTCAAGCTGGACCGCCAGGTGCTGCCGCAGGGACTGCTGCGCGAGGCCACCCGGACCGCCCATGCCGTCGCCGAGGTCACCAACGTCCCGCCCGCCGGGCGCCAGCCGTACGTCGGCACGTCGGCGTTCGCGCACAAGGCCGGCCTCCACGCGAGCGCGATCAAGGTCGACCCCAACCTCTACCAGCACCTCGACCCGGTGGGCGTCGGCAACGACATGCGGCTGCTGGTCTCCGACATGGCCGGTCGCGCCTCGATCGAGCTCAAGGGTCGCGAGCTCGGCTTCGACCTCTCCGGCGACAAGGAGCTCCTCACCCGGATCACCGACCGGGTCAAGGAGCTGGAGTCGCGCGGCCACACCTTCGAGGCGGCCGACGCGTCCTTCGAGCTGCTGCTGCTCGAGGAGGTCGAGGGCGGGCGGCCGGCGTACTTCGAGGTCGAGTCGTGGCGGGTGATCACCGAGACCCGCCCCGGCGACGAGGCGATCTCGGAGGCGACCGTCAAGCTGCGCTCGGAAGGCGTCCGCTACGTCGTCACCGGTGAGGGGAACGGCCCGGTCAACGCGCTCGACCAGGCGCTGCGCGAGGCCATCGGGCAGGCCTACCCGGAGGTCGCGAAGTTCGAGCTCATCGACTACAAGGTGCGGATCCTCGACCAGGGCCACGGCACCGACGCCATCACCCGGGTGCTGATCGAGACCAGCGACGGCGAGTCGACGTGGGTGACCGTCGGCGTGGGCCACAACGTGATCGAGGCGTCGTGGGGGGCGCTGGTCGACGGCGTGACCTTCGGGCTGCGCCGGCAGCACGTGACCTGACCGGCGCCGGTGACAAACCACGCCCGCGGTGGTGGGGTGGGGGGATGAGCGAGCTGACCCCGTACCTCTGCGTGAGGGACGCCCGGCGGGCGATCGAGTGGTACGCCGCGGCGCTGGACGCCGAGGTGGTGCTGGAGCCGATCGTGATGGACGACGGGCGCGTGGGCCACGTCGAGCTCGCGGTCGGCGGAGCCCGCTGGATGATGTCCGACGAGTTCGACTCGGCCGGGGTCGCCGCCCCGGACCCCGGGCGCGGAGCAGCCGTGTCGCTGCACCTGACGGTGGCCGACGTCGACGCCGTGTGCGCTCGGGTGGTCGCCGCCGGCGTGGTGCTGGACCGTGGGCCGGAGGACTCGCCGCCGGCCGGTCGGGTCGCGGTGTTCCGGGACCCCTTCGGCCACCGCTGGTTCCTCAACCAGGTGGCCGGCTGATCAGTCCCCGATGCCCCGGGCGTCGAGGGCATCGCCGGTCGCGCGGGCGTGCGCGACCGACCGCACCACCAGCGGCACCAGCCGGGCCCTGGGGTCTCGCTGCAGCCCCCGGGCGACGGCCGCCTCACGGGTCTGACGCGCCAGGTCGAGGGTGGTCGGAACGGCCCGGATCATCAGCGCGAACGCGAGTCCCACCCGCTCCGGATCGACCCCGCACCTGCGCAGCGGCCCGAGTCCGCGGGTGACGGTGTCGAGCACCTCGTCGATCGGCGTCGTCACCGTCAGCACCGTGGCGAGGAGGACCAGTGCCAGCAGGTCGGCGACCAGCTCGACCGCCCGCTCCCACCCCTGGGCCCACGCCGAGTAGGCGCCCACCAGCACCACCACCAGGAGCAGCCCGCGCAGCGTCCGGAGCAGCACTCGGAGCCCGGCGCCGGACCACGCCAGCACCGCGACGGCCGCGGCGAGCGCGACGAGCGCGGTCAGGGGGCCGCGCAGGACGACCACGACGACTCCGGCCACGAAGAGTCCCAGCAGCTTCGCCGAGGCCGGCAGCCGGTGGAGCCAGGTCGTGCCGGGCTGGTGCAGCCCCAGCAGGCTCATGCCAGGCTCCGGTACGTCGCGACCACCTCGGCGGGCGCGCCGTCGGCGACCACCCGGCCACCGTCGACGAGGAGGGCCCGGTCGCAGCGCTGGGCGAGGTCGAGGTCGTGGGTGACCAGCACCAGCTGCTGTCGCAGCCCGAAGAGCAGGTCGGCGACCTCGCGGGTGTTGCGCAGGTCGAGCAGCGTGGTCGGCTCGTCGGCCACGACGACGTCGGGGTCGGTGGCGAGGACCCCGGCCAGGGCGAGCAGCTGCCGCTGGCCCCCGGAGAGGGCGTGCACGCTGCGGTCGGCGAGCTCCGCGAGGCCGTACCTCCCCAGCACCGCGAGGGCGGCCGTCCGGCGCTCGGCCTTGTCGGGGTGGTGGCGCCGCAGCGACAGGGCGACGTCCTCGGCGACCGTCGGCATCACCAGCTGGGCGGCGGGGTCGGTGAAGCAGAATCCGACCTTGCGCCGCACGGCCGGTCCCTCCCGGGCCACGTCGAGGCCGTCGACGAGCACCTGGCCGGTGGTGGGGGAGACCAGGCCGTTGAGCAGCCGGGCCAGCGTGGACTTGCCGGAGCCGTTGGCGCCGACGAGCGCGACGCGCTGCTCGTCGATCCTCAACGTGGTCTCCGCCAGGACCGGGACGTCGCCGTCGGTCGTGGGGAGCCGGACGGTGACGTCCCGGAGCTCGAGCAGGCTCACGCAGCGGCCGGGGCGGGGTGCTCCGCCGGCGTACGCCGGGGGAGCAGGTCCGGGAAGGCGCGGTGCACGGCCGTCGCGACGAGGGCCATGGCGAGGTTCTTGGCGATGTCGCCGGGCCAGTACGCCAGGTCGACGACGAAGGCGTCCGCCCAGCTCAGGTCGAGCCGGACGACGAGGCCCGCGATGCCCAGCGGGTGGATCACGAGCAGGCTGGAGAGCCAGCCGGCCAGGAAGATGAGCGGCACGCTGGTGGCGACCTTGGCGCGGGGCAGCCGCTCGACCAGGAAGCCGCAGAGGAACGCGGCGGGAGCGAAGGCCAGCAGGTAGCCGACGCTGGGGCCGGCCAGGACGGCCAGCCCGCCGGCGCCGCCGGAGAAGACCGGCAGTCCGGCGAGCCCGACCACGACGTACAGCAGGACCGCCAGGAAGCCACGCTTCGCGCCGAGGACGGCGCCGACGAGCAGGACGGCGAAGGTCTGCAGGGTGATCGGTACTCCGCTGGACCCGACCGCGATCGCGGGCAGCAGGGCGCAGACGGCGATCAGGGCCGCGAACCCGGCGATCAGGGCGACGTCGGTGCTGGTCGTGGTGCGGCGGCTCATGGTGGCTGCTCTCGTCGGGGGAGAAACTGAACGGCGTTCAGGTTAGGGTGGCGGTCCACACCCGGTCAATGCGGGTCGGACGAGGCAGGGATCACGTGCGCCACCGCCGCGACGACGTCGTCGACCGGGCCCTGGCGGTCCTCGACGTCCACGGGCTGCCGGACCTGACGATGCGCCGGCTCGGCAACGAGCTCGGTGTGCAGCCGAGCGCGATCTACCACCACTTCGCCGACAAGCAGACCCTGCTGGCCGCCGTCGCCGACACGATCCTCGCCCGCGGCGGCCGACCGTTGCCCGAGGGGTCCTGGGAGGAGCGGGCGCGCGCGTCGTGCCACACCTTGCGGGACGCGTGCCTGGCCTGGACCGACGGGGCCGAGGTGGTCGCGACCGTCCGTGCCTTCGGGCTCGGGGCGCGGGCGCCGTACGACGAGCTGGTGGGGGTGCTGACCGAGGGCGGCCTCGACCCCGAGCTCGCCGGCACGGCGTCGCGGACCCTGCTCCACTTCGTGCTCGGTCACGCGCTCGACGAGCAGACCCATCGGCAGGCCGGCAGTGCCGGGGCGATCGCCTCCGACCCCACGTCCACCGACCACACCTCGGACTTCGAGACCGGGCTCGACCTGGTGCTCGCGGGACTGGCGGTCCGCGCGACCCGATAGTGCGTCACGAATCTGTCGTCCAAGGGCCGTCGGGACGACCGTCGTGTGACGCACTATCGGTGGTGCGACAGCGACGTCAGGTCGTCACGTCGACGTCGGCGCCGTGGAGCTCGGCCAGCAGCACGGCACCCTGCAGGTCCAGCTTCGTACGCCGCAGCCGCGCCGCGGCGAGGTCGACCCGGTCGAGCGAGGCACCCCGCAGGTCGCTGCTGCCGAGGACGGTGTCGCGCAGGCTGGCGCCGTCGAGCCGGCAGTCGCGGAGCACCGACCCGGAGAGGTCGGACAGCGAGAGGTCGGCCTCGCGCAGGTCGAGGCCGGTCAGGTCGAGCTGGGTCAGGGTGGTGCCGCGGATCGTGACCCCGCTCCACTGCCCGCCGGCGACCGTCAACGGCCGCAGCGTGCAGTCGACGAAGACGGAGCCGCTGAGCTTGCAGCCCTCCAGGGTCGCGTCGAAGAAGTTGCAGCGGTTGAACTCGCAGGCCACGAAGGCCGACGAGCGGTGGACCGAGGAGTTGAAGCGGCAGCCGGCGAAGGTGCAGGCGTCGAAGACCGCCCCGGCCGTGGTCACCTCCGAGAGGTCGACGTCCACGAAGGTGCAGTCGGTGAAGCGGGCGGCGCCGAGGTCGTCGGCGTACCAGTCCTCGCCGCGGAGCTCCCGTCCGGTCGCCGTCAGCGGCTCCGTCACCGGCGCGGCCGCAGGCCCAGGAGACGGCGTGGGTGTACGGCGGTCGACAGTCCGCCGCTCATGGCCCGCTTCTCGAAGTGGAGGTGGCAGCCGTCGGGTGCTGCGTCGGCGCCGGCTCGCGCGATCCGCTGGCCGGCCCGGACCCGGTCGCCGGGCTCGACGAGCACCCGGCGGGCGTGGCCGATCACGACGTCCCACTCCTGGGTGTAGTTGCGGATCCGCAGCACCTTGCTGCCGTAGGCCGGGCCGAGTCCCTCGCTGCTCACGACCCACCCGCGCCGGCCGGCACGGAGCGGCGTCCCGCACTTCATCGCGACGTCGATGCCGTGGTGGAACCCGCGTTGCTTCTTGCAGCGCGGATCGGCGTCGTAGTAGGGCGCCCGGGTGCAGCCGAACGGGATCATGATCCGGTGACCGCCGGCGAACCACGGCGAGGTGTAGCGGGTCTTGTCGCCGGTGTAGAACTCCCAGCGCGGGTCACCGGCCGCCTGGGCGGACCCGGCGGTGAGCACGAGAGCGAGCAGGACGGCTCCGAGCAGCCTCATGCCACCACGGTAGCCGTCCCCGCCCCCACGGCGGAGCTCACACGGCGAGCAACCGCTCGCACGCCGCCACCAGACGGGCACGGAGCGGGGCGCCCCGCTCGGCGAAGTGCCGCTGCGCCGCGGCGTACTGCTGCTTGCCCTGGGGCGTCTCGATCCGGACCGGCTCGTAGCCGAACCCCGCCAGGTCGTACGGCGCCGCCCGCATGTCCAGCTCGCGGATGTCCCACGCGAGCTCGAAGCACTCGGCGACCAGCTCGGAGGGGACCATCGGGCTGAGCCGGAAGGCGTGCTTGTAGAGGTCCATCCCCGCGTGGAGGCAGCCCGGCTGCTCGAAGGCCGGCCGGTCGTCGCGACCGGGACTCAGCGTGTTGCGGGGGCGGGCCTCGTCGGTGAAGAACCGGAAGGCGTCGAAGTGGGAGCAGGCGACCCGGTGCGACTCCACGACCGCGTCGGTCCCGCTCGCGCCGAGCCGCAAGGGCTGCGGGTGGCGGGTCTGGTCGGCCCGGTAGACCATCGCCCACTCGTGCAACCCGAAGCACCCGGTGTGGGCCGGCCGGGACGCGGTCGCCACCAGGAGCCGGTGGATCACCTCCAGGACCGGGCGCTGCGACACGACGTGGGCCTCGCTCACCGTGCCGTCCGCGTAGCCCTTCAGGTCCGCGTACTCCGGGGCGTCGAGCAGCCTCACGCCGAAGCCGGGGTGCCAGCGCAGCAGCTGTGCCGGACGCTGGGAGTAGTAGGAGAAGAGGAAGTCGTGGACCGGGTGCTTCTCTCCCGCCCGGCGGCGCGCGAGGTGCGGCCCGACGTACGGCGCCAGCCGCTCCACGTGCGCGGCCGACCGCGCGCGCCACGTCGCCTCCTCGAGCACCTCCACGTGGGACAAGGCTACGCGTCGTCACCGGACCTGCACCGGGGGTTGGCCCCGTGTTCACCCCGCAGGAGCACCGTCGGTCCATGACCTCTCGGGACCCCCGCCTCGGCCGCCGCCCCGTCCTGCTCGGGACGGCCGCCGCCGGCCTCCTCGCCACCACGCCGACCCGCGCCGCCCTGGCGCGCCCCGGCCAGCTCCGCCACCGCCTCCACCTGCCGTCCGGTGTGCAGTCGGGCGACGTGTCCACCGACCGGGCCGTCCTCTGGGCTCGCAGCTCCGGTCCCGGCCGCCTGGTCGCCCGCATCGACGACGGCCGTGTGGTCCGCGGTCCCGAGGTGGGGGAGGGGAGCGACTTCACCGGCCGGATCGAGCTGCGCGGCCTGCGCCCGGGGCGCGAGCACGCGGCGACCCTGTGGTTCGAGGGCGAGGACGGCTCGCGCGGCGAGACCGCCACCCTCACCTTCCGCACCGGCGACCGCCGCCCCGCCCCGACCAGCTTCGTGTGGACCGGCGACACCGCCGGCCAGGGCTGGGGCATCAACCCCGACCTGGGCGGCATGACCGCGTACGCCACGATGGCCGCCACCAGTCCCGACTTCTTCGTGCACGCCGGTGACACCGTCTACTCCGACGGGCCCCTGGAGGAGACGGTCGTCGAGCCCGACGGGCAGGTCTGGCGCAACGTGCTGATCCCCGAGGTCACCAAGGTGGCCGAGACGCTCGCGGAGTTCCGGGCGCGCCACCGCTACAACCTCATGGACGACAACGTCCGGCGGATGTACGCCGAGGTCCCGGTGCTGGCGCAGTGGGACGACCACGAGACCACCAACAACTGGTACCCGGGCGAGATCCTCGCCGACGACCGCTACATCGAGAAGCGGGTCGACGTGCTCGCCGCCCGCGCCCGCCGCGCCTGGCAGGAGTGGCAGCCGATCCAGGGCGCCGCGGTCCGCGGTCGCGGCCGCGACGGCTTCGCCGCGGCGCGCATCTACCGCAAGGTCGAGCGCGGCGCCCACCTCGACGTCTTCTGCCTGGACATGCGCACCCACAAGTCGCCCAACACCGCCAACACCGAGCCGGCGCCGACGCCGGTCCTCGGCGGCCAGCAGGTCGGCTGGCTGATCCGTGAGCTGCGAGGCTCCCGCGCCACGTGGAAGGTGATCTCCGCCGACCTGCCGCTCGGGCTCGTGGTCCCCGACGGCACCGCCCAGGAGGGAGTCGGCAACGGCGATCCCGGGACCCCGCTGGGGCGCGAGCTCGAGATCGCCCGGGTGCTCTCGGCGATCAGGCGGTACGGCATCCGCAACGTGGTCTGGATCACCGCCGACGTGCACTACTGCGCGGCTCACCACTACTCCCCGGACCGAGCGGCCTTCACCGACTTCGACCCGTTCTGGGAGCTGGTCGCCGGACCGATCAACGCGGGCACCTTCGGCCCGAACGCCCTCGACGCCACGTTCGGCCCCGAGGTGGAGTTCTCCAAGGTCGGCGACCACCCCAACCAGTCGCCCCGCGGTGGCAACCAGTTCTTCGGCCACGTCGCCATCGACGAGGCCGGCCTGCTGACCGCCTCGCTGCGTGACACGTCGGGGACCGTGCTGTGGAGCCGCGACCTCGAGCCCGACCCGGCCTGACCCGGGGCAGGTCTCGCGACCGGGCCGCCGGTCGGCGTACGCCGCCCCCACCCTCTCGATAGGGTCGGTCCGTGCGCATCGCAAGGTTCACGACAGGCGAGGACCCGCTCTACGGCGTGGTCACCGGAGAGCTCGACGACTACGGCCAGCCGGCCGACGACTCGGTGGTCGTCACGCTCGCCGGCGACCCGATGTACGTCGGCGTGAAGGCGACCCAGGAGGAGCACAAGCTCTCCGACGTCCGGCTGCTCGCGCCGGTGCTGCCGCGCAGCAAGGTGATCGGCATCGGCCGCAACTACGCCGCCCACGCGGCGGAGCTCGGCCACGACCTGCCCGAGGAGCCGTTGATGTTCCTCAAGCCCAACACCAGCGTGATCGGCCCGGGCGACACCATCGCCTACCCGTCGCAGACCCAGGACCTCCACTTCGAGGGCGAGCTCGCGGTCGTCATCGGCCGGATCTGCCGCGACGTCCCGGCCGCGCAGGCGACCGACGTCATCTACGGCTACACCATCGGCAACGACGTGACCGCCCGCGACCTGCAGCGCTCGGACGTGCAGTTCACCCGCGCCAAGGGCTTCGACACCTTCTGCCCGCTCGGCCCGTGGATCGAGACCGACCTCGACCCGCAGCACTTCGCCGACGGGGTGTCGATCCAGACCCACCTCGAGGGCGACCTCAAGCAGGACGGCAACACCCGCGACCTGATCTTCGACATCCCGACCCTGGTCGCCCACGTCTCCAGCGTCATGACGCTGCTGCCGGGCGACGTGATCCTCACCGGCACCCCCGAGGGCGTCGGTCCCATGGAGGTGGGCGACGAGGTCGAGGTCTCGATCGCGGGCCTCGGAACCCTGACCAACAAGGTGGCCAAGCGATGAGCGTCCGCGTCCGGTTCTGCCCCTCGCCGACCGGCTCGCCCCACGTGGGGCTCGCCCGCACGGCGCTGTTCAACTGGGCCTTCGCCCGCCACCACGGCGGGAGCATCGTCTTCCGCATGGAGGACACCGACAAGGAGCGCAGCACCCAGGAGTCGTACGACGCGATCCTCGACGTGTGGCGCTGGCTGGGCCTGACCTGGGACGAGGGCATCGAGGTCGGTGGTCCCCACGGGCCCTACAAGCAGTCCGAGCGCACCGAGATCTACCGCGACGTCCTGGCCCGGCTGGCGGCGTCCTCGTTCACCTACGACTGCTTCTGCACCACCGACGAGGTGACCGCCCGGCGCAAGGCGGCGGGCTCGAAGGTGCAGGGCTACGACGGGTTCTGCCGCGACCTGTCCGCCGAGCAGCGCTCCGCCTTCGAGGGCGAGGGGCGCCGGCCCGTGGTCCGCTTCCGGATGCCCGAGGGCAGCATCACCTGGACAGACCTGGTCCGCGGCGACGTCACGTTCGAGACCGAGTTCGTGCCCGACTTCGCGCTGTGCCGTGCCAACGGCGACCCGCTCTACACGCTGGTCAACCCCGTCGACGACGCCCTGATGGAGATCAGCCACGTGCTGCGCGGCGAGGACCTGCTCTCCAGCACCCCGCGCCAGATCGCGCTGCACGGAGCGCTGGTCGAGCTCGGGGTGTCGTCGGCCGTCCCGGAGTTCGGCCACCTGCCCTACGTGATGGGGGAGGGCAACAAGAAGCTCTCCAAGCGCGACCCGGAGGCCCACCTGCTGGCCTACCGCGACCAGGGCTTCCTGCCCGAGGGGCTGCTCAACTACCTCGCCCTGCTCGGCTGGGCGATCGCCGCCGACCGCGACGTCTTCACCCTCGCGGAGATGGTGGAGTCCTTCGAGATCCGCGACGTCAACCCCAACCCCGCCCGCTTCGACCTCAAGAAGGCCGAGGCGATCAACGCCGACCACATGCGGATGCTGTCGGTCGAGGAGCTCACCCACCGGGTGCTGCCCCACCTCAAGGCCGCGGGCGTGGTCGGCGACCCGGTCCACGACTCCGACGCCCAGCTGCTCGAGCTCGCGATGCCGCTGGTCGCCGAGCGGATGAACAAGCTCACCGAGGCCGCCCCGATGCTCGGCTTCCTCTTCGTCGACGAGGCCGACTTCACCCGGCACGACGAGATCGACGACGCAGGACGCGAGGTCGTACGCGCGGCGCACGAGGCCCTGGCGGGGCTGGCCACGTGGTCCACGGCCGCGATCGAGGAGGCCCTGCGCAGCGCGCTGATCGAAGGGCTCGGGCTCAAGCCTCGCCTGGCCTTCGGGCCGGTGCGGATCGCCGCGACCGGCCGGAAGGTCTCGCCCCCGCTCTTCGAGTCCCTCGAGCTGCTCGGTCGCGAGCGGTCCCTGGCACGCCTGGCCGGGGCCCTCTCGTGACGCAACCGCCCTTCCCGCCGGGTCCGCCGCGACCGCCGAGCGACCCGGCGTGGCCGGCGCCGTCAGGTCCGCCGGTGACGCCGGGCCAGCCCGCACCCTGGACCCCGCAGACGCCGTACGGTGCCTCCCCGGAGGCTGCTGGTCCCACGCTGGACGGCACGGGTCGCGAGGGCCTGCCCTACCACCTGTTGCTGCGAGGCGGCTGGTCCGGCGCGTGGTGGCGCGGGCTCCTCGGCATCCTCGCGCTGGCGATCGGCATGCTGCTGGTGCTGCCGTTCCTGATGCTGGTGCCGTTCCTCCTCTACTACGCGCTCAGCGGCGCCGAGGTCGGGGAGTCCGTGACGGGGCTCGTCGACCTCACCGACCCCTCGCCGGCCGGCCTCGCCTACCTCAACCTGACCCTGGCCGGGCTGATCCCGCTCACCTGGGTGATCGTGCGGTGGCTCCACGGGTTGCGGCCGCGCTGGCTGTCCTCGATCCGGCCGCGGCTGCGGTGGGGCTACCTGTTCGCGTGCTTCGGGCTGTCCTTCGTCGCGCTGATCGCGACCCTCGTCGTCGCCGCGCTGCTCCCCAGCGACGCGGCCGGGGCCTCCGTCGCCGGCGAGCTCAACGAGTTCACGCCACGGCTGCGCGACTTCATGCTCGTGGTGCTGCTGCTGACCCCGCTGCAGGCCGCCGCCGAGGAGTACGCCTTCCGCGGCTACCTCCTGCAGGCCTTCGGCGGGATGGTCCGCAGCCCCTGGGTCGCGGTGGGGCTCTCCTCGCTGCTCTTCGCGCTGGCCCACGGTGCGCAGGACGCGCCGATCTTCTTCGACCGCTTCGCGTTCGGCGTCGTGGCCGGTGTGCTCGTGGTCGTCACCGGCGGGCTCGAGGCCGGCATCGCGATGCACGTCCTCAACAACTGGCTGGCCTTCGGCATCGCCCTCGCGTACGGCGACATGAGCTCGGCGCTCAACCCGACCGGCGGCACCTGGTGGAGCATCCCCGTGACCCTCACCCAGTCGCTCGTCTACCTCGCCCTGGCATGGTGGGTCGCGCGTGTGATGGGCCTGAGGAAGCGGTCCGACCCGGCCGTTTTGCCCGCCCCGGAAGGGCGCGTGTAAGGTTCCGTCTCGGTCCGAGAGGGCCAGCGGCGGGAGCAGCAGAAGGCCCGCTGACCTTGGGATATGGTGTAATTGGCAGCACGACTGGTTCTGGTCCAGTTAGTCTAGGTTCGAGTCCTAGTATCCCAGCGAGATCCCGGATCGTCCGTCTCCGAAGTCTGGATCGGCCCCGGGATTTGGTCTGGAACCCACGGCTTCGCTAGGGTTTCGACCCGCTGCTCCAGAGCAGCGCACAGTGCGAGCCCCCGTTGTGTAGCGGCCTAGCACGCCGCCCTCTCAAGGCGGTAGCGCCGGTTCGAATCCGGTCGGGGGTACCACTCCACGAAGCGCCCCGCGTCCACCCGGACCGGGGCGCTTCGCCGTCGTCAGTGCACGGTCTCCATCGGCGCCGCGACCTCGTCGACGGTCAGGGCGCGGTCCTCGGTGTCGAGCCGGCTCGGCCACCAGATCCGGCCACCGAGGTCCACGTTGATCGCGGTGACGAGCACCGAGCGCACGATCATGGTGTCGAGGATGACCCCGAGGGCGACCGCGACGCCGAGCTGGGCCAGGAACACCACGGGGATGGTGCCCAGCACCAGGAACGTGGCGGCCAGCACCAGGCCGGCGCTGGTGATCACACCGCCGGTGGAGGTGAGCGCGACCAGCGCACCCTTGCGGGTGCCGGAGTGCATCGTCTCCTCGCGCACCCGGGTCATCAGGAAGATGTTGTAGTCGATGCCGAGCGCCACCAGGAAGACGAACGCGAACAGCGGGAAGCCGGGATCGGACCCGGCGAACCCGAAGACGTACTCGAAGAGCATCACCGAGATGCCGAGCGCGGCCCCGAAGGACAGCACGACGGTGGCGATCAGGATGAGCGGTGCCAGCACCGACCGCAGCAGGAGCATCAGGATGAAGAACACCAGGACCAGGATGACCGGGATGATCACGAGGTTGTCGCGGTTGGCGGCGTCCCGGGTGTCGAGGAAGAACGCGGAGTTGCCGCCCACGAGGGCGTCGGCGCCCTCGACGCCGTGGACGGCGTCTCGGACCCGTTCGACGGTGGCGAAGGCCTCGGGTGACGCCGGGTCGGACCCGATGGCAGCCTCGACGAACGTGACGTCACCGGACGTGACCGGGGGCTTGGGCGGCTCGACGTCGTCGAGACCGGTCAGGGCCTCGGCGATCGCCTCCTCGCTCCCCGCGTCAGCCACCACCATGACGGTGTTGGACTGGTCCACCAGGCCGGCGTCGACCAGCACCTGCTGGCCGGTCACGGACTGGAACTCCTGGGTGTAGGAGTCCTCCGTCGACAGCCCGTTGGTGTCCAGGCGGAGCAGGCCCACGCAGGCGATGGCCAGCAGCACGGTGGTGACCACCCAGACCTTGCGTGGCCGCGGCGCGATCCAGCGCCCGACCCTGGCCCAGAAGCCGGTCCGGGTCGGCTCGGCCGAGCCGAAGCCAGGACGGCGCGGCCAGAAGATCCACCGACCGGTGATCACGAGCAGCGCGGGCAGCAGGCTGATCATCACCAGGAACGTCACGACGATGCCGATCGCCGCGACCGGCCCGAGACCGGCCGTGGAGTTCATCTCGGCGATCATCAGGCACAGCATGCCGAGCGCCACGGTCGCGGCACTGGCCAGCAGGGCCGGTGCGGCACGGTGCAGCGCGAAGCCCATCGCCTCGTGCCGGTCCTCGTGACGACGCAGCTCCTCGCGGTAGCGCGCGACCAGCAGCAGGGCGTAGTCGGTGCCGGCACCGATCACCAGGATGGTCAGGATCGCGTAGGACTGCCCGTTCACGGTGAGGTCGGCGTACCTCGCCAGGAAGTAGATGAGGGCCTGGGAGACGAACAGGGCGACCACGGCGCTGAAGATCGGGAGCACCCACAGGATCGGGCTGCGGTAGGTGAACAGCAGGATCAGGATCACCACGCTGAGGGTGCCCGCCAGCAACGTCGTGTCGATGCCGCCGAACGCCTCGGCCGAGTCGGCGGCCTGACCGCCGGCTCCGGCGACGTACACGTCGACGCCACCGAGGTCGGCGATGTCCCGCAGCTCGTCCGCGACGGCGGGCATCTTGTTCCAGCCCTCCGAGCCGAGGTCGAAGGTGGCGCTGGTCTGCGCGACGCTGCCGTCCTGCGAGACCGCGGGGAAGCCCAGCTGCTCGGCGACGGCGGGGCTGACGACCGACGGTGGCCGCCCCTCCCTGGCCTCGGCCACGCCGTCCATCGCGGCGAACTCGACCGCGTGCTCCTCGATGGCCGCGAGGTCGGCCTCCGTCAGGCCACCGTCGCGGTGGTAGACGACCACGGTGGGGATGGCGTTGGGGTCCTGGAACGGCTCGAGGCGCTCGAAGGCCCGGGTCGACTCCGCCGACTCCGGCAGCCACGAGGAGGCCTCGTTGTTCTGGACGTCGGCCAGCTTGGCCGCGAACCCCGCCGAGCCCGCCGCGACCAGCAGCCACGCCACGAGGACGACCCACTTGGTGACCCGGCCGGTGAGGGCGCCTGCGAGCTGACGGTTCATGGTCACCAGTGAACAGATCCCGGTGACGGCCCGCATCCGGGATCTCCCTGACAGGCGCGCAGGGGTCTAGTCCAGTCATCCGTTTGACGTATGGCGGGCCGGTGCCGGGGTGCCGTGGTGTGGACGGCCTGCACCACCTCGTGGCACCCGTCCCGATCTCACGGGGCGGGGAGTGGGCCGGGCGCTCACCGAGTCGGTGATCGACCTGGCGGACACCTGGCTGGACGTCCGCAGGCTCGTTGTCGTGGTGTTCGTCGACCACGATCGTGCGATCGGGCTCGACGAGTCGTCGGGGTTCCAGCGCGAGGGAGTGGTGCGCGAGCTCGGCTTCAGGCGCGGAATGTACGTCGAGGCCGTCGTGGTGGGTCACCGGCGGCCCTGACCGGGTCGTGGGGGTGCCGGGCGCTGTAGGTTCGCCGGATGACCAGCGACCTCGTCCCCGGCTGCTACCCCTGCGACCAGGCCGCGGCCGCCGACCTGCCCCCGCGCGAGGACGTCGTGCGCAGCGACCACTGGCGCGTGGCGCACGCGTTCAACAGCACGCTGCCCGGATGGTTGGTCGTGCTGCCCACCAGGCACCTCAGGTCGTTCGCCGAGCTCGCACCCGAGGCCGCCGACGAGCTCGGGGGACTCGTACGACGGCTCGGGCTCGCACTGGAGACGGTGACCGGATGCGTCAAGACCTACCTCATGCAGTTCAGCGAGGCCGACGGCTTCTCCCACCTCCACCTCCACCTGGTGCCGAGGATGCCCGACCAGCCCGAGGACCTGCGCGGACCGCGGGTCTTCGGGCACCTCTCCGAGCCCGAGGAGCGCTGGCTGCCCGAGGCTGAGCGTGACCGGGTCGCGCTCGCGGTCCGCGCCGCGTACGCCTTGACGTAGCCGTCCCGGAGGACTCCACTGGAGTGCATGAGGCACCGGCCCCACGTGGCGCTGGGCGCCGCGGCCGGGTTGGCCTGGGCGGGGGCGCTCCGGGGCTGGATGGTGCTCCTCGTCGGGGCGGACGCCTCCCAGGTCAGCTGGCGTACGCCGGCCCTGGTGCTGCTTCCCGGCGCAGCGGTCGGTGGCCTGCTGGGACGGGCCGCGTCGATCCGCGCGAGCGGCCGCCGTCCGCCACGTGTGCTCGTGCTCTCGCCGGCCCTGTTCGCCGTGGCCCTGCTCGACCCCGCGATCGCACGCTCCCTCGTGACCGACGGCCAGGGCAGCGGCGCGCTCGTGGTGGTCGTGACGGCGGTCGCCGGGGGCCACGCGCTGTCGTGCCGCGGGTGGCCGCGTACCCGGATCGCGAGCGCCACCGTCGCCGGCCTCGGCGTCGCGACCATGACCGGCATGGGTGCGATGGCTGGTCCGCTCACGTCGGCGAGGGGTGCGGCCACCGCACTGCTCGGCGGATCGCTGATGGCGGTGCTGTGTGTCGCCTCGGCCCTGCCCCACGCTGCGGAGGTCGAGCCGGGGGTGCCCGACGAGGTCGTCACCAGGTGACACGCGGCTCTCCTCGCCATGTCCGATTCCCGCGAGAAGGTGCTCGGGGGCGTGGGGCAGGATGGGGGCATGGCCCCGACGACGCGACTCGACCCCGAGTCCTGCTACCGCGCCGTCAAGGCACGGGACCGGCGCTTCGACGGGGTCTTCTACACGGCGGTCCGGACCACCGGAATCTACTGCCGGCCCTCCTGCCCGGCCCGCACGCCGGCGTACGGCAACGTCAGCTTCCACCCGAGCGCAGCCGCGGCCCAGGCCGCCGGCTACCGCGCCTGCAAGCGCTGCCTCCCCGACGCGACGCCGGGCAGCCCTGACTGGGACGTCTCCGCCGACGTCGCCGGCCGCGCGATGCGGCTGATCGCCGACGGGGTGGTCGACCGCGACGGCGTGGCGGGGCTCGCGACGCGGGTCGGCTACACGCCGCGCCACCTCAACCGGATCCTCACCGCAGAGCTCGGCGCCGGTCCGCTGGCGCTGGCCCGCGCACGTCGCGCCCAGACGGCACGGGTGCTGATCGAGACCACCGACCTGACCTACGCCGACATCGCGTTCGCCGCCGGCTTCGCGAGCGTGCGTCAGTTCAACGAGACCCTGCGCGAGGTCTACGCGGCCACACCGACCCAGCTGCGCGGACGACGCGGCGGGGGAGCGGCCACCGGCGAGGTCACGATGCGCCTCGCGGTCCGTACCCCCTTCGCCGGCCGGGCGCTGCACGCGTTCCTGGCCGCCCACACGGTCGCCGGGATCGAGGCGGCCGGGGACGGCTGGTGGGCCCAGTCGCTCGCGCTGCCCCACGGGCCGGGCACGGTCCGGATCGAGCTGCGCGACCTCACCGCCCACGACGGCACGGCGCTGCTCCCGGCGACCTTCCGGCTCGCCGACCTGCGCGACACCGGCGCCGCCGTGGAGCGCGTACGCCGGCTGCTGGACGCCGACTGCGACCCGGTGGCGGTCGACGACGCCTTCCTCGGCGACCCGGTCCTCGGCCGGCTGGTGCGCGCGCGACCCGGTCTCCGCGTGCCGGGTCATGTCGACGGTCACGAGCTGGCCGTCCGCACCGTCGTCGGGCAGCAGGTGAGCGTGGCGGGGGCAAGAACGGTCACCGCCCGGCTCGTGCGCGAGCACGGCCGTCCGCTCCCTCACCCGGAGGGCGGGCTCACCCACCTGTTCCCGGACGCCGCGACGCTCGCCGAGGTCGACCCCGAGCGGCTGCCGATGCCGCGCGCCCGCGGTCGCGCCCTGGTCGGGCTCTGCGCGGCCCTCGCCGAGGGGCGGATCGCGCTCGACCGCGGCGCGGACCGCGAGGAGGTGCGGCGTCGGCTGGTCGAGCTCCCCGGCATCGGGCCGTGGACCGCCGACTACGTCGCGATGCGGGCGCTGGGTCACCCCGACGTGTTCCTTCCCACCGACATCGGGATCCGTGACGCGCTGCGCGGGCTCGGCGAGGACCCGGCGCGCGCCGCGGCCCTGGCCGAGCGCTGGCGGCCGTGGCGCTCCTACGCACAGCTGCACCTGTGGCAGACCCTGGACAGCCTGAAGGAGGCCCCACCATGTGGACCGTGACCGAGAGCCCCGTCGGGCCGCTCCGGATCGTCGAGCAGGACGGTGCGATCACCGCCATCGAGTTCGAGCCGTTCCGGGCCACCGGCCGGCCGCTGGGGGAGCGGCGCGACGACCACCCCGTGCTGGCGCAGGCCGTCCAGCAGCTCGCGGCGTACTTCGCCCGGGACCTCAAGGAGTTCGACCTGCCGCTCGCGCCTCGCGGCAGCGAGTTCCAGCAGCAGGTGTGGACCCAGCTGATGCTGATCGGCTACGGCGAGACGGCGTCGTACGGCCAGGTCGCCCTCCGGCTCGGCCGCACCAACGCGGCCTCGCGGGCCGTCGGCCTCGCCAACGGTCAGAACCCGATCCCGATCGTGATCCCGTGCCACCGCGTCATCGGCGCGAACGGCACGCTGACCGGTTATGCCGGCGGCATGGAGCGCAAGCGCCTGCTGCTGGACCTCGAGCAGGAGGCGCTGTTCTGAGCACGAACGGGAGCGAAGCACCCCTCTGGTACGCCTCGTACGGGTCGAACCTCGACCCCGACCGGTTCGCGTGCTACCTCCTCGGCGGCTGCCCGCCCGGCGCCACCCGGACCTACACGGGCACGCGTGCCCGGGTTCCGGCGCTGGACGTCCGGCCGTTCGAGATGCCCGGGCGGCTGGTGTTCGCCGGGCACACGCCGACCTGGGACGGGGCGATCGCGTTCCACGACCCGTCGGCGTCCGGGGAGGTGCTCAGCACGGCCTACCTCCTGCCGACGGCCACGTTCTCCGACGTCGTGGAGCAGGAGATGTGGCGGGACCCGGGCGTCGACCACGACCTGAGCGAGGTGATCGGCAGCGGTCGACAGGTGCTGGGCCCCGGCCACTACGAGACCCTGCACCGAACCGGCGAGCTCGACGGCCGTCCGGTGGTGACGTTCAGCGCCGACGACCCCTCGGTCCTGGAGCCCGGGCGACCCGCGCCCGCGTACCTCGCCACCATGGCCCGCGGCCTGCGCAGCCTCCACGGGCTCACCGCCGACGAGGTCGTCGACTACCTGCTGGGTGCCGCCGGCATCGGCCACGACCGGGAGGCAGTCCGCGCCGCGATCGCCTGACCGCCCGCGGGATCCTGCAGGCCCTACTCGGCCGCAGCAGCAGCCCGGCGCAGCGACTCGGAGAGCCGCTCCGCGGCGGCGAGCACGGCGGGAGCGTGCATCCGTCCGGGCTGGCGGGAGAGGCGCTCGAGCGGGCCGGAGACCGAGACGGCGGCGATGATCTTGCCGCCGGGGGAGCGCACCGGGGCCGAGACCGAGGCCACGCCCTGCTCTCGCTCGCCGACCGACTGTGCCCACCCGCGGCGGCGGATGCCCGACAGGGCGGCGGCGGAGAAGGCGGCGTTCTGCAGGCCACGCTGCATCCGGTCGGGGTCCTCCCAGGCGAGCAGGACCTGGGCAGCCGAGCCGGCGTTCATCGTGAGCTGGGTGCCGATCGGGATGGTGTCGCGCAGGCCGGAGGGCCGCTCGGCGGCGGAGACGCAGACTCGGTGGTCGCCCTGGCGGCGCCACAGCTGTGCGGACTCGCCGGTGATGTCGCGCAGCCGGGCCAGCACCGGGCCCGCCGTGGCGAGCAGGCGGTCCTCGCCGGCAGCAGCGGAGAGCTCGGCCAGGCGCGGTCCGAGCACGAACCGACCCTGCATGTCGCGGGCGACGAGGCGGTGGTGCTCCAGCGCCACCGCGAGGCGGTGGGCGGTGGGGCGGGCCAGGCCGGTGCCGGCGACCAGGCCGGCCAGCGTGGCCGGTCCGGACTCGAGGGCCGTGAGGACGAGGGCGGCCTTGTCGAGGACGCCCACTCCGCTGCTGCTGTCCATATGGCAATACTGCCGTCTCGGATTGTGGATGGCAAGTTGTAGGGTCGGCGGAGTTCAGGAACGAGCGGAGGAGGAGGCAGTCATGGGTAGGACCCTGGCCGAGAAGGTCTGGGACGAGCACGTCGTCCGGTCGCGCGAGGGCGAGCCGGACCTCCTCTACGTCGACCTCCACCTGATCCACGAGGTGACCTCGCCGCAGGCCTTCGACGGACTCCGGCTCGCAGGTCGCCCCGTGCGCCGTCCCGACCTCACCATCGCGACCGAGGACCACAACGTCCCGACCGTCGACTGGGACAAGCCGATCGCCGACCCGGTGAGCAGGACGCAGGTCGAGACGCTGCGCCGCAACGCCGAGGAGTTCGGCGTACGCCTGCACCCGCTCGGCGACCTCGACCAGGGCATCGTCCACATCATCGGGCCGCAGCTCGGCCTCAGCCAGCCGGGCATGACCATCGTGTGCGGCGACAGCCACACCAGCACCCACGGTGCGTTCGGCGCGATCGCCTTCGGCATCGGCACCTCCGAGGTCGAGCACGTGCTCGCGACGCAGACCCTGATGCAGGCCAAGCCGCGCACCATGGCGGTCACCGTCAACGGCTCGCTGCCCGAGGGCGTCACGGCCAAGGACCTCGTGCTGACGCTGATCACCCACACGGGCACCGGCGGCGGCCAGGGCTACATCGTCGAGTACCGCGGCCAGGCCATCGAGGAGCTGTCGATGGAAGGCCGGATGACGGTCTGCAACATGTCGATCGAGTGGGGCGCCAAGGCAGGCATGATCGCGCCCGACCAGACGACCTTCGACTACATCGAGGGCCGCCCCGAGGCGCCGAAGGGTGCCGACTGGGACGCCGCCGTCGAGCACTGGAAGGCCCTGCGCACCGACGACGACGCGACCTTCGACCGCGAGATCGTCCTCGACGCCTCCGAGATGACGCCGTTCGTCACCTGGGGCACCAACCCCGGCCAGGGCGTGCCGCTCGGCGGGTCCGTCCCGTCACCGGCAGACTTCGAGGAGCCCGGCGACGCGGTCGCCGCCGAGAAGGCCCTCACCTACATGGGTCTCGAGGCCGGGACGCCGATGCGCGACATCGAGGTCGACACGGTCTTCGTCGGCTCCTGCACCAACGGCCGGATCGAGGACCTCCGTCTCGCCGCGTCGGTGATCGAGGGCCGCAAGGTCGCGCCCACCACCCGGCTGCTGGTCGTCCCGGGCTCGGCCCGCGTGCGGCTGCAGGCCGAGGAGGAGGGCCTCGACGTGGTCTTCAAGGAGGCCGGGGCCGAGTGGCGGGGCGCGGGGTGCTCGATGTGCCTGGGCATGAACCCCGACCAGCTCGCGCCGGAGGAGCGCAGCGCCTCCACCTCCAACCGCAACTTCGAGGGCAGGCAGGGCAAGGGTGGGCGCACCCACCTGGTGTCGGTGCCCGTCGCCGCGGCCACCGCCGTCCGCGGCAGGCTCTCCTCACCCGCCGACCTCGACCCCGTCGCGCCCGAGGAGGGCTGACCCATGGAGAAGTTCACCAGCCACACCGGCGTCGGCGTCCCGCTGCGGCGCAGCAACGTCGACACCGACCAGATCATCCCGGCGGTCTACCTCAAGCGCGTGACCCGGACCGGGTTCGAGGACGGGCTGTTCGCCGCCTGGCGCAACGACCCGGGCTTCGTCCTCAACCACGAGCCGTACGCCTCCGGCACCGTGCTGGTCGCCGGCCCTGACTTCGGGACCGGCTCCTCGCGCGAGCACGCCGTGTGGGCGCTGCAGAACCACGGCTTCAAGGCCGTGCTCTCCTCCCGCTTCGCCGACATCTTCCGCGGCAACGCCGGCAAGGCCGGGCTGCTCGCGGCCCAGGTCGACGAGAAGGTCGTGCAGCGGCTGTGGGACCTGGTCGAGTCGGCGCCCGGCACGCAGATCACCGTCGACCTCGAGTCGCGGACCGTGCGTGCGGGGGAGGGTCCTGACGCGGTCGAGGACTCCTTCGACATCGACGACTACACCCGCTGGCGACTGCTCGAGGGCCTCGACGACATCGGCATCACGCTCGGCCACGCCGATGACATCACGGCGTACGAGCAACGACGTCCGAGCTGGAAGCCGGCCACCCTCTGACGCCGAAACCCCTGCCACGGCGGGGGTTTCGGCGCTTCGGGTGATGTCGGCGCCGCCCAAGAAATGTGCCGCGGAATCGCGCGTGGTGATTGTGACGCGGGCCACGAGTCCCTAGCGTGCTGGGCACGGAGTCGGGCACCAGCTCGGCGCTGAGCGTTCATTGGAAGGGAAGCTAGTGAACAAGACGCAGCTGATCGACACGCTCGCCACGCGGTTCGAGGGGAACCGCAAGCAGGCAGCGCACGCGCTGGACTCGGTGCTCGACACGATCACCCGCGAGGTCGCGAAGGGTGAGAAGGTCGCCATCACCGGCTTCGGGTCGTTCGAGAGGAAGATCCGCAAGGCAGGCAAGGCGCGCAACCCGCAGACCGGCGAGACCATCCGCACCAAGAAGAAGAACGTCCCGAAGTTCACCCCGGGGCAGGAGCTCAAGAACGTCGTCTCCGGCGCCAAGAAGCTCCCCAAGCTGGTGGTCGCCGCTCCGGCCGCCGCTGCCAAGAAGGCGTCGGCCGCGACGAAGAAGGCGACCCCGGCCAAGAAGGCGAGCACGTCCTCGACGGCCAAGAAGGCGCCGGCCAAGAAGACCGCCACGAAGTCGGCGGCGGCCAAGAAGGCGCCGGCCAAGAAGACCGCGACCAAGTCGACGGCGGCCAAGAAGGCGCCGGCCAAGAAGACCGCCACGAAGTCGGCGGCGGCCAAGAAGGCGCCGGCCAAGAAGACCGCCACGAAGTCGACGGCGGCCAAGAAGGCGCCGGCCAAGAAGACCGCGACCAAGTCGACGGCGGCCAAGAAGGCGCCGGCGAAGAAGTCGACGGCCAAGAAGGCGCCTGCCAAGAAGTCCTGATCCACCGCGCTGAGGCCGGATCCCTGGCGGGGTCCGGCCTCAGCGCGTCTGCAGGCCCGCGAGCACCTCGGCGGTGCGGATCCCCAGGCCGAGCTCCTCGGCCTGGGCGAGCGCGGCCGCGTCGTCGACGTCGCGGCGCAGCGTGGGCAGCGCTCCGTCGATCTCCCGGGCGCCGGCGGCCAGGTGGTCGGCGCGGGAGTGGTGGCCGAACCTCGGGTCGAAGTCGACCGTCGGGGCGACGTACATGGTGGTGCCGGTGCCGTCGCTGTCGACGACGAAGCCGGCCGCGCCCGCCCACGACAGCAGGGCGCCCTCGAGGTCGTGCGGTCTGAGCGCCGGCAGGTCGGCACAGACCGCGACGGGGACCAGGTCCGGCCAGCGTCGTGCCGCCTCGTGGGCCGCCAGGCGCAGCGCCTCGTTGAGGTCGTCGGCGACCCCGTCGGGGAGCACCGCACAGCCGGTGGCGGCGAGGTCGGCGGCGAACCGCGCGTCGTCGGTCACGCAGAGGACCGCTGCCACGGACGGCGTCGCGAGGCAGGCGGCCACGGTGTCGAGCGCGAAGGCGGCGGCCAGTCGACGGCGTTCGTCGTCGCCGAGGCCCCGCAGCCGGGACTTCCCGTGGGCGGGCGGCTTGACCGGGACGAGGGTGACGAATCGTGGGCGTTCCACGACGCCGATCCTGCCATCGGAGGGAGTAGCCTGCTCCGGACACCTCGACCGTCTCGTCGGCACCGGCCGGCCAGCCCCCGAAGGACCCACGTGACCGTACGCAAGCTGCAGCAGCACCGTGGCTGGGCGTTCGGCGTCGCCGTGCCGATCGTGAAGCCGACCCTGCTGGCCGCGACCTCCCGGACCTGGATCGACGGCGACAAGATCCCGTCGACCGGCGGGTGCATCGTCGCGCTCAACCACATCTCCCACGTCGACCCGCTGCTGGCCGCCCACTTCGTCTACGACCACGGCAGGCTGCCGCGCTACCTCGCGAAGTCGGGGTTGTTCAAGAACCGCCTCCTCGGGGGCTTCCTGCGCGAGGCCGGCCAGATCCCCGTGGAGCGGCTCAGCCGCAACGCGGTGGGCGCCTTCGACTCCGCGGTCGAGGCCGTACGCCGGGGCGAGTGCGTGGTCGTCTATCCGGAGGGCACCCTCACGCGCGACCCCGACCTGTGGCCGATGGCGGGCAAGTCGGGCGCGGCCCGGATCGCGCTCGAGACCGGCTGCCCCGTGATCCCGGTCGGGCAGTGGGGCGCCCACGAGGTGCTGCCCCCCTACACGACCAGGCCGAAGCTGGTGCCGCGCAAGCGCGTCGTCATGAAGGCCGGCGACCCGGTCGACCTGAGCGACCTGGCCGAGCAGCCACGCACCACCGAGGTGATCGCCGAGGCGACCGGCAGGATCATGGCCGCGATCGTGGCGATCGTCGAGGAGCTCCGCGGGGAGGAGGCGCCGGTCGAGCGCTTCGACCCGCGCCGCGCCGGCGTCCGCCAGATCGGGAACCCACGCAAGCAGCAGCGCACCACCGACGACGAAGGCAGGTCTTGATGGGGAGGATCGCCGTCTTCGGCGCGGGTTCCTGGGGTACGGCGTTCTCGATGGTGCTGGCCGACGCCGGCAACCAGGTGACGATGTGGGGTCGTCGCGAGGAGGTCTGTGCCGCCATCGCGGACCGGCACGAGAACCCCGACTACCTCCCCGGGATCACGCTGCCGCCGTCGATCACGGCCACCCACGACCCGGCCGTCGCCGTCGACGGTGCGGAGGCGGTCGTCTTCGCGGTGCCGTCGCAGTCCTTCCGCGACAACCTCGCCGAGTGGGCGCCGGTGCTTCCCGAGGTGCCGCTCGTGTCCCTGATGAAGGGTGTCGAGCTCGGCAGCCTGCGGCGGATGAGCGAGGTGATCGACGAGGTCACCGGCGCCGGCCCCGAGCGCATCGCCGTGATCAGCGGTCCCAACCTGTCCCACGAGATCGCCCACCGCGAGCCCGCGGCCTCGGTCGTCGCCTGCGCCGACGAGGACGTCGCCAAGCGGCTGCAGGACCTGTGCCACTCCACGGCGTTCCGTCCCTACACCTCCGTCGACGTGCTCGGCTGCGAGCTGGGTGGCGCCTACAAGAACGTCGTCGCGCTGGCGGTCGGCATGGCGGTCGGCCTCGGCTTCGGTGACAACACGACCGCGTCGGTGATCACCCGCGGCCTCGCCGAGACCGCCCGGCTCGCGACCGCCCTCGGCGCCAACCCGCTGACGCTGATGGGGCTCGCCGGGCTGGGCGACCTGGTCGCCACCTGCTCCTCGCCGCTCTCGCGCAACCGCACCTTCGGCGAGAAGCTCGGCAAGGGGGAGACCACCGAGGAGATCTACGCCTCGACCCGGCAGGTGGCCGAGGGTGCGAAGTCGTGCTCATCCCTGCTGGCGCTGGCCCGCGCCACCGACGTCGACGCCCCGATCGCCGAGCACGTGGAGGCCGTCGTGGCGGGCAAGCTGACCGCCGGCGAGATGATGCAGGCGTTCATCGCCAGGGACACCAAGGCCGAGACCGACTGAGCGGGCCCCGTTCGAGCCGTGGCGAACGGTCAGGGCATGACGTCGCAGGGGGCCACCGGCCCGGAAGCAACGTCGAAGTCGGTCCACACCCGGATGCCTCCCAGGTCGGAGATGCCGTCTCCGTCGGGGTCGCCGGTCGCCGGGACCGGCACCAACGAGACGGCGAGGACGAACGTCTCGCCGTCACGCACCGCGCCGGGCGGCAGTGTCACCTGCAGGAGGTCGGCGCCGACGCCGGTGGTCATCCCCGACAGCGACCGGGCGACCGGTTCGTAGCGCCCCGGGGCGCACTCACCGCCGTCGGGGACGTAGGTGACGTCCGCGTCCACGCCGTACGCCTCCAGCTCGCGCTCGAGACCTGCGGCGTCCTCGAGCCGGTTGACCTCGACGGTGATCTCGCCGGAGTTCCCCTCCTGCACGGAGTACGCCGTCTGCACCCCGGCTCCGGGGACGACGACGACGGCGGCCACCGCCGCGGCCGCGGTCAGGCCGACGCCGACCGCGATCCGGGTCCGACCGCGGCGTACCCGTGCCGGTCGATCGGCGACGTGCGCGCGGAGCTCATGGAGCAGGGCGGTCTCGAAGTCGTCGAGCTGGGTCGTCATGACTGCACCTCGCAAGGAGTCGGGAGCGCGGTCGTGAGGGCACGACGCGCACGGTGGTAGCGGACCCGGGCGTTCCCGGGGGTGATGCCCAGCGCGGCGGCCGCCTCGACCAGGGGCAGGCCGTCGACAGCGACGAGCTCGACGAGGGCCTGCTGGGAGGCCGGCAGGTCGCTCAGGGCGGCGTGGAGACGTCGTCCCTCGCGCTCGTCGTCGATGCGCTCGGCGATGCGCTCCAGAGCGTCGTCGGTGAGCAGTGCGCGACCGCTGATCCGGTGGCTGGCCTGCATGGCCCGCCTGGATGATCGGTGGTGCATCGCGACCACGTTGCGCGCGATCCCGAACAGCCAGGCGCGCGGTGGACCGGAGCTGGCCCGGTATCGCCCACAGCTGCCCACGGCAGCGAGGAAGACGTCGGCCGTGAGGTCCGCCGCGTCGTGAGGGCTGGTCACGCGTCGGGCGACGAAGCGTTGCACTGCCTCGACGTGCTCGCGGTAGAACCGCTCGAGGGCGTCGGGGTCACGGCCGATGGCGGCGACTGTCGGAAGGGCGTCCACGTCTGCTCTTTGCCCCAGCCGCCAGCTGCGTTACACGACGCCGTCGAGCGCCGTGCGCAGGTCGTCCCAGAGGTCGTCGACGTCCTCGATGCCGACGCTCATCCGGACCAGGGCGTCCGGGATGGTGGCGGCCTCGGTCTTCCACCGGCGCCGCCGCTCGAAGGTCGACTCCACGCCGCCGAGCGACGTGGCGTGCACCCAGAGGCTGGTCTTGCGGGTCAGCAGGTCGGCCGCCATCGCGCCCTGGGCGAGCACGATGGCGACGATCGCCCCGAAGCCGGGGTAGCGGACCTCACTCACGGCCGGGTGCTCCTGCAGCCGACGGACGAGCTCCTGGGCGTTGGCCTGCGCCCGCTCCACCCGCAGGTGCAGGGTGCGCAGGCCGCGCAGCGCCAACCACGCCTCGAGGGTGCCGGGCACGGCGCCGGTCAGGTCGCGGCGTCCCTTGAGCACGCTCCACAGCTCCTCGTCGCGGGTGGCGACCGCGCCGAGCAGCACGTCGCTGTGTCCGGCGAGGAACTTGGTCGCCGAGTGCACGACCAGGTCGACGTCCTGGTCCAGCGGCCGCTGCAGCAGGGGAGTGGCGAAGGTGTTGTCCACGACGACGTACGCGCCGGCGTCGTGGGCCGCCCGGGTGATGGTCTCGATGTCGGCGACCTCGAGGGCCGGGTTGGTGGGGGACTCCAGCCAGACCAGCGCGGCATCGGCGCAGGCCTCGACGACCGCGGCGGTGTCGGTCACGTCGACCAGCGTCGCCTGGAGCCGGCCCCGGGCCTCGAGGTCCGCGAGCTGCATGATGCTGCCGTTGTAGGCGTGCCGCGGGGCGACCACGGTCGCGCCGGTGCCGACCAGGTCGAGGACGGTCGCGACGGCCGCGAGCCCCGAGGAGAACGCCAGGCAGCGTCCGCCCTCGAGCTCCCCGAGAGCGGTCTCGAAGGCCTGCCAGGTGGGGTTGCCGTAGCGGCCGTACTCCAGGTCGCCGCCGGCGACGTAGGTCGACGCCATCGTGATCGGCTCGTTGAGGGGAGCGTCCGGCTGGTGCGCGGGACGGCCCGCGGTGACGGCGATCGTGCTGGGCTTGAGCGGGGAGTCGGCAGCCATGGCGGCCACCCTAGAAGGCTAGGGTCGTCCCCGATGAGCCAGTCCAGCCGCAAGCCCCGCGTCGCCGTCGTGTTCGGCGGCCGCTCCAGCGAGCACGCCATCTCCTGCGTGACCGCCGGCAGCGTGCTGCGGGCGATCGACCGTGACCAGTACGACGTCGTCCCCATCGGCATCGCCACCGACGGCCGGTGGGTGCTCGAGGCCGACGACCCCGAGCGGCTCCAGATCTCCGGCCGACTGCTGCCGGAGGTCGACGCGGACCGGGCGGCCGTGGTGCTGGCACGGGAGGCGGCCAGCACCGAGCTGGTGGTGCACGAGGCCTCGCAGCCGCCGCAGACCCTCGGCGAGGTCGACGTCGTCTTCCCGCTGCTCCACGGACCGTGGGGCGAGGACGGGACCCTGCAGGGGATGCTCGAGATGGCCGGCGTGCGCTACGTCGGTGCCGGCGTGCTGGCCTCCGCGGTCAGCATGGACAAGGCCTACATGAAGGTCGTGCTGCGCGACGCCGGCCTGCCGCTGATGCCGTCGGTCACGATCAGTCGTCGTGACTGGGCCGCCGACCCGCAGGCCTGCCGCGAGCGCGCGGCGGAGCTCGGCTACCCGCTCTTCGTGAAGCCGGCGCGGGGCGGCTCCTCGATCGGTATCTCCAAGGCCCACGCTCCCGACGAGCTCGACGACTGCATCGCCGAGGCGCACCGGCACGACAGCAAGGCGCTGGTCGAGGTCTCCGCCGAGGGCGGCCGCGAGGTCGAGTGCGGGGTGCTCCAGGCGCTCGACGGCACGCCGGAGACCAGCGTCCCCGCGGAGATCAAGATCGGCGGCGACCACGAGTTCTACGACTTCGCCGCCAAGTACCTCCCGGAGGAGCACACCGAGCTCGACGTCCCCGCGGACCTCCCCGAGCACCTCTCGGCCCAGCTCCGTGAGCACGCCGCGCGCGCCTTCGAGGCCGTGGGCTGCGAGGGGCTGGCGCGGGTGGACTTCTTCGTGATGCCCGACGACTCGCTGGTCCTCAACGAGATCAACACGATGCCCGGCTTCACGCCGACGTCGATGTTCCCGCGGATGTGGGCCGCCACCGGCATGGAGTACGCCGAGGTCGTCGACCGCCTGATCCAGCTGGCCCTGACCCGGGACACCGGCCTGCGCTGAGTCCCGGCCGTCGGTCAGGAGTAGCGGTGGCTCTTCGCCGCGTGGCCCTTCTCGCGCGTGCAGGTCCGGCCGCTCATGTTGCGGTGACCGCACAGCTCGTCCGCGGACGAGTCCGTGGTGGCGGCGGTCGGGCGCTCCGGCTCTGCGGCCTGCGGCTGGACCGGGCGTCGGGGCGGCGCGGGCTGTGCACCCCGGGCCACGTGGCGCTCGTAGCGGGCTTCGCGCAGGGCACGCAGGTCGTCCATCTTGCTCATCGGCTCGTCACCCGGCCGATCCTATGCGTCCGGGCCGACAGTTCCCCGGAGCCGCACGGGCGCTGGATACTCGGATCCATGAGCCAGCCTGCGACCGTCGACGAGGTCCTGACCCGGATGCGCGAGATCGACGCCGGCCTGTCGCCCGACGACGGTGTGGCCGTCTTCAACCGGATGTACCTCACGGTCACCGAGCGCATCGGCGCCATCCTCGAACCCGGGGCGGGATCGACGACCTTCCGGGACGCCGAGACGATGGCCGAGCTGGACGTCCGTTTCGCCAACCTCTGGTTGACCGCCCACGACGCGGACGCCGCCGGGCGGCCGGTCCCGTCAGCCTGGCGACCGCTCTTCGAGGGGCGCGCCGGTGGGCGGCTCCCCGTCCAGTACGCCGTCGCCGGGATGAACAGCCACATCGAGCACGACCTGCCCCTCGCCGTCGTGGACACCTGCGCCGCCCGCGGCCTCGAGCCCGAGGACGTGCACGCCGACTACGAGGCCGTCAACGACGTGCTCGCCCAGGTCGAGTCCGGCGTCCGGCGGTCCTTCCTGTCCTCGGTGGGACGCACGGTGGACGACCGGATCGGCCCGGTGGTCCACCTCGTCAGCTCCTGGAACATCGACAAGGCCCGCGACCTGTCGTGGGTGACGGTGCAGACGCTGTGGGCGCTGCGTCGGACCCGGTTGCTGCGCGACCGGGTGCTCGAGAGCCTCGGCGACACGGTCGGGATGACCTCGAGGGTGCTGCTCACCCCCTGCTGACCGGGGCCCACGCGGTTCACAGGCAGGGGCGGACCAGCTCGGTGTGCTCCTCCACCGCGCCGGCCACGCCTGCCAGGGCGGCAGCCACCCCCTCGGGGCGCTGCTCGGCCGGGACGCTCACCTGCACCCGCGGCCGGTGGCCGACCGCGGTGAGCGTCGCGTCGAGCGACTCGTCCTCGAGGGCGGCGTCGGGCACGAACCAGCCGATGCCGTTGACCTCCTGGCAGACCGCCGTACGGGTGATGCCCCCGGGCTCGTCGACCCCGCAGGTGAGGACGATCGCGGGCTCGCCCCAGGCGGCCCCGAGGGCGTCGGCCGGGGTGACCTCGACCCGCTCGCGGTCGCCGAGCGCGTCGGGGAGGTCGTCGACGAGCGCGCGGCAGGCGCGGGAGTCGGCCTCGTCGAGGTCCGGCCCGGTGATCGCCACCGGGTCGGTGCCGCAGCCGGCCACCGCGGCGGTGAGCGCGACGCACAGCACGACGCCCCGGGACCTGGTGGTCCCGGGGCGTCGACGGAGCACGGGCCCGGTCAGATGTGCACCACCGGGCAGGTGAGCGTGCGGGTGATGCCGTCGAGGTTCTGGACCTTCGAGACCACCAGCTTGCCGAGCTCGTCGACGTTGCGGGCCTCGGCACGCACGATCACGTCGTAGGGTCCGGTGACGTCCTCGGCGAGCGTGACGCCCTTGACCTGCGCGATCTCTCGGGCGACCTCGGCGGCCTTGCCGACGTCGGTCTGGATCAGGATGTACGCCTGGACGACCATCGCAACTCCTCGTCTGCTGCTGACTGTGACGCGGTCAACCTATCGTGCCGCTCGCGGGTGCCGATAGGTGCCCGCAGAGCGGCATCTGGTGGGATGTCGGCATGGCACTTCCCCCCGATGCGACCGTGTCCGACGTGGGCGAGTTCGGGCTGATCTCGGAGCTCACGAGCCTCTTCGAGCAGGGCGAGCAGGTGCTCGTCGGCCCGGGCGACGACGCGGCCGTGCTGCGGGTCCGCAACGGGCACGTCGTGGTCTCCACCGACCTGATGGTCGAGGGCCGGCACTTCCGGCGCGACTGGGCCACCGCGGAGGACGTCGGCCACCGCGCCGCCGCCCAGAACCTCTCCGACATCAACGCGATGGGCGGCCGGGCCACCTCGCTGACCATCGGCCTGGCCGCTCCCGCTGACCTGCCGGTCCAGTGGGCGCTCGACTTCGCGCGCGGGTTCGCAGCGGAGTGCGCCGAGGTGGGCGCCACGGTCGTCGGCGGCGACCTCACCCGCGCCGACCAGGTCGTCATCGCGGTGACCGTGCTCGGCGGCTGCACCGTCTCGCCGGTGCTGCGCAGCGGTGCCGGCGCCGGTGACGTCCTCGCGCTGACCGGCCGCCAAGGCTGGGCCGCTGGCGGGCTGGCCGTCCTCGGCCGGGGGTTCCGCTCGCCACGGGTGCTGGTGGAGGCCTACCGGCGCCCCGAGCCGCCGTACGCCGCCGGGCCGGTCGCCGCCGAGGCCGGGGCCACCTCGATGATCGACGTGTCCGACGGGCTGCTCGCCGAGGCGCGCCACCTGGCCGAGGCGAGCGGCGTCGCGATCGACGTGCGCCGGGACGCCTTCGAGGTCCCGGAGCCGCTGGTCGCGGTGGGTTCGGCCCTCGGGGCCGACCCGCTCGGCTTCATCCTCGGCGGCGGGGACGACCACGCGCTGCTCGCCACCTTCCCCGACACCACGTCGGTGCCCGAGGGCTGGCAGGTCGTCGGTGAGGTCCTGGAGGGGAGCGGGGTCACCGTCGACGGCGCGGGGTACGACGGTCCGACGGGGTGGACGCACTTCTGAACGACGAAGGCCGCCACCCGGTCGGGTGGCGGCCTTCGGCTTGTCAGGGGTCTGCGGTCAGCGGGTGACCTTGCCGGCCTTCAGGCAGCTGGTGCAGACGTTGAGGCGCTTCGGGGTGCCGTTGACCGTGGCGCGGACCCGCTGGATGTTGGGGTCGAAGCGACGCTTGGTGATCTTGCGAGACCACGGACGGTTGTTGCCGAAGCCGGGCTTCTTGGCGCAGATGTCACAGACGGCAGCCACCGGAACTCCTGGGAAGTCGAGATTGTTTCGGAACACGGGCCCGACCGAGCGGGCAACCGGAAAAGCGTATCCGATGGGTGTCCGGGCGAGCGAATCGTCGTGGACAGCCACTACGGTAGGGCCGCATTCCCGGGGGTCATCCTCCCACGACGACGAGGCAGGCAGATGTTGGCACCGACCGGCGGCACCATCACGCTGGAGACGGTCCTCCGCTTCGTCGACATCGCGACCGACGCCCTCGCCGGTGCCCGTGAGGAGATCGACGCACTCAACGTCTTCCCGGTGCCCGACGGCGACACCGGCACCAACATGTTCCTCACGGTCTCCGCCGCGCGTGACGCGATCCGGGAGGCGACCGGAGGCGACCCCGGGGCCGACCTCGCGTCCGGGCTGGCCGCGATGTCCCGCGGCGCCCTGCTCGGAGCCCGCGGCAACTCCGGGGTGATCCTGAGCCAGATGCTCGGCGCCATCGCCGGACGGATGACCCGTGCCGGAGCCGAGGAGCGCAACGCCGTCGTGGTCGCGGAGGCGCTGCGCGAGGCGACCGACGCCAGCTACGCCGCGGTGGGGGAGCCCGTCGAGGGCACCATGCTCACGGTCGCCGCAGCCGCCACGGCGGCAGCCCTCGAGGTCGCCGGACGTCCCGATGCCCGGGCCCGCGACGTCTTCACGGCCGCCGCCGGCGCGGCGCGCGAGGCGCTGGCCCGGACCCCCGAGCAGCTCCCGGCGCTGCGCGACGCCGGCGTCGTCGACGCCGGGGGACGGGGCGTCAGCGTGATCCTCGACGCCGCCGAGACGGTGCTGACCGGCCGCCGCCCCACGCCCGTGACCGTTCCCGCCCGCGGACACACGATCCCGGTCCCCGTTCCGGCCGACGACCTGACGCCGGGTGGCCCCGCCTACGAGGTGATGTACCTCCTCGACGCCGACGACGACCGCATCCCGGCGCTGAGGGAGTCCCTCGCCGGGCTCGGCGACTCCCTGGTGGTGGTCGGCGGCGAGGGCCTCTGGAACGTCCACGTCCACGTCGACGACGTGGGCGCGGCCGTCGAGGCCGGCATCGAGGCGGGCCGGCCCCACCGGGTCCGGGTGACCCACTTCGCGGAGCAGGTCGCCGCCGGCCGACGTACGCCGGAGCGGACCGGCCGGCGGATCGTCGCCGTCGCCGCGGGGCCGGGCCTCGAGGCGCTGTTCGGGGAGGCCGGGGCCGAGGTCGTCGCCGGTGGGCCGGGGCGCCGGCCGAGCACGCAGCAGATCCTCGACGCGATCCTCGCCACCGGTGCGGGCGAGGTGGTGGTGCTGCCCAACGACGGCGACTCGGTCCGTGTCGCCCGGATCGCGGCCCAGACCGCCGAGCACGACGCCGGCGTGCGGACCGCGGTGATCCCGACCGAGGCCCAGGTGCAGGGCCTGGCGGCGCTGGCGGTCCACGAACCCGGCCGCAGCTTCGACCAGGACGTCCTCGAGATGACCGCGACCGCACGGCACGCCCGCCACGGTGCCGTCACCATCGCCGCCCGGCAGGCGATCACCATGGCGGGGCCGTGCGAGCCCGGCGACGTGCTCGGGGTCGTCGCCGGCGACTTCGCCGTCGTCGGCGACGACCTGCGGGCCGTGGCCGTCGACGTCCTGGAGCGGCTGCTCGCGGGTGGCGGCGAGCTGGTGACCATCGTGCGGGGTGCCGCCGAGCAGGAGGGGCTCGCCGACCACTGCGCGGCGTACGTCGAGGAACGTCATCCCCACGTCGACGTCGTCCTGTACGACGGCGGGCAGGAGCGCTACCCGCTGCTGGTGGCGGTCGAGTGATCACCGTCGACAGCCCGGTCGCGAGCGTCTTCGGCCGGGCCCACAAGAAGCGCCAGCTGGTCCGCGAGGGGCTCGGCATGGAGACCGTCGGCGACCTGCTCTTCCACTTCCCCCGGCGCTATGTCAAGACCAACGAGCTCAGCGAGGTCGCCGAGCCCGTCGAGGGCGAGTCGCTCTCCGTGGTCGGCCGGATCACCTCGAGCGACGTGAAGACCTTCCAGGACCGCCGCACCCGCCGCCGCAGCTTCCGGCTCGAGGTGCGCGTGACCACCAACGGCCCCGACTTCTCCCTCTCCTTCTTCCTCCCCTACCAGGGCCAGGCCGAGTCGGAGCAGGCCCGGATGGCGCCCGGGAAGTTCGGCATGTTCACCGGCAAGGCCAAGCGGTTCGGCGGGCGGTGGCAGATCGCGCAGCCCCACTCGGTCGTCTTCGACGAGGAGGGAGAGGGTGGGCTCGCGGCGAGCATGAAGGGACTGCTGCCGATCTACCCGGTCACCGCGAAGCTCTACTCCTGGGACGTCCAGAAGGTCGTGCAGGCGGCGCTCGACATGGTCGAGGACGTCCCCGACGTGCTGCCGGCCGACCTTCGTGAGTCCCACCACCTGCTCGACGTCACGACCGCCCTGCGCTGGATCCACGGCCCCGACGACTACGCGCAGGTCGGCGCGGCCCAGAAGCGCTTCCGGTTCGAGGAGGCGCTGGTCACCCAGCTGGTGCTCGCCCGGCGCCGCGCGGAGCAGCGCGCCCTCGGTGCTCGCGCCCGGACCGGCGGCGGCCACCTGCTCGAGGCCTTCGACGCCAGGCTTCCCTTCGAGCTCACCCGCGGCCAGCAGGAGGTCGGCGAGCAGCTCGAGCAGGACCTCGCCGAGCCGCACCCGATGAACCGCCTGCTCCAGGGGGAGGTCGGCTCCGGCAAGACGCTCGTGGCGCTGCGGGCCATGCTGCGCGTGGTCGACAGCGGTGCCCAGGCCGCGCTGCTGGCGCCGACCGAGGTGCTGGCCCAGCAGCACCACCGCTCCATCGGCGCCATGCTCGGTGACCTCGCGACCGGCGGCATGCTGGGCGGGGCCTCCGACGCGACGACGATCGCGCTGCTGACGGGCTCGATGACCAAGGCGCAGCGCCAGGAGGCGATGCTGCGGATCACGACGGGGGAGGCCGGCGTCGTGATCGGCACCCACGCGCTGCTCGAGGGAGGTGTCGAGTTCGCCGACCTGGGGCTCGTGGTGGTCGACGAGCAGCACCGCTTCGGCGTCGAGCAGCGGGCCGCGCTCACCGACAAGGCAGGCACGCCGCCCCACGTGCTGGTCATGACCGCCACCCCGATCCCGCGCACCGTCGCGATGACGGTCTTCGGCGACCTCGAGACCTCGGTGCTCTCCGAGCTGCCCGCCGGCCGGGCACCCATCCAGAGCAGCGTGGTCCCGCTCGCCGAGCAGCCCCACTGGCTGGACCGGGTGTGGGAGCGGGTGCGCGAGGAGGTCGCCGCCGGCCACCAGGCGTACGTCGTCTGCCCGCGGATCACCGGCGACGTGCAGGAGCAGGGGGAGAGCGACCAGCTCGACCTCGACGAGGACGGCGAGCCGGTCCCGGCCAAGGCCGCGCTGACCGCGGTCGAGGAGCTCCACGCCGAGCTCGCCGCCGGACCGCTGGCCGACCTGCGGGTCGCGGTGCTCCACGGTCGGATGCCCGCGGACGAGAAGGACCGCACCATGCGCTCGTTCGCCGCCGGCGAGATCGACGTCCTCGTCTCCACCACGGTGATCGAGGTGGGGGTCGACGTGGCCAACGCCACCACGATGGTGCTCATGGACGCCGACCGGTTCGGTGTCTCCCAGCTCCACCAGCTGCGCGGCCGCGTCGGCCGGGGCGGGCTCCCGGGACTGTGCCTGCTGGTGAGCCGCGCCGAGACCGGAAGCCCCGCCCGCGACCGGCTGGAGGCCGTCGCCGCGACGACCGACGGCTTCGAGCTCAGCCGGGTCGACCTCGAGCAGCGCCGTGAGGGCGACGTCCTGGGCCGGTCGCAGAGCGGCTTCCGGTCCAGCCTGCGGACACTGCGGGTGCTGCGCGACGAGAAGACCATCGTCGCCGCACGAGAGGCGGCGGAGGCCTTGCTGGAGACCGATCCGACGCTCTCGGCCGCGCCCGGGCTGGCGGCGGCAGTGGCAGACCTCGAGCATTCGCGGCACTCTGACTTCATGGAGAAGGCATGAACCACCCCCCGGTGAACGTCCCGGGACGTGCCGCCCCATGACACGCATCATCGGGGGACGGGCCGGAGGCCGGCGACTGCAGACGCAGCGGGGCTCCCACACCCGACCCACGAGCGACCGGGTGCGCGAGGCCTTGTTCTCGACGATCGAGTCGTGGTGCGGCTCGCTGTCCGGCCTGCGCTTCCTCGACCTCTACGCCGGCTCGGGAGCGGTCGGCTTCGAGGCGTGGTCCCGCGGGGCCGGCGTGGTGACGCTCGTCGAGCAGGACCGTCGCTCCTCGGCCGTCATCCGCGACAACGCGCGCACGCTCGGGTTCCCGGCGGCCAACGTGGTCACCGCCAGTGTCGCGTCGGCGCTGCGCCGCGCGCCGGTGGCTCCCTACGACCTGGTGTTCCTCGACCCGCCGTACCCCCACGACACCGAGAGCGTCGAGCAGGACCTGCAGTCGCTCGTCGACCACGGCTGGCTGGTGCCCGGGGCGCTGGTGGCGCTGGAGCGGTCCTCGCGCAGCACCGTCCCCCGGTTCCCCGGGGGCTTCGGGGAGGTCCGCGAGAAGCGTTACGGCGAGACGACGCTCTGGTACGGTCACGCCGCCTCGTCCCGTGACGCCGACGCGGCGTCCGACTGAAGCCCGAGGAGGATCCGTGCGCCGAGCCGTGTGCCCGGGGTCGTTCGACCCCGTGACCAACGGTCACCTCGACATCGTGGGCCGCGCCGCGCAGCTCTTCGACGAGGTCGTGGTCGCCGTCGGCGTCAACGCGTCCAAGAAGCGGCTCTTCACGCCCGAGGAGCGGATGGACATGCTGCGTCGAGCCTGCGAGCCGTGGGACAACGTGCGCATCGACGGGTTCTCGGGGCTGCTGACCGACTTCTGCCAGGAGCACGACGTGCACGCCATCGTGAAGGGCCTGCGCGCCGTGAGCGACTTCGACTACGAGCTCCAGATGGCCCAGATGAACGCCTCGCTGGCCCCCGTCGAGACGGTCTTCGTCCCGACCAGCCCCGAGTGGTCCTTCCTCGCGTCCTCGCTGGTCAAGGAGGTCGCGACCTACGGCGGCGACGTCTCCGGGCTGGTCCCCGACTTCGTCCACGACGCCCTGACGGCGCGGCTCGCCGAGCGGCAGCGGTGACCGGCCGGGTCCGGTTTTGCCGCTGCCCCTCCGACCCCGTTACGATTCAAGTCAGTTCTGTCGTGCCCAGACCCGGAGTGATCCCCTGACAAGCCTGGACCCGAGAGCGCCGCTCGTGCTCGACACCCGCGAGCTCGGCCGCCGCCCGGGGTCCCAGCGTGAGGTGACGCGCCAGGTCGAGGCCCCGCCAGAGCTGGGCATCGAAGTCCTGCACGTCCCCGAGGGCTCGCCGGTCGAGATCGACCTGCGGCTCGAGGCGGTCATGGAGGGGGTGCTGGTCACGGGCACGGCCACGGCCGCGCTCGAGGGCGAGTGCGTACGCTGCCTGGAAGCGATCGACGACGACGTCGAGGTCACGTTCCAGGAGCTGTACCTCTACGACGACCACGCCCCTGCCGATGGCGACGGGCAGGAGGACGAGGTCAACCGGCTCGAGGACGACCTGCTCGACCTCGAGCCACTGCTGCGGGACGCGGTGGTGCTCGCACTGCCGTTCCAGCCGCTGTGCGAGGACGACTGTCCGGGGTTGTGCACCGAGTGTGGTGCGCGGCTGGCGGACGATCCCGACCACGCGCACGAGGCGCCGATCGACCCGAGGTGGGCCGGGCTCGCAGCACTGACGCAGGACCAGCACGAACCAGAGCAGCAACAGGACTGATCCTGGCCGGACCCGGCCGGGCATCGACAGGCCGGACCCCCGGCTCGTGAGTATGAGGAGATTGAAGTGGCTGTCCCGAAGCGGAAGATGTCGCGCAGCAACACGCGTCACCGTCGCTCGCAGTGGAAGGCCGTCGCGCCCTCCCTGGTGACCTGCGCCAACCCCGCCTGCGGTGCCAAGCACCTCCCGCACCGTGCGTGCGGCGAGTGCGGCCAGTACGGCGCCCGCGCCGACCGTCGTCAGGTCCTCTGATCGACCTGCGTCGGTCGGCTTGAGCAACTACCCGGAGCTGCGCGCAGCGCTCGGGGATCCGCACCTGGACCCCGAGCTGCTGGAGCGCGCCCTGACCCACCGCTCGTTCGCCTACGAGAACGGCGGGCTCCCCACCAACGAGCGGTTGGAGTTCCTCGGTGACGCCGTCCTCGGCGTGGTCGTCACCGAGACGCTCTACGTCACCCACCCGGACCTCTCCGAGGGCCGGCTGGCCAAGCTCCGCGCCGCCGTCGTCAACGCCCGCGCGCTCGCCGGAGTCGGACGCGAGATCGGGCTCGGCCGCCACGTCAAGCTCGGCCGCGGCGAGCAGACCACCGGCGGGCGCAACAAGGCCTCCATCCTCTCCGACACCGTCGAGGCGGTGCTCGGGGCCATCCACCTCTCCGGCGGCTTCGAGGTCTCGGCCCAGGTCGTCCACCGGCTCTTCGACCCGCTGATCGAGACCGCGTCCTCGATGGGCGCCGGCCTCGACTGGAAGACCTCCCTGCAGGAGCTCTCCGCGGAGCACGCCCTCGGTGTGCCCGAGTACGTCATCGCCGACGAGGGCCCCGACCACGCCAAGACCTTCACCGCGCAGGTGCGGGTCGGCGACGGCCTCTACGGCAACGGCGTGGGCCGCTCCAAGAAGGAGGCCGAGCAGGCCGCCGCGGAGACGGCGTACGGCGAGATCGCCAGTGGCCTGGGCATCGAGGACCCCGCGATCGACGCCTCCAGCCGCCAGGGCTGAGACCCCCGCCGTGCCCGAGCTCCCCGAGGTGGAGGTCGTCCGTGCCGGCCTCGAGCGCCACGTCGTGGGCGCCACGATCACCTCGGTCGCCGTCCTCCACCCGCGCCCGGTCCGGCGTGATCCGCGCGGACCAGCGGGCTTCGCCGCCGCGCTGACCGGCCGGACCGTCACGGCGGCCCGCCGCCGCGGCAAGTACTTCTGGCTCCCGCTCGACAACGGCGACGCGCTCCTCGGCCACCTCGGGATGAGCGGCCAGATGCTGGTCCAGCCGCCCTCGGCGCCCGAGGAGCGGCACCTGCGGGTGCGCTTCGCCCTCGACCGCGACGTCGACCTCCGGTTCGTCGACCAGCGGATGTTCGGTGGGCTGGTCGTCTCCGCCGGGGGAGCGGACCTGCCGGAGGAGATCGCCCACATCGCCCGCGACCCCCTCGACCCCGCGTTCGACGAGGACGAGGTCGTGCGCCGCGTGCGCCGGCGTACGGCGGGGGTCAAGCGGCTGCTGCTCGACCAGGGCCTGGTATCCGGTGTCGGCAACATCTACGCCGACGAGGCGCTGTGGCGGGCGCGGATCCACGGCGACCGGCCCGGCGACCGGCTCACCGCCGGCCAGGTGCGCACGCTGCTCGCCGAGGCGAAGGCCGTGATGGCCTCCGCGCTGGCCCAGGGCGGGACCTCCTTCGACGCGCTCTACGTCAACGTCAACGGGCAGTCGGGCTACTTCGACCGCTCGCTGCACGCCTACGGCCGGGAGGGAGAGCCGTGCGACCGGTGCGGCACCCCGATCCGCCGGATCGTCTTCACCAACCGGTCGTCGTTCTTCTGCCCGCGCTGCCAGCCGGCACCCCGTCGGGTCGTACGCCGGCGGCCGCTCGTCCATTGACCCCCTGCGACCGAGGTGGGACTCTTGAAGGCAGTCCACATCCCAGGGCGCACTCCCTCCCGGAAGGCTCATCCATGGCCAAGGCGTTGATCGGCCACCTGCACAGCGACCCCCGGACCCAGGCACGACTCTCGGTCGAGAACGCGCGGCTGCGCGCCCGCGTCTCGGACCTCGAGGCGCTCGTGCTGCGGCTCAGCCAGGAGAACGACGCCCTGCTGGCCGCCCGGAGCACGGCGCGGCTCGAGCAGAAGGGCCACCTGCAGCCCGTCTGACCCGCCCTCGCCTGCGTGACCCCGCACCCCACGGGTCGTTGTCGGAGGCATGCGCACCCTGCCCTCCCTCGCCGCCACCGGCCTGCTCGTGCTGTCGCTCGGCCTCGCCGCGCCTGCCTCCGCCCACGGCGACGGTGAGCGCAACCGCGAGGTCCAGACCCGGCTCATGGCCGAGGACGACACCCTGCTCGCCAGCGGCAACGTCGCCCACCAGAGCTCGGTCCCGCTGACCCCGGCAGGCGGGGGCACCGTCGGGATCTCCGGGTGCTTCATGGAGACCGCGCCCCTCCTGGTGACGAGCGGGCTGGAGTCCGTGACGGTCTGGGACGTCTCCGACGGCACCCACCCCACCCGGGTCGGGATGCTCACCAACGCCGTCTTCGAGAACGAGGCGATGAGCTGCGGCGAGCGACGGACCGACGCCGGGACCCGCCGCTTCTCGCTGATCGGGGTCGACCTCGTCGACGCGGCCGTCGACGAGAACGGGATCAGCCACACCAACGGCGGCGGCAACGAGCTGGTGATCGTGGACGTCACCGACCCGGCCGACCCCCGCGTCCTCAGCAGCCTCGCGTCGACCACCGGCACCCACACCGTGAGCTGTGTCAACGGGACCGACTGCCGCTTCGCGTACTCCTCGGGAGAGCGCGACCGGTTCTCGATCTTCGACCTGCGCCGGCTCGGGAGGCCCCGCGAGGTCGACAGCAACCCGGCGCGGCCCGGGATCCAGTCCTTCGCGAGCCCCAGCGGCGGGCACAAGTGGAACTTCGACGCGGCCGGCTACGGCACGCACACCGGGTACGACGGCTCCTCGATCTTCGACGTCAGTCGCCCGCGCCACCCGCGGCTGGTCACGACCACCGGCGCGGCCGGAGGAGCAGGCGAGGCGGCGGGCCGGGACGGCTACAACGACTTCATCCACCACAACTCCTTCCGCCCGAACGCCCGGCGGTTCCGGCCGGGCGCTCCGGCCGCCCTGGAGAACGGCAACGTCCTGCTGGTGACCGAGGAGGACTACGAGCAGACCGACTGCGCGCAGGCGGGTTCCTTCCAGACCTGGAAGGTGCGGCGCCTCGGCGGCGACCGGTCGGCCGTGGCGCCGCTGGACAAGGTGGAGCTCGCCGACCTCGGCAACTTCCCGGTACCTGCGGGGGCCTTCTGCTCGGCCCACTGGTTCGACTACCGTCCCGGCGGCATCGTCGCGGTCGGCTACTACGGGGGCGGGGTCCAGCTGCTCGACGTCCGCGACCCGCGCAACATCAGGTCGTTCGGCTACGCCCACTGGTTCGCCTCGGAGGTGTGGGACGCGATGTGGCTCCCGCGCTACGACGCCCGCGGCCGCCAGACCGGCCGTGACACCAACGTCGTCTACGCGATCGACCTGGTCCGGGGGATCGACGTCTACAGCGTCGACCTGCCCGGCGGGCCGACCGGCACCCGCCCGACCACGGGGACGGGTGGTCCGCGCAGCGTGGCCGACGCCGCGGCGTCCGGTGCGGTCCCGATCGGGGTCGTCGGTGGTGGGCTGGCGCTCGCCTACGCCGTACGCCGTCGGGCGCGCCGCTCGTCATAGGGTCGGGCGTGTGAGCGCCGACGTGGTGGGGGAGCCGTACGCCTCGGGGATGTTGGCGACCGGCGACGGGCACCACGTCTACTGGGAGGAGTGCGGCAACCCCGACGGCAAGCCCGCGGTGGTGCTGCACGGCGGACCGGGATCGGGCGCGTCGCCCTCGTGGCGCCGCTACTTCGACCTCTCCCGCTACCGCGTGGTGCTGCTCGACCAGCGCGGCTGCGGCCGCAGCCGGCCGCACGCCGGGGACGACCTCGCCGCGCTGGAGCACAACACGACCGCCCACCTGGTCGCCGACCTCGAGGCGCTGCGGACCCTCCGTGGGATCGACCGGTGGCTGCTGCTCGGCGCATCCTGGGGGTCCACGCTGGCCCTGTCGTACGCCGTGGAGCACCCGGACCGGGTCTCGGAGATGGTGCTGTGGGCGGTGGTCACGACCCGCGAGCGGGACGTCCACTGGCTCACGCACGTCATGGGGGAGGTGTATCCCGAGGAGTTCGACCGGCTGCTCGCGCTGCTGCCCCCGGACGAGCGTGGGGGCAACGTGCCCGCCGCGGTCCACCGGTTGCTGCTCTCGGAGGACGCGGCCGTGAGGGACGAGGCATCGCTGGCCTGGTGCGCCTGGGAGGACCGGCTCGCCGCGGTCAGCGGGCCGCCGCGACCCGACCCACGCTTCGAGGACCCCCGGTTCCGGCTCGGCTGGACCCGGCTCGTGACCCACTACTTCGGCCACCACGCCTTCCAGGCCGACGACGCGATCGTCGGCCGTCTCGACCGGCTGGCCCACGTCCCGGCCGTGCTGCTCCGGGGGCGCCTCGACATCGCCTCGCCGCTGCGGTCGGCGTACGAGGTCGCCTCCCTGATGCCCCGGGCGACCCTGCACGTCGTGGAGGCCGACGCGCACGGTGCGGGTGACGACACCCGCGCCCGGATCGTGGCGGCCCTGGACCGCTTCGCGGGGTGAACGCTCCCCGTTCTCGTGGTTCGATGGGCAGATGGACGCGCTCGGAGAGCTGACTGCTGCACTGCCCGACCACGTGGTCGTGACCGACCCGGAACGGATCGAGAAGTACCGCTGGGACCGGTCGCAGGACCCGAACACGGGCACCCCCGTGGCGGTGGTCCGGGCCGAGGACGCCGAACAGGTGCAGGTCGCCGTGCGCTGGGCCGCCGCCCACCGGGTCCCGGTCGTGCCCCGCGGGGCCGGCAGCGGCCTCTCGGGCGGGTCGAGCGCCGTCGACGGCGGCATCGTCATCAGCCTCGAGCGGATGACCGCGGTCGAGATCGACCCGACCTGCCAGGTCGCCGTCGTCGAGCCGGGTGCCTACAACAAGGACGTCAAGGCTGCCGCCGCCGAGCAGGGGCTGTGGTACCCGCCGGACCCGTCGTCGTACGAGTTCTGCTCGATCGGCGGCAACGTCGCCACCAACGCGGGCGGCCTGTGCTGCGTGAAGTACGGCGTCACCACCGACTACGTCCTCGGGCTCGACGTCGTGCTCGCCGACGGTTCGCTGGTCCGTCTCGGTGGCAAGCGGATCAAGGACGTGGCCGGGCTGAGCCTGCTCAAGCTCTTCGTCGGCAGCGAGGGCACCCTCGGCATCGTGACGAGGGCGATCCTGCGGCTGGTGCCGGCGCAGCAGGAGCGGTCGACCCTGGTCGCGACCTTCGGCTCCCCGACGGTCGCCGCGGAGGCGGTCGTCGCGATCCGCTCACGGCTGCGACCCTCGATGCTGGAGCTGATGGACCAGCCCTCGATCCGCGCCGTCGAGCAGCACCGCTCGATGGGCCTCGACGTCGATGCCGGCGCGCTGCTCGTGGCGCAGTCGGACGCCCCCGGCACCTCGCGCACCGAGGAGATCGCGCTGATGGAGAAGGCCTGCCGTGACACCGGCGCCACCGAGGTCTTCGTCACCGACGACGCCGACGAGGGGGAGCAGTTCGTCCAGGCGCGCCGGATGGTGATCCCCGCCGTGGAGGAGCTCGGTGCGCTGATGCTGGAGGACGTCGGCGTACCCGTGCCGCGCCTGCCCGAGCTGCTGGCCGCCGTGGCGGAGGTCGCCCGTGAGCAGGACCTGTCGATCCCCGTCATCGCCCACGCCGGCGACGGCAACACCCACCCGCTGATCGTGGTGCCGCGCGACGACGACGCCGCCCACCTGCGGGCGCTCCAGGCCTTCGACGACATCATGCACGCCGCGATCCGGCTCGACGGGACGATCACGGGGGAGCACGGCGTGGGGCGTACGAAGAAGTCGGCGCTGCCCGAACAGCTCGGCCCCGACGTGCTCGCGCTGAACCAGCGGGTCAAGGACGCGCTCGACCCCGACGGCATCCTGAACCCGGGAGCGATCCTCTGAGGGTGATGTCTCGGGTTTCCCCGGTCGGCCGGTGAAACCGAGCCGGCCCCCCACCCACTCCACGCGATACGGTCGCTCGCGTGATCCGCGAGCGCCACCTCTTCGGCCCGGGCCCCTCCAACACCTATCCCGAGGCGACCAGCGCCCTGGCGAGACCGTTGCTCGGCCACCTCGACCCCGTCTTCCTCGAGGTGATGGACGAGACCTGCGAGATGCTCCGGACGGTGTGGGGCACGTCGAACGCTCGCACCCTCCCGCTGAGCGCGACCGGGTCGGCCGGCATGGAGGCGGCGTTCGTCAACACCGTGCACCCCGGCGACGTCGTCGTGGTCGCGGTCAACGGGCTGTTCGGCCAGCGGATGTGCGACGTGGCGGCCCGCTGCGGCGCCGAGGTCGTCCCGGTGGAGCACGAGTGGGGCCGGCCGGTCGACGTGCAGCGCGTCGTCGAGGCGCACCCCTCGCCCGCGATCATCGCGGCGGTCCACGCCGAGACCTCGACCGGCGTCCGCTCCGACATCGCGGCCCTCGGCGCCGCGAAGGGGGACGCGCTGCTGGTCACCGACGCCGTCACGAGCATCGGCGGCATCGAGCTGCGCGCCGACGACTGGGGCATCGACGTCGGCTACGCCGGCACCCAGAAGTGCCTCGGCGTCGCCCCCGGACTGGCGCCGTTCACGATCAACGACCGCGCCTTCGAGCGCCGGGTCGAGAAGCCGCAGTCGTGGTACCTCGACCTCGGCCTGCTCGGGGGCTACGTCGGGGAGGCCAGCTCCTCCTCGCTCCAGCGCACCTACCACCACACGGCCCCGACGGCGATGGTCGCGAGCCTCCACGCCGGGCTGGCCCGGGTGCTCGAGGAGGGGCTCGAGCAGGTCTGGGCACGCCACGAGTCCGCCGGAGCCGCGCTCCAGGCGGGTCTGCAGGAGATGGGGCTGGAGCTGTTCGCGGCCGAGGGGCACCGCCTCCCCGAGCTGACGACCGTCAGGGTGCCGGAGGCCGTCGACTCCGCGAAGGTACGCCGTCGGCTGCTCGAGCACCACGGCATCGAGATCGGCGCGGGCGCCGGCGCGTACGCCGCCTCGGTCTGGCGGATCGGCCTGATGGGCCCCAACGCCCGTCCCGACGCCGTGCTCCTCGTGCTGGCCGCGCTGCGGGAGGCGCTGGACCACGCCTGAGAGCCGGCCGGGCGCCCCGGACGCCCGACGTCAGGCCAGCGCGTTCGGGTAGTGCTCGGTCAGCACCGCCAGCAGGGTCCGGTGGACCGGCACGGGCACCCCCGACTCCGCTCCCAGGCGGACCACGGCGCCCGTCCACGCGTCCAGCTCGGAGGGGAGCCCGGCCACCACGTCCCGGTGGAGCGAGGTCGTGGCGCGCTCGGGTTGCTGCTCGAGGAACCCGAGGGTGCGCGGGACGATCCCGTCGGGCAGCTCGACGCCACGGGCCCGCGCAACGGCCACGACCTCCGCCATCGCGGCCTCGAGCAGGCCACGGTGGCGGGAGCGGACCTCGCCGACGGTGGCGTCCAGGGCGGCGCCCAGCCCGCCCAGCGGCACGACGGTCAGCATCTTGGTCCAGAGCTCGGCCCAGATGCGGTCGGGGACACCGGCCTCGACCGCCGCGCCCGTGAAGGTCGCGAGGAGGCGGCTCACCCGCTCGCTCCTGCGGTCGTCCCACTCCCCGAAGGCGATCGTCGCCGGCCCGCCGACGTGCGAGACGACGCCGGGCGACGTGACCATCGCGAAGATCCTGGCCGCACCGGGGAGGACGGCGGTCCGGCCGACCGCCGCCGCCACCTGCTCCGGTGCCTCGACGCCGTTCTGGGTGGTCACCACCGCGGTGCCGTCCCCGACCAGGGCCCCGAGCAGCGGCAACGCCCCGGCCAGCTGCCAGGACTTCACGGCGACCAGCACCAGGTCGACGGCGCCGGTGCCGGAGGGATCGTCGGTCGCGCGGACGTCGCCGACGTGGAAGTCCCCGCCGACGCTCGCCACGTGGAGCCCGTCGCGCCGGATGGCCGCCAGGTGGTCGCCCCGGGCGACGAAGGTGACGTCGTGACCGGCCTGCGCCAGCCGCCCTCCGAAGTAGCCGCCGATGCCGCCGGCGCCGATCACCGCGATCCGCATCCCGTCATTGAAGCAGCCGACGCCCTGGGACCGCCTCCCACGACGGGCCCGGGCGCGCAGGTAGGGTGTGGCTCGCTGAGCTTCCCCGCACTTCAGCACGTTGATCTGCACCGGTGAGGAGCCCGCGTTGTACCTGAAGAGCCTGACCCTCAAGGGGTTCAAGTCCTTCGCCTCCTCCACGACCCTGCAGCTCGAACCGGGGATCACCTGCATCGTGGGGCCGAACGGCTCGGGCAAGTCCAACGTCGTCGACGCGCTCGCGTGGGTGATGGGGGAGCAGGGCGCCAAGAGCCTGCGCGGCGGCAAGATGGAGGACGTCATCTTCGCCGGCACCTCCGGCCGCCCGCCGCTGGGCCGCGCCGAGGTGCTGCTCACCATCGACAACGCCGACGGTGCGCTCCCGATCGACTACTCCGAGGTGACGATCAGTCGGACCATGTTCCGGTCGGGCGGCTCCGAGTACGCCATCAACGGCACCCCGTGCCGGTTGCTCGATGTCCAGGAGCTGCTCTCCGACTCGGGGATCGGCCGCGAGATGCACGTCATCGTCGGCCAGGGCCAGCTCGACTCGATCCTCCACGCGACACCCGAGGACCGGCGCGGCTTCATCGAGGAGGCCGCGGGCGTCCTCAAGCACCGCAAGCGCAAGGAGAAGGCGCTCCGCAAGCTCGACTCGACCGAGGGCAACCTCAACCGGCTCGGCGACCTGCTCACCGAGATCCGCCGCCAGCTCAAGCCGCTGGGACGCCAGGCCGAGGTCGCACGCAAGGCGGCCGGCGTGCAGGCCGACGTACGCGACGCGCGGGCGCGGCTGATGGCCGACGACCTCGCCACCGCGCGGACCGCCCTGGACCAGGAGCTCGCCGACGAGAGCGTGCTGGTCGAGCGACAGGCCTCGGTCGAGGCCGCCGTGGCGGACGCCCAGCAGCAGGAAGCCGCCCTGGAGGCGGCGCTGCGCGAGCAGCTGCCCGAGCTCTCGCGCGCGCAGGACACCTGGTTCGCCCTGTCCGGGCTGCGCGAGCGGCTCCGTGGCACCCAGTCCCTCGCGGCCGAGCGGGTCCGCAACGCCGGCAGTGTGGAGGAGGACACCCCGAGCGGGCGTGACCCCGACCAGCTCGAGGCCGAGGCCGCCCGGGTCCGCGAGCAGGAGCAGGGCATCGAGACCGAGGTCGCCGAGCGGCGTACGGCGCTCGAGACGGCCGTGTCCGGTCGACGTACGGCCGAGGACGCGGCTGCCGAGGAGGAGCGCCGGATCGCCGGACTGCAGCGGGCCGCGGCCGACCGGCGCGAGGGCCTTGCCCGGCTCCACGGACAGGTCAACGCGCTGAAGTCCCGCGCCGCCGCGGCCGCCGACGAGGTCGGCCGGCTCGGGCAGGGCCGCGAGGAGGCGGAGGCGCGGGCCCTGCGCGCCCAGCGCGACTTCACCTCGCTGGAGACCCGGATCGCCGGTCTCGACGCCGGCGAGGAGGGCCTCGACGCCGAGCACGAGGGGGCCGTCTCCGAGCTCGACGACCTCGAGGAGCGGCTGGCCAAGGCCCGCGCGGAGGTGCAGCAGGCTGACCGGGAGCGGGGCGCCCTGCAGGCCCGCAAGGACGCCCTCGAGATGGGCCTCAACCGCAAGGACGGCGCCGGCGCGCTGCTGGCCGCCACCGACGACGTCTCCGGCCTGCTCGGGTCCGTCGCCGCCCTGCTGTCGGTCCGCAACGGCTTCGAGACCGCCGTGGCCGCCGCGCTCGGGAGCGCCGCCGACGCCGTGGTGGTCACCGATGCCGACTCCGCAGTGGGGGCGCTGGCGCACCTCAAGACCGACGACCTCGGCCGGGCCGGGATGCTGCTCGGGGGAGCCCCCGCGGCCGACCGCGACTGGCCGGGCCTGCCGGCCGGCGCCACGTACGCCGTGGACGTCGTCGACGCGCCCGACGACCTCGCGCCGGCGCTGACCCGGCTGCTCCACAAGACCGTGGTCGTCGACGACCTGCCGGCCGCTCGTGCCTTGGTCGCCGAGGCGCCTGACCTGACGGCCGTGACCCGCGACGGCGACGTGTTCGGCACCCACTTCGCCTCGGGCGGCTCCAGCAGCCAGCCCAGCCTGATCGAGATCCAGGCGGCCGTCGACGAGGCGGCCTCCCAGCTCGCCGAGGCGACCGCGACCACCGAGCGGCTCGGGTTCGACATCTCCCGCCTCGAGGCCGAGCGGCTGGCCGCGCAGAAGCGCGTCGACGTCGCCCTCGCCAAGCTCCACGAGTCCGACGCCACCCTGGCTGCGGTGGCCGAGGAGCTCGGGCAGTACGGCTCGCAGGCGCGCGCCGCCCGCGGCGAGGCCGAGCGGCTCGCCGCTGCCATCGCCCGCGCGGAGGAGGCCCGTGACGCCGACCTCGCCGGTCTGGCCGAGCTGGAGGCCAGGTTGGCGACCGCGGAGGACGCGCCCGACGAGGAGCCCGACACCCGTGCCCGGGAGGAGCTCGCCGAGGCCGCCCGAGCGGCCCGCCAGGGCGAGATGGACGCGCGGCTGGCGCTGCGGACGTCCGAGGAGCGTGCCCGCGCCCTGCACGGTCGCGCCGACCAGCTGACCCGTGCGGCCAGGTCCGAGCGGGAGGCCCGCGCCCGCGCCGCCGAGCGCCGGGAGCGGCTGCTCCGGGAGGGCCGGGCCGCCGAGGCGGTCGGGGTCGCCGTCGGTCTGGTGCTGCAGCGGCTCGAGGTCTCGATCCACCGTGCCGCCGAGGCGCGTGCGGCGGTGGAGCAGAGTCGGGGGGAGCGCGAGCAGCAGCTGCTGACGGTGCGTGGTGCCCTCCGCGACCTGGGCCGCGAGCACGACGAGCTGGTCAACTCCGTCCACCGTGACGAGATGGCGCGCGCCCAGCAGCGGATGCGGATCGAGCAGCTCGAGGAGCGTGCGCTCGAGGAGCTGGGGCTCGACGGCGACGCCCTGGTGGCCGAGTACGGCCCCGACCAGCTGATCCCGTTCACGGGCGAGGTGGAGGAGGGGGCCGAAGCGCCCGAGCCGACCCCGTTCGTGCGCGAGGAGCAGCAGAAGCGCCTCAAGACTGCCGAGCGGGCGCTGGCCATGCTGGGCCGGGTCAACCCGCTGGCCCTCGAGGAGTTCTCCGCGATGGAGGAGCGCCACAAGTTCCTCACCGAGCAGCTCGAGGACCTGCGCAAGACGCGCAAGGACCTCCTCGACATCGTGCGCGAGGTCGACTCCCGCGTGGAGGAGGTCTTCACGGCCGCGTACGCCGACGTCTCGACGGCCTTCGACTCGACCTTCTCGCGGCTTTTCCCCGGCGGCGAGGGCCGGCTGGTCCTCACCGACCCGGGCGACATGCTCAACACCGGCATCGAGGTCGAGGCGCGACCGGCCGGCAAGAAGGTCAAGCGGCTCTCGCTGCTCTCCGGCGGCGAGCGCTCGCTGGTGGCCGTGGCGTTCCTGGTCGCGTTGTTCAAGGCGCGTCCCTCGCCCTTCTACATCCTCGACGAGGTCGAGGCCGCCCTCGACGACACCAACCTCGGACGACTCCTGGAGATCTACGAGGAGCTGCGTGAGAACTCCCAGCTGCTCGTCATCACCCACCAGAAGCGGACCATGGAGGTCGGCGACGCCCTCTACGGTGTGACCATGCGCGGTGACGGCGTCTCGGCCGTGATCAGCCAGCGGCTGCGGGACGCCGAGCCAGCCTGAGCCCGGACCCGTCGCGTGGCTAGGGTGTCGCCCATGTCCGAACCTCCCGGGGCCCCCGCCCAGCTCGTCGTCCGCTACCAGCGGGGGCTGGGCGTCGCCGCCCTCGTCGGTGGCGCGCTGCTGCTCGTGCTCGGCCTCGGGACCGGCGACGTGCTCAACATCGTGCTGGGCCTGATCCTGGGCGGGCTCGGCCTCGGCTACGCCCTGGGCGCCGCCGTCGTGTGGACGGCCACCGAGCTGCAGCTCAAGAGCCCGCTCGGCACCACCACCCGTCGCTACCCGGTCGCCGGCCCGGCCGACCTGCGGATCGACGGCAACACCCTCGTGCACACCCCGAGCGGCAAGAAGGTCGTCAGCCTCGGCTTCGGGCTCGACCGGGGTGACGTCGCCCGGCTGCGCGAGGCCGTCGGCGGCCCGGGCGACGGCCGGCCACCGTCGTCGTCGGCATGAGCGCTCCCCGCCCGACCCGGGCCGACTACGTCTCCTGGGAGACGGTGACCACGCGCTGGGCCGACATCGACGTCTACGGCCACATGAACAACGCCCGCTACTTCGAGCTCATCGACACCGTCGTCAACAACCACCTGGTCGCGGCGACGGGGACCGACATCCGCACACTGCCGGCCATCGGGGTCGTCGCCGAGGTGGGGTGCCGCTACTTCGCGGAGGTCGGCTATCCCGAGCCGGTCGACCTCGGGCTCGTCGTCGACAAGGTGGGGACCTCGTCGGTGGTCTACCGGGTGGGGCTCTTCCAGGGGAGCGACCAGGCAGCGGCAGAGGGTCGCTTCGTGCACGTCTACGTCGACAACACCGACCCCGCCCGCGCCGTGGTGCCGCTGCCCGACGAGATCCGCGACGCGGTCACCCCGCTGTGGCGGCCCGAGGCCGGTGTGCGACCGTAAAGGTCAAGAACACCGTCTCGGAAGAGGGATGTCAGCATGCTGTTCGTCGTCGTGTCCATGCTCGTCATCGTCGCCATCGCCGGTCTCGTCGTGACCTTCGTGGCCTTCCCGCACCGCGGTGAGGACGTCCCCGGGGCCTCGTGGCTCGGCGACTCCATGAGGAGGGGCGTCGACGTGCTCCCGACCCTCGACAACACCGCCGAGAAGGACGAGCCCGCGGCAGCGGGCAGGCGACGCGCCTGATTGGATTGTCGACATGGGTGACCTGATCTACCTCATCGTCGGCATCGCCGTCCTCGGCGTCGCGCTCGTCGCGGGGCTGCTGGTCCGCACACGCAGCGGCGGCAAGGCGGCGCCCCCGTCGGCCGGCACCGACGTCATCACCCGTCCGCCGGTCGAGCCGGCACCGGAGGCCGAGACCGGGGTCGAGGCCCCGGCCGAGGCCGTCGAGGCCGAGCCCGAGGCGCCCGTCCTCGAGCGGCCCGAGGGCACCGCCTCGCGGATGCAGCGGCTCCGCCAGCGGCTGGCCGGCTCGCAGGGCGGCTTCGGCCGCGGCCTGCTCTCCCTGATCTCGCGCGAGCGCCTCGACGAGGACACCTGGGAGTCCATCGAGGACACCCTGCTGACCGCCGACGTCGGCGTCGCGCCGACCCAGCAGGTGGTCGACAACCTGCGGACGCGACTGCGGGTGGAGGGCGCCTCGCGGCCCGACCCGCGGACGGTGCTCCAGGAGGAGCTGACCACCCTGGTCGACCCGACCATGGACCGTCGGCTGCAGATCACCGGCACCGACGGCCGCCCCGGGGTCGTGCTGGTCGTGGGGGTCAACGGCTCCGGCAAGACCACCACCGTCGGCAAGATCGCCCGCATCCTGGTGGCGGAGGACAAGAGGGTGGTCCTCGGGGCCGCCGACACCTTCCGCGCCGCCGCCGTCGACCAGCTCGCCACGTGGGGGGAGCGGGTCGGGGTCGAGGTGGTCCGCGGGCCCGAGAACGGCGACCCCGCGTCGGTCGCCTTCGAGGCCGTGAAGTCCGGTGTCGACACCGGCGCCGACACCGTCATCGTCGACACCGCCGGACGGCTCCAGAACAAGGCCGGTCTCATGGACGAGCTCGGCAAGGTCAAGCGCGTCATCGAGAAGCAGGCGCCCGTGACGGAGGTGCTGCTGGTCCTCGACGCCACGACCGGCCAGAACGGCCTGATCCAGGCCCGCGTGTTCTCCGAGGTCGTCGACGTCACCGGCATCGTGCTCACCAAGCTCGACGGGTCCGCCAAGGGTGGCATCGTGGTGGCGGTCCAGCGCGAGCTCGGCGTACCGGTCAAGCTGGTAGGTCTCGGCGAGGGCCCCGACGACCTGGCGCCGTTCGACGCCCGGGCCTTCGTCGACGCACTGCTCGGCTAGTTCACACAGTCGTAACACGGCGTGCGGGTTCGTTTCCCCGCCGCAACATCGATCGCCGTACGCCGAAACCTCCGCAACGGAACCTTCTGCCCAATGGGGCCGGGGGTCGCGCGACAGTGCCGTCGCGCCTCCCGGCCCTGCCAGACGCAGAATCCCCTGGAGGTTCCATGGACTACGGCTATCACGCCTGGATGCTGGTGGCGGCGTCCCTCGTCATCTTGATGACCGCTCCCGGACTGGCACTCTTCTACGGCGGCATGAGCCGTTCCAAGAGCGTCCTCAACATGATGATGATGTCCTTCGGCACGATCGGGATCGCCGGCATCGTCTACGTGCTGTGGGGCTGGTCGATGTCCTTCGGCGAGCAGGACATCGCCATGATCATCAACAACCCCTTCGAGACCTTCGGCCTCAGCGGCATCTCCGGCCAGGACTACATCTTCGTCGGGTTCCAGCTCACCTTCGCCGTCATCACCGCCGCGCTCATCAGCGGCGCGGTGGCCGACCGGCTGAAGTTCTCGGCCTGGATGATGTTCGTCCCGCTGTGGCTGACGCTGTCCTACTTCCCGATCGCCCACATGGTGTGGGGCGGCGGGTTCCTGGGCTCGGCCGAGAACGGCATCTCCGGGCTGCTGTTCGACGGTGACCCGCTCCCGATCGACTACGCCGGCGGCACGGTCGTGCACATCAACGCCGGTGTCGCGGGCCTGGTCCTCGCGCTGATGCTCGGAAGGCGGCTCGGCTTCGGCAAGGAGCCGATGAAGCCCCACAACCTGACCCTGACGATGCTGGGCGCCGGCATCCTGTGGTTCGGCTGGTACGGCTTCAACGTCGGCTCGATCGTCTTCACCGGTGAGAGCGCCGAGGCCGACGCGGCCCAGTTCCTGAGCGAGACCAGCCTGGTCTGGCTCAACACCACGGTCGCCACCTGCGCCGCGATCCTGGGCTGGCTGTTCATCGAGAAGGTCCGTGACGGCAAGGCCACCTCGCTCGGCGCGGCCTCGGGTGTCGTCGCCGGACTGGTGGCAATCACCCCGGCCTGTGGCGCGCTGTCGCCCGTCGGGTCGATCGTCCTCGGCCTCGCGGCCGGTGTCCTGTGCTCGCTGGCCGTCGGCCTGAAGTACCGCTGGGGCTACGACGACTCGCTCGACGTCGTGGGCGTCCACCTCGTCGGCGGCCTCGTCGGCACCATCGGGGCCGGCTTCCTGGCCACCTCGACCGGCCTCTTCTACGGCGGCGGCGCCGCCCAGCTGGTGGTCCAGGTCCTGGTCGCCCTCGGAGCGATGTTCTGGTCGGCCGTGGCCACCTTCATCGTCGCCTCCATCGTCAAGGTCGTCATCGGCCTGCGCGTGGAGGAGGATGTCGAGGTGGAGGGCATCGACTTCGCCGAGCACGGTGAGTCCGCCTACGACCTGACCGGCGGGTCCGGCGCCCGCCGCGGCGGTGCCCTGGCACCGAGCACCGGCGTGCTCGACGGCACCAAGAAGGACAGCATCGAGACGGAGGGTGTGAACGCATGAAGCTGGTCACGGCGGTCATCAAGCCGCACAAGTGGGACGACGTCCGCGAAGCCCTCGAGACCTTCGGGGTGACGGGGATGACCGTCAGCGAGGTGAGCGGCTACGGCCGCCAGAAGGGCCACACCGAGGTCTACCGCGGCGCGGAGTACGACATCGCGCTGGTGCCCAAGATCCGGATCGAGATCGTGGTCGACGACGCCGACGCCGACGACGTGGTGGGGATCGTGGTCAAGACCGCGCAGACCGGCCGGATCGGGGACGGCAAGGTGTGGGTCAGCCCCGTCGAGTCCGTCGTACGGGTCCGCACCGGCGAGCAGGACGGCGCGGCGCTGTAGGTCGAGGAGTGTCGAGACGCAGCCCCCGCCCCGGCGGGGGCTGCGTGACACGTACAGGAACCCCCGCACACAGGAGGCCTCGGTGAGTCCACGCGAACGGTCGGACCGGACGGCTGCGGCGGACGCCCTGTGCGTCGCGGCGTTCGAGAAGACCGGGGCCCCCGTCACCGGCCTCTCGCTCGTCGCGGTCGGGGGGTACGGCCGCGGCGAGCTGGCTCCGTACTCCGACCTCGACGTGGTGCTGGTCCACGCGGACGACGTCGACCCTGGCGAGGCCGCCGAGCAGGTCTGGTACCCGCTGTGGGACAGCGGCAGCCGGCTGGACCACTCGGTGCGCAGCCTCTCGGAGATGGTGTCCACGGCCGGCCAGGACCTCAAGGTCGCGTTGGGCCTGCTCGATGCCCGCCACCTCGCCGGGGACGCCCACCTGACGTTGCAGCTGCGCACCACCATGCTGACCCACTGGCGCCGCGAGGCCCGGGACCGGCTGCCCGAGCTGCGCGACCTCGTGCGGGCCCGGCACGAGCTGCTGGGCGAGCTCGCCCACCTCTCCGTCCCCGACCTGAAGGAGGCGGCCGGTGGGCTGCGCGACGCCACGGTCCTCAAGGCCCTGGTCGCCACCTGGCTGGTGGACGTGCCCCACGGCGAGCTGGAGCGCCGTCGGCTGGCCCTGCTCGACGTCCGCGACGTGCTGCACGGCGTCACCGGACGCGCCACCGACCGGGTGGCACCCGAGCACTGGGCCGACCTCGCCCCCGGGCTCGGCCTCGACGGCGAGGCAGCGGCCCAGGTCCACGTCCGCGACCTCGGCCGGGCGATCACCCACCTCTCGCGGCTGACCTGGCGACGGGTCGAGTCCGTCCTCGCCCGACCCACCTCGCCCCGCCACGCGCGTACGCCGGCCCTGACCCGGCTCGCCCCCGGGGTGGCGCTGTCCCGCGGAGAGGTCGTCCTCGAGGCGGACGCGCGCCCCGACCGGGACCCGCTGCTGCTCCTGCGCGCCGCGGTCGAGGCGGCCGAGCGTGACGTCGTGCTCGCACCGCCCACCGCCGCCCGGCTCGCCCGCGAGGCGGCGCCGCTGCCGGACCCGTGGCCGCCGGAGGCGCGACACCTGCTCGTCCGGCTGCTGGCGTCCGGTCGCGGGCTGCTCGCGGTCTGGGAGACCCTCGAGGAGACCGGCGCGGTCGCGAGGGCGCTGCCGGAGTGGGACCGGATCCGCACGCTCCCGCACGCGTCACCCATCCACCGCTTCACCGTCGACCGCCACGTCGTCGAGACCTGCATCGAGGCCGCGTCCCTGATCCGTGACGTCGGTCGACCCGACGTGCTCATGGTGGCGGCGCTGCTGCACGACATCGGCAAGGGTGGCCTCACCGAGCACAGCGTGGCGGGCGAGCCGATCGCGCGCGCGGTCGCGACGCGGATGGGGTTCGAGCCGGAGGACGTCGAGCGGATCGCCCGGCTGGTCCGGTGGCACCTGCTGCTGGCCGAGACCGCCACCACCCGCGACCCGGAGGACCCCGCGACGGTCGCGCTGGTCACCGACTGCCTCGTCGACCCCGAGACGGTCACCCTGCTGCTCGCGCTCAGCGAGGCGGACGCCAGGGCGACCGCCCCGAAGGCGTGGTCGACGTGGCGCGCGGGCCTGGTGACCGACCTCGCCCGGCGGGTCCTCGCCGCGATGGACGTCGATGCCCCCGCCGTCGATCCGCAGCCCGACCTGCCGGTGCCCGCCGCGGTCCGGGCCGGCGGCTTCGACCTGCAGGTCGAGGCCGACGGCGACGGGGCGAGGGTCACCGTCCTCGCCCCCGACCGGGTGGGGCTCCTGGCTGACGTCGCGGCCATGTTCGCGCTGCAGCGGGCCTCCGTCCGCGCCGCCCGGGCCTGGGCGCAGGACGACTACGCCATCTCCGTCTGGGACGTCGCCGACCAGCTCGTGGACCCGGCGGTCCTGCGGCAGCGGTTCGAGGCGGTCGTGGCCGGACGCATCGACCCGACGTCCCGGCTGCGGCCCGCCGACACCGCCGGACTCGCGCCCACGGTCGGCGTACGTCCCGAGGCATCGCGGGGCGCCACGGTCCTGGAGGTACGCGCCGCGGACCGCCCTGGTGTCCTCTACCTCACGCTCGCCGCCCTCGCGTCGCTCGACGTGATGGTCCGCTCGGCCCACGTCGACACGCTGGGCCCGCAGGCCGTCGACGTCTTCTACGTCCAGGAGGACGGCGCCGGGGCGCTGTCGGAGCCCCGGGCCGCGGAGGCTGCCCACGCCGTCCGTGCGGTGCTCGGCGGGGACCTCTCGGTGCTCACCCCGCCCGATCACGAGTAGGGACCCGGGGGAGCGGCGGCTAGGGTTGTCCCTCGGAACACCAGCCACCAGCGCCAGGGAAAAGACACTTGTTCGCCACACTCTCCGACCGGCTCGCCGACACCTTCAAGAACCTTCGCGGCAAGGGGAAGCTGTCCGACGCCGACATCGACGCCACCTGCCGCGAGATCCGCATCGCGCTGCTCGAGGCGGACGTCGCCCTGCCCGTCGTCAAGGACTTCGTGGCGGCGATCAAGGAGCGCGCCCGCGGCGCCGAGGTCAGCCAGGCGCTGAACCCCGCCCAGCAGGTCGTCAAGATCGTCAACGACGAGCTCGTGGCGATCCTGGGCGGAGAGACCCGCCGGCTGCGCTATGCGAAGTCCGGCCCGACGGTGATCATGCTCGCGGGCCTGCAGGGCGCCGGGAAGACGACGCTCGCGGCCAAGCTCGCGCTGTGGCTCAAGGACCAGGGCAAGAGCCCGCTGCTCGTCGCAGCCGACCTGCAACGTCCCAACGCCGTCAACCAGCTCCAGGTCAACGGTGAGCGCGTCGGCGTCCCGGTCTTCGCGCCCGAGCCCGGCAACGGGGTGGGCGACCCGGTCGGCGTGGCCCGCGCGTCGGTCGAGGAGGCGAAGCGCAAGCTCCACGACGTGGTGATCGTCGACACCGCGGGTCGGCTCGGCGTCGACGCCGAGCTGATGCAGCAGGCCGCCGACATCCGCGACGCCGTCGACCCCGACGAGGTGCTCTTCGTCGTCGACGCGATGATCGGCCAGGACGCGGTCGTCACCGCCCAGGCCTTCCTCGACGGCGTCGGGTACGACGGCGTGGTCCTCACCAAGCTCGACGGCGACGCCCGCGGCGGCGCTGCCCTCTCGATCGCCCAGCTCACCGGGAAGCCGGTCATGTTCGCCTCCGCGGGCGAGAAGATGACCGACTTCGACCTCTTCCACCCCGACCGGATGGCCTCGCGCATCCTCGACATGGGCGACATGCTGACCCTGATCGAGCAGGCCGAGAAGACCCTCGACCAGGAGCAGGCCCTCAAGGCGGCCCAGAAGCTCTCGGGCCAGGGCGGGGAGTTCACCCTCGAGGACTTCCTCGAGCAGATGCAGCAGGTCCGCAAGCTCGGCTCGCTCTCCAAGATCATGGGGATGCTGCCCGGCATGGGGCAGTTCCGCGACCAGCTCGAGAACTTCGACGAGCGGGAGATCGACCGGATCCAGGCGATCATCCACTCGATGACGCCCGCCGAGCGGGCCAACCCCAAGATGATCGACGGGTCACGCCGCGCCCGGATCGCGAAGGGCGCCGGCCGCCAGGTCTCCGACGTCAACCAGCTCGTCGACCGCTTCTTCGAGGCGCGCAAGATGATGCTGCAGATGGCCCGGGGAGGCGGGATGCCCGGGATGCCGGGCATGCCCGGCGCGGGTGGCGGCAAGCGTGCCAACGCGCGCCAGCAGCCCAAGAAGGCCAAGGGCAAGCGCACCTCCGGCAACCCCGCCAAGGCGGCCGCCCAGAAGCGCGCCCAGCAGGAGAAGACCACCGCCGGGGGCGGTCTCGGGGGCAACCCGTTCGGCAACCCCGACGGCGAGCCGGTCGACTACGAGCAGGCCGCGGCCGCCCTCGACCTGCCCAAGGACTTCTCCAAGTACCTGAAGTGAAGCGACCGCGGACCGTCCTCGTCGTCGACGCCGCCAACGTCGTGGGCGCGCGTCCGGACGGCTGGTGGAAGGACCGCGCCGGCGCCGCGGCCCGGCTCCACGACGGGCTCCTCCACGCCGACGTACCCCACGACGAGATCGTCCTCGTGCTCGAGGGACAGGCCAAGCAGGGCGTCAGCGCCGGCGGTCCGGCGTCGTTGCGCGTCGTCCACGCCGCGAAGGACGGCGACGCCGAGATCCGGCGTCAGGCCGGTCTGGCCGCAGCGGCCGGTCGGGACGTCACCGTCGTGACCGCGGACCGGGCGCTGGCCGCCAACGTCGCCCCGGCGCAGGTGGTCGGGCCGTCGTGGCTGCTCGACCGGATCGGCTGAGCGCGACCGGCCGGGGGGCTCGCTAGGGTCGCGGGCATGACCGCTCTCAGGTTCTCCGGTCCGGTGCTGCCCGATGGCGAGCCGCGCGACCTGTTCGTCGTCGACGGCCGCATCACCTACGAGCGCCAGGCCGGCGCGGAGGGCGCCGGTGACGGCTGGATCGTCCCGGGGCTGGTCGACGCCCACTGCCACCTCGGGCTCGACGACTTCGGCGCGGTGGGGGAGGAGGAGACCGAGCAGCAGGCGGTCGCCGACCGCGACGGCGGTGCGCTGCTGATCCGCGACGCCGGCAGCGCCGCCGACACCCGCTGGGTCCGGGACCGCGACGACCTGCCGCGGCTGATCCGCTGCGGCCGCCACATCGGGAGGACCAAGCGCTACATCCGCAACTACGCCCACGAGGTCGAGCCGGTCGACCTGCCGGCGTACGCCGCCCGGGAGGCGCGTCGCGGCGACGGCTGGATCAAGCTCGTCGGCGACTGGATCTCGCGGGAGGAGGGCGACCTCGCTCCGAGCTTCCCGGCCGAGGCGTTCGCCGCCGCGATCGACGCCGCGCACGCCGAGGGCGCGAAGGTGACCGCCCACTGCTTCGGGGCCGGGGTGCTCCCCGGCCTGATCGAGGCCGGCATCGACTGCATCGAGCACGGCACCGGCCTCTCCGAGGACCTCGTGGACGCCATGGTCGCCAGGGGGACGGCGCTGGTGCCGACGATCATGCAGCTGGACAAGTTCCCGGAGCACGCCGCGGCCGGCGGGGCGAAGTTCCCCGACTACGCCGGAACCATGACCGACCTCTACGCCCGGATGCCCGCCACGATCATGGCGGCGTACGACGCCGGCGTCCCGGTCTACGCCGGCTCCGACGGCGGCGGCATCAGCCGGCACGGCAACATCGCGGGTGAGGTCGCCGCCCTTCACCGGATCGGGATCCCGGCCGTGGACGCGCTCGGTGCCGCCAGCTGGCGTGCCCGGGAGTGGCTGGGCCACCCCGGCCTCGAGGAGGGGGCGCCGGCCGACTTCGTCGTCTATCCGAGCGACCCGACGGCGGACCTCGCCGTGTTGCGGAACCCCGCACGCGTGGTGCTGCGCGGCCGCGTCGTGGCCTGAGGCCGGTCCGGCTGCCTCGTCAGCCGGACGTGTCGCGGCGCGGCCGTGGCCGTCGGCGTACGGGCGCGACCCCCGAGCGCCGCTGGCGCCGTCGGTCGTGGTGCTCCCTCACGGGCTCCTCGCTCCACAGCTCCTGGAGCACCTGTCCCAGGTAGCGCATCGGTCCCACCTCCCGTGGCGCCGCAACGGTGCGACACCACCCATCACGTTAGACCGGTGTCGCTTCGAGTGCAACCGGTGACCGCGCTACGCTGGTGTCGTGCCTGCAGCAGACCCCCGGGAGCCGGTCGTCCCCGACGTCCCCCCGTCGATCGCCCTGGTCCGCGACTTCGTGAACACCACCGACCACGAGACGGGCACCGACGACCTCGCCTCGCCGGCCGACCTGGTCACGTATCTCGCCGAGCGCGGGCTGGCAGGCGCCTCCTCACGTGCCTCGGGCGCCGACCTCGACGCAGCGCAGCGGCTGCGCACCGGACTGCGGCGCGCGCTCGAGCTCAACCACGACGGCACCACCGGGGCGCTTCCCGGGCTGGCCGCGGCGCTGGCGGAGCAGCCGGTCGCCCTGACGTGGACCGACGCGGGCGCCGCGCTGACGACGACGGCCACGGGAGTCGGGGGCGGCCTGGCCCGGATCGCCGTCGCGGCCCACGAGGCGGCGGCCGAGGGGATCTGGTGGCGACTGAAGATCTGCGCCTCCGACGAGTGCGAGTGGGCCTACTACGACCACTCGAGGAACCGGTCCCGGTCATGGTGCGAGTACGGCTGCGGCAACAAGCTCAAGACCCGGGCCTACCGGGCCCGGAAGGCCGCCGCGCGGGCCGGATGAGCGGAGGAGACCGTGCCCCCCGGCCGATTTCGAGCCGGTGCGAGTCCTCTGGCACAATGTGCGGCTGAGTCGTACGACCGAGGGTCCCTCTCACCCCGAGGTCGCCACGCCCTCGAGGATCCCACCCACGGTGCCCCACCCGCGGTGCGGACCTCACCACCACACGAATTTCGAGGAGACACCACAGACGTGGCCGTCAAGATCCGTTTGAAGCGCCTGGGCAAGATCCGGGTCCCGCAGTACCGCATCGTCGTCGTCGACTCGCGCAAGAAGCGCGACGGTCGTGTGATCGAGGAGATCGGCAAGTACCACCCGAAGGAGGACCCGTCCTACATCGACGTCGTCTCCGACCGGGCACAGTACTGGCTGGGCGTCGGCGCACAGCCGTCCGACGCGGTCGCCGCGATCCTCAAGATCACCGGTGACTGGCAGAAGTTCCGGGGCGAGCCCGGCGCCGAGGGCACCCTGAAGGTCGCCGAGCCGAAGCGCGACAAGCTCGAGGTCTTCAACGAGGCCCTCAAGGACGCCTCCAAGCAGCCCAAGGGCGACGCGGTGACCAAGAAGACCTCCAAGAAGGCCGCCGAGGCCCCCAAGGCCGAGGAGCCCAAGGCCGAGGAGCCCGCCGAGGTTCCCGCGTCGGAGACCCCCGAGGGTGCCGCCGAGGAGGCGGAGGCCTCCGAGAAGGTCACCGCCGAGGACGCCGGCAAGAGCGAGGCCTGAGCGCATGCTCGCCGAGGCACTCGAGCACCTCGTGCGCGGCGTCGTCGCCCATCCGGACGACGTGAGCGTGCGTGACAAGCAGCTGCGTCGCGGCTCGATCCTGGAGGTCCGGGTCCACCCCGAGGACCTCGGCAAGGTGATCGGCCGCGGCGGACGGACGGCGACCGCGTTCCGTACCGTCGTCTCGGCCCTCGCCGGCCGTGGCGGCGCTCGGATCGACTTCGTGGACGTCGACCGACGTCGTTGAGTTGGGCCTCCGTACCCGTCGAGTGGGGCCTGCGTACCGCATCGGTCGGTACGCAGGCCCCACTCGCACGTTGCACGCGCCCATCTCGACGAGTTGGGTGGGGGCGTGACTGAGCACATCGAGGTCGTGGTCGGGCGGGTCGGCAAGCCCCACGGCATCCGGGGCGAGCTGACGGTCGACGTCCGCACCGACGAGCCCGACCGGAGGTTCGCCGTCGGGACCCGGCTCCGCGCCGCCCCGCCGCGCGGTTCCGCGAGCAGCCTGACCGCCCTGACCGTCGCGACCACCCGCTGGCACCGCGACGTGCTGCTGGTGACCTTCGAGGAGGTCCCCGACCGCACCGCGGCCGAGGCGGCCCGGGGCATCGTCCTCCACGCCTCCGTCGACGCCGCCGAGGTCCCCGACGACCCCGACGAGTACTACGATCACCAGCTGGTCGGCCTCACCGCGTACGACGTGGAGGGGGCCGTGCTGGGCGAGGTGACGGCCCTGGTCCACGGCGGCGCCCAGGACCTGCTCACCATCCGGACCCCCGACGGTCGCGACGCCCTGGTGCCGTTCGTGAAGGCGCTGGTGCCCGAGGTCGACCTGCCCGGAGGCCGGGTGGTCGTCGCCGACCGTCCCGGTCTGGTCACGCCGCTCCCCGACGACGCCTGAGCCGCGTCGGACTCCCGGGCCCCGGTCAGAGCCAGTCTGGTAACGGTCCGAGATCGGATGGATACGGTCCGATAACGATGGCGGCCATGGTGCTTGCCCTGCCTTGTTACAGCGGCGATGGTGGGCGGCGCTAAGCGTTTCATGCGCACCTTTCACAAGGAGGACCAATGAAGGTCACCATGCCTTTGCGCGCGACTGCCGCAGCAGCGGTGCTCGCGCTCGGGCTCGCCGCCTGCGGCGGCGGCGACGGGGATGACGGCGACACGACCGGCAGCCCCACCGGCGAGCCGACCGGCCAGCCGGGCGGCGAGTACGTCGCCGAGATCACCGAGCCGTCGTTCCTGGCCCCCACCTCGAACTGCTACGAGTCCGAGTGCTCCGCCATCCTCGACATGATCAACGACCCCGTCGTCACCACCGACTTCGAGACCGGTGAGCTGATCTTCGACGGCCTGGCCGAGAGCATCGAGGCCGACGAGGAGCAGACAGTCTGGACCGTCACCCTCAAGGAGGGTCGCACCTTCCAGAACGGCGAGCCCGTCGACTCCGAGGCCTTCCAGCGCGCGTGGGCGTACTCCGCCGACCCGAAGAACGCGATGGCGACCGCCGGCTTCATGTCCCGCATCGAGGGCGCCGGCGAGGGCAAGGAGCTCCCGGGCTTCTCGGTCGTCGACGAGCGCACCTTCGAGGTCACCCTCAACGGCCCGTTCTCGCAGTTCGGCCAGATGATGTCCTACTCCCCGGCCTTCTCCCCGATCGCCCAGGAGTGCCTGGACGACCTGAAGGCCTGCAACGAGGAGCCCATCGGCACCGGCCCGTACATGATGGACGGTCCTTGGCAGCACGACGAGAGCATCAAGGTCACCAAGTGGGCCGACTACGCCGGTGACCAGACCGGCACCGCGGACGCCGTCGACTTCCAGATGTTCACCACGCCCACCGCGGCGTTCCGTGACTTCCAGAACGGTGGTCTCGACGTGATCAGCCTGGCCCCCGAGGTCTACCTCGAGGCCAAGGGCACCCTCGCCGACTCCATCATCGAGGAGGAGACCGCGACCCTGACCTACCTCGGTTTCCCGACCGAGGAGGCGCCGTACGACAACCCGCAGGTGCGTCAGGCCATCTCGATGGCCATCGACCGCCAGCTGATCGTGGACCAGGTCCTCAACGGCCTGGCCTACCCGTCCACCGACATCGTCACCCCGCCGATCCCCGGCTCGCGTGACGACGCCTGTGGCTACTGCGTCTACGACCCGGAGCAGGCCAAGGCCCTCCTGGAAGAGGCCGGAGTGACCGGTGAGGGCGAGACCCTGACCTACTTCTTCAACGCCGACGCCGGTCACGACGCGTGGGTCGAGGCGGCTGCCCGCCAGGTCCAGGAGAACCTCGGCTTCGACTACAAGCTGCAGGCCACCGAGTGGGCCCAGTACCTCGAGCTGCTCGACGCGCAGGACTTCAGCGGTCCGTTCCGCCTCGGCTGGTCGCTGGACTACCCGTCGCCGGAGAACTACCTCCGCCCGATCGTGGGCACCGGCGGTGACTCGAACTACACGGGTTACTCCAACCCCGAGGTCGACGACCTGCTCACCCAGGGTGACCAGGCCACCGACACCGAGGAGGCCATCGGTCTCTACCAGCAGGCCGGTGACATCGCCCTCGAGGACATGCCGATCATCCCGATGTGGAGCGGCGGTACGGCCATCGCGTACTCCGACGAGGTCGGCGACGTCAGGTACGACCAGGGCGACGGCGAGATCGCGTTCAAGGAGATCTCCGTCAACCAGTGACAATCGCCTAGTGTAAGTTCACTGGCGACCTGGAGCGGGGGGTCGGGCCAACGGCTCGGCCCCCCGCTTGCGGGTTGTCCACTGTGTGATTCGAAAGGGACTCCGTATGGGGCGCTATGTGGCCCGTCGCCTGATCCAGTTCATCCCCGTCATCCTGGGGACGCTGTTCCTGCTCCACCTGTTGAGCGTGCTGACGATCCAGATCGTCGGTGACCCCGTCCGGGCGCTGTTCGGCGAGAACGCCCCGCCCGACGCGGTCATCCAGCAGCTCCAGGTCCAGTACAACCTCGACGACCCGTGCCTGCAGACGACGGGCAACCCGTGCGTCGGCCTCTTCTTCGACCGGATGGGTCAGTACCTCCAGGGCGACTTCGGGGTGAACTTCCGCGGCCGCCCCGTCACCGAGCTCTTCTCGGAGCGGATCTGGGTGACCATCCGGCTCACGACCCTCGCGATCCTGTTCGAGACCGTCATCGGCATCACCATGGGCATGCTGGCCGGTCTGCGGAAGGACAAGTTCTTCGACAACTTCGTCCGGTTCTCGACCTCGATCCTCATCGCGTTCCCGACCTTCGTGTTCGGCTCGCTCATGCTGCTCGTGCTCGGCCTGCAGTTCGGCCTCTACCTCCGCGAGAGCGAGTGGGCCCCCGAATGGCTGGGCCAGATGTTCCAGGTCGGCTACAACGAGGAGTACCCCTGGTTGAGCCTGTTCCTGCCGGCCATGGTGCTGGGAGCCTTCTCGCTCGCCGCGGTCGCACGACTCACCCGGACCAGCCTGATCGAGAACCTCCGCTCGGACTACGTCCGGACTGCACGCGCCAAGGGCCTCACGACCCGCCGCACGATCGGCATCCACACGCTGCGCAACTCCCTGATCCCGGTGGTCACCTACATCGGCATCGACATCGGGGTGCTGCTCGGTGGAGCGCTCGTCACCGAGGGAATCTTCAACGTCCCGGGCATCGGGCAGCTGGTCTTCATCAGCGTCCAGTCCAACGACACCCCCGTGATCATCGGCGTCGTCACCATCCTCACGATGGTGTTCCTGGTCGCCAACCTGATCGTCGACATCCTGTACGCCGCACTTGACCCGAGGATCCGTTATGAGTGACCTGAGCGCTGCCGACACCGGCACGCACACCGAGCCCGGCGAGCCGGGGGCATCCGGCAGCGGGAGCGACCGGACGCTGTGGGGCGACGTCCGCTACGAGCTCGTCCGCAACCCCGTCTTCTGGTTCTCGGCCGTCCTGGTCGTCGTCATCATGCTGATGGCGTTCTTCCCGCAGCTGTTCGCCAGCACCTCGCCCAACGCGAGTGGCGCCTGCCAGCTCCAGAACGCGCGGGTCACGCCGACGTGGGACAAGCCCTTCGGCTACACCGCGGCCGGCTGCGACATGTGGTCCTCGCTGGTCTACGGCACGGGCAAGTCCGTGATCGTGGCGATCCTGGTGACCATCGGCATCGTGATCATCGGCGTGATCTCCGGGACGGCGGCCGGCTGGTACGGCGGCTTCACCGACACCGTGATCAGCCGGATCACCGACGTGTTCTTCGGCCTGCCGTTCATCCTGGGCGCGCTGGTGTTCCTCGCGATCTTCCCGGTCCGCAACATCTACACGATCTCCGCCGTGCTCATCGTCTTCGGGTGGACCTCCATCACCCGGGTGATGAGGGGCAGCGTGATCTCGACGAAGCAACGCGACTACGTCGACGCGGCCCGGGCGCTCGGGGCGGGGGACCTGTTCATCATCCGCAAGCACATCCTGGCCAACTCCATCGCGCCGGTGATCGTGCTGGCGACGATCAGCCTGGGGTCCGTCATCGGCGCCGAGGCCACGCTGACCTTCCTCGGCGTGGGCTACCAGCGGCCGACGGTCTCGTGGGGCCTGCTCGTCAACGAGGGCCAGACCCTCGCGCTGGCCGGCTTCCCGCACCTGCTCGTCTACCCCTGTGCGTTCATCGTGATCACCGTGCTCGCCTTCATCCTGTTGGGCGACGTGCTGCGTGACGCGCTGGACCCCCGTACCCGATGAGGACTCCCCGATGACCGACACCAAGACCGAAGTCTCCAGCGGGCCGGCGAAGTCGCCGCTGAGCAGCATCACCTTCGACCCGTCCGCGCCGCTGCTCGACGTGGAGGACCTCCGCGTCGAGTTCGCGACCCGTGACGGAGTCGCCCAGGCCGTGCAGGGGGTCAACTTCACGCTCCGCGAGGGCGAGACCCTGGGCATCCTGGGCGAGTCCGGCTGCGGCAAGTCGGTGACCGCGCAGGCGGTCATGGGCATCCTCGACATGCCGCCCGCCCGGATCGCCGGTGGCCAGGTGCGCTACCGCGGCGTCGACCTGCTCCAGATGGACGAGTCCAAGCGTCGCCACGTGCGTGCCAACAAGATCGCGATGATCTTCCAGGACGCGCTGTCGTCGCTGAACCCGGTGTTCACGGTGGGCTGGCAGCTCGGCGAGCTGTTCCGCAAGCACCAGGGCGCCAGCCGCAAGGAGGCCAAGGCCCGCTCGATCGAGATGCTCGAGCTGGTCGGCATCCCGGCGGCGGCCTCGCGGGTCAACGACTTCCCGCACCAGTTCTCCGGCGGCATGCGCCAGCGCGTCATGATCGCGATGGCGCTCGCGCTCAAGCCCGACATCATCATCGCCGACGAGCCGACCACGGCCCTCGACGTGACGGTGCAGGCCCAGGTGATGCAGCTGCTCGCCGACCTGCAGCAGGAGATGAAGCTCGGCCTGATCCTGATCACCCACGACATGGGCGTGGTCGCCGACGTCGCCGACAAGATCTGCGTCATGTACGCAGGGAACGCCGTCGAGCAGGCCGACGTCTACCAGATCTACGAGAAGCCGGCCCACCCGTACACCAAGGCGCTGCTGGAGTCGATCCCGCGGATCGACCAGAAGGGCCAGGACCTCACGGTCATCAAGGGGCTGCCGCCGGCCCTGGTCGACCCGGCGCCGGGCTGCGCCTTCGCCCCGCGCTGCACGTTCGTCCGCGACCGGTGCCGGACCGACAAGCCTGAGCTCTACACCGTGCCCGGCGGCCGGTCGAGCGCATGCCACTACTGGGAGGAGGTCATGGGCAAGTGAGCACCCATGCCGCAGAGGTCCAGGACGCCACACCCGCCCCGAGCGACGAGGTCGTCCTCGAGGTCCGTGACGTCAAGAAGTACTTCCCCCTGACCCAGGGAATCGTGTTCAAGCGCACCATCGGCCACGTCAAGGCCGTCGACGGCGTCTCCTTCGACCTCCGCAAGGGCGAGACCCTCGGCGTGGTCGGGGAGTCCGGCTGCGGCAAGTCGACCCTCGGGCGGCTGCTCATGGGCCTGGAGACCCCCACCGACGGTTCGATCAAGCTGCTGGGCCGCGAGATGGCGGGTCTGAAGCAGAAGGAGATGCGCAAGCTGCGCCGCGACATCCAGATCGTGCTGCAGGACCCGTACTCCTCGCTCGACCCGCGGATGACGGTCGGCGACATCGTGGGGGAGCCGTACGACCTCCACCCGGACGCCCTCGAGGGCGGCGACCGCCGCAAGACGGTCATGGACCTCCTCGACCTGGTCGGCCTCAACCCCGACCACATCAACCGGTACCCGCACCAGTTCTCCGGCGGTCAGCGCCAGCGCATCGGCATCGCCCGCGCGCTCACGCTGCGGCCCCGGGTGCTGGTCTGCGACGAGCCGGTCTCGGCGCTCGACGTGTCGGTGCAGGCCCAGGTGGTCAACCTCTTCGAGCGGCTCCAGTCCGAGTTCGGGCTCGCCTACGTCTTCATCGCCCACGACCTCTCCGTGGTGCGCCACATCTCCGACCGGGTGATGGTGATGTACCTCGGCAAGGCCGTCGAGCTCGGCAACGAGGACGAGATCTACAGCGGTCCGACCCACCCCTACACCCAGGCCCTGCTCTCGGCGGTCCCGTTGCCCGACCCGCGCCTGAAGGGTCGTCGGGACCACATCATCCTGCAGGGCGACGTGCCGAGCCCGGCGAACCCGCCCTCGGGTTGCCGGTTCCGCACGCGGTGCTGGCAGGCGGAGGACGTCTGCGCGGAGGAGGAGCCGCTGCTCCAGATCCGCGACCGTTCGGCCCACCTGTCGGCCTGCCACTTCGCGGCCGAGCGCGACGTCATCCACGCCGTGGACGAGGGCCAGGACGCCTGATCGTGTCCGCCGACCACCATCCCCGGTGGCGCGGCCCGCTGGCGGCGGTGCTGCTCTGCAGCGCGCTCGTGGGCTGTGCCTCCGGGGAGGACCCGGACGCCGCGCCGGCACCGACCCCCGCCCCGACCGCGACCGCTCCCGGTGAGGTCGTCGGCCCGCCGACGTCCTCCGACGCCTACCCCGAGTGGGACGCCATCGACACCCTCGAGGTGCCGCGGGACGACTTCGGGACCGCCGTCATCGGCACCGACATCTGGACCATGGGCGGCATGACCGGGGAGCGGGGCAACCGGCTGGTCTCCATCGAGATCCTGGACACCACGACGGGGGAGTGGCGCACCTCGGACATCGAGATGCCGGTAGGCCTGGCCTCCTTCGAGATGGTGGCGATCGGTCGCGACATCTACGCCTTCGGCGGTTTCGACAAGGACAGCAACCCCACGGACTTCTCGAGCGTCCTCGACACGCGTAGCGGCCGGTGGCGTGACCTGCCCGCGCTCCCGCACCCCCGCTACGCCCACACCGTGACGGCCTACGACGGCGACCTGTACGTCATCGGTGGCCGCGACGGCGACGGCCCGGTCGCCGAGGTCGACGTCTTCGACCCGCGCTCGGAGACCTGGACCACCGCCCGGGCCCCGATGGCTCACGCCCGCGACTCCCACGACACCGTCGCCACCCCGCAGGGGCTGATGGTGGTCGGCGGCTGGCTCGACTACGAGCCGACCGACCTGGTCGACGTCTACGACCCGGCCCGGGACCGCTGGAGCAAGGGGCCGCGGGTCCCGGAACCGGTCTCCCGTGCCGGCGTCACCTACGTCGACGGCCAGGTGTGGGCCTCCTACCACGAGCTCTCCTTCGTGCTCGACGTGAAGTCCGGGGAGTGGGAGGAGGCCAACGCCCTGCCGCTGGCCCGCCACGGACTGGGCTACGTCCCGCTCGACGGGGCGATCTACGCGATCGGCGGGTGCGCGCTCAACCCGCTGCGCGACGTCCGTACGGTCGACCGGCTCGAGCTCGGGTAGCGCGGATGAGGGTCGACGTCGTCTCGATCTTCCCCGACTACCTCGCGCCCCTGGGGCTGTCGCTGCCGGGCAGGGCGCGGGACCGGGGCCTGCTCGACGTGCACGTGCACGACCTGCGCGACTGGACCCGCGACCGGCACCGCACCGTCGACGACACCCCCTACGGCGGCGGGGCCGGCATGGTCATGAAGCCCGAGCCGTGGGGCGAGGCCCTCGACGAGGTGCTCCCGGCCGGTGCCACCCTGCTCGTCCCGACCCCCAGCGGGGTGCCGCTGACGCAGGCGCTGGCGCGCGACCTGGCCACGCGGGACCACCTGGTGATCGCGTGCGGTCGCTACGAAGGGATCGACCAGCGGGTCGCCGACCACTACGGCGCCGACCACGAGGTGCTCGAGGTCTCCATCGGCGACTACGTCCTCAACGGCGGCGAGGTGGCGGCGCTGGTCCTCATCGAGGCGGTGGCGCGACTGCTGCCCGGCTTCATGGGGAACGCCGAGTCCCTGACCGAGGAGTCCCACGAGGCGGGACTGCTCGAGTACCCCGGCTACACCAAGCCGGCCACCTGGCGAGGTCTCGACGTACCGTCGGTGCTGCTGTCGGGGGACCACGCCGCGATCGCCGCCTGGCGCCACGACCAGTCCGTACGCCGGACGGCCGCGCGCCGGCCGGACCTCGCCCACCCGTCGCGGGCCGTGTCCGTCGAGGGGCTGGCGGCCCACGTCGGCCGGCCGCGTCCGGCCGACCTGGGGGAGCTGATGACGCTGCAGTGGGCCTGCTTCGACCCGGACCTGCGCGAGCCCCTCGACGTGCTCACCCGCGACGTCCTGGGGGCGACCTCCTTCGTGCTGAGGGTGGGCGGCCGGCTCGTGGGCGCGGTCCGGGGCGAGCTGCTCGACCGCGAGTGGCGGGTCAGCCTGCTGATGGTGGCGCCCGACCTGCGGGGACGCGGGCTGGGACGGTTCCTGCTCGAGCACGTCGAGGCGGCCGCGCCCGAGGAGGCCGCCAGCCACGCCCTGCTCACCCGCGGGGACGACGCCAGGCTGGCCCGGTTCTACCGCAAGGCCGGCTACCGCGCGGCGGGCGAGGAGTCGCCCGGGGTCCGCAAGCTGGTCAAGCGGCGCTGATTTCGACGTACGTCGGAGGCTCTGGCAGACTTGCCCCTCGGCCCCGTCGGCCAGAACCGGGTCTCCTCGAGGACGTCAGTCCGGCAGGGAGGCCTGCGTCGGGCTCCTGCCACAGGGGGAGTCGGACGCCGTCGGCCACCGCGACAGGGCCACCAGCACCATCATCCGATACCGCGGCTGACCTGTGGCACCCGTGAGGAGAGACATGAACAACGTGATCGCCGAGCTCGGCAACCAGGTCAAGCGCGACGACGTCCCCGACTTCCGCGCGGGTGACACCATCAACGTGCACGTGAAGGTGGTCGAGGGCAACCGCGCTCGCGTCCAGCAGTTCCAGGGCGTCGTCATCCGCGTCCAGGGCTCGGGCGTCGGCCGCACCTTCACCGTCCGCAAGGTCTCCTTCGGCGTCGGCGTCGAGCGCACCTTCCCCATCCACTCCCCGATCTTCGAGAAGATCGAGGTCGTGACCCGTGGTGACGTCCGCCGCGCCAAGCTCTACTACCTGCGCAACCTGCGCGGCAAGGCTGCCAAGATCAAGGAGCGCCGCGAGGGCTGAGCGAAGGATCCGACCGGCTCCTCGCTACGCTCAGCGCGTGACTTCCGACGACCGCGGCACCGCGTCCACCGTCCCCGACGGAGACGACGGTCCGCGGTCGTCGCGCGTCCGGAACAAGAAGCGCAAGCACCTCCCGTTGTGGCAGGAGACGATCCTGCTGCTGGGCCTCGCGCTGGTGCTGGCGGTCGGCATCAAGGCGCTGCTCGTCCAGGCCTTCTACATCCCGTCGGAGTCGATGGAGCCGGGCCTGATCCGCAACGACCGGATCCTCGTGGAGAAGGTCTCCTACTGGTTCGGCGGGGAGCCGCAGCGCGGTGACGTCGTCGTCTTCAAGGACCCTGGCGGCTGGCTGACGGAGTCGGAGTCCGCCGGTCCGGCCAACCCGGTCGCCAAGGCGATGGCCGCGATCGGCCTCTACCCCGAGGGTGGCCACCTCGTGAAGCGGGTGGTGGGCGTCGCCGGCGACACCATCACCTGCTGCGACGACCAGGGCCGGATCTCGGTCAACGGCGAGCCGCTCGACGAGGACGCCTACATCAAGGAGCAGGGAACGCCCTGCAACGGCCCCATGGTCAGCAACTGCAACTGGGAGGCCGGGCCGGTCCCCGAGGGCCACGTCTTCGTCATGGGCGACAACCGTGGCCGCTCCGCCGACTCCACGGTCCACCTGTGCCGGCCCGACCAGACCGACTGCGTTCCGGGCGACGAGTTCGTCCCCGTCGACCTGGTCGTCGGCAAGGTCTTCGTGCTGCTCTGGCCGGCCGACCGCTTCGACCTCGTCGGGCGTCCCGAAGCGTTCGCGGACGTCCCGGACGGCTCCTGAGGGTCCGTCGTGTCGCAGCTCCCCCGCGGCCTCACCGTCCGGCGTGACGCCGGGCTCTACGGCTACGAGCGCGCCCTGCGGCGCGTCGGCATCGAGCCGGTCGCGGGCGTGGACGAGGCCGGCCGCGGCGCGTGCGCGGGCCCGCTCGTCGCCGGGGCGGCGATCCTGCCGGCCGGGCGGGCGGGGATCGTCCCGGGGCTCGCCGACTCCAAGCTGCTCACCGAACGGGCCCGGGAGCGCTGCTACGACGAGGTCGTGAAGCGGGCGCTCGCGTGGTCGGTGGTGGTCATCGGGTCCGACGAGTGCGACCGGCTCGGGATGCACGTCGCCAACGTGGAGGCGCTCCGGCGGGCGGTGGCGCTGCTCGAGCTGCCCCCCGCGTACGTCCTCACCGACGGATTCCCGGTCGACGGGCTCGGCGTCCCGGGCCTCGCGGTGTGGAAGGGCGACCGCGTGGCTGCCTGCATCGCGGCCGCGAGCGTGCTGGCGAAGGTCACCCGGGACCGGATCATGCGCGACCTGGACGCGCGGTTCCCGGCGTACGACTTCAAGACGCACAAGGGCTACATCACCGACGTGCACAGCGCGGCCCTCGACGTGCACGGGCCCTGTCCCGAGCACCGGATGCGCTTCGTCAACGTGCGGCGGGCCGCGGGCCTCGAGCCCGGCCCCGAGGTGCACAATGAGCTGGTGGAGGAGTCATCGTGAGCGCCGAGGACCTCGAGAAGTACGAGACCGAGATGGAGCTGACGCTCTACCGCGAGTACCGCGACGTCGTCGGGATCTTCAAGTACGTCGTCGAGACCGACCGCCGCTTCTACCTCTGCAACCAGGTGGACGTGAAGGCCCGGACCGAGTCCGGTGACGTCTTCTTCGAGGTCTCGATGAGCGACGCCTGGGTGTGGGACATGTACCGCCCGGCCCGGTTCGCCCGCAACGTCAAGGTGCTGACCTTCAAGGACGTCAACGTCGAGGAGCTCTCGCCGCAGGAGATCGACCCGCCCAAGGGGTGAGTGGTCACGGGGAGAGCGAGATCTCTCCCTGCTGGGTCGGCATGGCCGGGTCGCCGAGGGTGGTGCAGGCCAGCCTGATGGTGCCGTTGCCCGACGTGGACCGACCCGCGCACGGTCTTCTGGTTGGTGCCGGAGTGGTCGAGGTCGTTGCCGTTGCCTCGGTCGTGGACGATCGCCAGGCCGTCCCACGCCGAGCCGGTGTGTGCGGGGCCACGATGTCGACGAAGGGGTACGTCGCGCCACTCGTGCGGGTCGGCCGAGGTGCCGCAGGTGACGAAGGAGGTGACGCCCGCGAGGCCCAGGTCGATCACGAGGGCTGCGACGACCCTGATGGCCACCGCCCCGCGCTCGTCGCGCGGGGGACGTCCCGAGGGTGTGGGGCATCTCTCGAGTGTCCTGCCGCGCGCGCCAGCAGGCAGCGCCTCGGACCAGGCGTGGGCGAAGGATGTCGGGCGGCCCGGACGGGCCATCCGTCACTGGTCGAGATACAGGTCCGAGGGCGGCGGCACGGGATTGTTGTTCGGGTCGGCCGCCACCGACAGGCAGGACGGGTTGCCGTTCATCTCGATCGAGCTCACGACGATCGCCGAGTTGGTCTGGGTGCAGCCGTTGCCGTTCATCTGCAGCTGGCCCGACAGGGTGTAGATCGCCCCGGTCATCGACGAGATGCCGTTGCCGGTCATCCGGAGCGTCGAGGTGTTCTCGCGGTCGTAGGCGATGCTCACGCCCTTCAGCGGGCCGGTGGTCGGCGGGCTGATCTCGATCCGGCCGTTGCCGGCCGCGTCGAGGGTGGCGCCGGCCTGCCCGGGCGCCGCGCACGGGACGGGGGTCGTGGGCGTGCCGCAGGTGAAGTAGAGGGTGACGCCGGTGCCACGCAGGATGGAGCTCGCGTTGCCGGTCTGGTCCCACTCCACCCCGCTGCCGCCCGCGATCACGTAGAGGCCCGGCGTGAGCGTGCACAGCGAGTTCGGGAAGGCGTACGCGCCGTACTTGCCGGGGCCCTGGGTGCACGGGTTCGTCTTCACGCTCAGGCTGGTCATGTCCGGCGGGAGCGAGAGGTAGGCGAGCGGGTCCGCGATCGGCGGTCGGCCGGTGTCGGGATCGGGCGTGTAGTTGGCCAGCGGTCCTGCGGCCGTGCCCTCGACGGTGATGTCCCCGTCGGTCACGACCAGGCCGTTGGCACTGACCGACACGCTGCCGTTGAAGTGCACGTTGCCGCCGTTGACGAGCACGTCGCCGTTCTGGAGGTTGTGGGTCTGGCCGGAGCCCAGGACGCACACGATGCAGGGAAGGCCCGGCGGTTCGAGCGCCACCCGCGCCGAGGTGGCGATGTCGATCTGCTGCACGCCGGCGACGGCGCCGAGGTTGGTCTCCACCGACTCGGTGGGGACGCGGACCCGGACGAGCGTGGGCGCGGTGGAGCTGTCGAAGGAGATGCACTCCGTCGACGAGCTCGGCACGTAGGACAGCTTGGCGGCATCCGTGCAGGAGTCCCAGGCGGTCAGGGGCACCCCGAAGTTGTTGAGGGCGTAGGACTTCGCCTCGGAGACCGCGGTCGGGAAGTCCACCGCTCCGAGGGTGGTGTAGAGCTTGTTGCCGGCGGCGAGCGCGGAGGCGTCCGCGGCGTTCTGCGACTGGCGCTTGGTGTCGCGGGCGAGGCCGAGGTCGACCACCATGGCGGCGACGATGAAGAGCGTGGTGGCCATGACCGCCACGATGATGGCGACCGCGCCGTGCTCGTCCCGCTGCTTGCTCATCCCGGCACCCCTCTCAGCAGCCGCTCGGCCACGCAGGTGCGCCGGCCGGGAGCGTTCCGTAGGTGCCCGTCAAGGCCGCCGGGGGTGCCGTCGTCTTCTCGATCGACATCTGCGTCTTGGAGAAGATCCAGCCGTCGCTCGGCATCGGGAGCAGGCCAGGCGTCTCGGTCCGCACCAGCGCGCAGACGGTGAGCGGCTGCGCCTTGGTCCACGACGCGGCGTTGACCTTGACGTAGGCCGTGCCGGTCAGGGCGTCGATGCGGTTCTTGGTCTTGCAGGCCAGCTTGTCGAGCTCGCCGCCGCTGGTGCAGCCCGTCTCGGTCGAGAAGTCGGCGACCACGCCGATCCGGGCCCCCTCGCGCACTCCCTGCCGGGTGTTGAGCGAGTCGTTGAACCACAGGCCGTACTGGAGGATGCCGAAGACCACGAGGAAGAGGATCGGCATGATGAGCGCGAACTCGACGGCTGCGGCGCCGTCCTCCCGACCAGTGCGGTGCACGATCCCTGCCACCTGAGTCTCCTCGTCGTCGACAGCGCCGGTCGGGGTCCGGTGCTCCACCGCACAGTGTGTGGCACACCGAAGGCGCCCGGACGGGGAATCGCGAAAATCGTTCGCGGGGCGCTGGACCACCTTTCGTCCACAGGTCTGGGGAGTGGGCAGGTTCTCCACACCCCGGGAGCCGAGGGCAGCTCGTCGACGGGGCCGGCAGCGAGGCTGTCCCGCAGGAGGTCAGCCGATGACACGAACCACGACCACGGGTCGCAACCAGGCCCTCGGCGCGTACGGCGAGCGGGTCGCCGCCCAGCGTCTCTGCGAGGGCGGCATGGTGCTGCTCGACCGCAACTGGCGCTGCGACGAGGGCGAGATCGACCTGGTGCTGCGCGACGGGTGCGTCCTCGTCGTGTGCGAGGTCAAGACCAGGACCACCCTCGACCACGGCACGCCCCACGAGGCGATCACCGACGCCAAGCTGACCCGGCTGCGGCGCCTGTCGGTGCGGTGGGTCGAGGACCACGGTGTCCGCCCACCCGAGACGAGGGTGGACCTCGTGGCCGTGCTGCGCCCGCCGAAGGGGCCGGCCCACGTCGAGCACGTGCGGGGGATCGGCTGATGCCTGTCGCCTCGACCCCCAGCATCGCCCTCGACGGAGCGATCGGCCACCTGGTCGACATCCAGGCCGACGTCTCGCCCGGCCAGGCCGGGCTCACCATGGTCGGGCGCTGCGACGTCTCCCTCCACCAGGCGCCCCACCGCTGCCAGATGGCGGTCCACAACACCAACCTGCCGTGGCCGACCAGCAAGCGGGTGACGATCCTGCTCTCGCCGTCCGACCTGCCGAAGGGCGGCACCCACTTCGACCTGGCGATCGCCCTCGCCGTGCTCAAGGCCGACCGCCAGCTGCCCGACGTCGAGGTCGAGGGTGCGGTGTTCATCGGCGAGCTCACCCTCGACGGTGGCCTCCGGGCGGTGCGCGGCGTGCTGCCGATGACGCTGGCCGCGGCGCGACGTGGCATCCGACGGGTCTTCGTCCCGGAGCCACAGGCCCACGAGGCCGCCATGGTCCCCGATGTCGAGGTGCTCGGGGTGCGGTCGCTGGGACAGGTGCTCGCCGAGCTCACCGGGCGCGAGGTCCCGGAGGCGCCGCCGGTCGCCCCCATGTCCGGCAGCCGGCTGCTCTCCTGGCGCGGCCAGGAGCGGCTCGAGGAGGTGGACATGGCCGACGTGCTGGGCATGGCGGACGGCCGGTTCGCGGCCGAGGTGGCCGCGGCAGGCGGCCACCACCTGCTGCTCAGCGGGCCCAAGGGGTGCGGCAAGACCACGCTGGCCGAGCGGATCCCCTCGATCCTGCCCGACCTGACCCTCGACGAGTCGATCGAGGTCACCGCCCTCCACTCGCTGGCCGGCGCCCTCGAGGAGGGCGACGGCCTGATCCGCAGGCCGCCGTTCTCGGCGCCCCACCACGACGCGAGCAAGGCCAGCATCGTCGGAGGCGGGTCCGGTCGCGTCAGGCCCGGCGAGGTGAGCCGCTCCCACTGCGGCGTGCTGCTGCTCGACGAGTTCCCGCTGCTGCGCACCGACGTGATCGATGCGCTGCGGCAGCCCCTCGAAAGTGGTGACGTCACCCTGGCCCGCGGCGACGACGTGGTGACCTACCCCGCACGCGGGCTGGTCGTGTTCGCCGCCAACCCGTGCCCCTGCGGCGACTACCGCCCGGACGCGCGCGCCAACGGGTGCACCTGCCGGGAGGTGCAGCGCCAGGACTACCGACGCCGGGTGCGGGGGCCGATCACCGACCGGATCGACATCACGCGCCACCTCGAACCGCTGAAGCCCCACGACGAGCGGGACCGCTGGGCGAGCCCCGAGCCGTCCGCGGTGGTGCGGGCGCGCGTGGCTGCGGCCCGCGCCCGGCAGGAAGTCCGCTACGCAGGGCGGAGCTGGCGCCTCAACGGGCAGGCGCCCGGTCCCGTGCTGGCCCAGGAGTGGCCGCTGTCCTCGGAGGCCCAGGCCGTCATCGACGACCGGATGTACGCCGGCCGCCTGAGCCGACGGGGCGCCACCCGCGTGCACCGCCTGGCCTGGACCGTCGCGGACCTGCGTGGCGCCGCAGCGCCCACCGCCGCCGACGCCGACACCGCGCTCCGGCTGCGCGAGGGTGACCCGCTCCTCTCGGCCGCGCTGCGTCGGGAGGCGTCGTGACCGAGGACCGGCTCGCCCGGGCCGGCCTGTCACGGTTGGCGGAGCCCGGCGACGTGAGGATCGCCCAGGTGGTGGCCCAGGTCGGGGCCCCTCACCTCTACGACGACGTCCTGGCCCGCCGGGCGGCCGACCTCGCCGCGGACGCTGCGGGCCGCCTGGAGGGTCTCGACCCTGCGGGAGAGCTCGAGCGGGCCGAGCGTGCCGGGATCCGCTACGTCATCCCCGGCGACCCGGAGTGGCCCGACCAGCTCGACGACCTCGCCCACGCAGGCTCCGTCCAGGAGCTCGGTGGCGTCCCGCTCGGGCTCTGGGTGCGCGGACCGGTGCGGCTCGACGAGGTGCGTGACTCGGTGGCCGTCGTGGGCTCCCGCTCCTCGACCACCTACGGCGAGGACGTCGCCCGCGACCTCGGGGCGGGCATCGCGCGGGCCGGACTCGCCCACGTCTCGGGGGCGGCGTTCGGGATCGACCAGGCCTCTCACCGCGGGGCGCTGGCCGCAGGCGGGGTGTCGGTCGCGGTGCTCGCGTGCGGGGTCGACCGTGCCTACCCGGCGGCCCACCACGCCCTGCTCGAGCACCTCGCCGGGCACGGCGCGGTGGTGTCCGAGGTCCCACCCGGCTGTGCCCCGCTGAGGATGCGGTTCCTCGCCCGCAACCGGATCATCGCGGGACTCGCCCGAGGCACGGTCCTGGTGGAGGCGGCGCTGCGCAGCGGCGCCCTCAACACCGCCAGCTGGGCCAACGGCCTGAGCCGCCCCCTCATGGGCGTGCCCGGTGCGGTCACCAGCGCCCAGTCGCAGGGGGTGCACCAGCTGCTGCGCCAGGGAGCCGGGCTGGTCACCGGGCCGACCGACGTCCTCGAGCAGATCGGGGTGGCGGGCGAGCACCTGGTCGACCCACCGCGGGGCCCCGAGCGGCAGCGTGACCGGCTCAGTCGCCGTCACCACCAGGTGCTCGAGGCAGTGCCGGTGCACCGTTCCGTCGGGCTGCGGGCGTTGGCGACCACGGCCGGCATCAACCTGCGCGAGACGCAGGTCGCGCTCTCCTACCTCGCCGAGCACGGCTTCGTCACCCAGGCGGACGGGGGATGGCGACTCGGCGAGCGGGCCCTCGCCGACCTCCGGTGATCCGGGGTCCGGCCGACCTACGATCAGCCCATGGGTGACGGGGAGGAGGTCGAGGAGTCCTCCGTGCTGCCCGAGGCGTTCGTCCGGGTCCTCGGCGAGTACGAACGACACCTCGTCTCCGAGCGGGACGTCTCGCCCCACACGGTACGCAGCTACGTCGGGGACCTCGCCGGCATGCTCGACCATGCGCAACGGCTCGGGATCACCGAGCTCCGCGACCTCGACCTGAGGACGCTCCGGAGCTGGCTGGCCAACCAGCAGACCCGGGGCCGCGCGCGGACCACCCTCGCCCGGCGGGCGACCGCGGCGCGGGTGTTCACGGCGTGGCTCACCCGCACCGGCCGTATCGACGTCGACCCGGGTGCGAGCCTCGGCTCGCCCAAGGCTCACCGGACCCTGCCGGCCGTGCTGCGCGCCGACGAGGCGCGAGCGCTCGTCGAGGCAGCCGCCGCGCTCGCCGACGACGGGTCGCCCCTCGGGCTGCGCGACGTCGCGATGCTCGAGCTGCTCTATGCCACCGGTGTCCGGGTGGGGGAGCTGGTCGGACTCGACGTCGACGACCTCGACGGGGAGCGCCAGGTCGTGCGCGTGCTCGGCAAGGGCCGCAAGGAGCGGAGCGTCCCCTACGGCCACCCCGCCGCCCGGGCAGTCGACCGTTGGCTCACCGCGGGTCGCCCGCGCCTGGCCGTGGAGGGAGCCGGCGCCGCACTCTTCCTCGGCGCCCGGGGCCGCCGGATCGACCAGCGCGTCGTCCGGGACCTCGTCCACCGCCGTCTCGCCGACGTGCCGGGTGCCCCGGACCTCGGGCCCCACGGGCTGCGCCACACCGCGGCCACCCACCTGCTCGAGGGTGGGGCCGACCTCCGGTCGGTCCAGGAGCTGCTCGGCCACGCCTCGCTCGCCACCACGCAGCTCTACACCCACGTCACCACCGACCGGCTCCGCAAGGCCTACCAGCAGGCCCACCCACGGGCCTGAGTCACCAGGCGAACCAGTCGGCGAGCTGCTGGACCGCGGGCCGCCACGCGGCGTACGGCGACGCGAGTGGCGCGACGGCCGACGACCCGGCCGCGGGCCGGGGCAGGCCGGCCAGCGGGAGCAGCCGCACCGGCCCCCCTCCGACGAGCCGCAGCGGGTCGAGATAGGTCTCGCGGCCCCGGATCCAGCCCCAGTGGAGGCAGGCGCGCGGGAAGCAGTGGGAACCGAGCAGCCCGAGCGTGCCGATCGGGTCCCCCGCGGCGAGGCGCCGACCAGGGGCGAGGCTGCTCGCGACCGGCTCGTACGTCGTCCTGGTGGGACCGTGGTCGACGACCACCACGCCCCGGCCGGCGATGGTCCCGACGAAGGTGACGCGTCCCGGCAGGGCGGCGCGGACCGGCTGCCCGGGGGCGCCGAGCAGGTCGACCCCGCGGTGGCCGGGGCCCCAGGTGCTGTCCGGTGCGTCGAACGGCGCGACCACCTCGGGGGGCGGCGGCAGGGGCCACCTGCCGACCGGGTCGGTGGCCGCCGAGGCGGGCACGGACGCCGTCAGGAGCAGGGCCGGCAGGATCGTGGCGAGCAGGTGTGGGACCGTCCTCATGACCGGCAAGGATCCGACGGTGCGGAGCGCGCGGCCACGGGGCCGTCGACGGCTGTGGAGAGGGCGGCACGAGGGAGGCCTTGTGCACGGTGGGGGGCCCGGCTGCCGATTGGCACGGCCGCGCGGGCGTGGACTAGTCTGATCCGTGCAGTCCACCGCGTGGACTGACTTCGCACGCTCGCAGACCACGACGGAGTTGCCTCCCTGGGCTCCGACCTCCCGTGGGCGTCGATCCTCGGTCCCGGCCTCCCGGCCGGGTCGGGTCGCGCGCGGACGTCAGGGCCGAGGGCACCCGCCCGAGGCAGCAACTGAAAACCCACGATGAGCGGGACGTGACCCGGCTCGACCTGCTGTGCTCGCAGTCGAAGGTCGAGCGGACCGGGGAGCGCCTCGCGACAACAGGAGATCCCCATGGCAGTCGTCACCATGCGCCAGCTGCTCGAGAGCGGCGTGCACTTCGGACACCAGACCCGTCGCTGGAACCCGAAGATGAAGCGCTTCATCATGACCGAGCGCAACGGCATCTACATCATCGACCTGCAGCAGTCGCTGGCCTACATCGACCGCTCGTACGCCTTCATCAAGGAGACCGTCGCCAAGGGCGGGACCGTGATGTTCGTCGGCACGAAGAAGCAGGCCCAGGAGGCCATCGCCGAGCAGGCCACCCGCGTCGGCATGCCCTACGTCAACCAGCGCTGGCTCGGCGGCATGCTCACCAACTTCCAGACCGTGCACCAGCGGATCAACCGCCTCAAGGAGCTCGACGAGATCGACTTCGAGGACGTCGCGGGCAGCAGCCGCACCAAGAAGGAGCTGCTGCAGATGCGCCGCGAGCGGGACAAGCTCAACAAGTCCCTGGGCGGCATCCGCGAGATGGTCCGGCCCCCGGCCGCCGTCTGGATCGTCGACACCAACAAGGAGCACCTCGCCGTCGAGGAGGCCCGCAAGCTGCGGATCCCGATCATCGGCATCCTGGACTCCAACTGCGACCCCGACGTCGTCGACTACCCCATCCCGGGCAACGACGACGCGATCCGCGCCGTCGGCCTGCTGACCCGCGTGATCGCCGACGCCGTGGCCGAGGGCCTGATCGCCCGTTCCGGTGCCAAGACCGGCGCCGGCGAGGCCACCCCGGGCGCCGAGGAGCCGCTGGCCGAGTGGGAGCGCGAGCTGCTCGGTGGCGACGCCGAGAAGGCTGCCGTCGAGGCGACCGGCGGCGACGCCGCTGCCGCCGAGGCCACCCCGGCCGCCGAGGCCACCGGTGCCGCGTCCGAGGCTCCCGCCGCCGACGCTGCCGCCGAGGCCGTGGCCGAGGCTCCCGCGGAGACCGAGACCGAGACCGCGACCGAGGCTCCCGCCGAGGCGGCGACCGAGGGCGAGTTCGGCCCCGACTCCGCGCCCGCGCAGGAGAACGGCGAGGCCCCCGAGGGCTTCGAGGTCAAGGGCAACAAGACCTCGATGAAGTTCCACGCCCCCTCCAGCCCGTGGTACGACCGGACCAACGCCGAGGTGTGGTTCCGGACCGCCGAGGCTGCCGAGAAGGCCGGCTTCGTCAACGCCGAGGCCAAGGCCGAGGACAAGGCCGAGGACAAGGCCGAGGACAAGGCCTGACCGAGTCCGACCCGGGCCCCGACAAGGGCCCGGGCAGGGGCACGGCCCACCACCACTGACGACTCCGAAGGAAGAGGGAACATGGCGATCTCCGCCGCTGACGTCAAGAAGCTCCGCGAGCTCACCGGCGCGGGAATGATGGACTGCAAGAAGGCGCTCGACGAGGCCGAGGGCGACTTCGAGAAGGCCGCCGAGCTGATCCGCATCAAGCTGGGCAAGAAGATGGCTGCCCGCGGTGCCGAGCGCGAGGCCTCGGCCGGTCTGGTCGCCACCTCCGGCGGCGCCCTGGTCGAGCTCAACTGCGAGACGGACTTCGTCGCGAAGGGTGACGAGTTCGTCACCACCGCCCAGCAGATCGCCGACGCCGCCGACGCGGCCGGTGCTGCGGACGCCGACGCCCTCAAGGCCGTCCAGCTCGGTGACAAGACCGTCGCCGAGGTGGTCGAGAACCTCGCCATCACCATCGGCGAGAAGATCGAGCTCGGCCGGGTCGCCTACTTCGGCGGCAACGTCGTGTCCTACATGCACAAGCGTGCAGCCGACCTGCCCCCCGCCGTGGGCGTCCTCGTCGAGTACGACGGCGACGAGCAGGGTGCGCGTGGCGCCGCGATGCAGATCGCCGCGATGCGTCCCAAGTACCTCACCCGCGACGAGGTCCCCGCCGACGTCGTCGAGAAGGAGCGCTCCATCGCCGAGGCGACCTCTCGCGAGGAGGGCAAGCCCGAGCAGGCGATCGCCAAGATCACCGAGGGGCGCGTCAACGGCTTCTTCAAGGAGGTCGTCCTCCTCGACCAGCCGTCGGTCACGGAGAACAAGAAGACGGTGAAGGCGGTCCTCGACGAGTCGGGCACGAGCCTCACCCGCTTCGCCCGCTTCGAGGTCGGCGCCTGAGCCGCACCTCACGAGCACGGGCCGGTCGGATCTTCGGATCCGGCCGGCCCGTGCTGTCGTACGCCCTCGTCCTCGTGCTGCTGGCCGGCGGCTGCTCCGCCGGCGACGAGCCCGAGCGCGAGGCCGACGTGTCCTACCGTGCCCCGGCCGGACTGCTCCTCGCCCGGCCGGCCGCCGAGGGCGAGGAGGAACAGAACCCCACGGTCGAGGTGCTCCTCGACCTCGTCCGGAACACCCCGGCGGGAGCGCGGATCAGGATCGTCGGCAACTCGTTCTCCTTCGTCCCTGTCGCCGAGGCCCTGGTGGCGGCCCACGAGCGAGGGGTCCGCGTGCAGGTGCTCGTCGACGAGCGCGCCTCGGGGGAGTGGCAGGCGCCCGCGCTGCTGCGCTCGGCGCTCGGCGACGACCGCCGGGCCGACTCGTTCATCCAGCTGCGCCGCGGCGGGGTGCACCAGAAGGTGTGGTCGTTCACCCGCACCGGCCGGTCGCGCGACGTGGTGCTCGTGGGCTCGATGAACCTCACCTACTACTCCGCACGCCAGTACACCGACGTCTACTCGTACGTCGGCCGCGGCGACGTGCGCCGGATCTTCGACCGCCGCTTCGAGCAGCTCACGCGGCAGCTGCCCGACGTCGAGCCCCGGGAGTCCGTGGCGCTCGGCCGCGACCGGGTCTGGTTCTTCCCCGGCTACGACGAGCAGACCGACCCGGTGCGCGCCTCCCTCGAGGCGGTGCCGCCGGCAGGATCCCGGATCCGGGTGGTGATGTACGCCTGGCTCGACGCTCGCGGGGTGGGCCTCGCCGAGCTCCTCGCGGCCAAGGACGCAGCCGGGGCCGACGTCGAGGTGGTGCTGGGGAAGAGCGTCGGGGAGCAGGTCCGGCAGGTGCTCGCGGACTCCGGGGTCGAGGTCAGCAGCGGTGTCTTCGCCGACGGCGAGGACGTCCACCACAAGCTCACCCTCGTCTCCCACCGGACGTCCCGGGGCGGCGTACGGCGCTTCGTCCTGACCGGGTCGGACAACTACACCACCAAGTCGCTGGACCGGCCCGAGGTGGTGCTGCGGCTCGACGGGGACCGCGGCCCTGCCTTCGGGCGCTACCAGCGGTGGGTCGACGGCCTGGTCGCCCGCGGCGAGCACGAGTACGGCTGAGCGTCGGGCGCGTCGGGCAGGATAGTGTCGCCGTAGTCCAGACCCAGTCCGAGGGAGCCGAGTGACCACGTACCAGCGCGTCTTGTTGAAGCTGTCCGGCGAGGTGTTCGGAGGCGGCAGGGTCGGCGTCGACCCCGACGTCGTGGCCGGCATCGCCCGGGAGATCGCGGCCGTCGCCCGCCAGGGCGTGGGCATCTGCATCGTCGTCGGTGGCGGCAACTTCTTCCGCGGCGCCGAGATGCAGCAGCGCGGCATGGACCGCGCCCGGGCCGACTACATGGGCATGCTCGGCACCGTCATGAACTGCCTCGCGCTGCAGGACTTCCTCGAGAAGGAGGGCATCGAGACCCGGGTCCAGACCGCCATCACGATGGGACAGGTCGCCGAGCCGTACATCCCCCGCCGCGCGGTGCGCCACCTCGAGAAGGGCCGGGTCGTCATCTTCGGCGCCGGCGCGGGCATGCCCTACTTCTCCACCGACACGGTCGCCGCCCAGCGGGCGCTCGAGACCCGCTGCGAGGTGGTGCTGATGGCCAAGCAGGGCGTCGACGGGCTCTACTCCGCCGACCCCAAGCTGGACCCGACGGCGACCAAGTTCGACACCATCAGCTACCAGGACGTGATGATGAAGGGCCTCAAGGCCGCCGATGCGACGGCCTTCGCCCTCTGCATGGAGAACAAGATGCCGCTCATCGTGTTCGGCGCCGAGGAGGAGGGCGCGATCGCGAGGATCGTGGCAGGTGAGAAGATCGGCACGCTGGTCAGCTGACGCGCTGCCGACGACGACGACACAGGAGCACCCGTGATCAACGACATCCTCAACGAGGCCGACCAGAAGATGGACAAGTCGGTCGAGGCGACCCGCGAGGAGTTCGCGACGATCCGTGCCGGTCGCGCCAACCCGGCGATGTTCGCGAAGCTCACCGCCGACTACTACGGCACCCAGACGCCGCTGCAGCAGCTCGCCTCGTTCACGTCCCAGGACGCGCGGACGATCGTCGTGGCGCCCTTCGACATGGGGGCCCTGGCCAACATCGAGAAGGCGATCCGTGACTCCGACCTCGGCGTCAACCCGGCCAACGACGGCAAGAGCATCCGCTGCGTCTTCCCCGAGCTGACCGAGGAGCGCCGCAAGGAGTACATCAAGCTGGCCCGCTCCAAGGCCGAGGACGGCCGGGTCGCCGTCCGCAACCTGAGGCGCACGGCGAAGCAGAACCTCGAGAAGCTGGAGAAGGACGGCGAGGTCGGCAAGGACGACGTGACCGGAGCCGAGAAGCGGCTCGACGGGATCACCAAGACCCACACCGACACCATCGACGAGCTGCTCAAGCACAAGGAATCAGAGCTCCTCGAGGTCTGACCCGCCCATGACGACCTCTCCCGCCCCGGCGAAGGACCACGGCCGCGCGGGCCGGAACCTCCCGGCCGCGATCGGGTCCGCCGTGGTGCTCCTCGCGGCGATCGCCGCGTCCCTGGCTTTCTGGAAGATCGCCTTCCTCGGCATCGTGGCGGTCGCGGTCGTCGTCGCGATCTGGGAGCTGCGACAGGGGCTGCTCGCCAAGGGCATCGACCTGCCCGAGCAGCCGTTGATGGTCGGCGGCGTCGTGATGGTGGTCGTCGCCTACTTCTACGGCGCGCCCGCCCTGGTCACGGCCACCGCCGTCACAGCCCTCGTGGTGATGCTGTGGTTGCTGCGCCGCGGTGTCGACGGCTACGTCCAGAACGCCACAGCCTCGGTGTTCACCCTCGTCTACGTGCCGTTCCTCGGCTCGTTCGTGGCGCTGCTGCTCGCCGAGGGAGGTGCCACCGACTTCGACCGCTGGGACGACGGCGCCCGTGGCATCACGGTCTTCATCCTGGTCACCATCGCCTCCGACATCGGCGGCTACGTCGCCGGGGTCCTCTTCGGCCGTCACCCCATGGCCCCCGTCATCTCGCCGAAGAAGTCCTGGGAGGGCTTCGTGGGGTCCGCGGTCTTCTGCGTCGTCGCCGGGTGGGCGCTGGTGGTGTACCTGCTCGACGGTGACTGGTGGGTCGGCGTCTCCCTCGGCCTGATCGCCGTCGTGATGGCGACCCTGGGCGACCTGTGCGAGTCGGTCATCAAGCGCGACCTCGGGGTCAAGGACATGAGCCAGGTCATCCCCGGCCACGGTGGGCTGATGGACCGGCTCGACTCCCTGCTCGCCACCATTGCCCCGATCTGGCTGCTGCTCCACTACACCGTCTTCGCGTGACCGGCTCCCGCGCGGCCGCTCTGGCCATCACGATCGGCGTCCTGACGCTGGGACAGCTGCTGCTCGGCACCGTCAGCGGCTGGGAGCAGTACGACGGCAAGGGGTTCGGCTGGCGGCTGCTCGCGTACCCCGTGCTGATGATCGCCGTCCCGCTCCTCTGGCGGGTCCTGCGGCGCGGGGAGCCGGTGCCGTGGGGCGCGGTGAGCCTGGTGTGGCTGGCCTTCCTGCTCGACGTGTCGGGCAACACCGCCGACCTGTTCGACCAGCTGGCGTGGTGGGACGACGCCATGCACTTCCTCAACTGGGGGCTGCTGTGCGGGGGCCTGGGCCTGATGCTGGTGCCGCGGCGGCTGCCGGCCTGGCTGGTGGTCCTCGTCGTCGCCGGACTCGGGGCGCTGCTGGCGATCGGCTGGGAGCTGGGGGAGTGGTACACCTTCATTCGTCGCGGCGTGGAGCTCGACACCGCCTACGAGGACACCCTCGGCGACCTGGCGCTCGGCACGCTGGGGGCGACCGTCGCGGGCGTCGTCCTGGCGCGCCACCGACGGGCGGCGGAGGCCGGCACAGGCGGTGCCGCGTGAGGCTCCACCTGGTCCGGCACGGCCTGTCGGCCGTCGACCGGAGCGTCCCCGCCCACGCGTGGGAGCTGGATCCGGCCGGCTACGACGCGGTGTGGGCGCTCCGCGAGTCGGGCCGGATCCCCGATGGCGCCGCGTGGTTCACCTCGCCGGAACCCAAGGCCGTGCAGACCGCCCAGCTGCTCACCGACGCGGAGGTGGCGGTGGTGGAGGGGCTGCGGGAGCACCGGCGCGAGTCGACGACGTGGCACGACGACTTCCCCGACGTCGTGCGCCGGGCCTTCGACGACCCGGCCCGGCCCGCCGCACCGGGCTGGGAGCCGCTCGCCCGGTGCCGCGAGCGCGTCACCACGGCGGTGACCGGGATCCTGGCCGCGCACACCGACGTCCCGGTGGTGCTCGTCGGCCACGGCACCGCGTGGACCGTGCTGGTCGCCGAGCTGAGCGGCGAGCCCCCCGACCTGGCGCGGTGGGAGTCGCTGGCGATGCCCGACCTGCTCTCGGTCGAGCCTCTGCGGTGACCGCTCCGGCGGCCCGTACGGTGGGAGCCATGAACGAGGCAGCAACCCGGGGTCCCGAGGCCACGACCCGGCCCCCGGACCGTCACTGGTGGGACTGGTGGCACGACTCGCACCCGACGTTCGCGGCACTGACCGGCTTCTTCGCCGGCATGGTCTTCGTGACGGCGGTGCCGGGCGGCTTCGCCGGGGTGCTGCGGCTGCTGCTGCCCTACGACCGGGCCGAGGAGCTCTTCCCGCTGGTGCTGGTCTTCTTCCTGGCCCCGCTCGTGATGCTCTTCCCACGACGCACCCGGCGGTTCGCGCAGTTCATGTGGCTCGGGATGGCGGTCACCGCGGTCGTCGTCCTCGGGGTCGCCTCGCTGGTCCTGTACTTCATGGTGCGCTACGACTCCTGACCTCGCGGCCCGGCACGAATCGGCTCGTGAGCCGGGGGCGTGGGAGAATCGACGCCTGATGTCCGAGAGCACCGAGCCCACCAAGACCCTCCCGCTCGTCTTCGACGAGCCGCGCGGACGGCGCAAGCCGCCCCGACACCTCGCCGACCTCACCGAGCAGGAGCGGGCCGACGCCGTGACCGAGGCCGGGCTGCCGGCGTTCCGGGCCCGTCAGCTCTCGACCCACTACTTCTCGCGGCTGGTCGACGACCCCGCCGAGATGACCGACCTCCCCGCCGCGCAGCGCGAGGAGGTCGTCGCGGCCCTGCTGCCCGACCTGATGACCCCGCTGCGCACGCTGGAGGCCGACCGCGGCACCACCCGCAAGACGCTGTGGAAGCTCTTCGACGGCGCCCTCGTGGAGTCGGTGCTGATGCGCTACCCCGACCGGGTCACGATGTGCGTGTCGAGCCAGGCCGGCTGCGGGATGGCGTGTCCCTTCTGCGCCACCGGCCAGGGCGGCCTGCAGCGCAACATGTCGACCGCCGAGATCGTCGAGCAGGTCGTCGCGGGCGCCCGCTCGCTCGCGCGCGGCGAGGTCCCGGGCGGCCCGGCACGGGTCTCCAACGTGGTCTTCATGGGCATGGGGGAGCCGCTCGCCAACTACAAGGCCGTCATCGGAGCCGTACGCCGGCTCACCGACCCGGCTCCGGGAGGCCTGGGCATGTCGGCCCGCGGCATCACCGTCTCGACGGTCGGCCTGGTCCCGCGGATCAACCAGCTCGCCGAGCTCGGGATCCCGGTGACCCTGGCCCTGTCGCTGCACGCACCTGACGACGAGCTGCGCAACGAGCTGGTCCCGATCAACACCCGCTTCTCGGTCGCCGAGACGGTCGAGGCCGCGTGGAACTACGCGCGCACGACCAAGCGCCGGGTCTCCATCGAGTACGCCATGATGCGCGGCATCAACGATCAGGCCTGGCGGGCCGACCTGCTCGCCGACGTGCTGCTGGCCCGTGGCGACTGGGGCTGGGTCCACGTCAACCTGATCCCCCTCAACCCGACCCCCGGGTCGAAGTGGACCGCCTCCGACCCGGCCGACGAGCGCGAGTTCGTACGCCGGCTGGAGGCCAAGGGCATCCCGACCACCGTCCGGGACACCCGCGGTCGCGAGATCGACGGCGCCTGCGGTCAGCTGGCGGCCAGCGACGGCTGATCAGCCGACGACCTCGGCGGCCTCCTCGACGGAGTCGACGAGGTGGACGTGGGGCTCCATGGCCCGTCCGCGGGCGAGGTGCTGCAGCAGCGGCCAGACGGGGAGCGTCCGGGTCCAGTGCTCGCGGCCGACCAGCACCATCGGCGCGACCGACGCGGGGTCGGCGTAGTAGTTCTCGCAGGCGTCCTGGAAGACCTCCTGCACGGTGCCCGCGGCGCCGGGCAGGAACACGATGCCGGCGTCGCAGATCTCGAGCAGCACCGCCTCGCGGACCGCGTTGCGGACGTACTTCGCGATGGCCGACGCGAACACGTTGGGCGGCTCGTGCCCGTAGTGCCAGGTCGGAATGCCGAGGGTGTCGGTGGTCGCGGAGGCGGGGTCGAGCGCGTCGAGCCCCGCCCGGGCCCACGCGCCGATCCCGGTCCGGTAGTCCGGAACCGCCGCGACCCGGGCCAGCACCGCGTCGAACGCCTCGACCGGGTCTCCCGCCACCCGGGCGCCCAGGTTGGCCGCCTCCATCGCCCCCGGACCACCGCCGGTGGCGACGGTGTGACGACCGGCCAGCAGCCGCCCGAGCTGCGCCGCCTCGGCGTACGCCGGCTGGTCGCGCAGCAGCGCGTGGCCACCCATGACGCCGACGACGGAGCGCCCCGCCACCCAGGCGGCCAGGGCCTCGTCGACGGCGTGGTCGTGGAGCGCCGCTGCGAGGAGCCCGTCGTGGTCGGGCCCTGACTCGGTCCACGCGTAGGCACGGGCGTCGAGGCTGTCGGCGTACGGGCCCTCGCCGTAGAGCTCGCGGGCCGTGTAGAGCCGGCTGCGGTAGGAGTCGAGCGGTACGTCGGGCAGCGTCGGGAAGACGATCGCGCCGCGTTCCTCGAGCTCCGCCTCGACCCCCTCGTCGAAGCGGCAGCCGAGGAACATCGCCCCCGCCACCCGGCAGCGGCCCAGGTCGTCCCCGCGACCGCGGAGGTCGAGCGAGCGCAGCCGCCAGCCGCGCAGCGTGCGGGCACCGGCGTCGAGCCGCCGGTCCAGGTCCCCCGTGGTGTCGACCTCGACGACCCTGCCGCGTGAGTGCCTCATGTCGCCCGACCCTAGGCGCTGAACAGCAGCAGCAGCCCGCCGACCGTGTAGACCAGCATCAGCACCAGCATCCCGACCTGCCCCGAGACCCGATGACCGTCGGGGAGCAGCCGCAGCGCGCGGTCGTGGGCGGCGACGACCGCCAGGACGTGCCCGACGAGGACGAAGCCGACCTTGAGGACGGCGAGCAGCCCGGGACGCAGGGAGAGGAAGTAGGACACGGTCCAGTCGGCGGTCCCGAGGACGTCGTCCGTGCCGGTGACGAGCGGGTCCGACAGGAAGATCAGGTAGGCCTGGCCGGACTCGAGCAGGAGCGACAGGTAGTGGGCGAAGACGTAGCCGACCCCGATGGGCACCAGGGAGTGAGCCAGCTGGCGCGGCAGCTCACGCCGTCGTTGCCGAGGGAGCCCGGTCCCGACCCGCGCGGCCACCGTGAAGGTCACCATCACCACCAGCACGAAGCCCAGCAGGACGAGGGTGTCGAGCACCGTGGGGTCCAGCGGACCACGGACTCCGGTCACGCGCAGCCACCAGATCGAGGTGCTGAAGCTGTCGTACGCGGTCGACCCGAGCAGGACGGCGAGCACCGCCACCAGCCCGGGCACGGGTGTCACGGTGTCGAGGCTCTGCAGTGGGCTGCGGATCACGACGCGCGCGCCACCGTCGGCGGTCCGGCGCAGGCCCCAGGGCGACAACCGGGCCACCAGCCCGAACCACACCTCGAAGGGGTCCGCGTGGGCGAGGAAGGTGTCTCCGAAGACGGCGGCGCCCACCAGCATCACCCCGGCGTAGACGAGGAACCAGGTGACCACCGTTGCCACGAGCTCGGCGTCGGGGCTGACCAGCTCGGTCCACACGAACGCGAACAGCCCGAGCGCCGCCGGCCACTGCCCCAGCCACGCCGGGTAGCGGAGCATGCCCTGGTCCGGGGCGCTGCCCAGGGCCCGGGAGAGCACCACGTGCAGCGTCCGGACGGGGGACAGCAACGGCCACACGTCACCCAGCAGCAGCGACAGCGGGACCATGCCGACCCACAGGTAGATGTAGAACACGCCCAGCGTCGGGTTGGCGGCGGCGTCGGCACCGGCGAACGCTGCCCACGCGGTGTAGGCCGTGACCGCCAGCCCGAGGCCGCGCACCCCGCCCCGCAGCCACGGCGAGGTGACGAGCGCGCCGACCGAGGCGGGGAGCTCCCGGCCGGCCGAGTCCCCGGCCAGCCTCGGGGTCCGCCACGCGAGCGCGAGCACGGCGAAGGAGACCGCGAGGGCGCAGGCGGCGCCGACGAGGACCCCCGACAGGGGGATCGGGAGGTCCTTGGCCCCGCCGATCCCGTGGGCCAGGACGGAGTGGTCGGTCAGGGCGGGTCTCCTGTGGGGCGACGGCGGGAGAGGGTGCTGCTCGGGCCGACAGGCAGCGCGCGGCCCGCAGGAGTGGTGGACTCCCGCGGGCCGTCGCAGACCTGCGCCGCGGCTGGCGGCGCCGCCGGACTAGCGGCGCACCTTCCGCTGCGGATCGAGCACGAACAGGCCCCGGTCGATGGAGCTGACCGCCACGAAGTCCTCACGGTCGTAGTAGGGATAGTTGCTCCAGGTGCCCCCCTCGAAGGTGGGGTCGTCGTTCTCCGGGTAGAGGTCGAAGTAGGCGACCTCCTCCAGCTCCCCGTCGTCGAGCTGTGAGTTGTCGTAGATCCGCAGCCCGGAGGTGTAGTTGGAGTGGTAGGACCTGCCGTCCTTCGTGTACTGGTTGTGGTCGATCGAGGTGGTGGCGTTGTCGTAGACGCCGTTGACCTCGGGATCATCGAGGTCGCTCACGTCCCAGACCCGCGTCCGCGTGTTGATGCCACGCAGCTGCTCGTCGAGCTCGTCGCCGTGGATGTAGTACCTCTGCTTGTCGTCCAGCCACCCCTGGTGGCTGTAGCCGTCCTGCCCGTAGAACACCCGGGAGAGTGCCACCGGCTGCTCCTTGTCGGTGACGTCGACGATGGACAGGGTGTTCTCGATGTCCTCGATCGTCGGCCCGACGAACTCGGCGTTGGCGTTGAAGCAGATCTCGCGGCCGCGGTACTCGCGGTCGGGTCCGCGGTAGACCACGCACTGGGTGTCGTGGATGTAGCCGTGGCCGTCGAAGCACCCGGCGTACGCGGGGGCAGCCGGATCGTCGAGGTCGACCATGTGCAGGCCGCCGCGGCAGGTGCTGGTCCCGACGAGGTAGGCGTACCCGGTGTCCTCGTTGATGTTGAGGTTGTGGGTGTTGCCCGCGCCGCCGATGTCGTAGACGGCCGTCTCCTCGAAGGTCACCGGGGCGCCCCGGACGCCGCGCAGCTGTGTGAGGTCGAAGACCTGCATCTGGTGTCCCTCGTGCTCGGACACGATGTAGGCGTGGTCCTCGTAGACCTTGATGTCGCGCCAGAACTCACCTCCCACCGTGGAGTGGGTGGGCAGCGTGCCCACGATGTCGGGCCGTCGCGGGTTGGTGATGTCGACGAAGACGGTGCCCTCCGCGCCGCCGATGAGCGCGTAGTGGTGCCGCTTGCCGTGCCGGCCCTTGTCCTTGCCGTGCTTCCCCTTGCCCTGCGCGCCCGCGTGGTGGCGTCCCCGCGTGTGGTCGGTCCAGCCCCAGATGTCGTTGACGAAGCTGAGTCCGAGCTCCTCGCGGCTGACGTGGCTGAGCAGGTCGATGCCCTTGCACGGGAAGCCGGCCGCCTCGCCACCCCTGCAGCGTGCTGCGGTGGAGTCCACCGCGCGGGCCGCCCGGGTGTCCGCGCCGGCCACCTCCCGGAACTGCTTGGCCTGCTCGGAACCGGTCGCGTTGTGCCGGTTGCCCTTGTCCTCGTTGCTGTACGAGGCGCCGATCCCCAGCGCTCCCGCTGCCAACGCGGTCGTCACTGCGACCACGAGTCGTGCCTTCATTGCTCGACCTCCCGGATTCCGTCGGCAGCACGTGGGGGCGCCGCCCGTGTGAGCTGTCCCACACAGTAGCGACGCCGTCGGCGGACGGGAACCCTGGCGGCGACGTCAGAAGGCGTGGGCCACGAGCTCACCGAACAGCGCATGCTCGTCGACCTCCAGACCGCGGGCGCGGAACCACCGGCACACGTTCGTGCAGTCGCGCATCAGGAAGTCCATGCCGGCGGGGTTGCCGACCAGGTCCACCATCTGGGGGAGGTCGATCACGACCAGCCTCTCTCCGGCGGCGAGCACGTTGTAGGGCGAGAGGTCGCCGTGGACCAGGCCGCTGCGGGCGAGCTCGGCCAGCACCTCGCGGAGCTGGTCGAAGTACGACGCCAGCAGCTCGCCCCCGGGCCGGGTCTGCGCCAGCCGGGGGGCCGTCTCGCCGTCGACGGTGATCCACTCCATGAGCAGCTCGGTGCCGTCGATCTGGACGGGATAGGGGACGGGCAGTCCCAGCTCGTGGCAGCGCACGAGCGCCGACCACTCGGCGAAGGCCCACTGGCCGGCCGCGACGGCACGCCCGTGGGCGGTCTTCTTGGCCAGGGCGCGGTTGTCGCGGGAGCGGCGCATCTTCCGTCCCTCGGTGTAGGCCGAGGAACGGTGGAAGGAGCGGTGCTCCTCACCGCGGTAGCGCTTGGCGGCCATCACGACCGCGCCAGCAGGGTCGTGGGGGTCGCCCCGCTCGAGCAGGAAGACGTCGGCCTCCTTGCCGGTCTTGAGGATGCCGAGCTCGGTGTCGATCGCGCCGCGGGAGGTCACGACCCAGTCGGGTCGGGGCTCCGGGCCGCGGCACAGCGGCTCGACGTCGTACCACGTCGACCAGCGCTGGCGCTCGTCGTCGGGGTCGTCGTAGGTGGTGAAGTCGAAGACGAAGCGGGGGTCGATCCCGTCGTACGTCGTCGTGGGTGGTTCGGTCTCGGGCCGGTCAGGCCAGGTGAAGCGGTCGTCGAGTGACATCGCGGTGGGTGCTCCGGGTGGTGGAAGGGATGCGGTCTGCGGGCAGGCCGATGACTTCGATCGTCATGTCACATCTCCTTCCGGTCCCGGGCACGGCGAGGTCCGCGCGCTCGAGCCCATGGTGAGGCAGCGCCGGTGCGGGTGCAACTGGTTTTCGAGCCGTCGCGTCCGGGTCGTCAGGCCGCCACGGAGCCCTGCACGGGCAGCTGCAGGTCGGCGACCCGGCCGAGGTCGTCGTCGACGTGGACGACCGAGCGGCCTGCCCGCTGGAGCAGGCTGGCGGCGATCCCGGCACGGAAGCCGGAGCGGCAGTAGACCCAGATCTCGCCGGCGGGCAGCTCGCCCAGCCGGTCGGCCAGCTCGTGCAGCGGGACGTGGTGGGCGTCGAGCACGTGGCCGGCGTCGTACTCGTCGTGGCGCCGCACGTCGAGCAGCACCGGTCGCCGCTCGAGGTCGCAGAGGTCCTCCCACCCGGCGCGGCGGTGGCGTGCGGGGAGCAGGGTCGAGCCGTCGAGCACGTGCGTCGACACGCCCTCGATCCCGATCGCGGCCAGGTCGCGGACCGCGTCGTCGAGGTGGTGGGGGTCGTCGGCGAGCAGCACGATGTCGTCCTGCCACGGCACCAGCCAGCCGACGTACGTCGCGAACTGGTCACCGAGCTCGACGTTCACGCTCCCGGCCAGGTGGCCCCCGGCGAAGTCGCGCCGCTGGCGGACGTCGATCACCCAGTGACCCGCGAGCACCGCGTCGGTGACCCCCTCGGCGGTGACCGGTGTCGCGGCGCGGCCGGGGCTGGCCCCGGCGCCTGCCCGGTTGAGCCGCGCCATGTGGGCGTAGTAGGTCGGGACGGGTCCGTAGCCGGCGAGCAGCCGGCTGACGAACTCCTCGAGCCCCAGGGTCAGCGCGGGGTTGGCGAGCCGCTCTTGGGCAAGGGTCCCGCTGTCGTCCGCGCCCGCCACTCCGCCGGCGCAGAAGCTGCCGAAGCCGTGCGTGGGCAGCAGCAGCGTGCCGGAGGGCAGCTCCGCGAGCCGGCGGGCCGTGGCCCACTGGGCGCGGGCCAGGCCGGCAGTCCGGTCCGGTGCGACGAGGTCCGTACGCCCGACCGTGCCGTGGAGCAGGCTGCCGCCCGAGAGCAGTGCCCCCGCCCCGGCCCGGTCCTGGACGAGGAACGCCTGGTGGTGCTCGGTGTGGCCGGGGGCTGTGAGCACGTCCACACGCAGCGAGCCCACCTCGACGACGTCGCCGCCGCGGATCCCCTCGTGGGGGACCGCGACCCGCTCGTCGGCGGAGACGAGGTAGTCGGCGCCGTGCCTGCGGGCCAGCAGCGGCGCCCCGGACACGTAGTCGTTGTGGACGTGGGTGTCGGCGACGGCCGCGATCTCGACGCCCGCACGCGCGGCTGCCTCCTCGACCACGAGGTGGTCGCGGGGCGGGTCGACCACCAACGCGCTGCTGCCGTCGTGCAGCAGGTGGCACCGGTTGCCGAGCTGGGGAAGGGCGATGGGGACGATCTGCACGGGAAACTCCTCGGGTCGCTCCGGAACTTAATACTACAAAGTTAGTAGAGTTTGACCAGAAGATGTCGGCGTTGTCATCGGTGACGGCGTGTCGTCTAGATTCCAGGGATGGTCACACCGCCGCCGTTCCCGCGCGCCAACGTGGCGCGCCGCCGACTCGGGATCGGGCTCGCCACGCTGCTGGTCGCGGTGCTCCCGCTCGCACCGGCGCACGCGGCCTCGGAGCCCGGGAGTCCGGGCATCGGCGACGGCTACTTCCCGATCGACGGCAACGGCGGCCTCGACGTGCTGCGCTACGACATCCACGACCGTTACCGGTTCCGGGAGGGGCGGCTCTCGGGGCACACCACGCTGACCGTGCGGGCCACCCAGGACCTCTCCTCGTTCCACCTCGACTTCCTGCTGCCGGTCCGTCGGGTCGCCGTGGCCGGTGTCCCCGCCGACGTCGCCAGGCCGCGGCAGCACGAGCTCCGGATCACCCCCGCCGAGCCGCTGGCCGCCGGCACCCGCTTCCGGGTGCGCGTCACCTACGACGGTCACCCGGGCCCGGTCGGCTACGACGGCGAGAAGAACTGGCTCGCCGACGAGCACGAGGTGGTCGCGATGAACCAGCCCCACATGGCGCCGTGGTGGTTCCCGGCCAACGACCACCCCAGCGACAAGGCGCTGATGGACATCTCGATCACCGTGCCGCGAGGCCGGCAGGTGGTCGCCAACGGCAACCCGGTCGGACGGGAGCGCGACGGGGCGCTCGTGACCCACCACTGGCGCTCCGACGAGCCGATGGCGACCTACCTCGCCATGTTCGCCGCCGGGAGCTTCCGGGTCGAGCGGTGAGAAGCAGCCGGGGTGCCGTCGCGGCTGCTGGTCTCCCAGCAGCTCGGCCCCACTGCGGCTCGCGCAAGCATGCGGATGCTGCGGCAGTCACCCGCGATCGTCGAGGGGCTGGCCGAGGACCTCGGTCGCTACCCGTTCTCCGCAGCGGGTGGGCTGGTGACCGGGCTGCCGGTGTACTTCGCGCTCGAGAACCAGACGATGCCGACGTACTTCGCGGTCCGCCGCGGCCGCCACGTCCCGCTCGTCGTCCACGAGCAGGCCCACCAGTGGTTCGGCGACTCGGTCGCGATCGAGAGGTGGCGCGACATCTGGCTCAACGAGGGGGCGGCCACCTTCATGGAGCACCGCTGGACCGAGACCCACGGTGGCCCGGACGCGGCGCAGTGGCTGCAGGACGAGTACGACGCCCGGGGACCGGGCAGCCGCTTCTGGCAGATGCGTATCGCCGACCCCGGCCACGACGGGATCTTCGCGACCCCTGTCTACCTCCGTGGCGGGATGGCCTTCCAGGCGCTCCGCAACCGGATCGGCGAGGACGACTTCTGGCTGCTGCTGCAGACCTGGCTCCGGGAGCACGAAGGCGGCAACGCCGCGACCGAGGACTTCGAGGCGCTCGCGGCCGAGGTCAGCGGGGAGTCCCTCGACGGGTTCTTCGACGCGTGGCTGCACACCGGCGAGCGCCCGGCCCGCACCGCCGACAACGGCCTGGCCTGACGCGGGTCAGCGCAGCCGGACCGACAGGCAGGTCACGCAGCCCTCGAGCTTCTCGAACTCGGAGATGTCGACCGCGACGACCCGCAGGCCGCGCTCCTCGAAGAGGGCGCGGGACAGGGGAGCGTCGGCGGCCATCAGGACGGCGTCGCCGCCGAGCAGCACCACGTGCGCCCCAGACTCCTCCGGCACCGGGAGGAACCGTTCCCACGTGGCCGGGTCGTCGACGAGCGGCTCGTGCCCGACGACCGTGCCATCGGGCAGCGCCGTCACCGCGGTCTTGAGGTGCAGCACCTTGGTCACCGGGACCGGCACCACGGTGGCGCCCATCGGCGCCAGGTGGGCGGCGAGCTGGTCGGCGCCGTCACGGTCGGTCCGACCGCCGAGGCCCACCCACACGGTCCCGCCGTGCTTGAGCACGTCGCCCCCGTCGAGCGTGCCGGGCGCTTCGATCCGGGCGATCCGGAACCCGAGGTCGCGCAACACCGCCTCGGTGGCCGCGGTCTCGGCGCGGCGCGCGTCGGCGCCGGGACGGCTGATCACCGCGAGGTCGCCGTAGACCACCACCGTGTCCTCGACGAAGACGGCGTCGGGGCAGTCGTCGGCAGCAGGCACCTCGACGGTGTCCCAGCCCTCGGCGCGCAGCGCGGCGACGTAGCCCTCCCACTGGCGCAGCGCCAGGTCCACGTCGACGGGCGAGCGCTCGAGGTGGGTGAGCAGGCCCTCCGGGAGGCGGGGACCGGGACGACGGACGAGGGCGCGGGTCATGCGCCCAGCATGGCACCGGTGCAGCGTCGGCAGGGGTGACCGGGTCGGGTCAGCTGCCGACCAGGGGCCGCACGGCTCGGGCGATCAGGCTCGGCCGCCGGGTCAGGCGCTCCTCCCTGTCGGCCCAGGTGATCGCGTGGAGCCCCGCGTTGATGCCCAGCCAGCGCAGCGGCTCGGGCTCCCAGCGTCGTGAACGGTGACCCACCCACGGCAGGCGGGTCAGCTCGGTGTCGCGGTCGAGCACGAGGTCGCGGAGCGTCCGGCCCGCGAGGTTGGTGGTGCCCACGCCGTCGCCGACGTAGCCACCCGCCCAGCCGATCCGCGTGTCGCGGTCGAGCCCGACCGAGGCGCACCAGTCGCGGGGTACGCCGACGGCGCCGCCCCACGCGTGCGTGAACCGGGCGTCCCGGAGCACCGGCAGCAGGTCGACCAGCGTCGACCGCAGCTGGGCGAACACGCGGGGCTCGTGCTCGAACCCGGGCTGCATCCGCGACCCGAGGTGGTACGGCGCCCCGCGGCCACCGAAGACCAGCCGGTCGTCCGCGGTGCGCTGGCCGTAGATCACCAGGTGCCGGTGGTCGGCGAAGGTCTCGCGTCGCGCCAGCCCGATGCGCTCCCAGGTCTCCGCGGGGAGGGGCTCGGTCGCGATGACGAGGGAGTAGACGGGAGCCAGCGTGCGCCGCTCGCCGGGGAGCCCCGCGGTGAAGGCCTCGGTCGCGCGCACGACCGTGCCGGCGTGCACCGTGCCCGCCGGTGTCTCGACCCGGCCGGGACCGATCCGGGTGGCGCGACTGTGCTCGTGGATGTGGACGCCGCGCCGCGAGGCCGCCGCGGCGAGCCCGCGCGCCAGGCGCAGCGGGTGGAGGGCGGCGCAGTCGGGGGTGTAGAGCCCGGCCAGGGTTCCGCTGCCGTCGAGCATCGCTCGGGCGCGGTCCTCGTCGAGGAGGTCGAGCTGGTCGGGGCCGAGCCCCCAACGTCGCGCCTGCGCCACGTCCTCGCGTGCCCGGACCAGCTGGGCCCGGTTCCGGACCAGGGAGATCGTGCCGCCCTTGGCGTAGTCGACGTCGAGCCCCTCGGCCGCGGCCACCGCGCCGACCTCGTCGACCGTCTGCCGCATCGCGGCGTGCTGCGCCAGAGCCGCCTCCGGGTCCGACATCCGGGCCAGCGCGCCGAGCGACGCCGGAAAGAGCGCCGAGCACCAGCCGCCGTTGCGCCCGGAGGCGCCGAAGCCCACCGTCTCGGCCTCGAGGACGGCGATCCGCAGCGACGGGTCCGCCTCGGCGAGGTAGTGGGCCGTCCAGAGTCCCGTGAACCCGGCGCCGACGACGGCCACGTCGACGGTGGCGTCGCCGTCGAGCGGTGCGTAGGGGGTGGCCTCGGGAGCGGTGTCGGCCCAGAGCGCGCTCAGCGCACGCCCCAGGAGTAGGTCTGCTTGCGCAGCTTGAGGTACATGAAGGTCTCGGTGCGGGAGACCCCCTCGATGCGGCGGATCTTCTCGGAGATCAGCTCGAGCAGCTTCTCGTCGCTCTCGCAGACGACCTCGGCGAGCACGTCGTAGGCGCCCGCGGTCACCACGACGTAGTCGACCTCGTCCATCGCGGCCAGCTCGTCGGCGACCGGTTCGAGAGCGCCGGTGACGGCGATGCCGACCATCGCCTGACGGGCGAAACCGAGCTGCAGCGGATCGGTGACCGCGACCACCTGCATCACGCCGCTGTCGATGAGTCGCTGGACGCGCTGGCGGACGGCGGCCTCGGAGAGGCCGACCTCCTTGCCGATGGCGGCGTACGAGCGGCGGCCGTCCTGCTGCAGCTGCTCGATGATCGCCTTCGCGACGTCGTCGAGCACGACGCCGTTGCGGTCCTGCTTGCGGCTCATGGCGGGCATGGTTCCACACCTGTGGCGTGGATGCTACGTCGGAGTAACGATTCCGTCGTCTGTGATCCAAAATTCTGCGGAATCCCTTGTTTGGTCCGATTGGCCGTGACACGATCCGAGCCGATCCACCGCGAAGGGAGCCCGATGAGTCGCCAGCCCGCCCTCACCAGGCGATCGCTCCTGCAGGGGGTCGGCATCGGTGCCGCCGTGGTCGGCAGCGCCCTGGTGCTCCCGCGGTTCAGCGTCCCGGGTGCCCAGCAGGACCCGGCCCAGTGCCGCGCCGAGGACCTGTCGGAGTCACAGAAGCAGCTGATCATCTCCAACTGGCCCGCCTACATCGACCCGCGGCGCCAACCGGAGTCCACGCTCAACGTCTTCCAGGAGCGCACCGGCGTCACGGTCGACTACACCGACGACGTCAACGACAACGCCGAGTTCTTCGCCAAGGTCCGCAACCAGCTCGGCGCGTGCGAGCCGATCGACCGCGACATGATGATGCTGACCGACTGGATGGCGGCGCGCATGATCGGCCTCGGCTGGATCCAGCCGATCGCCAAGGACAAGGTGCCCAACCTCCACGCCAACCTGATCGAGCCGCTCCGCGGCCGGCAGTGGGACCCCGACCGGCAGTACTCCGCTCCCTGGCAGAGCGGCCTCACGGGCATCGCCTACAACGCGGCCGAGACCGGCGAGGTCAAGAGCTTCAGCGAGCTCCTCACCCGCACCGAGCTCAAGGGCAGGGTCACACTGCTGTCCGAGATGCGCGACACGATGGGATTCATGCTGCGCATCGTCGGGGCCGACCCCGGCGACTTCACGCCCGACGAGTGGGCCGACGCGATCGAGGAGCTGCGCAAGGCGGTGGCCGCCGAGCAGATCCGCGCCTTCACCGGCAACGAGTACATCCAGGACCTCACGGCCGGCAACATCGCGGCCTGCGAGGCGTGGTCGGGCGACGTGATCCAGGCGCAGTTCGAGAACCCGGACATCCGGTTCGTGGTCCCCGAGGAGGGGTTGTCGCTCTGGAGCGACAACATGATCGTCCCCAACATGGCCGAGCACCAGGCCAACGCCGAGGCGTGGATCGACTACTACTACGAGCCCGAGGTGGCCGCCAAGCTGGCCGCCTGGGTCAACTACATCTGCCCGGTCGAGGGCGCCCGCGAGGAGATGGAGAAGATCGATCCCTCCCTCGTCGACAACAAGCTGATCTTCCCCTCGGCGGAGGATCTGGCCGACACCTTCGACTTCATGCCCCTCGACGACCAGCTGACGGCACAGTACGAAGGAGAGTGGTCGGATGTCACAGGTGGCTGACCGGGAGACCGCGGCCCCCGACGGGGCCGGCGGTGCTTTCGACGGGTTGCGGCTGCGGGGGCTGACGAAGTCCTTCGCGGCGTTCACCGCGGTCGACGACCTCGACCTCGACGTCCCGACCGGGTCGTTCTTCGCGTTGCTCGGGCCGTCCGGCTGCGGCAAGACGACCACGCTGCGCATGGTCGCCGGCCTCGAGACGCCGACGTCCGGAACCATCACGCTGGGCGGGGAGGACATCACCCGCGCGCGGCCGTACCGGCGACCGGTCAACACCGTGTTCCAGAACTACGCCCTCTTCCCGCACCTCGACATCTTCGAGAACGTCGCCTTCGGGTTGCGTCGGCGCAAGCAGTCGGACGTCAAGGCGAAGGTCGAGGAGATGCTGGAGCTGGTCGAGCTGACCAGCCAGGCCGAGAAGAAGCCGGCGATGCTCTCCGGCGGCCAGCAGCAGCGGGTCGCGCTGGCCCGGGCGCTCATCAACCAGCCGCAGGTGCTGCTGCTCGACGAGCCGCTGGGCGCGCTGGACCTCAAGCTGCGCCGCTCCATGCAGCTGGAGATCAAGCGCATCCAGACCGAGGTCGGTCTCACCTTCATCCACGTCACCCACGACCAGGAGGAGGCCATGACCATGGCCGACACGGTCGCCGTGATGAACGCCGGCGTGATCGAGCAGATGGGCGCGCCCGACGAGCTCTACGAGAACCCGCGGACCACCTTCGTCGCCAACTTCCTCGGCCAGTCCAACCTCATCGACGGCCAGATCCGGAACCGCTCCGCCGACCTGGTGACCGTCGACATGCACGGCATCGAGATCTCGGTCCCGACCGACCGTGTCCATGCGGAGGGTGACCGCGGCTGGATCGGCATCCGCCCCGAGAAGGTGCTCATCGGCGAGGAGGGCGAGGCGCTCGACGCCCCCGGCAACACCGTGCCGGGCGGCGTGATCACCGACGTCAGCTTCTTCGGCGTCAGCACCCAGTACCTCGTCCGGATGCCGTGGGGGCAGGAGCTGACGGTCTTCGAGCAGAACACCGGGCGCCGGCGGATCTTCCGCAGGGGTGACCGGGTGGAGCTCTCGTGGCGACCGGAGTACGCGTTCCTCCTCGACCACAGCCAGGACGCGGCCGCCGGAGCGACCGAGGGCGACGGTGAGTGAGCGTTCGAGCCGGCGCAGCTACACCGGCTACCTGCTGCTCGTCCCCGCGATGCTGTGGCTGTTCGTCTTCTTCGTCATCCCCTTCTACTCCCTCGTAGCCACCAGCCTCTACGACCCGAACGGGTCGATCTTCCGCGGTTACGAGATGACCTGGGCGTTCAGCAACTACACCGACGCCCTCAAGGACTACTGGGTGCCGCTGGTCCGCTCCCTCTGGTACGGCGCCCTCGCGACGTTCTTCTGCCTGATCCTCGGCTACGTCCTCGCCTACGCCATCGCCTTCAAGGCCGGCCGGTGGAAGAACCTGATGCTGGTGCTGGTCATCGCACCGTTCTTCACCAGCTTCCTGGTCCGGACCCTGTCGTGGAAGCTGATCCTCGAGGACGACGGCCTGATCGTGAACTCGCTGCAGTTCGTCGGGCTGCTCGCCGACGACGGCCGGCTGCTGGCGACGCCGATCGCCGTGGTGGCCGGGCTGACGTACAACTTCCTGCCGTTCATGGTGCTGCCGCTCTTCGCGAGCATCGACAAGATCGACCACCGGCTGATCGAGGCGTCGAGCGACCTCTACGCCTCGCCGTTCGTCGGGTTCTTCAAGGTGACCTGGCCGCTGTCGCTGCCGGGCGTGATCTCGGGGACGCTGCTGACCTTCATCCCGGCGACGGGCGACTACATCAACGCCCAGCTGCTGGGCAGCCCCAACCAGCGGATGGTCGGCAACGTCATCCAGAACCTCTTCACCGACGCCAACGACTACGCCGCCGCCGGCGCCCTCTCGATGATCCTGGTCATCCTGATCGTGGCGATGGTGCTCTTCTACGTCCGCCGTGCAGGGACGGAGGAGCTCCTGTGATGACACCCCACGAAAGCGCGAGCGAGGGCGCTCCGCGCGAAGGCACGCTTCCGAGGGGACCCCGACGATGACGTGGCTCCGTGAACGGATCGTGCTGATCCTGGGACTGCTGGTCCTCGCCTACACCTTCGTGCCGATCGCGGTCGTGGTGCTGATGAGCTTCAACGACCCCGACAGCCGGGTCGTCTACCGGTTCGACGGGTTCACCCTCGACAACTGGCTCAACCCGTGTCTCGACCCGAGCATGTGCGAGGCGGTGGTCCGCAGCATCGAGATCGGCCTGCTCGCGACCGTCGTCGCGACCATCCTCGGCACGCTGGCGGCCTTCGCCCTGGTCCGCCACCGCTTCGCCGGGCGGTCGACGACCAACCTGCTGATCTTCCTGCCGATGGCGACGCCCGAGATCGTGCTCGGCTCCTCCCTCCTCGCGCTCTTCGTCGCCGCGGGACTGGGTGGTCAGCTGGGCTTCTGGACGATCCTGGTGGCCCACATCATGTTCTGCCTGTCCTTCGTCGTGGTCACGGTGAGGGCGCGGCTGGCCGGCATGAACGACAGCCTCGAGCAGGCGGCGATGGACCTCTACGCGACGCCGTCGCAGACCTTCTGGCGGGTGACCTTCCCGCTGGTCTTCCCCGGCATCCTGGGGGCCGCGCTGCTGAGCTTCTCGCTCTCCTTCGACGACTTCATCATCACCAACCTCAACGCCGGCACCACCACGACCTTCCCGATGTACGTCTGGGGCGTCGCCCAGCGCGGGGTGCCGATGCAGGTCAACGTCGTGGGCACCGTGATGTTCGCGATCTCGATCGCGATCGTGCTGCTCGGCGAGCTGCGCGCCCGGCGCCAGCGCGCATGACGACGCGTCCGGACCGGGCGCTCTCCGACGCGGCACCCTCCTGCTACTGGCTCGGCGACCCGGACCGCCCGGCCCCGCTGCCGACGTACGGCGGGGCGTCGGAGGCCGACCTGGTGGTCGTCGGCGGTGGCTACACCGGCCTGTGGACCGCGCTGTGCGCCCTCGAGCGCGAGCCGGGTCGTAGCGTCGTGGTGCTGGAGGGCGGCCGCTGCGGCGACGCCGCGAGCGGGCGCAACGGTGGTTTCGCCTCGGCGTCGCTGACCCACGGCTTCGGCAACGGGCAGGCCCGCTGGCCCGAGGAGCTGGCCGAGCTCGACCGCCTGGGCGCGGCCAACCTGGCGGCGATCGGGGAGACGATCGCCCGCCACGGAATCGACTGCCACTGGGAGCGCACCGGCGAGCTCTCGGTCGCCACCGAGGAGCACCAGGCCACCGAGCTGGCCGCGTACGCCGACGACCTCGCCGCCCACGGGCACCGGGCCGAGCTGCTCGGCACGGCCGACGTCCGGGCGCGGGTCGACTCCCCGACGTACGTCGCGGGGTTGTTCGAGCCGGACAGCACCGCCCTGGTCGAGCCCGCGCGGCTCGCGTGGGGGCTCCGCGAGGCCTGCCTGGCCGCCGGGGCCCGGATCTTCGAGGACTCGCCGGTGACCGGGCTGGGTCGCGAGGGTGCGGCGGTCGCGGTGCGCACCGAGGGCGGCGTCGTCCGCGCCCGCCGCGTCGCGCTGGCCACCAACGCCTTCCGTCCGCTGCTGCGGCGGCTGCGGCTGATGACCGTGCCCGTCTACGACTACGTCCTGATGACCGAGCCGCTGACCGCCGCGCAGCGGGCCTCGATCGGGTGGCAGGGCCGTGAGGGCGTCGGCGACTCCGCGAACCTGTTCCACTACTACCGGCTCACCCGTGACGACCGGGTCCTGTGGGGTGGCTACGACGCGATCTACCACTACGGCAGCCGGACCGCGCCGGACCTCGAGCAGCGCGACCGCACCCACGGGCTGCTCGCCGCGCAGTTCGCGGAGACCTTCCCCCAGCTCGCCGACGTGCGCTTCAGCCACCGGTGGGGCGGGGTGATCGACACCTGCACCAGGTTCAGCGCCTTCTTCGGCACGGCCATGGACGGCGCGGTGTCGTACGCGCTGGGCTACACCGGTCTCGGCGTGGCCGCGACACGCTTCGGCGCGGAGGTCATGCTGGACCTGCTGGCGGGCGAGGAGACCGAGCGGACCGCGCTGCGGATGGTGCGCGAGCGGCCGCTGCCCTTCCCGCCCGAGCCGGCCCGCTGGGGCGGCATCCAGCTCACCCGCTGGTCGCTCGCTCGCTCGGACCGGACCGGCGGGCACCGCAACCTGTGGCTGCGCGGCCTCGACCGCGCGGGCCTCGGATTCGACTCATGAGAGGACACCGATGATGGACGAAGTGACGGCCACGATCCCGCACTGGCGGGGAGGCGAGCGCTGGACGGGGGCGGGCGACCGCGCCGGCGACGTCTACGACCCGGCGACCGGACGTGTGAGCGGGAGGGTGCCGTTCGCCTCCGGCGAGGAGGTCGCCGCCGTGGTGGCCGAGGCGGTGGTCGCCGGTGAGGCGTGGGCGGCACAGTCGCTCACCCGGCGTACGGCCGTGATGTTCGCGTTCCGCGAGGCGGTCTCGCGTCGGCGCGAGGAGCTCGCGGCCGCGATCACGGCCGAGCACGGCAAGGTGCTCGACGACGCGCTGGGCGAGGTGCAGCGGGGGCTCGAGGTCGCCGAGTTCGCCTGCGGCGCTCCGCACCTGCTGAAGGGCGAGTTCAGCGACGGCGTGTCCGGGGGCGTCGACGTCTACTCGCTGCGGCAGCCGGTCGGGGTGGTGGGCGTGATCTCGCCCTTCAACTTCCCGGTCATGGTGCCGTTGTGGTTCGTCCCGATCGCGATCGCCTGCGGCAACGCCGTGGTGCTGAAGCCGTCGGAGAAGGACCCCTCCGCCTCGCTGCTCATCGCGGAGTGCTGGGCCGAGGCAGGGCTGCCGCCGGGTGTCTTCAACGTCGTGCACGGCGACAAGGTCGCCGTCGACGCGCTGCTCACCCACGAGGACGTCGCCGCGATCTCCTTCGTGGGCTCGACCCCCATCGCGCGCTACGTCTACGAGACCGGCACCGCCCACGGCAAGCGGGTGCAGGCCCTCGGCGGGGCCAAGAACCACATGGTGGTGCTGCCCGACGCCGACCTCGACCAGGCTGCCGACGCGGCGGTCTCCGCCGGGTTCGGGTCGGCGGGGGAGCGGTGCATGGCGATCTCGGTGGTCGTCGCCGTGGAACCGGTGGCCGACGGCCTGGTCGAGGCGATCACCACGCGGATGGGTGGGCTCACCACCGGTGACGGGCGCGAGGGCGCCGACATGGGACCGCTGGTCACCGGCGCGCACCGCGACAAGGTCGCCTCCTACCTCGACGCGGGCGTCGCCGACGGGGCGCGGCTCGTCGTGGACGGGCGCGGCGTCGAGCCCAGCGGCGCCGCTGACGGCTTCTGGCTCGGTCCGACCCTCTTCGACGACGTGCGGCCCGGGATGTCGGTCTACGACGACGAGATCTTCGGGCCCGTGCTGAGCATCGTGCGGGCGGCGTCGTACGACGAGGCGGTGGCGCTCGTCAACGCCTCGCCCTACGGCAACGGGACGGCGATCTTCACCACCGACGGCGGCGCCGCCCGGCGCTTCCAGCGGGAGGTGACGGTCGGGATGATCGGCGTCAACGTGCCGATCCCGGTGCCGATGGCGTACTACTCCTTCGGCGGGTGGAAGGCGTCGCTCTTCGGCGACACCCGCGCCCACGGCACCGACGGCATCCACTTCTTCACCCGCCAGAAGGTCGTGACCTCACGGTGGCCCGACCCCGCCGAGCGCGGTGGCGTGGACCTGGGCTTCCCCCGGCACACCTAGCCCGGGCGCAAGGTCCGGAGACGGAGAAAGCGCAGGGGCGGCCTCTCGGGCGGCCGCGCCCTGCGCTTCCACGAGGTGCGCCTCAGGTCCCCCGACTCCGGCACGCCCCCTCCCCGGTCACAACAGTGAGTACGCCTTGTCCAGCACCACCCGCAGGATCTGCTCGATCTCGTCGAAGTGCTGCTGGTCGCAGATCAGCGGCGGGGCGAGCTGCACCACCGGGTCGCCCCGGTCGTCGGCCCGGCAGTAGAGGCCCTCCTCGTAGAGCGCCTTCGAGACGTAGCCGTAGAGGATCCGCTCGCACTCGTCGTCGGAGAAGGTCTCCCGGGTGGCCTGGTCCTTGACCAGCTCGATCCCGTAGAAGTAGCCCTCGCCGCGCACGTCGCCGACGATCGGCAGGTCCTTGAGCCGCTCGAGGGTCGCGCGGAAGGCCCCCTCGTTGTGGCGGACGTGCTCGAGGACCTGCTCCTCCTCGAAGATCTGGAGGTTCTTCAGCCCGACCGCGGTCGAGACCGGGTGGCCGCCGAAGGTGTAGCCGTGGGCGAACATCGCGCCGGGCTGCAGGAACGGCTCCATCAGCCGGTCGCTGGCGATCATCGCCCCCAGGGGCGCGTAGCCGGAGGTGATCCCCTTGGCGCAGGTGATCATGTCGGGCTGGTAGCCGAACCGCTCGGCGCCGAACATGTGGCCGAGCCGGCCGAAGGCGCAGATCACCTCGTCGGAGACCAGCAGCACGTCGTACTCGTCGCAGATCTCGCGGACCCGCTGGAAGTAGCCGGGCGGCGGGGGGAAGCAGCCGCCGGCGTTCTGGACGGGCTCGAGGAAGACCGCGGCGACCGTGTCGGGGCCCTCGTTCTCGATCGCGACGGCGATCTGGTCCGCGGCCCACCGACCGAACGCCTCGAGGTCGTCGGAGCGCTCCGGTGCGCGGTAGAAGTTGGTGTTGGGCACCCGGAAGGTCGAGGGCACCAGCGGCTCGAACTGCTGCTTGAGCAGGGGCAGGCCCGTGATCGAGAGCGCACCCTGGGTGGTGCCGTGGTAGGCGATGGCGCGGCTGATCACCTTGTGCTTCATCGGCTTGCCGACGAGCTTGTAGTAGTTCTTGGCGAGCTTCCACGCGGTCTCGACGGCCTCGCCGCCGCCGGTCGTGAAGAAGACCCGGTTGAGGTCACCGGGGGCGTACGACGCCACCTTGTCGGCGAGCTCGATCGCCGACGGGTGGGTGTAGGACCAGAGCGGCATGAACGCCAGCTCCCTGGCCTGGGCCGCGGCCGCGTCGGCGAGCTCGGTGCGCCCGTGCCCGAGCTGGCTCACGAACAGCCCCGCGAGGGCGTCGAGGTAGCGCTTGCCCTTGGCGTCCCAGATGTAGGCGCCCTCGCCACGGACGATGATCGGCACCTCCTGCTGGGGAGAGTGGCGGGCGAAGTGCATCCACAGGTGGTCCCGGGCGGACTGCTGGAGCTGGTCGTAGTCGTGCGGCATGCGCCCATCATGCGGGTCAACAGGGGCGCTCGCAAGCGAAATCGTTGCTGATCTGGTCCAGAGTTGCGGAATCAGTAGTGGAATGTCCGTGCGACCACTGGTAGGAAGCGGCCATGACGCGCGTGCTCCTCGCCGGTGGCCAGGTCTTCGACGGCACCACCCACCGCGGCCCCGGTGCGGTCCTGGTCGTCGACGGGCGGGTCGAGGCGGTGGGTGAGGTCGACCCGGCGGCGGCGCGCGGCGCCGAGGTGGTCGACGTCGCGGGCGGGCTGGTGACGCCCGGGTTCGTCGACGCGCACGTCCACACCGTCCAGGGCGGCCTCGAGCGGGTGCGCTGCGACCTGTCGGCCGCCGTCTCCCGGGCGGAGTGCCTCGCGGCGGTGGCGTCGTACGCCGCCGCGCAGCCGGACCTGCCGTGGGTCCTGGGCGGGGGCTGGGCGATGGCGCTCTTCCCGGGCGGCACCCCGACTGCCGCCGACCTCGACGCGGTCGTGCCCGACCGGCCGGTCTTCCTCCCCAACCGCGACCACCACGGGGCGTGGGTCAACAGCCGGGCGCTGGAGCTGGCCGGCATCGACGCCCGCACCCCCGACCCGGCCCACGGGCGGATCGAGCGCGACGCCGACGGCACCCCGACCGGCACGCTCCACGAGGCCGCGATGGAGCTGGTCAGCAGGCTGGTGCCGCCGACGACCGACGCCGAGTACTACGAGGCGCTGCTGGCCGGGCAGCAGCACCTCCACGAGCTGGGGGTCACCGGCTGGCAGGACGCGATCGTCGGCGCCTACGCGGGCATGGACGACCCGGGACCGACGTACCGCCTCGCGGCGGAGCGCGGCGACCTCACCGGGTGGGTCGTCGGCGCCCTGTGGTGGGAGCGCGAGCGTGGGCTCGAGCAGGTCGCCGACCTCGTGACGAGGCGGGAGGAGCTCACGCACGGCCGGTTCCGGGCGACCTCGGTGAAGGTGATGCAGGACGGGGTGCTCGAGAACTTCACGGCGGCCGTGTCGACGCCCTACCTCGACCGGTGCGGCCACCCGACCGAGGGCGCCGGGTTCTCGTTCGTGGACGCGCAGGTGCTGCGCGAGGCGGCGGTGGCGCTCTCGGCGGAGGGCTTCCAGGTGCACGTCCACGCCATCGGGGACCGGGGCGTGCGGGAGACGCTCGACGCCTTCGCCGCCGTCCCCGCCGAGCAGCGGGCCGCGCTGCGCCACCACCTCGCCCACCTGCAGGTGGTCCGGCCCGACGACGTGGCACGGTTCGCCGCGCTGGGGGTGGTCGCCAATGCGCAGGCGCTGTGGGCGTGCTTCGACGACCAGATGGTCGACCTCACCCTGCCCTTCCTGGGGGAGGAGCGTGGCCGCTGGCAGTACCCCTTCGGCGCGATCCACCGCGCAGGCGGACGGCTGGCGATGGGGAGCGACTGGCCGGTGACCAGCCCCGACCCGTTGGCCGCCATCCACACCGCCGTCACCAGGACGACGTACGACGACCCGGGCCGTGCGGGCACGGAGCCGTTCCTCCCGGAGCAGGCGGTCGACCTGACGACCGCGTTCGCGGCGTACACCTCGGGCAGCGCGTGGCTCAACCACCGCGACGACGCGGGCGTGCTCCGGCCGGGCGCCGTGGCCGACCTCGTGGTGCTCGACCGGGACCCGTTCGCCGGTCCGGCCGAGGAGATCGGTGCCGCCCGGGTGCGGTCGACCTGGGTCGACGGCCGGCCCGTCCACGTGTCGTCGTGAGGGGTGGCCGGGATCCCGTGGCGGTGATCGGCACGAGCGGCGCGGCTGCGCAGACCCGCCGCGTCCGGTGAAGAAACAACGGATTCCGCCAGATGGACCCGGCAGCCCCTACCGATTCCGTAGTTCCGTGGTTAGGGTTCACGCCATGGCAGACACGACGTTCCGCAACATCATCAACGGCGCACTGGTCGACTCGGCCTCGGGCGAGACCTACGACGTCATCGACCCCACCACGGGTGGCGTCTACGGCCAGGCGCAGAAGAGCGGCGCGGAGGACGTCGACCGCGCGTACGCCGCGGCGGCGACCGCGTTCGAGACCTGGGGCCAGACCACGCCGGCTGAGCGGCAGCGCGCACTGCTGAAGATCGCCGACGCGCTCGAGGAGCGCGCCCGGGAGTTCGTCGACGTCGAGTCGCGTGACACCGGCAAGCCGATCGGCTTCACGGTCGACGAGGAGCTGCCGCCCGCCATCGACCAGATCCGGTTCTTCGCCGGTGCCGCCCGGGTGCTGGAGGGCAAGTCCGGAGGCGAGTACCTCAAGGACCACACGTCGTTCGTCCGCCGCGAGCCGATCGGGGTCGTGGGCCAGGTGACGCCCTGGAACTACCCGCTGATGATGATGGTCTGGAAGATCGCCCCGGCCCTCGCCGCCGGCAACACGATCGTCCTCAAGCCCTCCGACACCACGCCCGCGTCGACCACGCTCTTCGCCGAGATGGCCCAGGAGTTCCTGCCCCCGGGCGTCTTCAACGTCGTCACCGGTGACCGCGACACCGGCCGTACGCTCGTCGAGCACCCGACCCCGCAGCTGGTCGCGATCACCGGCTCGGTCCGGGCCGGCATGCAGGTCGCCGCCTCGGCGGCCGCGCAGCTCAAGCGGGTCCACCTCGAGCTCGGCGGCAAGGCGCCCGTCATCGTCTTCGACGACGCCGACGTGGAGGCTGCGGCGGAGGGCATCGCCGGGGCCGGCTACTTCAACGCCGGCCAGGACTGCACCGCGGCGACCCGGGTGCTCGCCGGACCCGGTGTCCACGACGACTTCGTGGCCGCGCTCGCCGAGCAGGCCCGCAACTCCAGGACGGGCATGCCGGACGACGAGGACATCCTCTTCGGTCCCCTCAACAACGCCGACCAGCTCGCCCGCGTCAGCGGCATGGTCGACCGGCTGCCCGACCACGCGCAGGTGGTCGCCGGCGGCTCCCGCCAGGGCGACGCCGGCTACTTCTACGAGGCCACGGTCCTCTCGGGCCTCCAGCAGGACGACGAGCAGGTCCAGGACGAGATCTTCGGTCCGGTGATCACCGTCCAGAAGTTCTCCGACGAGGGCGAGGCGCTGCGCTGGGCCAACGGGGTGAAGTACGGCCTGGCCTCGAGCGTCTGGACCCGCGACCACGGCCGCGCGATGCGGATGGCCAAGCACCTCGACTTCGGTGCGGTGTGGATCAACACCCACATCCCGATCGTGGCGGAGATGCCGCACGGCGGCTTCAAGGACTCCGGCTACGGCAAGGACCTGTCGATGTACGGCCTCGAGGACTACACGCGCATCAAGCACGTCATGAGCTACATCGGCGAGTAGGCGTCGTGACGCGCGGCGCCCGGCGGCGTGGCCGTCCCTCGACGGCCGACCCCGGGCCGCGTCCGCTCCTCCACCCTGCCCTGCACCACGCGTGACGACGTCCAAGGAGACACGATGAAGATCCTTCTGATCGGAGCCGGCGGTGTCGGCGGTGCGTTCGCCGCCATCGCTGCCCGGCGCGACTTCTTCGAGGCGATCGTCATCGCCGACTACGACCCGGTGAGGGCCGAGAAGGCTGCGGTCGCCGACGACCGGTTCACGGCAGCGCAGGTCGACGCCTCCTCGCAGGCCTCGGTCGAGGCGCTGTGCCGCGAGCACGGCATCACCCACGTGATGAACGCGGTCGACCCGGTCTTCAACATGCCGGTCTTCGAGGGCGCGCTGGCCGCCGGGGCCGACTACGTCGACATGGCGATGTCGCTCAGCCGGCCGCACCCCGACGCCCCGTACGCGAGGGCGGGGGTCAAGCTCGGCGACGAGCAGTTCGCCCAGGCCGGGCAGTGGGAGCAGGCGGGTCGGCTGGCGCTGGTCGGGATGGGCGTCGAGCCGGGCCTGTCCGACGTGTTCGCGCGCTACGCGGCCGACCACCTGTTCTCCGACATCGACGAGCTCGGCACCCGCGACGGAGCCAACCTCGTGGTGACCGACGACGACGGCAACGAGATCTTCGCGCCGTCGTTCTCGATGTGGACCACCATCGAGGAGTGCCTCAACCCGCCGGTGATCTACGAGAAGGCGCGCGCCGAGGTCGACGGGGGCTGGTTCACCACGCCGCCGTTCAGCGAGCCCGAGGTCTTCGACTTCCCCGAGGGGATCGGCCCCGTCGAGTGCGTCAACGTGGAGCACGAGGAGGTGCTCCTGATGCCGCGCTGGATCGACTGCAAGCGCGCCACGTTCAAGTACGGCCTCGGCGACGAGTTCATCAACATCCTCAAGGTGCTGCACACGCTCGGCCTCGACCGCACCGACAAGGTCCGGGTCAAGGGGGTGGAGGTCAGCCCGCGCGACGTGGTCGCCGCCGTGCTCCCGGACCCCGCGACCGTGGGGCCGCGGATGAAGGGGAAGACCTGCGCCGGCCTGTGGGTCACCGGGACGGGGAAGGACGGCGAGCCCCGGTCGACCTACCTCTACCACGTGGTCGACAACGAGTGGACGATGCAGGAGTACGGCCACCAGTGCGTGGTCTGGCAGACCGCGATCAACCCGGTGGTCGCGCTGGAGCTCCTCGCCCGCGGGACCTGGTCGGGCAGCGGGGTGCTGGGGCCGGAGGCCTTCGACGCGGTGCCGTTCCTCGACCTGCTGACCGAGTACGGCTCGCCGTGGGGCTTCCAGGAGGTGGCGTCGTGACCGGGCAGGGCGGTCCCGGGCTGCCGCAGGAGCGCCGGTTGGTGACGGCGGTCCCCGGCCCGCAGTCGCAGGCCAGGCTGGACCGCAAGAAGGCCCACGTCGCCGACGGCGTCGGCACGGTGCTGCCCGTCTTCGTGACTGCCGCGGGCGGCGGCGTGCTCGTCGACGTCGACGGCAACTCGCTCATCGACCTCGGGTCCGGCATCGCGGTGACGACGGTCGGCAACGCCGCCCCGAGGTCGTCTCGAGGGTGCACGCGCAGGTCGACGCCTTCACCCACACCTGCTTCATGGTCACGCCCTACGACGCGTACGTCGACGTGTGCGCGGAGCTCGCGGAGCTGACCCCGGGCGACCACGCCAAGAAGTCGGCGCTCTTCAACTCCGGCGCGGAGGCGGTCGAGAACGCCGTCAAGATCGCCCGCACCGCCACCGGTCGCGACGCCGTGGGCGTCTTCGACCACGCCTACCACGGGCGTACCAACCTGACGATGGCGATGACCGCCAAGAACATGCCCTACAAGCACGGCTTCGGGCCCTTCGCCGGCGAGGTCTACCGGGCACCGATGTCCTACCCCTTCCGGGACGGGCTCTGGGGCGCCGAGGCGGCCGCCCGGGCCGTCGACGTCCTCGACAAGCAGGTCGGCGCCGACAACCTCGCCTGCCTGGTGATCGAGCCGATCCTGGGCGAGGGGGGCTTCGTCGTCCCGGCGCAGGGCTTCCTGCCGGCGCTGGCCGAGTGGTGCCGCGACCGGGGCGTGCTGCTGGTGGCCGACGAGATCCAGTCGGGCTTCTGCCGGACCGGCGACTGGTTCGCCAGCGACCACGAGGGTGTCGTGCCCGACCTGGTGACCACCGCGAAGGGCATCGCGGGCGGCTTCCCCCTCGCCGGGGTCACCGGCCGCGCCGAGCTGATGGACAGCGTGCACGTGGGCGGTCTGGGTGGTACCTACGGCGGCAACCCGGTCGCCTGTGCGGCGGCACTCGGCGCCATCGAGGAGATGCGTCGCCACGACCTGACCGCTCGCGCCCGCGAGATCGGGGCGACGATGACGGCACGGCTGGAGGCGCTCCGCGCCGAGCACCCGGTGATCGGTGACGTCCGCGGCCGCGGCGCGATGATGGCGATCGAGCTCACCGCGCCCGGGACGACCGACCCCGACCCGGCTCGAACGGCTGCCGTGGCCGCCTACTGCCACCAGCAGGGCGTGGTCACCCTCACCTGCGGCACCTGGGCCAACGTCTTCCGGTTCCTGCCACCGCTCTCGATCCCCGACCACCTGCTCGACGAGGGCTTCGACGTGGTGGCGGAGGCGTTCGCGGCCACTGCCTGACCACGCCTCGACCCCGCGGGGCGACCGGCCCGACCGCCGGCCGCCCTGAGAGACTTGTCGGGTGCGACGAGACGTGGTGGTCCTGGGCTCGACCGGCTCCATCGGGACCCAGGCCCTGGACCTCGTGCGCGCCAACCCCGACCGGTTCCGGGTGGTCGGCCTGACGGCCGGCGGCTCGCAGCAGGACCTGTTCGACCGGCAGGTGGCCGAGCTCGCGCCGGCGTACGCCGGTCTCGGCGAGTCCGCCAGCGTCGAGGCGGCGGCGATGGACTGCGACGTCGTCCTCAACGGCATCACCGGGGCGGTCGGACTGCGTCCGACGCTGGCGGCGCTCGACGCCGGCAACACGCTGGCGCTCGCCAACAAGGAGAGCCTGATCATCGGTGGTCCGGTCGTCCTGGACCGGGCTGCGCCCGGCCAGATCGTCCCGGTCGACAGCGAGCACTCGGCGCTCGCCCAGTGCCTGCGCGGCGGCACCCCGGAGGAGGTACGCCGGCTCGTGCTCACCGCGAGCGGCGGGCCGTTCCGCGGCCGCACCCGCGACCAGCTCGCCGAGGTGACCGTCGACGAGGCGCTGGCCCACCCCACCTGGGACATGGGGCCGGTCGTCACCATCAACTCCGCGACCCTCGTCAACAAGGGCCTCGAGGTCATCGAGGCCCACCTGCTCTTCGGGATCCCCTTCGACCGGATCGAGGTCGTGGTCCACCCCACCAGCGTCGTCCACTCGATGGTGGAGTTCGTCGACGGCTCGACGCTGGTGCAGGCGAGCCCGCCGACCATGCTGATCCCGATCGCCCTGGGCCTGGCCTGGCCCGACCGCGTGCCCGACGCCGCCCCGCCGGTCGACTGGACCCGGCAGGAGACCTGGGAGTTCCACCCGCTCGACGACGACGCGTTCCCGGCCGTCGCCCTGGCCCGCGACGCCGGCTCCACCGGGAGCACCGCGCCGGCCGTCTACAACGCCGCGAACGAGGCGTGCGTGGACGCCTTCCGGCGCGGCCGGCTGCCGTTCGTGGAGATCGTCCCCACAGTTGCCGCGGTGCTGGCCGCCCACGACGTACCCTCGGAGGAGCAGCTCACCGTCGACGACGTCCTCGCCGCCGACGCGTGGGCCCGCGCCGCTGCCCAGTCCCGCATCGAAGGAACCGCATGACCGCCCTCTACTACCTGCTCGGCGTGGTGATCTTCGTGGTCGCCATCCTGGCGTCGATCGGGCTGCACGAGTTCGGCCACATGATCCCCGCCAAGAAGTTCGGCGGGAAGGTCACCCAGTGGTTCGTCGGCTTCGGCCCGACGGTGTGGAGCAAGCAGGTCGGGGAGACCGAGTACGGCATCAAGGCGATCCCGCTCGGCGGCTACGTCAAGATCGTCGGCATGCTCCCGCCCGGAGGTGAGGAGCTCGACGAGGACCGCGCCCACCCGGTCTACGACGAGGACGGCAACCGGGTCGTCCGGATCCGCAAGTCCAACACCGGCCTCTTCACCCAGCTGATCTCCGACGCCCGCGCCGCGGAGTGGGAGCACGTCAAGGCCGGCGACGAGGACCGGCTGTTCTACAAGATGGCCTGGTGGAAGAAGGTCATCGTGATGGCCGGCGGGCCGACGGTGAACCTGCTCATCGCCTTCGCGATCTTCGCCCCGATCTTCGCGTTCTACGGCAACGCCGGTGACGTCCGGATCACGCCGGAGGTCGGCGAGGTCTCCCGGTGCATCGTCCCCGTGGCCGAGGACGGCCGCGAGTGCACCGCCCGCGAGCTCCGCGAGGACCCCACCCCCGCGGTGGAGGCCGGCCTGCAGGAGGGCGACCGGTTCGTCTCGTGGAACGGCACCGAGATCACCGGCTGGGAGCAGCTGCAGAGCGTGATCCGGGCCAACGCGGACGGCGAGGCCGAGATCGTCGTGGAGCGCGACGGCGAGCTGGTGACGCTCGAGGCCGACACCACCGTGCAGCTGCGTCCGACGAGCGCCACCGACGCCACCCTGACGCAGGTCGGCTTCCTGGGGATCGTGCCCGCGGCCGAGCTCGCGACCGGCGGGCCGATCTACACCCTCGACCAGATGGGCGACATGACCGTCCAGACGGTGCAGGCCCTCGGCACGCTGCCGCTGAAGGTCTGGGACGTCGCACAGGCGATCGCCGGCGTCGAGGAGCGCGACCCCAACGGCCCCGTCAGCATCGTCGGGGGCGGCCGGATCGCCGGCGAGACCGCGGCCAGTGACCGGTTCCCGCTGCTGGAGAAGACGATCAGCCTGCTGATGCTGATCGCGGCCTTCAACTTCTTCATCGGGATGTTCAACTTCGTCCCGCTGCTGCCGCTCGACGGCGGCCACATCGCCGGTGCGCTCTACGAGGCCGTACGCCGGGGCGTGGCCCGGGTCACCGGTCGCCCGGACCCGGGCTACGTCGACGTGGCCAAGCTGTTGCCCGTCGCGTACGTGATGGCCTCGGTGCTGCTCGTCCTGGGCCTGGTGCTGATCGTCGGCGACATCGTCGCCCCGATCGACCTCGAGCTCTGATCGGTTCGGGGCCGCCGGCCCCCGGCCAGTAGCCTTGGCGTCATGACCGAGATCAACCTGGGCATGCCCGAGGCCCCTCCGCCCGTGCTCGCCCCCCGTCGCCCCACCCGCCAGATCAAGGTCGGCAAGGTCGGGGTCGGCAGCGACCACCCGGTCTCGGTCCAGTCGATGACCACGACGCTCACCTCCGACGTCAACGCCACGCTCCAGCAGATCGCCGAGCTGACGGCGTCGGGCTGCGACATCGTCCGCGTCGCCTGCCCCAGCCAGGACGACGCCGAGGCGCTCCCGGCGATCGCGCAGAAGAGCCAGATCCCGGTCATCGCCGACATCCACTTCCAGCCGAAGTACGTCTACGCCGCGATCGACGCCGGCTGCGCCGCGGTCCGGGTCAACCCCGGCAACATCCGCAAGTTCGACGACCAGGTCAAGGAGATCGCGGCCGCTGCCAAGGACCGCGGCACCTCGATCCGGATCGGCGTCAACGCCGGCAGCCTCGACAAGCGACTGATGGAGAAGTACGGCAAGGCCACCCCCGAGGCGCTCGTCGAGAGCGCCGTCTGGGAGGCGAGCCTGTTCGAGGAGCACGACTTCCACGACTTCAAGATCTCGGTGAAGCACAACGACCCCGTGGTGATGGTGCGGGCGTACGAGATGCTCGCCGAGCGCGGCGACTGGCCGCTCCACCTCGGCGTCACCGAGGCCGGACCGGCCTTCCAGGGCACCATCAAGTCCGCGGTCGCCTTCGGCCACCTGCTCAGCCAGGGGATCGGCGACACGATCCGGGTCAGCCTCTCCGCGCCGCCGGTCGAGGAGGTCAAGGTCGGGATCCAGATCCTCGAGAGCCTCAACCTCAAGCCGCGCCGGCTCGAGATCGTCTCCTGCCCCTCGTGCGGGCGGGCCCAGGTCGACGTCTACAAGCTCGCCGACGAGGTCACCGCCGGCCTCGACGGCCTCGAGGTGCCGCTGCGCGTCGCCGTGATGGGCTGCGTCGTCAACGGCCCGGGCGAGGCCCGCGAGGCCGACCTCGGCGTCGCCTCGGGCAACGGCAAGGGCCAGATCTTCGTCAAGGGCGAGGTCATCAAGACCGTGCCCGAGTCCAAGATCGTGGAGACGCTGATCGAGGAGGCGATGCGGATCGCCGAGGACATGGAGGCCGTCGAGGGCTCGCAGGCGAGCGTCTCGGTCTCCTGACAGGTCCTCGCGCCGGTCGGTCAGGTGCGGCGTACGCCGCCGCCTCGCCCGGCGAGGTTCGCGAGCGGGTCTCGGGGTTGGTCACGGATGCCTACGGCACGAACCCCGGGCTTCCCCGGCCGGCCGGGGAGAGCGCGACGGGCCCTCACCCCACCGCCACCACGTGCAGCAACAGCGCCTGCTCGGGATCCAGGCTCGGCGGCTGCAGCCCGGCGGCGGCGAGGGCCGAGCCGCTCATCACCGTCTCGGGCGTGTCGGACCCCGCCCACCAGGCGGGCGGGACCAGCCCGGAGGGGGGCGTCCCGACCAGCAGCGGCCGCACCCGGTAGGTCCGCGCCGGGTCGAGGCCGCGCAGGCGTACCCGGGGTGCCGGCATCGTCGGCGTCCACGAGAGGGTGGCCAGCGCGAAGAGGGCCTCGTCGCGTGCCGCGTCGACCACGCCGTGCACCCACAGCCCCTCGACGGGGTCCGGTCCGCGCACGACGTCGCCGCCGAGCAGCAGGCCACGGTGCTGCCGGTACGCCGCGATCCACGCCGCCAGCTCGTCGAGCTCGGCCTGCGAGGCGGTGGTGAGGTCCCACTCCACCCCGAGGTGCCCGAACAGGGCGGTGGCCGCCCGGAACGACAGGTCGTGACGTCGCCCGGTCGTGTGGGACCGGGGGCTGGCGATGTGGGAGCCCATCATCTCGGGAGGCAGCAGCTGGCCGGTCCAGCGCAGCATCCGTTGCCGCTCCAGCGGGTCGATGCAGTCCGAGACCCACACCCGGTCGGTGTGCTCGAGGATGCCGAGGTCGACCCGCGCACCCCCGGAGGAGCACGACTCGATCTCGAGGTCGGGGTGGCGCTCCCGGATCGTGTCGAGCATCCGGTAGAGCGCCAGCGTCTGCCCGCGGACCGCGGGCCGGCCGCCGTCGAGCTGGTTGCCGGCCTCGACGAGGTCGCGGTTGTGGTCCCACTTGAGGTACGCGACGTCGTACTCGTCGAGCACGGCGAGCAGCTTGCCGAGCACGTGGTCGTAGGCCTCGGGGATCGCGAGGTCCAGCACCTGCTGGAAGCGTGACTCGACCGGCCACTCCGCCCGCGCGGCCATGATCCACTCGGGGTGCGCGCGGGCGAGCTCGGAGTCCGGGTTGACCATCTCGGGCTCGACCCAGAGCCCGAACTCCATGCCGTGCCCCCGCACCGCGTCGACGAGGGGGTGCAGACCGTCGGGCCACACGTCGGGGGAGACGTCCCAGTCGCCCAGCCCGCTGTGGTCGTCGCGCCGGCTCCCGAACCAGCCGTCGTCGAGCACGAAGCGCTCGATGCCGACCTCCGCGGCCCGCTCGGCCAGCGGCAGCAGCCGCGCGAGGTCGTGGTCGAAGTAGACCGCCTCCCACACGTTCAGCGTGACCGGCCGCGTGCTGTCGGGGTGCCGGTCGCGGCTGCGCAGGTGGCGGTGGAACCGGCGGGCGACGGCGTCCAGGCCCACGCCGTACGACCCGAAGAGCCAGGGGGAGCGGTAGGAGTCGCCCTGCTCGAGGACCACCTCGCCCGGCAGCAGCAGCTCCCCGCCGCCGAGCACCTGGTCGCCGGTGAAGAGCCGCTCGGCGTAGTGGGTGTGGTTGCCGCTCCACGCCGTGTGGACCGCCCAGGCCTCGCCCCGCTCGAAGTCGGTGCCGGGCTCGTGGGCGTGCAGCAGCGTGGCGGCGTCGGCGCCGGTGCGGCCGCGGCGTCCCTCCCGCAGGTGGGTGCCGGTCGTGAAGGCGCGCGACTGCGCCAGCCGCTCCATGCCCCACCGGCCCGCCATGTCGAGCAGCTCGGTCGCCTGGGACGGCACCGGCAGCGCCAGCACCACGTCCTCCAGCCCGTACGTCGGCCCGTGGTTGGTCACCTCTGCCCGGGCGCGGAGCAGCCCGGTCGGGAGCAGCTCGAGCTCGAGGACGACGGCGAGCGCGGCCTCGGCGTCCTCGGCCTCCACCCGGAGCGTCGCCGGTCCGCTGTCGACGTGGTCGCTGGTCACCGGGTCGCCGTCGAGGGTCAGCGCGCCGACGGTGAGCCTCGTCGACCACCCACGACCGCCCCGGGAGCCCCGGAGCCCGGGCCGGCCGGTCCAGCCGGTGTGCTGCTCCGGCAGGAGCGAGACCCGCCACGGCACGTCGACGGTGTTGGGACCGACGTGGCCGAGCGAGGTGTCGACGAGCGCGCGGGTGCTCGCCGCGGTCATCCCGGCGAGCTCGGCCCCCCAGTGGACGACCACGGGGAGGCGTCCGCCGGCGACGTCGAGCACCACCGAGCAGCCGGCGGCGTGCAGGTGGACGGTGCAGTCCTGGACCATGGCGGCGAGCCTAGTGATCCGTCGGTCGGTCGGGCTGCCACGCGTCCCTGTCTCCGGACGGCCGGGCCCCGTAGGCTCCGGCTGTGCTCACGACCCGTCACGGCGTTCGCGTCCTGGGCGCGTCCGACCTCGACGCGTTCCAGCGGCTCGCGTCGGTCGACCCGGTCGTGAACGTCTTCGCCTCCTACCGCGCCCGCACCACCAACCTGGAGCCGCGCTGGCTCGGGGGAGAGGTCTGGGGACGCTTCGTCGACGGGGAGCTCTGCGCCGCCTGCCACGTGGGCGCCAACCTCGTCCCCGTCCAGGCGAGCCCCGACGACGCCAGGGTGTTCGCGGAGCGTGCGCTCGCCCGCGGGCGCACGGTCACCACGATCGTCGGCCCTCAGGACGCCGTCCGCCCGCTGTGGGAGACGGTGGCCGAGTCGTGGGGGCCGGCGCGCGAGCAGCGGTGGGACCAGCCCCACCTCGAGATCGGGCACGCGCCGCAGGTCGCGCCCGACCCCCTCGTGCGGCGGACCACCCTGGCCGACCTCGACGTGCTCTACCCGGCCTGCGTCGCCATGTACACCGAGGAGGTCGGGGTCTCGCCCGAGGCCGGGGGCGGCGCCGACCTCTACCGCACCCGCGTCCACCAGCTCGTCTCGCGGGGCTGGTCCTTCGCCCGGGTCGAGGACGGCGAGGTCGTGTTCAAGGCCGAGGTCGCCTCCGTCACGCCGTACGCCGCCCAGGTGCAGGGCGTCTGGGTGTCGCCCTCGCGCCGCGGTGAGGGGCTGGGCGCCGCCGGGATGGCTGCGGTGGTGGAGGCCGTCCGCAGCGACGTGGCCCCGGTGGTCTCGCTCTACGTGAACGACTTCAACCACGCCGCCCGGCGGGTCTACGAGCGGGTGGGTTTCGCGCGCACGGCCACCTTCGCGACCATCATGTTCTGAGCCGAGGAACTGGTTCGCGGCGCCCGCCGGGCGACAAGTAGCCTGCGCGCATGATCTTGCGGATGTCCAGCCTCTTCGTGCGCACGCTCCGGGACGACCCGAACGACGCCGAGGTGCCGAGCCACCGGCTGCTCGTCCGGGCCGGCTACATCCGTCGGGCCGCGCCGGGCATCTACTCCTGGCTGCCGCTGGGACTGCGGGTCCTGCGCAACGTCGAGGGCATCATCCGCGAGGAGATGGACGCGATCGGGGCCCAGGAGCTCTCGTTCCCTGCGCTGCTCCCGCGCGAGCCCTACGAGGCCAGCAACCGCTGGACGACGTACGGCAACGGCATCTTCCGCCTCCAGGACCGCAAGGGCGGCGACTACCTGCTCGGGCCCACCCACGAGGAGATGTTCACCCTCGCGGTGAAGGACATGTACTCCTCCTACAAGGACCTGCCGGTCTGGCTCTACCAGATCCAGACGAAGTACCGCGACGAGGCGCGTCCCCGCGCCGGCGTGCTGCGCGGCCGCGAGTTCATCATGAAGGACTCCTACTCCTTCGACACCTCAGACGAGGGCCTCGACCGGTCGTACGCCGCCCACCGCGCGGCGTACATCAAGACCTTCGACCGGCTCGGCTTCGACTACGCCATCGTCAAGGCGACCAGCGGCGCGATGGGCGGCTCGAAGTCCGAGGAGTTCCTGGCCAAGGCCGAGGTCGGCGAGGACACCTACGTCCGCTGCACCCACTGCGACTACGCCGCGAACGTCGAGGCCGTCGCCGTCCGCGCGCCGGCGCCCGTGGCGTACGACGACGCGCCGGCCGCGCACGCCGAGCAGACGCCCGACACCCCGACCATCGAGACCCTGGTCGACCACCTCAACGAGAAGTTCCCGCGCGAGGACCGCCCCTGGGCGGCCGGCGACACGCTCAAGAACGTCCTCGTCGTCCTCAAGCATCCCGACGGCACCCGCGAGCCGCTCGCCATCGGGGTGCCCGGCGACCGCGAGGTGGACCCGAAGCGCCTCGAGGGCCAGCTCGAGCCGATCGAGGTCGAGTCGATGGACGAGACCGAGCTCGGCAAGCACGAGGCACTCGTCAAGGGCTACATCGGCCCCGAGGTGCTGGGGGAGGCGTCGGCGTCGAGGATCCGGTACGTCGTCGACCCCCGTGTCTCCGAGGGCACCCGCTGGGTGACCGGCGCCAACGTGTCCGGCAGCCACGTGCTCGACCTGGTCGTGGGTCGTGACTTCACGCCCGACGGCACCATCGAGGCGGCCGACGTGCGCGACGGCGACGCCTGCCCGAACTGCGCCGAGGGCACCCTCGAGTCCGCGCGCGGCATCGAGATGGGCCACATCTTCCAGCTCGGCCGCTGGTTCGCCGAGGCGCTCGACCTCAAGGTGCTCGACGAGAACGGCAAGCTGGTCACGGTCACGATGGGCTCCTACGGCATCGGCGTCACCCGTGCGGTGGCCGCGATCGCTGAGGGCACCCACGACGAGCTCGGCCTGTGCTGGCCGCGCGAGATCACCCCCGCCGACGTCCACGTCGTGGCGGCCGGCAAGGACGGCGAGGTCTTCGACACCGCGGCCCGGATCGTCGAGCAGCTCTCGGCGCAGGGCCTCGACGTGCTCTACGACGACCGGACCGGCAAGGTGAGCCCCGGGGTGAAGTTCAAGGACGCGGAGCTCATCGGCGTCCCGACCATCCTCACCGTGGGCCGCGGCCTCGCCGACGGCGTGGTCGAGGTCCGGGACCGGCGCACGGGGGAGCGGACCGACGTCCCGGTCGCCGACGCCGTCGACCACCTGGTGGGGGCCGTCCGTGGCTGAACGCGGGCTCGAGGCCGTCGTCTTCGACTGGGGCGGCACCCTCACCCGCTGGCACGACGTCGACTTCCACGCCGAGTCCCTCGCGCTGGCGGACGCCGTGGCCCGCACGCCCACGCCCGACGACGACCACCACGCGTGGGCGGCGCGGCTCCACGCCGCGGGCGACGTGATCTGGGGGCGCAGCCGCGACCACCAGCAGAGCTCGACGATCGCCGACCTCTTCGACGAGGCCGGCCTCGAGCACGACCCCGAGCTGCTGCACGCCTACCACGACTTCTGGGAGCCCCACACCGCGACCGACCCCGAGGTCGGGCCGATGTGGCGCGAGCTCAAGGCGATGGGCCTGCGGGTCGGGGTGCTCTCCAACACCATCTGGCCGCGCGCCTGGCACGAGGAGTTCTTCCGCCGCGACGGCGTCCTCGACCTGGTGGACGGCGACGTCTACACGAGCGAGATCCCCTGGACCAAGCCCTCCCCGAAGGCGTTCGGAGCGGCGATGGCGGCGGTCGGCGTCAGCGATCCCGAGCGCTGCGTCTACGTCGGTGACCGGCTCTTCGACGACGTCTGGGGAGCCGGCAACGCCGGCATGCGCACCGTCCACGTCCCGCACTCGACGATCCCTGCCAACCAGGTCGGCCACACCGAGGGCGAACCCGACGCGGTCGCCCACAGACTCGCCGAGATCCCGGGGATCGTCCGGCGCTGGGCCTGACCGACCGGACTCATCTCCACCCCTTGAGGGGGTCGCCAACCAATGGTTGGTGAGGCAGGCTCGGGGACTGGCCGGGTGCCCGGCCTCGGCACAGCCGCCCCTCGGCAGGCGGCCCGACGGAGAGGAACACCCCCATGCGCACCACCACCACCGGACTGCGGCGCACGGCCGCCAGCGCGATGGTCGCCGGGCTGGCACTGGTCGGCCTCACGGCCCCGGCTGCCAGCGCGGCAGTCGTCGCCGGCGAGCCCGTCTGCGTCGAGGTCGACGCCCACGAGGCATCGTCGGCTGCCCGCGGCGGCTACGGCAACGACACCCGTCCGGTCACCCCCACGGAGCAGCGCCAGATCCGTGAGCGCACCTCCCGCATCCTCGACCGGCAGGTGAGCCGAGGCAGGCCCGCAGCCGGGACCTCGATCCCGGTCTACGTCCACGTGATGGCGGCCAAGGACGGTTCCGGCGACGTGACCGACGCGGCGATCGCCGAGCAGGTCGCCGTCCTCAACACCACCTACGCGGGCGAGGAGTCCGGTGCGGCCGCCGAGACCGGCTACACCTTCAGGCTGGCGGGGGTCGACCGGTTCTACAACGACACCTGGCACCGGGACGGCGCGTCCTCGAAGTACCGCAAGGCGACTCGTCAGGGTGGCGCCAACGCCCTCAACATGTGGCTCGTCGACTTCAAGTACCTCGGCATCGCCACCTTCCCGTGGGACTACGCGAAGAGCCCGGGCGTCGACGGGATCCGTGTCCACTACGCGACCCTGCCGGGCGGGGCCATCGAGAACTACGACCTCGGCGAGACCGCGACCCACGAGGCCGGCCACTGGTTGGGGCTCTACCACACCTTCCAGGGCGGCTGCACCGAGCTGAACGACGAGGTCGCGGACACTCCCGCGCAGAGCAGCCCGACCGACGGGTGCCCCGAGGGGCGCGACTCCTGCTCGCTCCCGGGCCTCGACCCGATCCACAACTACATGGACTACAGCTACGACACCTGCTACACCCAGTTCACCCCCGGGCAGGACGCTCGGATGGACCAGATGTGGGCGGCGTACCGGGGCTGACCCGCTCACCCGGCACCCGTGAGGACGGGCCCGCGGCGTCGGCGTGGGCCCGTCCTGCGCGTCCCGACGGTTGCAGAAAAATGCAATGCGCAAACGTGAGGAGGCGATCCGGTCGTGCTCCGACCTGCGGTGTTGCAAACTCTTGCACGAGGGGCTCGCGCCGTCCCCCACCGTGGCGCGAAGGGCTCCGAGCCGATGTGTCCGGCCGATCAGCGGTCCGCGAACTCACCAGCGCCGGGGAAGATCTCGGGACTTCCCCGGTAGGTGAGCTCGCGGACCGCTGAGTTCGTCAGGGCTGCGATCGCCCAGCGCCGCGAGGCCCCGCTCGTCTGGCCAACCAGCCACGCGTACGTCTCCGTGCACGACTGCTCCACGGCGAGGGCCGCCCGGGTGACCTGGTCCGGGGTGTCCAGCGGCTCCGGCAGCTCGTAGGTCGCCGCGGCCGCGGCGGGATCGGCGCCCTCGTCACGCACCAGCGCCGTCAGCTGGTCGCGGCGCGAGCGGTGCAGCGTGTAGCCCGCGGTCAGGTCTGCGAAGAGCGTCGGGGTCGCCGACGCGGAGGTCCGCGCGCCGAGCGCGCCGTAGACGTGCAGCGCGGCGTGCTCCGCCGCGAGCGCCCGCTGCAGGGCCGTCACCGGGCTCATCCGGCCTCCCCGGGCGAGGTCGCCGCGAGCTGCTGGGCGACGGCGGCCGACATGGTGGCGAGGAGCGAGGCCAGCGCACCGCTGCGTGCGGACGCCGCGCCCGTGGCGAGCCGCCGCTGCAGGGCGGTCTCCTCACGGCGTACGCGCGAGCGGGCCTCGGCCGCGCTGCCCCGCACCTGCGCGGCACGGACGCGCGCGGAGGGAGCCTCCAGGGCGACGAGGTGTGCGTCGTGCATCCGCAGCCACGGCGCGAGCTCGGCCCGGAGCGCCCCGCGCCCTCGGCCGGCGCCCGTCACCAGGGCGAGGGCGCTCCTGAGGTCGGCGACCACGGCGTCGACGAGCGCGGCGTCCGGGTCGGGCGCGGGCTCCGGCTCGGCGGTCGTCCCGGGTGTGGGAGCGGGCTCCTCGCGGACCGGACCGAGGTCGCAGCCGGTCGCCGTCAGCCCCACGAGCATGCCGCCGAGGGCGCCGCGACGGGACGTGCGCGAGGGGAGGGGCCGGGTCACGCCGCCGACCCTATCGCCGGGGTGTGGTGGTGCCCGGGGCAGCCGCTATCGTGGGTCACTTCCAACTGCACAGGAGGTCGCCGCACGTGAGCAGCGCCAGACAGGACGCCGTCCGTGACCGCATCGAGGCGGAGCTCGCCGGACCCCTGAGTGCCCTCGGTCTCGACGTCGAGGCCGTCGAGATCACGCCCGTCGCCAAGCGGCGGCTGCTCCGCGTCGCGGTCGACAAGGACGGCGGTGTCACGCACGACGACCTCGTCGACGCGGACCGCGAGGTCTCGCGGGTCCTCGACGAGTCCGACGTCATGGGGGAGCACCCCTTCACGCTCGAGGTCACCTCGCGCGGCGTCGACCGCCCGCTGACCCTGCCCCGCCACTGGCGGCGCAACGAGCAGCGCCTGGTCAAGGTCACCACGACCGGCGGCGAGGTGCTCACCGGCCGGATCGTGGCGTGCGACGAGGACACCGCACGGCTCGACGTGAGCGGCGCGACCCGTGAGGTCGACTATGCCGACGTCGCCAAGGCGCTCGTCCAGATCGAGTTCAACCGACCCGACAGCCAGGAGGCCTGATGGACATCGACCTGACCATCCTGCGGATGCTCGAGCGGGAGAAGGAGATCTCCTTCGACGTGCTCGTGGAGGCGATCGAGCAGGCCCTGCTGACGGCCTACCACAAGACTCCCGGCGCCGAGGAGCAGGCGCGGGTGGAGCTGGACCGCAAGTCCGGGCACGTGACCGTGTGGGCCGCCGAGCTCGACGACGACGGCGAGAAGATCGGCGAGCACGACGACACGCCCCAGGGCTTCGGCCGGATCGCCGCGACGACGGCGAAGCAGATCATGCTGCAGCGGCTGCGCGACGCCGAGGACGACATCAAGTTCGGTGAGTTCTCCGGCAAGGAGGGCGACATCATCTCCGGGGTGATCCAGCAGGGTCGCAACCCCGACGACGTGATGGTCGACCTCGGGCGGCTGGAGGCGCTGCTGCCCCTGGGCGAGCGGGTCCCCGGTGAGACGTACTCCCACGGCACCCGGATCAAGTGCATCGTCGTCTCGGTCCGCAAGGGTATGCGCGGCCCGCAGATCACCCTGTCGCGGACCCACCCGAACCTGGTGAAGAAGCTCTTCGCGCTCGAGGTGCCCGAGATCGCCGACGGCTCGGTGGAGATCGCGGCGATCGCCCGTGAGGCCGGCCACCGCACCAAGATCGCGGTGCACTCGACGGTGCCGGGCGTCAACGCCAAGGGTGCCTGCATCGGTCCGATGGGCCAGCGGGTGCGCAACGTGATGTCGGAGCTCCACGGCGAGAAGATCGACATCGTCGACTGGTCCGAGGACGCCGCCGAGCTGGTGGCCCACGCGCTGTCGCCGGCCAGGGTGACCTCGGTCGAGATCGTCTCCGAGGCCGAGCGCTCGGCCCGGGTGGTCGTCCCGGACTTCCAGCTGTCGCTGGCGATCGGCAAGGAGGGCCAGAACGCCCGGCTCGCCGCCCGCCTGACCGGCTGGAGGATCGACATCCGCTCCGACGAGGAGCCGAAGCCCACCGACGCCTGACGCGGCGCAGGGTCTCGACCACGGTTCAGCCGGTGACGGACTCGACGACAAGCTCGGGGACGAGGTGGTCGTCGTCCCCGGTTGACCACTCCGGGAAGTCGAAGACCGCCAGCATCAGCTGGACCGGGTACGTCGGCGGACGAGGGCAGCGACGCAGCACGGCGCCGTCGACGCTGAACACCGCCTCCTGCTCGTCGTACTCGACCGCGTAGGTGTGGAAGGCGGTGACGTCGATCCCGACCCGGGGCGCTGCAAAGTCCTGGGCGAGGGCGGGGTCGCGGAACGCCTTGATCCCGATCCCGACCTCCGCGGACGGCGGCTCGCGGACGAGGGCGTTGCCGAACACCTCGAACACGCAGATCTCGCCGCACCTGAGCTGGTCGGGGTCGTCCTCGAAGCCGCTCATCCACAGCGCTGCCATGGAGCGCTGCGACAGCGACATCCGGGCCCGGACCGCCACCCGGCCGCCGGTGGGCAGCCACCCCTCGAACCGCGGCTGCTCCTCCTGCACCAGCTGGCCCTCGCGGAAGCGCTGCTGGCCGCGGGTGCTGCCGACCGGACCCGACCAGCTGCCCGACTGCAGGCCCGAGACGCGCAGGGGCGGCTCGTGGTCGCCCGGGCACCACACCGGGTGCTCGCGGGGGACCTTCAGGATGAGGACCCCTCCCTCGAGGCGGTAGCTGGCCCGCGTGGCCTCGCGCGAGGACCATGCGGGCAGGTAGTGCGGGTGCCAGACGGCGGTGTCCAGGGTGGGGCCGTCGAACCGGTGCACCACGGGGCCGACGTCGCTCACGGCGGCACGCTAGCGCCGGCGGCGCCTGCTCCGGCAGGGGTGCGCGGCGCCCGGTTCGATATTCGGTGGCAGGACCGGCTAAGGTTGACGACGGTGGCCAACCTCTCCGACAACCCTGCCCGGACTCCGGTCCGGACCTGCATCGGATGTCGGGAGAAGGCCCCGAAGCGCGAGTTGTTGCGTGTCGTCATCGGCACGGGCGACGACGGTCGACCGGCCGCCGTACCCGATCCGGACGGCACGGCACCGGGCCGAGGTGCACACCTGCACCCCACGTCCGCGTGCTACGACCTCGCGGTGCGCAGGCGAGCATTCTCCCGGGCCCTCAGGGCGCGGGAGGGGCTGGCCGGCGCACCGGTGGGGGAGTTCCTCGCCAGCGCAGACATGTGACCGACCGACAGAGACTGGAGCAGCAGCTCATGAGCACTCGATGAGTACTTCGCGATGAGCCAGTTCGACCAGGCACCACCAACGGTCTGAGAGTCACCTCTGGATGAGGGTCTCGGGCCAGAAGGAGAAACGTGGCCAAGACCCGAGTCCACGAACTCGCCAAGGAGTTCGGAGTCGAGAGCAAGTTCGTTCTCGAGAAGTTCAAGGAGATGGGGGAGTTCGTCAAGTCGGCGAGCTCGACCGTCGAGCTCCCCGCGGAGATGCGTTTCCGCAAGGAGTACGGCGAGTCGTTGAAGAACGCCGCCCCCGCGACCCCCGCCGAGGCGCCGGCTGCGAAGCCGTCCGCCCCCAAGCCCAAGCCGAAGCCGAAGGCCGCCGAGCCCGAGGCCGAGGTCGCCCCCGCGCCTGCCGAGGAGCAGGCTGCCCCGGCTCCGGCCGAGGAGTCCGCCCCGCGTGCGACGCCGCGGCCGCCGGGTGCTGCCAAGAAGGCCGCCCCGGAGCCCGTGGCCGAGGAGGAGCCGCCGGCGGAGCCCGAGGCTCCCGCCGCCGAGGGGTCCTCGCCCAAGCCGGCCGCGCCACGCCCCGGCCCCAAGCCGCCGAGCCCGCGCCCGGTCGGTCGTCCCGGCGGTACGCCCCGTCCGGGCAACAACCCGTTCGCGTCCAGCCAGGGCATGGGCCGTCGCCCGTCCTCGCCTGAGCGCGGCACCGGTGACGACCAGCGTCCGCCGCGTCCGCCCGCCCAGGGTGGCGGCGAGCGTGGCCGTCCCGGCATGCCTCGCCCCAACCCGGCGATGATGCCCAAGTCCCCGGCTGCGTTCGGCAGCGGTCCCGGCGCGCGTCCCGCGCCCGGTCGCGGCGGACCCGGCGGTGGCCGTGGTGGTGCTCCCGGTCGCGGCGCACCCGGCGGTGGCCGCGGTGGCGCTCCCGGCGCCGGTGCCGGTGCCCCCGGACGCCCCGGTTTCGGTGGCCCTCCGGGACGTGGCCGTCCCGGCGGCCGTGGCCAGACCCAGGGTGCCTTCGGGCGTCCCGGTGGCCCCTCGCGCCGTGGCCGCAAGTCCAAGCGGGCGCGTCGCCAGGAGTTCGAGGCGATGCAGGCCCCGACGATCGGTGGCGTGCGCGTCCGCAAGGGCGACGGCGAGACCGTGCGCCTGGCGCGTGGCTCCTCGCTGACCGACTTCGCCGAGAAGATCAACGTCGACGCGGCGGCCCTGGTGCAGATGCTGTTCTCTCTCGGCGAGATGGTCACCGCCACCGAGTCGGTGAACGACGAGACGTTCGAGCTGCTCGGTGAGGAGCTCAACTACGTCGTCCAGATCGTCTCGCCGGAGGACGAGGACCGCGAGCTGCTCGAGTCCTTCGACCTCGAGTTCGGCGAGGACGTCGGCGACGAGGACGACCTCGCCATCCGGCCGCCGGTCGTCACGGTCATGGGTCACGTCGACCACGGAAAGACCAAGCTGCTGGACGCGCTCCGCAAGGCGAACGTCGTGGCCGACGAGGCCGGTGGCATCACCCAGCACATCGGCGCTTACCAGGTCACGACCGAGGTCGACGAGAACGAGCGTCGCATCACCTTCATCGACACCCCGGGTCACGAGGCGTTCACCGCCATGCGTGCCCGTGGTGCCCAGGCGACCGACATCGCGGTGCTGGTGGTCGCGGCCAACGACGGCGTCATGCCGCAGACGGTCGAGGCGCTCAACCACGCCAAGGCGGCCAACGTGCCGATCGTGGTCGCGGTCAACAAGATCGACCTCCCCGAGGCCGACCCGACCAAGGTGCGCGGCCAGCTGACCGAGTACGGCCTGGTGCCCGAGGAGTACGGCGGCGACACCATGTTCGTCGACGTCTCGGCCAAGTCCGAGCTCAACCTCGAGGGCCTGCTCGAGGCGATCGTCCTCACGGCCGACGCCTCGCTCGACCTGCGGGCCAACCCGACGCAGGACGCCCAGGGCCTCGTGGTCGAGGCGCACCTCGACCGCGGTCGCGGTCCGGTGGCGACGGTGCTCGTCCAGCGCGGCACGCTGCGCGTGGGTGACTCGCTGGTCGCCGGTCCCGCCTACGGCCGGGTCCGGGCGATGCTCGACGAGCACGGCGAGAACATCGAGGAGGCCGACCCGTCGCGTCCCGCGATGGTGCTGGGCCTCAACGCAGCGCCGGGTGCCGGGCAGAACTTCATCGTGGTCGACGACGACCGGATGGCGCGGCAGATCGCCGAGAAGCGCGAGGCCCGCGAGCGGGCGGCCATGCAGGCCAAGCGTCGCGTGCGTCGTACGCTCGAGGACTTCATGGCCTCGATGGAGAAGGGCGAGAGCCAGGAGCTCAACCTGATCCTGAAGGGCGACGTGTCCGGCTCGGTCGAGGCGCTCGAGGACGCGCTGGCCAAGATCGACGTCGGCGACGAGGTCAACCTGCGGGTCATCGACCGCGGCGTCGGTGCGATCACCGAGACCAACGTCGACCTCGCCGCCGCCTCCGACGCGATCATCATCGGGTTCAACGTCCGCCCGCAGGGCAAGGCGACCGAGATGGCCGACAAGGAAGGCGTGGAGATCCGGTACTACACCGTGATCTACCAGGCGATCGAGGAGATCGAGGCCGCGCTCAAGGGCATGCTCAAGCCCGAGTACGAGGAGCAGGTCCTGGGCCAGGCGCAGATCCGCGAGATCTTCCGCTCGTCCCGGGCCGGCAACATCGCGGGCTGCATGGTCACCAGCGGCGTGATCCGGCGCAACGCCAAGGTCCGCCTGCTGCGCGACGGTGCGGTCGTCCAGGACAGCCTCGACCTCTCCTCGCTGCGGCGTGAGAAGGACGACGTGGCCGAGGTCCGCGAGGGCTTCGAGTGCGGTCTGGTGCTCCGGAACTACCAGGACATCAAGATCGACGACGTCGTCGAGGCGTTCGAGATGCGCGAGATCCCGCGCGACTGATGCCCGTCGAGTTGGGCTTCCGCAACCGCACTCGTGGTGCGGAAGCCCAACTCAAGGGTTGCGGAAGCCCAACTCAACGGAGAGACAGATGAGCAGCACCAACCCCCGGGTCCGCAAGATCGCCGACCGCATCCAGGTCATCGTCGCCGAGATGCTCGAGCGACGGATCAAGGACCCGCGGCTCGGCTTCGTGACGGTGACCGACGTCCGCGTCACCGGCGACACCCAGCAGGCGACCGTCTTCTACACCGTCCTCGGTGAGGAGACCGACCTGACGAGCACGGCGGCGGCGCTGGAGTCGGCCAAGGGCCTGCTCCGTTCCGAGGTCGCCAAGCAGCTCGGCATGCGCCACGCGCCCAGCCTGGCCTTCGTCCAGGACGCGCTCCCCGAGAACGCCCGCCACCTCGACGAGGTGCTGGCCAAGGCGCGCGCCCAGGACGAGGCGGTCGCGGCTGCGCGGGTGGAGACGTACGCCGGCGAGCCCGACCCCTACAAGAAGCCCCGGGTCGCCGACGAGGAGTCGGACGAGGACGCGACGGACACCGGGGACTGATGTTGGTCGAGCCGGGGCTGGTCGTCGTCGACAAGCCCGGCGGCCTCACCTCGCACGGGGTGGTCGCGCGGGTCCGCCGTCTGGCCGGGACCCGCAAGGTCGGCCACGCCGGCACGCTCGACCCGATGGCGACCGGGGTGCTCGTGCTGGGCGTCGATCGCGCCACCCGCCTGCTCGGCCACCTGATGCTGACCGAGAAGGCGTACGACGCCACCGTCCGGCTCGGAGTCACCACCACCACCGACGACGCCGAGGGGGAGGTCCTCGAGACCAGGTCGACCGCGGGGTTGGAGGAGCAGGCCGTCCGCGCGGCGTTCGCGACCTTCGTCGGCGAGATCGACCAGGTGCCGTCCTCGGTGTCGGCCATCAAGGTCGACGGCAAGCGCGCCTACCAGCGTGTCCGCGACGGTGAGGACGTCGCGCTCGCCCCACGCCGGGTGACGGTCCACGAGCTCGTCGTCCACACCGTCCGCGGCGACGAGGTCGACGTCTCGGTGCGCTGCTCGAGCGGCACCTACATCCGCTCCATCGCCCGTGACGCCGGCTCGCTGCTCGGGGTCGGCGGACACCTCACCTCGCTCCGGCGCACGGCCGTGGGCCCCTTCGACCTCGACGGCGCCCGGACCCTCGAGCAGCTCGAGGAGCACTTCGCGGTGCTGCCCATCGGCGACGCCGCCCGCGCGGCCTTCCCGACGCTCGAGCTCGACGAGCAGCAGGCGGCCGACGTCCGTTTCGGCCGCAAGCTCGCCCTCGCGCTGCCCTCCGACGGCCCGGTCGCGGTGTTCGCGCCGGGCGGTGACTTCCTCGCGCTCTACGAGCGGGCCGGCGACGTGGCCCGGGCCGTGGCCGTCTTCACCGGCTGACGGGTGCCCGGGCCGGCGAGGTGCCTGTGGCACGCTACGGACGTGCTGATCTGGCGTGACGTGACCGAGGTTGCCCCGGACCTCGGGCCAACCGGCGTGGTCATCGGGAACTTCGACGGCGTGCACCGCGGTCACCGGGCGGTGATCGACCGGGCGCGGGCGGTGACCTCGACCCTCGGCCACCCGTTGGTGGCCGTCACCTTCGACCCGCACCCGATGGCGGTGCTGCGACCGGAGCATGCTCCGTCGGTCCTCACCACCATCGAGGCCCGGGCCGAGCTGCTCGCGGAGGCGGGGGTGGACCACGTGCTGGCCCTGCCCTTCTCCCGTGAGATCGCGGCCTGGTCGCCGACGGAGTTCGTGGACCGGGTCCTGGTGCGGACACTGCACGCCGCAGCGGTGGTCGTCGGCGCCAACTTCCGGTTCGGGGCGCGCGCCGCGGGTGACGTGGCGCAGCTGCGCGAGGCTGGGGAGTCGCGGGGCTTCCTGGTCGAGGGCATCGCCCTGGACGGAGGGCCGCAGGTCTGGTCGTCGACCTACGTCCGCACCTGCCTGGGCGAGGGCGACGTCGCCGGGGCCGCCGAGGCCCTGGGGCGTCCGTTCGCCGTGCGGGGCCGGGTCGTCGAGGGTGACCGGCGCGGTCGGGAGCTCGGCTATCCCACCGCCAACGTCCCGCTCGCCGCCGGTCTCGCCGCGCCGGCCGACGGGGTGTACGCCGGATGGCTGACCCGCCTCGACACGCGTGACCGGTTCCCCGCGGCCATCAGCGTCGGGACCAACCCGACCTTCGCCGGTGACCGGGACCGCCGGGTCGAGGCCTACGCGCTCGACCGCGACGACCTCGAGCTCTACGGGGTCGAGGTCGAGGTGGCGTTCGCCGACCGGTTGCGGGGGATGGTGCGCTTCGACGGCATCGAGCCGCTGCTGGAGCAGATGGCCGACGACGTACGACGGACCCGTGCGGTCGTGGGCGCCTGATGCCGACGCGTCGGGCGTGGGAGCACGAGATCGAACCCTGGTTCATCCGCAACGGACTTCCCTACTTCGTCCCCTCGGAGCGGGCGCGGGCCAAGGATGCGCTGCGGCCGCGCCGGGCGTTGCCGCTGCTGGCGCTGGTCGTGCTGGCTGCCGTGGCCGCGTCGGCAGCCCTGACCTGGCTGACCGAGGAGGCCTCGGCCGCGCCTGCCACGCTCACGACGGTCGGCCTGCTGGCGGCAGCGGCGTACGCCGTCACCGCCCTGCGCGCCCGCCCGATCCTCGGCTGGGCGCTGCGCCGGACCCGGAGCAGCCTCCGGCAGCTGCTCCCCATGGTCACCCGGGCGCTCCCGCTGCTGCTGCTCTTCGTGACGTTCCTCTTCATCAACGCCGAGGTGTGGCAGCTCTCGGCCGAGCTCGACGGTCCCGTGATGTGGCTGACGGTGCTGCTGTTCGCCGTGATCGCCGTCGGGTTCCTGCTGGTGCGGCTGCCGGAGGAGGTCGACAAGGTCGACGACTTCATCGACCTGGACCTGGTGCGGCGGGCCACCCGGCGTACGCCGATCGAGCAGCCCGTCGCCGAGCTGCTCGACGCGCGCGGCGAGGAGCTGCCGCTCGACGAGTACGGCGACGTCCCGGGCTACGAGCGGTGGAACCTGATCCTCGTGCTGCTGGTGACCCAGGTCGCGCAGGTGCTGCTGCTGTCGCTGGCCGTGCTGGGCTTCTTCCTGGTCTTTGGCGGCATCGTGATGGAGGCCGGCGTGCAGGAGGCCTGGACGGCGCAGGACCGGGTCCACCACCTGCCCTACCTCGACAACCTGTCGGTCGAGCTCGTCCAGGTCTCGGTCTTCCTCGCGTCGTTCTCGGGGCTCTACTTCACCGTCGCGGTGATGACGGACGAGACCTACCGCGTCCAGTTCTTCAGCGAGGTCCTGACCGAGCTGGAGCGGGCCGTCGGGGTCCGCGCCGGCTACCTGGCCCTGCGTGGCGCTGCCGAGCCGGCCACCGTCGACGACGGCGCGACACCGGCCACGGACTGACGGCCCGGGACCGCGCTCAGGACGCGTCGAGCGCCTGCTCGAGGTCGGTCCACACGTCCTCGACGTGCTCGAGGCCGGCAGAGATGCGGAGCAGCGCCTCACCCGGCCGGGCGTCGGCGGTGACCGGGCGGTGGGTCAGCCCGGCGGGGTGCTGGACCAGGGTGTCGACGCCGCCGAGGGACACCGCGTGCGTGATCAGCCGGCACCGCTGGGAGACGCGGGCAGCGGCGGCCCAGCCTCCCCGGAGCTCGAAGGCCAGCAGGCTGCCGGGCCCGGACATCTGGGTGCCGACCAGGCCGAGGGGGTCGCACTCCTTGAGGCCGGGGTAGAGCACCCGGGTGACGTCGGCGCGCGTCGTGAGCCGCTCGGCGAGCAGCGCGGCGGTCTCCTGCTGGGCGCGCACCCGCAGCGGCAGCGTCTGCAGCCCCCGGTGGAGCTCGTAGGCGGCCAGCGGGTGGAGCACGCCGCCGGTGACCGCGCGGACCTGGCGCAGCCGGTTGGCCCAGGCGGGCGTCGCGGCCACCACGCCGCCCATCACGTCACCGTGGCCGCCGAAGAACTTGGTGGCCGAGTGGAGGACCAGGGTCGCGCCGTGGTGTGCGGGCTGCTGGAGCGTCGGGGTGGCGAAGGTGTTGTCCACGAGCACCGGGACGTCCCCGGCCTCGGCCACGACCGCTGCGATGTCGACCAGGTCGACAGTCGGGTTGGCCGGCGTCTCGACGACCACCAGCCCGGTGTCGGGCTGCAGCGCGGCCGCGACCGCGCCCGGGGCGGTCCACGTCACCCGCGTCCCGAGCAGGCCCGACGCGAGCACGTGGTCGGTGCCGCCGTAGAGCGGGCGTACGGCCACCACGTGCGGCCGGCCCGCGGCCACGGTCGCCACCAGCGCGGCCGACAGCGCGGCCATGCCGGAGGCGAAGGCGACCGCCTCGGCGGTCCGCTCGAGCTCGGCCACCGCACGCTCGAACCGGTCGACGTTGGGGTTCCACAGCCGCTGGTAGACCAGCGAGTCGCCGTCCCCCGGCCGGTGCCCGGTGGCGAGCGTCTCGTACGCCGCGCCTCCCGCGTCGAGGGAGGGGAGGGGATAGGTCGTGGACAGGTCGATGGGCGGCACGTGCACGCCCCGCCCGGTGAGGTCCTCGCGGGCGGAGTGGACAGCGATGGTGTCGAGGTGCGCCATGGCACGAGACTGAGGTTTCGGCGGACCGGGCGCAACAGATCCGCAGATCATGCACAGCAAAGTGATTCAGCAGAGGATCATGCGGTGGATCGGCGTACAGTCGATGCCGTGCCGAAGAATCCCACGCCCCGTCCGCCCGGCCCCGCGCCCCGCGAACGACCGCTGCTCGACGACGTCGACCGGAGCCTGGTCGCCCAGCTGCTGCGCGACGGGCGTACGCCGAACGTGGTGCTGGCGCGGGGGGCCGGGATCGCGGAGTCGACCTGCGTCGCGCGGGTGCGGTCGTTGCGGGAGCGGGGCCTGCTCGCGGGGGTCACGGCCGAGGTGGACCTCGCCCGGCTCGGACTGCCGGTGCAGGCGATGGTGGCGATCCGCTTCTCGGGTCACCTGCGCGCCGACGTCGACGCCTTCGCCGAGGAGGTGAGCGGTCTCCCGGGCGTGGTCGCGACGTACAACATCAGCGGCACGTACGACTTCCTCGTGCACGTGGCGGCACCGACCCCGGAGCACCTGCGCGACTTCGTCCTCGACAACCTGACCGGCCGGCGGGGCGTGGCGCAGGCCGAGACCAGCCTCGTCTTCCACGTGAAGCGGGGCACCGACGTGCTGGCCGCGGCCCCCTGACGCGCCGGCCGGAGGCCCCCCAGGGGAGGGCCCCCGGCCGTCGGAGCGGGCTCAGTCCGCGTCGAGGTCCTGCTCGACCAGCCCGGCGATCGTGTCGACCGCGGACTGGTCGTCCCCCGCGACCTCGACGGTGTCGCCGTTCTTGGCGCCCAAGGTCATGATCATGAGCGAGGAGCTGGCGTCGACCCCGTTGATCGTCACCTCGGAGCCGAGCTCGCCGGCCTTCTCGGAGATGATCGCGGCGGGGCGGGCGTGGAGGCCGACGGCGGAGCCGACGACGACGGACTTGCTGGGCATCGTGTGCCTTTCGGTTGGTGGAGTGGTCGGATCTCAGACGGTGGCGACGTCGACGTCGCTGGGGCCGATGGACTTCAGGCCGATCACGGCGGCCGCGGCGACGAGCGTGCCGGCCACCAGGGCGATCAGGAAGCCCAGGATGTTGCCGACCGCGAAGATCACGAAGATCCCGCCGTGCGGGGCGCGCAGGGTGACGTCGAGCGACATCGCCAGCGCGCCGGTGACGGCGGAGCCCGCCATGATCGAGGGGATGACCCGCAGCGGGTCGGCGGCCGCGAACGGGATCGCGCCCTCGGTGATGAAGGAGGCCCCCATCAGCCAGGCCGCCTTGCCGTTCTCGCGCTCGGGCACCGTGAACAGGCCCGGTCGTACGACGGTGGCGAGCGCCAGTGCCAGCGGCGGGACCATGCCCGCGAGCATCACCGCGGCCATCACCTTCAGCTCCGGAGCAGCACCGGTGGCCGACGCCGCGGCGCCGAGCCCGGCCGTCGCGAAGGCGTAGGCGACCTTGTTGAGCGGGCCGCCCATGTCGAAGGCCATCATCAGACCGAGCACGGCGCCGAGCAGGACGGCCAGGGCCGGGTCCTCGCTCATGCTCTCGAGACCGCTGTTGAGCGCGTCCATCAGGTTGCCCAGCGGCGTGCCGAGCACGACCACCATGACGAAGCCGGAGATGAGCGTTGCGAGCAGGGGGATGACCAGGACCGGCATCAGGCCCCTTGCCCACGAGGCGACCTTCCAGCTGGAGATCCAGTGGGCCAGCACGCCGGCGAGGACACCGCCGATGATGCCGCCGAGGAAGCCGCTCTGCGGGGTGCCGAAGCCGCCGAGGTCGATGGCCAGCGCGCCCATCGCGAAGCCGGGTGCGATGCCGGGCCGGTCGGCGATGGCGTACGCGATGTAGCCCGCCAGCGCCGGGACCAGGAACTTGAAGGCTGTCGCGCCGAGGGCGAAGAACACGGCCCCGAGGTAGGCGAAGAACGGACTGCCGAAGAGCGCGTGGTCGAGGCCGAGCGCGTCGGGGTCGGGCAGGTTGAAGAGCGTGTTGTTGGCCAGGATCTCGCCGGCGGGACCGGTGATCTCATAGCCGGCGAAGAGGAAGCCCAGCGCGATCAGCAGACCGCCCGCGGCGACGAACGGGATCATGTAGGACACACCGGTCATCAGCACCCGGCGGACCCGTCCGCCCCAGGTCTCGCTGCCGGTGTCGCCACCCCCGCCCTCGGCGGCGCTGCCCTCGACGCGCGGCGCGTTCGGGTCGTCCGCGTAGCGCAGCGCCTCGGCGATCATCGCGTCGGCGTCGTCGATCGGACGCTTCACGCCCGAGGACACGAACGGCTTGCCGGCGAAGCGGCCGCGGTCGCGCACCCCCACGTCCACCGCGAAGATCACCGCGGCGGCCCGGGCGATCGTGTCGTGGGAGAGCGGGCTGGATCCGGCCGAGCCCTGGGTCTCGACCTGGATGGCGACGCCGGCGCGGTCGGCTGCAGCCTGCAGCGCCTCCGCCGCCATGTAGGTGTGGGCGATCCCGGTCGGGCAGGCGGTGACGGCCACCAGCGTGCGGTCGCCGGTCGGAGCCGAGGCAGCGGGGGCGGCCGGAGCCGGAGTGGCGGCAGCGGCGGGGGCGGCGGCGGCGGTCGCAGCGGCCGGGGCCGGGGCGAGCCCGAGCTCCCGGTCGACCAGCGCCACGACGTCCTCGTCGGACTCGGCGCGGCGCAGCTCGTCGGTGAAGGCAGGCTTCACCAGCGCGCGGGCCAGCTTGGTGAGGATCTGCAGGTGGTCGGCGTCGCCGTCGGCGGGCGCCGCGATCAGGAACACCAGGTCGGCCGGGCCGTCCTTGGCGCCGAAGTCCACGCCGGGGCTGAGCCGTGCGAAGGCCAAGGTGGGCTCGGCCACGCCGGCCGTACGGCAGTGGGGGATCGCGATCCCGCCCGGGAGCCCGGTCGCAGACGTCTCCTCGCGGGCGAAGGCGTCGGTGACCAGCTGGTCGACGTCACGGGCGCGTCCCGCCTCGCCGACGATCGCGGCCAGGGACCGGATGACGTCGTGCTTGGCCTCGCCGAGCGAGCTGTCGAGGCGCACCAGCTCGCGGGTGATCAAGTCGGACATGGGTCAATCTCCTTGCGTGAGGTCGAGGTCGGTGACCGTGACCTGGGTGGGGTCCACCTGATCCGGGCGAGGGATGGTGGTTCCGGGAAGGCCGGCGGCGGCGCTGCCGTAGGCCACGGCGAGTGCCAGCCGGTCGGCGGGCTCCCGGTTCTCGATGGCTGCCAGGAGGTAGCCGAAGAGGCTGGAGTCTCCCGCACCGACCGTGCTCACCACGGTGGTCGGGGGAGGGGTGGCGTGCCAGGCGCCGCGGCCGTCGACCAGGACGGCTCCGTCACCGCCCAGCGTCACGAGCACGCTCTCGACACCGCGGGCGACGAGCTCCTGGCCGGCGCGCGCGGCGGCGACGGGGTCCTTCTCGAGCTCGTCGCCGTCGTGGCCGGTCAGGGAGCCGAGCTCGTGGCCGTTGGGCTTCATCAGGTGGGGTGCCGCCACCTCGAGCCGGTCGACGAGCGCGCGGAGCGGCTCGTCGCTGGTGTCGACCGCGACCCGGGCGCCGGTGCCGGCGAGGGCGCCCACCAGCTCGGCGTACCACTCCGGCGGCGTGGCGGGCGGCAATGACCCAGCGAGCACCACCCAGTCGCCACGGCCCGCGCGACGCTGGAGGGCGTCGCACAGCGCGGCGCGCGTCGTCTCCGTCATCGCGGGGCCGGGGCTGTTGAGCTTGGTGGTGGTGCCGTCCGGGTCGCTGATCGTGATGTTGACGCGCAGGTCCCCGGGGTGGGCCACCGGGCGGCAGTCGATGCCGGCCGCCAGCAGCTCGTGGACGAACGGGTCGTCCTTGGGTGCCGGGAGCACCGCGATCGTCGGCACGCCCGCGGAGACCGAGGCGCGGGAGATGTTCACGCCCTTGCCGCCGGCCTGCGAGAGCACGGCGGTCGCCCGCTGCACGGCACCGTGGCGGAGCGGCTCGGAGAGGGTGACCGTACGGTCGTGGCTCGGGTTGGCGGTGAGAGTGACGATCATGCGACCACGACCTCCAGGCCTGCCTTGACGAGCGCGTCGCGGTCGTCGTCGTCGATGTCCGCGTCGGTCACCAGCACGTCCACGTCGTCGATCGACGCGAAGCGGATCGAGGTCTCGACGCCGATCTTGGAAGAGTCCGCGAGCACCACGGTACGCCGGGCGCTGCCCACGATGGCGCGCTTGGTCGCCGCCTCGTCGCGGTCGGGCGTGGTGAGCCCGAAGCCGCAGCTGAGCCCGTTGGTGGCGACGAAGGCGACGTCCGCGCGGAGCTCGCCGAGCGCGGCCACGGTGTCGGTCCCGACCGCCGCGTGCGTGGTCGGGCGGACCCGGCCGGGCAGCAGGTGCAGCTCGATGTGGGGGAGTCCGGCGAGACGGGCGGCGACGGGCACCGCGTGCGTGACGACGGTGAGCCGGTGCTCACGCGGCAGGACCGCGGCGAGCCGTGCCGTCGTCGACCCCGCGTCGAGGACGACGACCGAGCCCGGGGGCGGGAGGAGCTGCACCGCCGCGGTCGCGATGGCGTCCTTGGCGGAGATGTTGGCCTGGTCGCGCTCGCCGAGCGCGGACTCGATGACCGACAGCGAGCTGGACGGGACCGCACCCCCGTGCACGCGGCGGACGAGTCCGATACGTTCCAGCGAGGAGAGGTCGCGGCGCACGGTCTCGGTCGTGACGTCGAAGGTGCCGGCGAGCTGCGCGACGGACAGCCGGCCCTGCTGGCCGATCAGCTGGGCCATCGCCTGCTGACGCTCCTCGGCGTACATCACGCATCCTCCTTCGGTCTGTGTATCTGTGGTTTTACGCCCGAATGTGTTGACTGTCAAGGGGGGCTCGGGAGTAACTTGTGACCATGGCCACGATCGCTCCCCAGACCCTGACCGGTACTCCCGTCGTGCCGGGCATCGCCCACGGCCCGGTCCTGCTCGCCCGGACCGAGGTCTCCGAGGCGGCGATCGCCGCCTTCGACGGGTCCTCCCTGACCGAGGACGACGCCATCGCGCGCTACGACGAGGTGGCCGCGGCCGTGTCGGAGGGGTTCGCGGCCAAGGCCGGGCGCGCCTCGGGTGCCGCGGCCGAGGTCCTGACCGCCAGCGCCGGCCTCGCCCGCGACAAGGGACTGCGCTCGGCCGTGCTCAAGCAGCTGCGCTCCGGCGACGACCTGTTGAGCGCCCTGCAGGCAGCGGTGGAGTCGTTCGTCTCCGTGTTCACCAGCATGGGTGGGCTGATGGCCGAGCGGGTCACGGACCTGCGCGACATCGAGCGCCGGATGGTGGCCCGTCTGGTCGGTGAGCCCGAGCCGGGCGTACCCGTGCCGGAGGAGCCCTGCGTCCTGGTCGCCGCCGACCTCGCGCCGGCCGACACCGCCGGCCTCGACCCCGAGCGGGTGCTCGCCCTGGTCACCGAGCGTGGCGGACCCACCAGCCACACCGCGATCATCGCGCGCCAGCTCGGCATCCCGTGCGTGGTCGGGACCTCCGGCGCGCTCGACGTCCCGGGCGGGAGCCGGCTGCTCGTCGACGGGACGACGGGTGTCATCGAGATCGACCCCGACGACGCGGAGGCCGCCCGGAGGGTCGCCTCCGACAAGGAGGAGCGGGCCGCGCTCGAGTCGTGGGCCGGCCCGGGGCAGACCGCCGACGGCAAGCCGGTCCGGATCCTGGCCAACGTCGCCGACGGCGACTCGGCACGCTCCGCGGTCGAGGCCCCGGTCGAGGGCGTCGGGCTGTTCCGCACCGAGCTGTCCTTCCTCAACGCCAAGGACGAACCGAGCGTCGACGAGCAGGCGGCCATCTACGGCGAGGTCCTCGGCGCCTTCCACGGGAGCGGCCCGGGGGACCGCGACCGCTACGTCGTCGTGCGGACCCTGGACGCCGGCTCCGACAAGCCGCTCGCGTTCGCCAACCTGACCGACGAGGAGAACCCCGCCCTCGGCGTCCGCGGGCTCCGGCTGGCCTTCGACAACCCCGGCCTGATGGAGCACCAGCTCGACGCGATCGCCCAGGCGGCCGAGGCCAGCGGGACCGAGACCTGGGTGATGGCGCCGATGGTGGCCACCGTCGCCGAGGCCTCGGAGTTCGCCGGGCAGGTCCACCGACGGGGGCTCAAGGCCGGGGTGATGATCGAGGTGCCGAGTGCGGCGCTGCTCGCCCACCGGATGCTCGAGGTCGTCGACTTCCTCTCGATCGGCACCAACGACCTGACCCAGTACACGATGGCCGCCGACCGGATGGCCACCGACCTGGCCCACCTGACCGACGCCTGGCAGCCGGCGGTCCTGCAGCTGATCGCGATCACCGCCGAGGCGGGTCGTCAGGTCGACAAGTCCGTCGGGGTGTGCGGCGAGGCCGCCGCCGACCCGCTGCTGGCCTGCGCGCTGGTCGGGATGGGCATCACGTCGCTGTCGATGGCCTCGGCCGCCGTACGCCCCGTCGGCGCGCGCCTCGGCTCGGTCACCTTCGACCAGTGCGAGGAGGCGGCCGAGGCCGCCCTGGCCGCGAGCGACCCGATGGCCGCGCGCGAGGCGGTCCGCGAGGCGCTCGACGCCTGACGAGTCGAGATGGGCCTCCGCAACGTGTGAGATGGGCGCCCGCACTGCCGGTCGTGGCACAGAGGCCCGGCTCGACGGTTGCGGAGGCCCATCTCGACGGCTACGGCTCGACCGTGACCTTGATCGCCTCGCCCTTGGCGACGATGTCGAAGACCGACATCACGTCGTCGAGGGCCACGTGGCGGGTGATGAGGTCCTTGACCGGCACCTGACCGGTCGAGATGTACTCCAGCGCGCGCTTGTTGTGGTCGGGCGACGAGCCGTTGGCGCCGTGGACGTGCAGCTGGCGGTAGTGGATCAGGTTGGAGTCGGCCTTGATGTACGGGTCGTTCTTGGGCAGGCCACCGAAGAAGGAGATCCGGCCCTGGCGGGCCGCCATCGAGATCGCCTGCTCCTGGGTGACGTTGGCGGGCGTGGCCGTGATGACCACGTCGGCGCCGCGGCCGCCGGTTAGCTCCATCACCTTCTCGACCACGTCGACCTCGCTCGCGTTGATCACGTGGTCGGGCTGGACGGCGTCCGCCGACATCTGCAGCCGTTCGGCGTTGATGTCGACCAGGACGATCGTGCCGACCTTGTGGACGCCGCGGGCGATCCGGATGTGCATGCAGCCGATCGGACCCGCGCCGAAGACGACCGTGAAGTCGCCCTCCTCGATGCCGAGCTGCTCCTGGGCGTTGATCGCGCACGCGAAGGGCTCCGCCGCCGAGGCCTCGTCGAAGCCGACGTTGTCGGGGATCCGGTTCAGGCCGTCGACCTTGAGCACCTGCTCGGGCACGACCATGTACTCGGCGAACCCGCCGTCGTACTGGTAGCCGACCGAGGTCTGGTTCTGGCACACCTCCATCCAGCCCTTGCCGCACTCGTGGCACTCGCCGCACGGCACCGCGGCGATGCACTGGACGCGGTCGCCGACCTGGAAGCCGCCCCGGGCGTCCGCGCCGACCTCGACGACCTCGCCGGCGACCTCGTGGCCGAGCGTGGTCTCGCCGGTGATGTTGACGTGGCCGTTCTTCTTGATCTTGACGTCGGTGCCGCAGGTCGAGCAGTTGCGGACCTTGATCTTCACCTCGGCGGGCCCGCAGGCCGGTTCGGGCACGTCCACGAGCCGGACGTCCTCGGGGGCGTAGAACCGCAGTGCCTTCATGTCTCTCCTCTGGTCGCGACCGGATGGCCCGCTCGGGGCCGCTCTCAGCACCGTATCGGGCATTCCGGGCCCAAAGCCACATCAACGGGCAAGAATTTCTGCCCGAATGCTTGGCAACGGGCCCGGTTGTGAGGTTTACTGAGAAATCTCATGTGACCGGGCTCACGGCTGACCCGGTCGGGCTAACCCGGAGGAAAGACATGGCCACCACTACGACGACTCCCTCGTCGGCACCCGGCGCCTCCCGTGGCGGAGCGCGGGTGCGTGTGCAGAAGTTCGGGACGTTCCTGTCCAACATGATCATGCCCAACATCGGCGCGATCATCGCCTGGGGCCTCATCACGGCGTTCTTCATCGACGTCGGATGGACGCCCAACGACAAGATCTCGCTGATGGTCGAGCCGATGATCTTCTACCTGCTGCCGCTGATGATCGCGTACACCGGCGGTCGGATCGTCTACGACACCCGCGGCGGCGTCGTCGGCGCCACGGCCACGGTCGGCGTGATCGTCGCGACGTACTTCCCCGAGTTCGTGGGGGAGCAGGGTGGGTCGCCGATGTTCCTGGGCGCCATGATCATGGGCCCGCTGGCCGCCTACCTCATGAAGCGAGCCGACGCGCTGTGGGACGGCAAGATCCGACCCGGCTTCGAGATGCTCGTCGACAACTTCTCGGCCGGCATCCTCGCGGGCCTGATGGCGATCGTCGGCATGTTCGCGCTCGCCCCCGTGCTGCGCCAGATCATCGCCTGGCTCGGTGACGCGGTCAGCTTCCTGGTCGACAACGGCCTGCTGCCGCTCACCTCGCTGTTCATCGAGCCCGCCAAGGTGATGTTCCTGAACAACGCGATCAACCACGGCGTCCTGACGCCACTCGGCATCGACGAGGCCGCGGAGACCGGCAAGTCGGTGCTGTTCCTGCTCGAGGCGAACCCGGGTCCGGGGCTGGGGCTGCTGCTGGCCTACTCCGTCTTCGGGCGGGGCATCGCCAAGGCCTCCGCGCCGGGTGCGGCGATCATCCAGTTCTTCGGTGGCATCCACGAGGTCTACTTCCCGTTCGTGCTGATGAAGCCCAAGATGATCCTGGCGACCATCGCCGGTGGCATGACCGGCATCTTCCTGTTCGTGCTCTTCGACATCGGCCTGCGCGCTCCGGCCGCCCCCGGCTCGATCTTCGCGGTCTACGCGCAGACGCCCGGTGGCGACTTCCTCGGCGTGACGATCGGTGTCTTCGGCGCCGCGGCGGTCTCCTTCGTGGTGGCGGCGCTGCTCCTCAAGACCGACCGCAGCGCGGACGGCGACCTCGCGGCCGCCACCTCGCAGATGGAGTCGATGAAGGGCAAGGAGTCGATCGCGAGCTCGACCCTCGCCGGGGGCAGTGCGGGTGAGATCCACAAGATCGTCTTCGCCTGCGACGCCGGCATGGGGTCGTCGGCCATGGGCGCCTCGGTGCTGCGCAAGAAGATCCAGCAGGCCGGCCACGGCGACGTCTCGGTCACCAACAAGTCCATCGCGAACCTCCAGGACGAGTGGGACCTCGTCGTCACCCACCAGGACCTCACCGAGCGGGCCCGCCAGCGGACCGGGTCGGCGGTCCACGTGTCGGTCGACAACTTCATGGGGAGCCCGAGGTACGACGAGATCGTCGAGCTGGTCGACCGGGCCAACGGCGCGGGCGCCGGCGCTGCGCCCGCGGCCGAGGCGACGGGAGGTGGCGCGACGGACGTGCTGGCGCTCGACTCGATCGTGCTGTCCGGGCGGGCGACCGGTCGCGACGAGGCGATCGACGAGGCCGGTCGGCTGCTGCTCACGGCCGGAGCGGTGGAGCAGTCCTACCTCGAGGCGATGCACGAGCGGGAGCGGTCGGTGTCGACCCACATGGGCAACCTGCTGGCGATCCCGCACGGCACGAACGAGGCGAAGTCGGCGATCCGGCGTACGGCGATCTCGTTCGTCCGCTACGACCAGCCGGTCGACTGGAACGGCAAGCCCGCGGAGTTCGTCATCGGCATCGCCGGCGCGGGCGACGACCACCTGGCGCTGCTCTCGCGCATCGCCGAGGTGTTCACGGACGCCGAGCAGGTGGCACGGCTGCGGGCAGCCACCTCGCCCGCGGACGTGCAGGCCGTGCTGGAGGGTGTGCGCGCCTGACCCCTCCGGGAAGGAGCCCGGGGCCGACCGCATGGTCGGCCCCGGGCACCGTCACGTCCCGTAGACGGTGGCGATCCAGATGGAGGCCAGCACGTCGCTGACCTCGTGGGGATCGCCGAGCGGGTGCCGGCCGAAGGCGTGGAGGAGCACGCCCTCGTTCATGCGGACCAGCGCGTCCGCGGTCTCCTGGGGGCGGGCCACGCTGCTGCGGCCCGCCGCGACGTCGGCCGCGATGCGGACAGCCGTGACGTCGACGAAGTGGGCCACCATGCCCTCGTGGGCGGCGGCGATGGCGGGGTCCGACGGCGACTCGTCGGCCACCGCCTGCATCAGGCGTCCGTGGCGCACCATGGCCTCGGTCAGCTCGGCGAGCCCGGCGCGCAGGTCCGCCTCTGGTTCCGCGGCGCCGTCGGGCGCGACGGACTTCCAGACCGAGCCGCTCTCGTCGACCCCGACGCGCACCCGGTCGAGCAGGGCCAGGAGCAGCGCGCCCCGGTCGTCGAAGTGGCGGTAGAAGGCAGTGCGGGCGAGGCCCGCCCGCGCCATCACCTCCTCGAGGGGGACGTCGCGCCAGCGCCGCTCCTCGAGAAGGGTCACCGCCGCGTCCACGATGCGCTGCCGGGCATCGATCCGCCGGAGGCGCTGGCGTGCCTGGTGCGGCGCGGGGCTGGAGGTCACGGCGAGAGTCTAGACGCGCGGCGGAGTGCCGGTTACGATTCGCGCACACTGTGTGTGACGCACTGTCACACAGGGTGTACGGGCTCGGGCGCGGCGGGGCACATCGGTCGCGTACGGGGGTGCGTTCGACACGTCGGCGCGTCCGAGCCCGGGCAGTGCCGAGGGTCGGCCGCCCGCGACGGTGGTGCCGTCGGGGGAGACCGGTGGGGGACCGGACCGAGCCACCTCGAGCTGCACCCGGCCGGCCGGACCCCAAGGTCCGGCCGGCCTCGACGTCACACCTCCGAGCGGCGCCGGCAGAACTCCCGCAGCGGCCCCTCGGGCACGACGTCGAGGAGCTCCCGGTAGCGGCCGGCCGCCTCCTGGCGACGCCCGGTCCGGAACGCCAGGTCGGCCAGCGCCAGCCCCGCGTCGCGAGCGGCGTACGTCGGCCCGTCGGCGACGAGCTCCTCGAGCGCGGCCTCGACGTCGGCGGGGTCGGTGCCGTCGCGGAGGTGCCTCCGCCCGGCGACGACCAGGCGTGCCACGGCGACGGCGGGGGAGGGCCAGACCTCCACCAGGGCGTCGTAGAGCTGGGCGAGCCGGTCCCAGTCGGTGCGCTCGGAGCTCGGCGCGGTGGCGTGCACCCCGGAGATGGCCGCCTCCAGGACGAATCGTCCTGGTGCCCCGCGGGCAGTCCGTGCCGCGCGCGCCGCGTCGTCGAGCCCCGCGGTCAGCAGGTCCTGGTCCCACGCCGAGCGGTGGACCTGGTCGAGCGGGAGCGCCACGCCGTCTCGCACCCGCCCCGGACGGCGGCCGAGAGCCAGCCGGCAGACCGCGCGCAGGCCGAGGACGTCGGGGTCCTGCGGGTGCTCGGCGGCCAGCGCCTCCGCCAGCGTGAGCGCGTCGCGAGCGGGGTCGTCGGTGGCGTCGCGTGGCGCGACCACCTCCCGCTGCCCGGCCGTCAGCAGGCCGGCCACGCAGGCGAGCACGACGGGCAGCCGTCGTCGCCGGCCGTCCTCGTCGGGGACGGCGAACTCCCCGCGTGCCCGGGCGAGCGCGGCCTTCGCACGGGTCAGCCGCGCGGCGGCCGTCGCCTCGGCGATGCCGAGGTGGTCGGCGATCTGCCGGGTGCTGAGACCGCACACCACCCGCATCGCCAGCACCAGCTGGGCCCCTGGTGCCAGGGCGTCGTCGCAGGCGACGAAGAGCAGGGCGAGCCGGTCGTCGAGCTCCTCGCCGGGGAGGTGGCCGCTGTCCATGGCTGTGGGGGTGTGGCCGTCGGCGGTCGCCAGCTCCGCCTCCAGCCGCTCGAGGCGCTGGCGTCGGCGGACGTCGTCCAGCCAGGCGTGCCGGCCCACGCGGACGCACCAGGCCGCGAGGTCGCGGACAGACCCCTCGGGCTGGGCGGCGGCGCGGCCGAACGCCTCGGCGGCGTACTCCTCACCGAGGTCGAGGCTGCGCGTGGCGACCGCGAGCGCCCGTACCACCTGGGGCCAGGCGGTACGGAACGCCTCGGGGTCGACGGTCACTCGAAGGGATGGACCTTGCGCATCTCGACCACGCCAGCGCTGGGCACCATCGTGGCCAGCTTGCGGGCGGTGTCCTCGTCGCAGGCGACCGTGTAGAAGCCGGTGATCACCTCGCTGCTGTCGGGCAGCGGGGCGTCGCTCCACACCGCGTCGGCACCGTCGCTGCCGGGCGTCACGGTGCCGCCGTACTTGCGGTTCTGCAGGGCGTGTCCGCCCAGCATCTGCGCGCCGAGCTCCTCGACGGCCTGGGCGAACCGGCCGTGGGCGGCCATGTCCTCGTCCAGGTCGGCCTGCGCGCCGCGGGCCGCCAGGGCCTCGGGAAGGTAGGCGTCGGAGTCCCAGTCGCGCTCGCGGATCAGGAATACCCAGGTGTCGGTCATGTCGTCACTCCTCGTGTGGTTGTCGGGACATGTCCCTGACGATCGGCGGCCGCCGAACTCGACACCGTCCCGGAATCTTCTTCGCGCGCCGTGACCGTGACCGGGACGCCGTTGAGGGCGGCGTTGCCCGAGAGGTCGAGCCGGCCGGGGTCGGTGAGGTCGTTGACGGAGACGCCAGGCACCCCGGCTGCGCCGGACATGCGGGTGCCCGGGAGCCCGTGGCCGTAGCCGTGGGGGAGCGACACGACGCCCCGCATCATGTCGGTGCTGGCCGCCACCTCGACGTCGACCGAGCCGACCCGCGAGGTGACGGTGACGGTGCTGCCGGGCTCGAGCCCGCGGTCGGCCAGGTCGTCGGGGTGCATGAGGAGGTGGTGGCGGGGGCGGCCGCGGGTGAGCCTCGGGACGTTGTGCAGCCACGAGTTGTTGTCGCGCTGGTGGCGTCGGCCGATGAGCACCAGCCCGTCCTCCGGGTTCGCGGTCGTGGCACGCAGCCGGTCGAGGTCGGCGAGCACGACCGCCGGCGCCAGGTCGATGCGCTTGTCCGGCGTCATGAGCCGGTCGGGGAGCGTCGGGCGCAGCGGGCCGAGGTCGACGCCCTCGGGGTGGCGGCGCAGCTCGGTGATCGTCGTACGGCGTCCTCGGCGCAGGAGCATGCCGATGATGAAGGTGGGGCTCATGGTCAGCGCCGCGCGCTGTGCCAGCCTGGCCCGTAGCGGCGGCCTCCGGTCGAGGCGCTGGGAGATGCGCAGCGCCAGGTCGCGGTAGATCTCCCAGTCGTGCCGGGCCCCGCGCGGCTTCTCGAACACCGCCGGCGTGAAGCGTGCGGTGTTCCGGACCGCGAGCCCGTGGAAGACGATGTCGTAGTGGTCCCGCTCCAACGCGGTGGTCGGGGGCAGGATCACGTCCGCGTGGCGGGTGGTCTCGTTGAGGTAGATGTCCACCGCCGCCATGAACTCGAGGCCCTCGAACGCCGCGGACAGCCGCTTGCCGTCGGGCGTCGAGAGCACGGGGTTGCCGGCCACGGTCAGCATCGCGCGGACCTGGCCGTCGCCGGGGGTCTCGATCTCCTCGGCGAGGACGGACACCGGGAGCTCACCGCCGTACTCCGGTGCGCCGCGGACGCGGCTTCGGTAGAGGTCGAAGTGTCCGCGGCCGACCAGCCCGGTCCGGACGAAGTCGATGGCGGGCTCGGTGAACAGGACCCCGCCCTCGCGGTCGAGGTTGCCCGTCAGGATGTTGAGGCAGCCGACGGCCCACTGGCAGACCGAGCCGAACCCCTGCGTCGAGAGCCCCAGCCGCCCGTACGCCGCCGCGCCGTCGGCCGCCGCGAACTCCCGGGTCAGCCGCCGGACGGTGTCCGCGGGAACCCCGCTGACCTGCTCGGCGTGCTCGGGCGTCATGTCGGCGACCGCCTCGCGGACCTGCTCGACGCCGTCCACGTAGGCCGCCGGCCGGTCCAGCCCCTCCGCCAGGAGCACGTGCACCATCGCGAGCAGCACCACCGCATCGGTCCCGGGGCGGACGAAGACGTGCTCGTCGGCGACCTTGGCGGTCTCGGTGCGCCGCGGGTCGAGCACGACCATCCTGCCGCCGCGGGCCTTCAGCTCGCGCAGCCGGCCCGGGAAGTCGGGGACGGTCATCAGCGACCCGTTGGAGGCCATCGGGTTGGCCCCCAGCACCAGGAAGTACGACGTGCGGTCGAGGTCGCTGATCGGGATCAGCAGCTGGTGGCCGTAGAGCAGGTGGGCGACGAGCTGGTGGGGGATCTGGTCGACGCTGCTGGCGCTGAACCGGTTGCGCGTGCGCAGCGACTTCACCAGCCGGATGCCGTGCGTGGCCGAGCCGAGGGAGTGGACGTTGGGGTTGCCGAGGTAGACGCCGACCGCGTCCGCGCCGTGCTGGTTGACCGTCGCGGCGATCCGGTCGGCGACGAGGTCGAGCGCCTCGTCCCAGTCGACCTCCGACCACTCGCCCGTCGCCCGGTCGCGGACCAGGGGGCGCCGCAGCCGCTCCGGGTCCTCGTGGAGGTCGCCGAGCGCGACGCCCTTGGGGCACACGTGCCCGCGGGAGAGCGGGTCGTCCGGGTTGCCCCGTACCCCGGTCACCCGGTCGCCCTCGAGCGTGATCTGCAGACCGCAGATCGCCTCGCAGAGGTTGCAGACACCGATCACGGTGCGGGACTCGTCGGGGACCGCCACCCGGGCATCGTGCCACTCCCTGCCGCCCGACGCGCGGCACCAGGGCCAGAGGCCTGCCCTCACCCGTGGGGGTGAGTCAGGGCGTGCCGCGGGATCCGGCCCCGGGCCCGGCGCTAGCCTGCGCCGGGAGCCGGTCAACCGTGACCGGCCCGTGCGAAGGGAACGAACCATGGGTTACGGACTCGGAGTCTTCCTCACCGCGGTGGGGCTGATCCTCGCCCTCGCGGTCCAGGACATGATCGACGCGGTCGACCTGACCATGATCGGCTGGATCCTCGTCCTCGCCGGCGTGCTCGTGCTGGTGCTGACCGCCGTCCAGAGCAACTCCAAGCGGCAACACACCACCACCGCCACGACGACCCACGCCGACGGCAGCCAGACCACCGAGCAGCGCACGACCGAGCGGCAGGACCCGCCGCCGGCCGTCTGAGCCTCGCCGACCCGCGTTGCTCCGGGCCGGCCACCGTTTTGGGTGGCCGGCCCGCGCGCTGATAATCTCCTCCGGTTGCCGTGCAACGGCCGCGGACAGAGAGTGCCCGGGTGAAAAGGCCCCGGCGCGCCGCGCAACGAGAACCGGAAGGGAGCCCCGCATGTCGATCGGAACCGACGCGGAGACCAAGAAGAAGATCATCGCCGAGTACGCCACGACCGAGGGCGACACCGGTTCGCCGGAGGTCCAGGTCGCGCTGCTCAGCCACCGCATCGCCCACCTGACCGAGCACCTCAAGACGCACAAGCACGACCACCACAGCCGTCGTGGTCTGCTGCTGCTCGTCGGCCAGCGCCGGCGCCTGCTGAACTACCTGCGCGACACCGACATCGAGCGCTACCGCTCGCTGGTCGAGCGCCTCGGTCTGCGCCGCTGACATCCGGAAGGGTCCGCCCCACACACAGGGGGAGCGGGCCCTTCCTGTTTCCACGCGCTAGATTTCTCAACTGAACACCGCTACACCGACGCAATCCACCCAAGGAGCGATCCGCGAACGTCGGCCCGGTCCTCGGTAGTGGCTCTCAGATCACGGCTCGCACGAGCCGATCTGCGGGCCTCGATCGAAGACCGGCCAGCAACACGCAGGCCGCACGGCCTCACGCGGGTCTATCGCGGGATCGCTCCGCGAACAGAAAGTTGAGCCCCACATGACAGGCTCCGAACCCACCATCTCCGCCGTCGAGACCGTCCTCGACAACGGGTCCTTCGGCACCCGTACGGTCAAGTTCGAGACCGGCCTCCTGGCTCGCCAGGCCGCCGGCTCGGTCACGGCCTACCTCGACGACGAGACGATGCTGCTCTCGGCGACCACCGCCGGCAAGCACCCCAAGGACCACTTCGACTTCTTCCCCCTCACGATCGACGTCGAGGAGCGGATGTACGCCGTGGGCCAGATCCCCGGCTCGTTCTTCCGCAGCGAGGGTCGTCCCGGCGAGGACGCGATCCTCACCTGCCGCCTCATCGACCGGCCGCTGCGCCCGACCTTCAAGAAGGGCCTGCGCAACGAGGTCCAGGTCGTCATCACCGTGATGGCGCTCGACCCGAACATGCCCTACGACGTGCTGGCCATCAACGCCGCGTCGATGTCGACCCAGCTCTCCGGCCTGCCGTTCTCCGGCCCGGTCGGCGGCGTCCGCGTCGCCCTGATCGACGGCCAGTGGGTCGCCTTCCCGAGCCACTCCCAGCTCGAGAACGCCGTCTTCGACATGGTCGTGGCCGGCCGCGTGACCGACACCGGTGACGTCGCGATCATGATGGTCGAGGCGGAGGCCACCGAGGAGACCGTCGCGCTGGTCGAGGGTGGCGCGCAGGCTCCCACCGAGGAGATCGTCGCCGGCGGCCTCGACGCCGCCAAGCCGTTCATCAAGCAGCTCGTCGAGGCGCAGGTGGAGCTGGCCAAGCAGGCCGCGAAGCCCGTCCAGGAGTTCCCGATCTTCCTCGACTACGAGGACGACGCCTACGAGGCCGTCGAGACCGCGGTCAAGGTCCCCACCGCCGAGGCCCTCACCATCGCGGCCAAGCAGGAGCGCGAGGAGCGTCTCGACGCGATCAAGGCCGACCTGCTCGAGCAGCTCGGTGACCGCTTCGAGGGTCGCGAGAAGGAGATCGGCGCGGCCTACCGCTCGCTCACCAAGTCGCTGGTCCGCGAGCGCGTGCTGCGCGACAAGATCCGGATGGACGGCCGCGGCCTGGCCGACATCCGTCCGCTGCACGCCGAGGTCGGCGTGATCCCGCGGGTCCACGGCTCGGCGCTGTTCGAGCGCGGCGAGACCCAGATCCTCGGCGTCACCACCCTCGACATGCTCAAGATGGAGCAGCAGCTCGACACGCTCTCCCCGGAGAAGCACCGCCGCTACATGCACAAGTACGTCTTCCCGCCGTTCTCCACAGGCGAGACCGGCCGCGTCGGCTCGCCGAAGCGTCGTGAGGTCGGCCACGGTGCGCTCGCCCGCCGGGCGCTGCTGCCGGTGCTGCCCTCCCGCGAGGAGTTCCCCTACGCCCTGCGCCAGCTCTCCGAGGCGATGGGCTCCAACGGCTCCACCTCGATGGGCTCCGTCTGCGCCTCGACGCTGTCGCTGCTGCAGGCCGGTGTCCCGCTGAAGGCCTCGGTTGCGGGCATCGCGATGGGCCTGATCTCCGGTGAGGTCGACGGCAAGACCGAGTACGTCGCGCTGACCGACATCCTCGGGGCCGAGGACGCCTTCGGCGACATGGACTTCAAGGTCGCCGGCAGCCGCGAGTTCGTCACCGCCCTCCAGCTCGACACCAAGCTCGACGGCATCCCCGCCGAGGTGCTCGCCGCCGCGCTGACCCAGGCCCGCGACGCGCGCCTGGCGATCCTGGACGTGATGGCCGAGGCGATCGACGCTCCCGAGGAGATGTCGGTCCACGCGCCGCGCATCATCACCATCCGGGTCCCCGTCGACAAGATCGGCGAGGTCATCGGCCCCAAGGGCAAGATCATCAACCAGATCCAGGACGACACCGGCGCCACGCTGTCGATCGAGGACGACGGCACCGTCTACATCGGTGCGACCAACGGCGAGGCGGCCGAGGCTGCCAAGAACGCCGTCAACGCGATCGCCAACCCGACCATGCCGGAGGTCGGCGAGCGCTACCTCGGCACGGTCGTGAAGACGACCAACTTCGGCGCGTTCGTCTCGCTGATGCCGGGCAAGGACGGCCTGCTCCACATCAGCAAGCTGCGGGCCCTCGCCGGCGGCAAGCGGGTCGACGCGGTCGAGGACGTGGTGTCCGTCGGCCAGAAGATCCAGGTCCAGATCGGCGAGATCGACGACCGCGGCAAGCTGTCGCTGGTCCCGGTCGTCGAGGACGACGCGGCTGCCTCCGACGACGAGGCGGCGGACGAGTCCGAGTGACCTCTGCGAGCACTTCGCGGACGACCGGCCGGCAGCTCGCTGCCGGCCGGTTGTCCGTTGACCAGACGATCGGGTCGACGCGCACCCTGGAGACGGTGCGCGACGAGTCCGGTCAGGTCACCTCGCGCGTCCGTCGCACGGTCCTGCCCGGCGGGCTGCGCGTCATCACCGAGCAGCTGGCCGGCGTACGCTCCGCCAGCGTCGGGGTGTGGGTCGGCGTCGGCTCGCGCGACGAGACGCCGGCCCTGCACGGGTGCTCGCACTTCCTCGAGCACCTGCTCTTCAAGGGCACGAGGAGCCGCTCGGCGATGGACATCTCGGTGGCGCTCGACGCGGTCGGCGGCGAGCTCAACGCCTTCACCGCCAAGGAGTACACCTGCTTCCACGCCCGGGTCCTCGACGACGACCTCCCGCTGGCGATCGACGTGCTCGGCGACATGGTCACCGACTCGCAGATACGCGTGGAGGACGTCGAGGCCGAGCGTGACGTGATCCTCGACGAGATCGCCATGCACGACGACGACCCGGACGACGTGGTGCACAACCTGTTCGCCGAGCAGGCGTGGGGAGACACCCCGCTCGGCCGGCCCATCGCCGGCACCGTCGGGTCGATCAGCGCCCTCACCCGCGACCAGGTGGCGCGCTTCTACCGACGCCACTACCGCGCCCCGGGCATGGTGGTGGCGGCTGCCGGCAACCTCGACCACACGACCGTCGTACGCCAGGTGCGCAAGGCGTTCGGCCGCAACGGCTTCCTCGCCGGAGGCGACCTCCCGGCGGTGCCGCGCGCGTCGAGCCGCGTACGTCGGGTGCACGGCGGCCGTACGTCGGCCGAACGGCCCTTCGAGCAGGTCAACCTGGTGCTCGGCGTCAACGGCCTCACCCGCCACGACGAGCGCCGCTACGCGCTCGGTGTGCTCAACGCGGCGCTCGGCGGCAGCACGTCCTCCCGCCTGTTCCAGGAGGTGCGCGAGCACCGCGGCCTCGCCTACAGCGTCTACAGCTTCGCCTCCCACCACGCCGACGCCGGCCTCGTCGGCGTCGCGGTCGGCTGTCTGCCGCACCGGCTCGACGACGTGCTCGAGACGGTCCGGGGCGAGCTGGCCAAGATCGCGGCCGACGGCATCACCGACGAGGAGCTCGAACGCGGCAAGGGCCAGCTCCGCGGCGGCATGGTGCTCGGGCTCGAGGACTCCGGCTCACGGATGTCGCGGCTCGGCAAGGCCGAGCTGGTCTACGACGAGCTGCTCTCGCTCGACGAGGTCATCGCCCGGATCGACGCGGTGACCCGTGACGACGTCCGCGCCGTCGCGGCAGCGCTGTTCCGGCAGCCCGAGATCCTGGCGGTCGTCGGGCCCGGGCCCGCCTGACCGGGGTCAGCGCTTGCCGATGATCCCGACGACCGGGGGCGCCTTCTGCTCGACGGCGGAGACGCGGAAGCCGGCCGCGGCCAGCGAGGCCGAGGCCTTGGTGACGATGTTGGGGATCAGGTCCGGCATCTTGGCCTCGTAGAAGAGGTAGACGGCCCCGCCGGGCACCACCCGGTCGTGGAGCAGCGCCACCTCGTCGGCGCAGTCGCGGACCCAGAACAGGTTGACGTTGAACGCGAAGACCTTGGTCAGCCGCTTGACCGGCACGCGCAGCGTCGCGAGGTCGATCTGCCGGACGGTCAGCCGACCGGACTCGACATGCTTCGCGCAACGCCGCTTCGTGCGGTCGACCCCCGACTCGGAGCGGTCGATCGCGAAGAGCTTGCCGGTCTCGAGCCGCTGGCAGATCAGCTCGGCTCCCGCACCTGGTCCGCAGCCGATCTCGAGCACGTTGTCGTCCGGCTGGACGTCCATCAGGTCGACCGCCCACCTGATCCGGGGCGGGATCTGCTGCATCGCCATGGCCCTTAGCCTGCCACTACCCGCGCCCGGCGTCAGGCAGGGCCACCCCCGACGGCACGGCGCCGCTAGGTTGGGGGCGTGACGGAGACGATCAAGGTGGGCGTCCTGGGGGCGCTGGGCAAGGTGGGGTCCGAGGTGTGCCGGGCGGTCGAGCAGGCCCCCGACACCGAGCTGGTGGCCAGGATCGACGCCGGGGACGACCTCGGCGGGCTGGTCGGGTCGGGTGCCGAGGCGGTCGTCGACTTCACCCATCCCGACGTGGTCATGGACAACCTGGAGTTCTGCGTGCGCCACGGCATCCACGCCGTGGTCGGCACCACCGGCTTCGACGCCGCCCGGCTCGACACCCTCCGTGGCTGGTTGGCCGACTCACCCACGACGGGGGTGCTGGTCGCCCCCAACTTCTCGATCGGCGCGCTGCTGATGATGCGCTTCGCCGCCGAGGCCGCACGCTGGTTCGAGTCGGCCGAGGTCGTCGAGCTCCACCACCCCGACAAGGCCGACGCCCCGTCGGGCACCGCCCGCCGCACGGCGGAGCTGATCGCGGCCGCGAGGCGGGACGCGGGTCTGGGCCCGGCCCCCGACGCGACGTCGACCGCCCTGGAGGGGGCCCGTGGGGCCGACGTCGACGGCATCCGGGTCCACGGCCTGCGGATCCGCGGCATGGTGGCCCACCAGGAGGTCGTGCTCGGCGGGCTGGGGGAGACCCTCACGATCCGCCACGACTCGATGGACCGGGCGTCCTTCACCCCCGGCGTGCTGGCCGGGCTCCGCGCGATCGCCGACCACCCGGGCCTGACCGTGGGGCTGGACCACTTCCTGGGGTTGGACTGAGCTGGTCGTCAGATCCGTCGGGGGCTTTCCCCGGCCGGCCGGGGAGACCGGGGGTTCGTCACGCAGGCAACCGGCACACACCCCACGACTCGCGGACCGACCCCGCCCGGCACGCGGCGCACGGTCACCCCAGCAGCCGCACCAGGGCAGCGACGAGCGCGGCCCCGAAGACCACCACCAGGAACGGCGCACGGACCACGAGCAGCACGACCGCCGCGGCCAGGCCGACGAGCCGGGCGTCGACCACGAGGTCCGGCCCGGTCGAGAGCACCTGGACGGCCACCAGCGCGGCGAGCAGGGCGACCGGCACCAGGTCGGCGACCCGCTCGACCACCGGGTGGTCGAGCACCGACGGCGGGATCGAGAGTCCGGCGAGCTTGAGGAGGTAGCAGCCGAGACCGGCGCCCAGCACCACGAGCCAGGTCATCGCGGTGCCTCGGGGATCTCCGTGGGGTCCTCGCCGTGCGAGAGCACACCGACCAGGAGGGCGACGCCGGCCGCCGCGAGCACGGGTACGCCGGCCGTCGTCAGCGGCACGAGCCCGAGCGCGACGGCGGCTGCCGCGACGGCCACGAGCTGGTTGCGGCGGTCGGCGAGCCGGGGCCACAGCAGCGCCAGGAAGGCCGCACCGACGGCGGCGTCGAGGCCGTAGGTCCGCGGGTCGCCGAGCGCCTCACCCGCAACGGCGCCGACCAGGGTGAAGGCGTTCCAGAGCACGAAGATGGACAGCCCGGTGGCCAGGAAGCCGGCTCGGGCCAGGTCCCGCGTGGGGCGCCCGACCGCCATGGCCGTGGACTCGTCGATCAGCAGCTGGGCGGCGCCCAGCCGGCGTACGCCCCGCCAAGCCAGCGCGGGCGCCACCTTGAGACCGTAGAGCGTGTTGCGGGTCCCCAGCATCAGGGCGGTGAGCCCGGCAGCGAGCGGGGTGCCGCCGGAGGCCAGGACTCCCACGAGCGCGAACTGGCTGGCACCGGTGAACATCACGAGCGACAGGGCGCACGTCTGCGCGACGGTGAGGCCCGAGGCCACGGCGACCGCGCCGAAGGAGGTGGCGTAGAGCCCCGTGGCGACCCCCACCCCGATCCCGTCGCGGACCACGGCGCGCCGGGCCGCGGACGAGGATGCGCCCGAGGAACCCTCGGGCGACGGCTCCGACGAGGACACCCGGCGACCCTAGCGCCGGTCGCGCACCCGGTTCAGCGACGCCGCTGGACGCGGACAGGTCGCTCCTCGCGGTGCCGGAAGTCGTGGGTGAGCAGCCACGCGAGCAGGCAGCCCGCGCCCAGCCCGACACCGATGCCGCCGAGGGGCAGCCGGAGGTAGCCGGCCAGCCAGACCCCGGCGCCGAGCGAGAGGGCCACGACGAGCGCAGCGACCAGCAGTCGGTACAACCGCGGCAGCGGTCCCATGTCGAGGTCTCCCTCCCTCCCGAGCGGGCGCACCGGTGATCCGCCCGGACTCCATGGTTGCCCGGAACTGCTGGAAATCAAGCCCTCAGGCGAGCTGGGTGTGGAGGCGGACCTGCTTGACGACCGTGGCGCCGGTGCCGTCGAGGTCGAGCTCGCGGTGGGCGGTGTCGGCCGCCCAGCCGGCGCTGACGAGGAAGCCGCGCAGCGCGTCGTCCCCGGCCATCAGCCACAGCACCGCGCGACCGAACCTGTCGGCGACCATGGTGTCGACGGCGGCCTGCAGCAACCGCGACCCGTGCCCCTTGCCCCGCTCCGCGGGATCGACGGTGAACTCCATCAGCTCGGCGTCGGCGACCGGGTCGCAGTCGGGGTCCAGGGCGGGGGAGGTGATCGCGAAGCCGACCACCCGGTTGCGCTCGAGGGCGACCACGACCCTGACCCGCGCGTCAGCAGGGCGTACGAGTGCCTGCCGCCAGGCGGCCTCCGCCTCCTCCGCGTCGACGGCGAGCGCCTCGGCCGGGAGCAGCTCGGCCAGGTCGTTCCGCCGGGTCGCGAGCTGCAGCCGGGCGATCGCGGGGGCGTCGTCGGCCCAGGCGACCCGGCAGGAGACGTCGGCGCTGGGGGAGCTCATGGCCGCCATCCTGACAGCCGGGCCCGGGCTGTTACACCGCAGCCGCGCGAGTGCTGGCGCCTGTAACAACTCGTGTTACCGTGGAAGGCGTGTACGGCAACGACTTCAGCGCTCCCGAGGAGCCCCGGCCGGTCCGCGAGGCCGCGCCGGACGAGCCCGGATCCTTCACGGCCCTCCTCGCCGAGGACGGCCGGATCGAGCCGCGCGACGAGATGCCGGAGGGCTACCGCAAGACCCTCGTCCGGCAGATCGCCCAGCACGCCCACTCCGAGATCATCGGGATGCAGCCCGAGGGCAACTGGATCAGCCGTGCGCCCAGCCTGCGGCGCAAGGCGATCCTGATGGCCAAGGTCCAGGACGAGGCCGGCCACGGGCTGTACCTCTACGCCGCCGCCGAGACCCTGGGCGCCGACCGCGCGGACCTGCTCGACATGCTCCACGACGGTCGCCAGAAGTACTCCTCGATCTTCAACTACCCCACCCTCACCTGGGCCGACGTCGGCGCCATCGGATGGCTGGTCGACGGCGCGGCGATCGTCAACCAGGTGCCGTTGTGCCGCTGCTCGTACGGTCCCTACGCCCGGGCCATGGTCCGGGTCTGCAAGGAGGAGTCGTTCCACCAGCGCCAGGGCTTCGAGATCCTCCACACGCTCGCCCACGGCACCCCGGCCCAGCGGGCAATGGCCCAGGACGCCGTCGACCGCTACTGGTGGCCCTCGCTGATGATGTTCGGCCCGCCCGACGACGACTCGCCCAACTCCGCGCAGTCCATGGCGTGGGGCATCAAGCGGTTCAGCAACGACGACCTGCGCCAGCGCTTCGTCGACATGACGGTCCCGCAGGCCGAGGCGCTCGGACTGACGCTGCCCGACCCCGACATCCGCTGGAACGAGGAGCGCGGCCACTACGACTTCGGTGACATCGACTTCACCGAGCTCTTCGAGGTGATCCGCGGCAACGGACCCTGCAACCAGCAGCGGATGGACCACCGCGTGGCCGCCCACGAGGACGGCGCCTGGGTGCGCGATGCGGCCTCCGCGTACGCCGCCAAGCAGGCGGAGCGCGCCGAGGGTGCCGCATGAGCGCCGCGACCGAGTGGCCGCTGTGGGAGGTCTTCGTCCGCTCGCGGCGGGGGCTCTCCCACGTCCACGCCGGCTCGCTCCACGCCCCCGACGCCGAGATGGCCCTGCGCAACGCGCGTGACCTCTACACCCGCCGCCAGGAGGGCGTCTCGCTGTGGGTGGTCCGCTCGGCCGACATCGAGGCCAGCACCCCGCAGGAGCGCGACTCCTTCTTCGACCCCGCGGCCGACAAGATCTACCGCCACCCGACGTTCTACGACGTCCCCGAGGGCGTGGAGCACCTGTGACGCTGTTCGACTACACCCTGGCCCTGGCCGACGACGCCCTCGTCTCCGCCCAGCGGATGGGCTGGTGGATCAGCCGGGCGCCCCAGCTCGAGGAGGACGTGGCGCTCGCCAACATCGGGCTCGACCAGCTCGGCCAGGCCCGCACGCTGCTGTCGTACGCCGGCCAGGTCGAGGGCTCCGGCCGCGGCGAGGACGACCTGGCCTACCACCGCGACGAGCGCGAGTTCCGCAACGTGCACCTCGTGGAGCGCGACCAGTCCGACTTCGGCGTCGCGATGGCCCGGCTGCTGCTCTTCTCCTCCTGGCAGTGCGAGCTCTACGCCGCCCTGCGTGCCAGCACCGACACGACGCTCGCGGGCGTCGCCGGCAAGGCGGTCAAGGAGGTCGCCTACCACCACGACCACGCCCGCAGCTGGGTGGTGCGCCTGGGGGACGGCACCGAGGAGTCCCACCGTCGGGTGCAGGCGGCCCTCGATGCCGAGTGGCCCTACCTCGCCGAGCTGATCGACGACGAGGTCGACCCCGACCTCCTTGCCTCCGGGGTGGCCGTCGACCCCGCCTCGATCCGCGACGCGGTGCTCGGCCGGATCGAGCCGGTGGTGGCCGAGGCCACGCTCACCGTGCCGCAGGTCGCTCCCGCGACCGGTGGCGGCCGACAGGGCCTCCACACCGAGCAGATGGGCTACCTGCTCGCCGAGATGCAGCACCTCGCACGGTCCCACCCGGGGGCGACGTGGTGACCGCGACGACCCGCGCCTGGGAGGTGGCGGCCACGGTCGTCGACCCCGAGCTCCCCGTGGTGACCATCGAGGACCTCGGCATCCTCCGCGACGTCACCGAGGACGACCAGGGCCGGGTCCACGTCCAGATCACGCCGACGTACTCCGGGTGCCCGGCGATGGAGACCATCCGCCACGACCTCGTCGACACCCTGACGACGGCCGGCTACCAGCACGTGGACGTCGAGTTCGTCCTCTCCCCGGCCTGGACGACCGACTGGCTCACCGAGGAGGCGCGCGCCAAGCTGGCCGCGTACGGCGTCGCGCCGCCGACCCACCGCGCGGCCGACGGCCCCGTCGGGCTCACCCTCTCGGTCCGCTGCCCCCAGTGCGGCAGCCCCGACACCCGCGAGTCGAGCCGCTTCGGTTCCACGGCGTGCAAGTCGCTGTGGATCTGCCAGTCGTGCCGCGAGCCCTTCGACCACTTCAAGACGCTGTGACCGGTCACGCCGCGCTCCACCCGTTGCGGGTGAGCGCCATCGACGAGCTGACCGACGACGCGGTCGCGATCACCTTCGCCGTGCCGGATGAGCTGCGTGACGACTACGCGTTCAGCCACGGCCAGCACCTCTCGATCCGGGGCGGTGACGACGTGCGCCGCAGCTTCTCGATCTGCACCCCGCCCTCCACCGGAGTGCTCCGCATCGCGGTGAAGCGGCTGCCCGGAGGCGCCTTCAGCGACGGCGTGGTGGGCTCGCTGCAGGTCGGCGACGAGCTGGAGGTGATGACCCCGGCAGGGCGCTTCACCACCGAGCTCGACGCGACCGCGCGCAAGCGCTACGTCGCTGTCGCCGCCGGCTCGGGCATCACGCCGGTGCTCTCGATCGTCGCCGCCCTCCTCGAGGGCGAGCCCGGCTCGTTCGTGACCCTGGTCTACGCCAACCGCACCAGCCGGTCGGTGATGTTCCTCGACGAGGTCCACGACCTGAAGGACCGCTTCCCGACCCGGCTCCAGATCGTCCACGTCCTCTCGCGGGAGCAGCAGGACGTGGAGCTGCTCTCCGGCCGCCTCGACGCCGAGCGCTTCAGGCGGATCGTCGAGGCCTTCGGGCTCGAGCAGGCCGACGACTGGTTCCTGTGCGGTCCGCAGGAGATGGTCACCAGCCTGCGCGAGACGCTGGCCGACCTGGGGGCCGGCCGGGTCCACACCGAGCTCTTCCACGCCGACCCGACGCCCCGTGCGCCGGTGGCGGCGCTGGTCGACGGCCCCGACGGGGCCGCGCAGGTCACGATCAGGCTCGACGGCCGCGCCAGCGACTTCCCGCTGAGGCCGGACGGCCCGCCGGTGCTCGAGGCGGCGCTCGGCGTACGCTCCGACCTGCCGTTCGCGTGCAAGGGCGGCGTCTGCGGCACCTGTCGCGCCCGGCTCGTGGAGGGGACCGTCCAGATGGACGCCAACTACGCGCTCGAGCCCGACGAGATCGAGCGCGGCTACGTTCTCACCTGCCAGTCGCACCCCACCTCGTCGAAGGTCGTGCTCGACTACGACGCCTGACCCCGGCCGGGGTCGAGGTCAGCGGTAGTGCTCGGGCAGCTTCTGCCCGATCCGGACCTGCGACTTGGGCAGCCGCATGAACTTCATCTGCATCGCCCGGGTGATGGCGTAGTAGGTCGTCCCCTTGAGGGGCGCGTCGGGGAAGCGGCGGGTCAGCTCGCGGCGGAGCCGGAAGCGCATCAGGAGGATGTCGACGACGACGAGCAGCAGCATGCCCATGAGGACGAGGTTGCCGGTCTGGGCCAGGCGGGCGTTGCCGGAGTAGCCGAGCACCATCGTGAGGATGAGCACCGGGATCATGAGCTCGACGAACGAGAACCGGACGTCGACGAAGTCGCGGATGAAGCGGCGTACGGGGCCCTTGTCGCGGGTGAGGAAGTAACGCTCGTCGCCGGTCTTCATCGCCTCGCGCACCTTGCGGCTGGACTCGGCGCGGGTCTCACGCTGGCGCCTTGCGGCCTCCTTGCGGTCGCGAGGACCGCGGGCCCGGGCACGGGCGGCTGCCTCCGCCTCGCGGCGTGAGGGGGTGGGTCGGCCCTTGCCGCCCTCCTTGCTCGAGGAGGTGGCCGGTACGGCCTCGGCTTCTGACTTGCTTCGACGGAACAACGCGCGCCTTCGGACTGCTCGATCTGGTGGTTTCCGGAAACCCTACCCGGCCCACCTCCAACCACTCGCACCACTTGCGCATTGGACCTAGGGTTGGGCCATGAGCCTCATGAAGCGCATCAGCCTGATCTTCCGGTCCAAGGCCAACAAGGCCCTCGACAGGGCTGAAGATCCGCGCGAGACGCTGGACTACAGCTACCAGCGCCAGCTGGACCTGCTCGCGAAGGTGCGTCGGGGGGTTGCCGACGTCGCCACCAGCCGCAAGCGGGTCGAGCTGCAGGTCAACCAGCTCGAGCAGCAGTCGACCAAGCTCCAGGGGCAGGCCGAGAAGGCGATCTCCGTGGGCCGCGAGGACCTCGCGCGCGAGGCGCTCACCCGCAAGTCGGGGCTCACCAACCAGATCAGCGACCTCAAGGCGCAGCACGCCCAGCTCCAGGGCGAGGAGGAGAAGCTCACCCTCGCCCAGCAGCGGCTGCAGGCGAAGGTGGAGTCCTTCCGTACCCGCAAGGAGACCATCAAGGCGACGTACACGGCCGCCGAGGCGCAGACCAAGATCAACGAGGCGATGTCGGGCATCGGCGAGGAGATGGGCGACGTCGGTCTGGCGATACAGCGTGCGGAGGACAAGACGGCCCAGATGCAGGCGCGCGCCGGTGCGATCGACGAGCTGATCGCCTCGGGTGCCCTCGACGACGTCAGCCAGGTCGGCGGCGGCGACGACATCAGCCGCGAGCTCGACGCCATGAGCTCGGAGTCCGACGTGGAGTCCGAGCTGGCTCGGCTGAAGGCCAGCTCGCAGCCCGACGCCATCGAGGCCGGCGGCGACATCCTCGACGCCGAGCCCGAGAAGCAGTCCGACGAGGGGCGCGCGTGATCGTCAGGATTCTCGGGGAGGGCCAGTTCGACGTCCCCGACGACAAGGTCGAGACGCTCAACGAGCTCGACCGGGCGGTGGAGTCGGCCGTCGAGACCGGCGACGCCGACGCGTTCACCCGGGCGCTGGGGTCGCTGCTCGCCGGGGTCCGGGCGAGCGCCGTGCCCCACGAGGCGGGGACGCTCGACTCCTCCGACCTGATCCTGCCCCCGGCGGACGCCTCGCTGGAGGAGGTCCGCGACCTCCTCAGCGGCGACGGCCTCATCCCCGGCTGAACCGGTGGCCTCCTCCCGCTTCGTCAAGGACACCGGGCTCACCGTTCGGATGACCACCGTGCTGTTCCTGCTGGGCGCGCTCTTCGTGACCCTGGTCGTGGTGCTGATGTTCGCCGCGTCCAGCTCCGGATACTCCGGTCTCGTGCCGATCATCGGGGTGGCCGGCATCGGCGTGGCCGTCTACCAGTGGTGGACCTCGGACACCACCGCCATGAGGGCGATGCGCGCCCGGGAGGTCTCGCCCGAGGAGGCTCCGGAGCTGCACGGCATGATCGACCGGCTCTGCGCCCTGGCCGACATGCCCAAGCCCCGGGTCGGGATCGCGGACATGGCGATGCCCAACGCCTTCGCGACCGGGCGTTCGCCCGATCGTGCCGTGGTCTGCGTGACCACCGGGATCATGGGCAAGCTGACCCCGGAGGAGCTCGAGGCGGTCCTGGCCCACGAGCTCTCCCACGTCGCCCACCGGGACGTCCTCGTCATGACGGTGGCATCCTCGGCGGGGATCGTGGCGGGCATGCTCATGCACGGTGCCCGCTTCGGGGCGCTCGCCGGGCGACGTGACCGGAACTCGGCCTTCTTCTTCATGGCGACGCTGGTCGTCAGCCTCGTGGTCTACGCCATCAGCTTCTTCCTGATGCGGCTGCTGTCGCGCTACCGCGAGCTGTGCGCCGACCGGTCGGCCGCGTACCTCACGATGAAGCCCGCCGCCCTCGGGACCGCGCTGCAGAAGATCTCCGGTGAGATCGCGACCATCCCCCAGAAGGACCTCCGGACCACGGGCGCGATGAACGCCTTCTTCATCACGCCCGCGCTCAGTGGCGCCACCCTCAAGACGCTCACCTCGACGCACCCGTCGCTCGAGCAGCGGCTCGAGCAGCTCGCCCGGATCCAGGCCGAGCTCGGCCGGCCCACCGCCTGATGGGGTTCTGGGACTCCCTGACCGGCCGCCGTCAGGAGAAGGCTGCCGACCTCGACTCGCTGTTCCTGGTGCCGAGCGCGGCGATCACGCTGCAGACGGCGATCGGGCTGACGCCCACCGGCAGCGGCTCGGTCTGCTACCGCGCCGCCGGGGGTGCCGCCTTCCACCAGCTCCAGACCGAGGTCGTGGCGCTGCTCGACGACGACGACGACTCGCCTGACGTCGCGGTCACCACGGACTCCTTCGGCTTCACGTGGCTCACCGTGACCGGCGAGCCCGACGACACGGCCGGGCTGTGCACCGACCTGCACGCCGTCAACACCACGCTGGAGGCGCAGGGGTTCGGCTCCGGGCTGCTGTGCTCCCTGGTGCCGTTCGCCGATCCCAGTGGCCGCCGGGTCGGCCTGGTCTACCTCTACAAGCAGGGCACCTTCTACCCGTTCGCGCCCACCGGGCCGCAGCAGCGGGACAACCTCCTCGAGATCCAGGTGCGCGACACGATCGCCGGGGAGCTGCCGGTCGAGAAGGACCTCAGCCGGTGGCTCGCCGTGTGGGATGCTCCGGGACTGTGATGTCGATCGAGGACGAGATCCGCGAGCACGTGATCGGCGAGTACGCCGTGCTCGAGGCGCCGCCCCGCCGTGAGCTCCAGGCCCTCACCGAGCTGGCCGCCAAGTGCTCCCACGTGCCGATGGCGACGATCAACCTGATCACCGCGACCCAGCAGTGGCAGGTGGCGACGTACGGCTTCCAGGGCGCGGTCTGCGCTCGCGAGGACTCGATGTGCGTGAGCGTGCTCGAGGAGAACCAGCCGATCCTGCTCGCCGACGCCAGCGCCGACGAGCGCTTCCGCGACAACCCCTTCACCACCGGTGAGCTCGCGGACGTGCGGTTCTACGCCTCGCACCCGCTCACGACGCCCGACGGGATCACGATCGGCACGCTGTGCGTCTTCGACGAGCGTGTCCACCCGGTCGAGCCCGAGCTCGAGGAGACGCTGGGCACCCTCGCCGAGCGGGTCGTCGACGTGCTGCAGCTCGAGCTCACCTCGCGCCGCCTGACGGCCGCCAACGAGCGGCTGGCCGCCTTCGCCGGGCAGGTGAGCCACGACCTGAAGAACCCGCTCGCCTCGATCCGGATGTCGGTGGAGCTCGCCCTCGACGAGCTCGAGGACGACGGCTCTGCCCTGGGCCAGCTGCTCACCCGCGCCGAGCGGAGCGCGCTCCGGATGAACGCGATGATCGGCGACCTGCTGACCTTCGCACGGGGTGGTGGCGCCCCGGAGAAGCGCGACGTCGACCTCGACATGGTCCTGCAGCAGGTCCTCGAGGACCTCGCCGGGGACGTCGAGCCGGGCCAGGTCAAGGCCGAGGGGCTGCCCGTCGTGCAGGGCGACCCGGTGCAGCTGCGGACGGTGCTGCAGAACCTGCTGGCCAACGCGGTCAAGTTCGCCGAGCCCGGGGCGCCGGTCCTGGTGTCGGCGGAGCGTGTCCCCTCGGGCTGGTGGGTCGGGGTCGCGGACCGGGGTCCGGGGATCCCCGCAGCGGATCGGGAACGGGCCTTCGAGCCGATGGTGCGGCTGGAGACCACCAAGCCCGGGACCGGGATCGGCCTGGCGACCTGTCGTCGCACGGTCGAGGCGCACGGCGGCCGGATGGGCATCGACGACCACGCCGGCGGCGGGGCCGTGGTCTGGTTCGAGCTCCCCGCCTGATCCGGCGTACGCCCGGAACCCGGTGGGCGAGTCTGTCGGTCGGAGGGGGATGCCTCGGCCGCCGAGCGACGGTTTCCCCCCTCGAGCGGGGAAACCGACAGCGCAGCAGACGACGACCTCAGTCCCGGTGCGACCGCCCCGGCAGGTCGAGCATCCGCTGCAACGCGACCCGCGCCCAGTGGGTGGTGTCGGGGTCGACCTCGATCCGGTTGGCGACCGTCCCGGCCACGAGCGACTCCATCGCCCACACGAAGTGCGGCAGGTCGATCCGGTTCATGGTGGAGCAGTAGCAGACGTTCTTGTCGAGGAACGCGATCCGCTTGTCGGGGTGGGCAGCAGCCAGCCGCTTGACGAGGTTGAGCTCGGTCCCGATGGCCCAGCTCGTGCCGGCCGGGGCCGCCTCGATGGTCTTGATGATGAACTCCGTCGAGCCGACGAGGTCGGCCTTGAGGACCACCTCGTGCACGCACTCGGGGTGCACCAGGATCTGGACGCCGGGGATCGTGGCCCGCAGCTCGTCGACCACGGCGGGGGAGAAGCGCCCGTGCACGGAGCAGTGGCCGCGCCACAGGATCATCCGGGCCCCCGCGAGCTCCTCACGGGTGAGGCCGCCGTCGGGGAGGTGCGGGTTCCAGACCACGCACTCGTCGAGGGAGAAGCCCATCTGCAGCACCGCGGTGTTGCGGCCGAGGTGCTGGTCGGGCAGGAAGAGCACCTTCGCGTCGGGCTTCTGGCCGAACGCCCACTCCAGGGCGGTCTCGGCATTGCTGGAGGTGCAGACCGTGCCGTCGTGCCGGCCGACGAAGGCCTTGATGTCGGCGCTGGAGTTCATGTACGTCACCGGGACCACCGAGTCGGCCACCCCGGCCGCCTCCAGGGCGTCCCACGCGTCCTCGACCTGGGCCAGCCGCGCCATGTCGGCCATCGAGCAGCCGGCCGCGAGGTCGGGCAGCACGACCTGCTGGTGCTCGCCGGTGAGGATGTCGGCCGACTCGGCCATGAAGTGCACGCCGCAGAAGACGATGAACTCCGCCTCCGGGCGGGCGGCCGCGTCCCGCGCGAGCTTGAAGGAGTCGCCCGTGACGTCGGCGAACTCGATGACCTCGTCGCGCTGGTAGTGGTGGCCGAGCACGAACACCCGTTCGCCCAGCGCCTCCTTGGCGGCCCGGGCCCGTGCGACCAGGTCGGGGTCGGACGGGGAGGGCAGGTCGCCCGGGCACTCCACACCGCGTTCCGACTCGAGGTCGCGGCCACGGCCGAGAGGGAGCAGGGGGAGATCGACGGTGCTCATGACCTGATCCTATGGCCCCTCAGAGCAGCGTCGGGTGCGGGATGTAGGGGGCGGGCTCCTTCATCCGTCGCAGCGCGAGGAAGCCACGGGAGCTGATGGAGAGCCGGGCCGCGACCGCGACGTCGACTGCCCAGTCGTTGACGGGGGAGACGTGGCGGACCTCGACCGGCCGGTCGGGGTCCGCGCTCGCCAGCGCCTCCCACATCAGGGACGTCGCGGCCTTCCGGGTGCCGGCGGCCAGCACGACCGGGACGCCGCTGGGGTCGACGTAGGCGTAGCCGGAGCCCGCCGCCCGGTCGGTCACGAGCAGCCGCAGCTCGCGGCCGAGCACGTCGTGGTCCGGTCCGTGGGCCGCACCACGGGTACGCCGGTCCAGGGAGTCGAGCAGGTCGCGGTCACCGGTCGTGCCCTCGCGGACGTGGCGCACGGCCGGCAGCAGGCTCCGGTCCACGGGCCCGGTCAGCACCAGCTGCGGGTGGAGCCGGAAGCCGGCGAGCGCGTAGCGGCGCAGCGCCTGCGGGTCGGACGAGGCGTTGAGCATCCCGCGCAGGCAGCCCCGCCCGTGCTGCAGCGCCGCCTCCAGCAGCGCGCGGCCGAGCCCGTGCCCCTGCAGGTCCGGCCGGACGGCGTACGAGGCCAGGATCCACATCAGCTCGCGGACCAGCGACGTGGCGAACCCGACCAGCTGACCGTCCACCTCGACCACCCAGCAGCCGCCCGGGTCGGTCTCCAGCAGGTGCTCGGTCCGTTGTCGCCACAGCTCGGCCCGGCCGTCGCTCCGGGGGCCGGGGTCGGGGGCGTCGCGGGTCGCGGTGCGCAGGTCCAGCTCGAGGAAGGCTGCGGAGCTGAGACGCTCCGCGGCGGCGACGTCGGTGACCCGCATCGGCCGCACGCGCACGTCGCGCACGGGAGGAGGATCTGTGGCAGCCATGACCCGTGGATCCTAGGCGGTGGGTGGCGTCGGCAAGGATGACCACATGCGTGTCCTCGTCGCCCCCGACAGCTTCGCCGGAACCCTCAGCGCCGTCGAGGCCGCCGACGCGATCGCCGCCGGCTGGCGTCGCCACGCTGTCGACGACGTCCTCGACCTGGCGCCGATGTCCGACGGTGGCCCCGGATTCGTGGACGTGCTGCACGCCGCGCTCGGCGGTGAGCTGGAGCCGGTGGTCGTGAGCGGCCCCTTCGGCGACCCGGTGCCGGCCACCGTGCTGCTCGCGGGGCACACCGGTTACGTCGAGTCCTCGCAGGCCTGCGGCCTGCAGCTCACGGGCGGCGAGCGTGCCGAGCACGCGACCACCTTCGGCGTCGGCGAGCTCGTCGCGGCGGCTGTCGCCGCGGGTGCGACCCGGGTCGTGGTGGGGCTCGGCGGGAGCGGGACCAACGACGGCGGCGCCGGGCTGCTCGCCGCCCTGGGAGCGACCGCGGACCGACCCCTCGACCGGGGCGTCGCGGCGCTGGAGGGGATCAGCAGCGTCCAGCTGCCCGAGCTGGCGGTCGAGCTGGTCGCGGCCAGCGACGTCGAGAGCGCGCTCACCGGCCTGTTCGGCGCCACGAAGAGCTCCGGTCCGCAGAAGGGGATCCCCGAGGAGCGGCTGCCGGCCGTCGACGGGCTGCTCGAGGACTGGGCGGCTGCCACCGACCGACGTACGGCCCTGGCGAAGGGTGCCGGCGCCGCCGGTGGCCTCGGCTTCGCGCTGTTCCTGCTCGGGGCGACCAGGGAGCCGGGGATCGACCTGGTCGCCGGCGCCGTCGACCTGCACCGGCGGGCCCGGGAGGCCGACCTCGTGGTGACCGGGGAGGGGGCCTTCGACTTCTCCAGCCGCTCGGGCAAGGTCCCGTACGGCGTCGCGGCGGTGGCCGCCGAGGCGCTCCGGCCGTGCGTCGCCCTGGCCGGGCAGGTGCTGGTCGGCTCCCGGGAGATGCGTGCGCTGGGGATCGAGTCGGCCTACTCGCTGGTCGACATGGTGGGGGAGGAGCGCGCCTTCGGCGACCCCTCCGGTGCCCTCGCCGACGTGGCCGCCCGGGTGGCCCGGTCGTGGTCGGCCTGAGACGGGGCGCTGAGGGTGGGGAATAACCCGCCATGTGCGACCATTGACCCAGAGACCAGCCAGCTCTACCCAGGGAGTCACTTCATGTCCGAGCAGGTCGAGACCGAGCGCCGCGCCGATCAGATCAACCTGAGCGACGTCGCGGCCGCCAAGGTGAAGAGCCTCCTGGAGCAGGAGGGTCGCGACGACCTCCAGCTGCGGATCTCCGTGCAGCCGGGTGGCTGCTCGGGTCTGCGCTACCAGCTGTTCTTCGACGAGCGCACGCTCGACGGTGACGTCACCACCGACTTCGACGGCGTGACCGTCGTCGTCGACCGGATGAGCGTCCCGTACCTCAACGGCGCGATGATCGACTTCGTGGACTCGATCGAGAAGCAGGGCTTCACGATCGACAACCCCAACGCGACCGGGTCCTGCGCCTGCGGCGACTCGTTCCACTGATTCCAGCCCCGCGACACGTCGCGGCGCGCGAGCCCCTGCCGGGAGACCGGCGGGGGCTCGTCATATTTCCGGAGCCCTCCTCGCCGTGGCCGACGGCCGGGCCGGCGATCGGCTTGGGTCGGGGGTTCGCGAGCGAGTCTCCGGGTGTGTGCCCATCGTCTGGGTGACGCACCCCGGCTTTCCCCGGCCGGCCGGGGAAAGCACGGCGAAGGACCTCGCCTCAGTCCAGGTGCAGGTGCAGCGCCGCCGCGATCCGGGCGGCGGCGTCGCTGACGGTGACGTCCCGCTTGCGGACCTCGCGGGGAAAGTCGGCGTAGAGCAGGCTGGGGGCGGGCTCGACGGCGGCGCGGGCGGCCCGCTCGAGCCGCAGGTGGCGGCCGACCTGCAGGCAGTCGGCGCGCATCTGGGCGGGCGTCTCGAGGTCGTCGTAGGACGTCATGGTCGCGACGCTATTGGCTACCGCGGGGTATCCGAAGGGGTACGCGCAGGTAGGGTCTCGTGTCGTGTCCCTGCTGATCGCCGGATCCATCGCGACCGACCACCTGATGACGTTCCCGGGCAAGTTCTCCGACTCGCTCGTGGTCGACCAGCTCGACAAGCTGTCGGTCTCGTTCCTGGTCGAGGAGCTCGACGTACGCCGGGGTGGCTGCGCGGCCAACATCTGCTTCGGACTCGGCAACCTCGGCCTCGAGCCGGTGCTGGTCGGGGCCGTCGGGGAGGACTTCGCCGAGTACCGCTCCTGGCTGCAGCGCCACCGTGTGGACTGTGACTCCGTCCACGTCAGCGACACCCGCCACACCGCCCGCTTCGTCTGCACGACCGACTCCGCACACGCCCAGATCGCGAGCTTCTACGCCGGCGCGATGAGCGAGGCGCGGGAGATCGAGCTGAAGCCGATCGTCGACCGGGTCGGCGACCCCGACTACGTCCTCATCGGGCCGGACGACCCCGAGGCGATGCTGCGCCACACCGACGAGTGCCGCCAGCGCGGCTACCGCTTCGTCTCCGACCCGAGCCAGCAGCTGGCCTTCGGCGACGGCGAGCTGATCCGGCCGCTCATCGACGGCGCCGACCTGCTGTTCTCCAACGAGTACGAGTCCTCGCTGATCATCCAGAAGACGGGTTGGAGCCACGAGGAGGTGCTCTCCCGCGTCGGCACGTGGGTGGTCACCCTCGGGCCCGACGGCGTGCGGATCGAGCGCGAGGGCCAGGAGCCGGTCCACGTGCCGGCCGTGCCGGAGGTCCGCAAGGTCGAGCCCACCGGCGTCGGCGACGCCTTCCGGGCGGGCTTCCTCGCGGCGCTCGACTGGGGGCTCCCGCACGAGCGGGCCGCCCAGCTGGGCTGCCTGCTGGCCGTCTACGTCGTCGAGCAGGTCGGCACCCAGGAGTACACCCTCTCCCGCACGCACTTCCTCAACCGCTGCGAGGCGGCCTACGGCGAGGACGCCGCGGCCGAGATCGGCGAGAAGCTCCGCACGCTGCGTCCCTGAGGCCTCAGGAACGGCGTCGGACCAGGAACCGTGGCGTGCCGTCGGCCGCAGGCTCCTCGCCGACGTACTCCTGCTGCCGCATCCGGCACCACGCCGGTACGTCGACCCGGGCGGCGACGTCGGTGGCCGCGACCGCCACGACCCCGCCGACCGGGACCTCCCCGAAGCGGCGCGCCAGCTCGATGACGGGCATCGGGCAGCGCATCTCGCGGCAGTCGAGCTCGAGGTCGACGGTCCTCACAGGCCGACCTCGGCGCGCAGGTCGGTGACGACGCCCGGCAGCACCGCGAGGAAGCGCTCGACGTCCTCCTCGCTCGTCGTGCGGCCCAAGGAGAGCCGTACGTTGCCGTGGGTGAGGACACCCATCGCCGCCAGGACGGCGCTCGGCTCCAGCGTCGAGGCGGCGCACGCCGATCCGCTGGCGACGCCGAAGCCCTGCCTGTCCAAGGCGTGCACGAGCGCCTCGCCGTCGACGTAGAGACAGGAGAAGGTCACCAGGTGGGGGAGTCGGTGGTCGGGGTCGCCGACCACCTCGGTGTCGGGAATGGCGGCCACCGCGGCGCGGATCCGGGCGACCAGGGCGTGCTGGCGGGCGCCGACCTCGTCGCGCTCGGACACCACGGCCCGCAGCGCCGCGGCAGCGGCGAGCGCTCCCGGGACGTTCTCGAACCCGGCGACCCGCTCGTCGATGCGGTCGTCGCCCGGGAAGGGGTTGCGCCAGCGGGCCCCCTTGCGGACCAGCAGCACCCCGACGCCGGCCGGGCCGCCCCACTTGTGGGCGGAGCCGGCGGCGGCCGACCACCCGCCGGGCAGCGGCAACCGCCCCATGGAGGCGCAGGCGTCGGTGAAGACGGGGACGTCGTCCGGCAGCCGGAGCCCGCCGACCGGCTGGATGGTGCCGACCTCGTGGTTGGCGGTCTGCAGCGCCACGACGCCCACCTGCGGCGCGACCGCCTGCTGCACCAGGTCACTGTCGTGGACGCGCCCCCGCTCGTCGCACGACACCTCGACCGGCTCGCCGCCCCACGCCGCAGCATGGCGCACCGCGGCGTGCTCGACCGCGGAGTGGACCACCTGGGCGCCCCGGCGCGAGCCGCGGACGAGGCCGAGCAGCCCCCGGTGGACCGCCTCGGTGCCGGAGCCGGTGAAGCTCACCTCGTCCGGGCGCACGCCGAGGCTCTCCGCGACGACAGCCCGCGCGTTGTCGAGCAGCAACCGGGCGCTGCGGCCGGGGCGGTGCAGGCGGCGCGGGTCGGCGTACCCCTGGTCGAGCGCGGCCAGCAGCGTCTCCCGGGCCGCGGGGTGCAGCGGCTCCGAGGAGGCGGTGTCGAGGTCGATCCCGCGTGGCTGCGCGGGCTCGGCGGGGGATGGGCTCACCGGCTCAACCTACTGCCGACCCCTCGGCTGCTCCGGGCCCCGATTCGGATACGCTGTCCCGTGTCCGTGAACTGCTGAAGAGAGAGGCTCGTTCGTGGGTCAGCAACTCCACCGGCGTACGGCCACGACACTGCGTCGGGTCGGCCTGGTCGCCACGTTGGGTGCGCTCGTTCTCCTGGCCGGATGCTCGGCCGAGACGCAACAGGAGTGGAAGAACCTGGCGATGCCGGACCCTGCCACCGAGCAGGCCCAGCACATCTTCGAGCTGTGGCGCTGGGCGTGGGTCGCGGCCCTCGCGACCGGCGTCGTGGTCTGGGGCCTCATCTTCTGGGTGGTCGTCCGCTACCGCCGTCGCTCCCACGACGAGATCCCGGTGCAGACGCGCTACAACCTGCCGCTCGAGATCTTCTACACGATCGCGCCGGTCATCATGGTGATCGTGTTCTTCTACCACACGGTCAACGTCCAGAACGCCGTGCTCGAGGACACCGAGCAGGACCACACGATCGACGTGGTGGGCCAGCAGTGGAGCTGGACCTTCAACTACACCGGAGAGGACGCCGTCGACAGCGAGGTCGTGTGGACCTCCGGCTACGGCGGCAACATCCCCACGCTGGTGCTGCCGGTGGGCGAGACCACCCAGTTCAACCTGCACAGCCCCGACGTCATCCACTCGTTCGGCGTCCCGGGCTTCCTGATGAAGATGGACGTCATCCCGGGCCGGGTCAACCACTACGAGGTCACCCCCGACACCGAGGGCACGTTCGTCGGCAAGTGCTACGAGCTCTGCGGCTCCTACCACTCCCGGATGCTGTTCAACGTCGAGGTCGTCAGCGCCGAGGAGTACGACGAGCACCTCCGGGACCTCGAGGAGCAGGGCTACACCTCCGACGAGCCGCTCCTCGGCGGCGTCGACGTCCGTGACCAGGCCGGCCTCGAGCCCGCTGAGGAGGAGTCCGAGTGACTGCCACCGCTGCCCACCCGACCACGCAGCAGCCCCGCAAGCCGCTGGGCCAGCAGCTGGCCCGGATCATGACCACGACCGACCACAAGCTGATCGGCAAGCTCTACCTCGGTACGTCGTTCGCCTGGTTCCTGGTCGGCGGCCTGATGGCGCTGCTCATCCGGTCCGAGCTCGCCTACCCGGGCATGCAGGTCGTCAACGACGAGCTCTACAACCAGCTCTTCACGATGCACGGCACGATCATGCTGCTGCTCTTCGCGACGCCGCTGTTCTTCGGCTTCGCCAACGTGATCATGCCGCTGCAGATCGGCGCGCCCGACGTGGCGTTCCCGCGGCTCAACATGTTCAGCTACTGGCTGTTCCTGTTCGGCGGCCTGATCACCGCCTCCGGCTTCCTCACCCCGGGCGGCGCGGCCTCCTTCGGGTGGTTCGCCTACACCCCGCTCTCGGACTCCGTACGCTCCCCGGGCGTCGGCGGCGACCTGTGGGTGATGGGCCTGTGGATGGCCGGCCTCGGCACCATCCTCGGTGCGGTCAACTTCATCACCACGATCATCTGCATGCGCGCGCCCGGGATGACGATGTTCCGGATGCCGATCTTCGTCTGGAACACGCTGGTCACCTCGCTGCTGGTGCTGATCGCGTTCCCGATCCTCGCCGGTGCGCTGCTCTCCCTGGAGGCCGACCGATTGCTCGGGGCCCACGTCTTCGACCCCTCGCACGGGGGGCCGATCCTGTGGCAGCACCTGTTCTGGTTCTTCGGCCACCCGGAGGTCTACATCATCGCGCTGCCGTTCTTCGGCATCGTGACCGAGATCCTCCCCGTCTTCAGCCGCAAGCCGATCTTCGGGTACGTCGGCCTGGTCGGCGCCACGCTCGGCATCGCGATCCTCTCGGTCGCCGTGTGGGCCCACCACATGTTCGTGACCGGAGCCGTCGACCTGCCGTTCTTCTCCGGCATGACGTTCCTCATCGCGGTCCCCACCGGAGTGAAGTTCTTCAACTGGATCGGCACGATGTGGGGGGATCTCTGTCCTTCGACACCCCCATGCTGTGGTCGATCGGGTTCCTCACGACCTTCCTGTTCGGTGGCCTGACCGGTGTCATCCTGGCCAGCCCGCCGCTGGACTTCCACGTGTCCGACTCCTACTTCGTGGTGGCGCACTTCCACTACGTCGTCTTCGGCACCGTGGTGTTCGCGATGTTCGCCGGCTTCTACTTCTGGTGGCCCAAGATGACCGGCCGGATGCTCGACGAGAGGCTCGGCAAGATCCACTTCTGGCTGCTGTTCATCGGCTTCCACACCACCTTCCTCGTCCAGCACTGGCTCGGTGTCGAGGGCATGCCGCGTCGCTACGCCGACTACCTCCCCGAGGACGGCTTCACCTTCCTCAACCAGGTCTCGACGGTGGGTGCCTTCCTGCTGGCTGCGTCGACGCTGCCCTTCTTCTACAACGTCTACATCTCGTCCCGGTCGCCGCTGGTCGAGACCGACGACCCGTGGGGCTGGGGACGCTCGCTGGAGTGGGCCACCTCCTGCCCGCCGCCGCGCCACAACTTCGTGAGCATCCCGCGGATCCGCTCGGAGTCGCCCGCCTTCGACCTGCACCACCCCGAGGTCGCGGCGATGGAGCTGGCCGAGAACGACGCCGAGCGTGAGGGCCGACCGGCCGACGCGCCCGACGTCGAGGGGCGCGAGGAGATGCTGCGCGACCGGACCGACGGAGAGGGAGACCACCGATGAAGGCCGAGGCCTGGATCTTCGCCATCACGACCGCCTTCTTCGTGCTGGTCAGCCCGGCGTACTGGTTCGTGACCGGTGACTGGACCGGGACGTCCGCGCTGGTCATGACCACGCTGCTGGCGGCCATGGTGACCCTGTACCTCGGCTTCCACGCGGCCAAGATGGACCCGCGTCCCGAGGACCGCAAGGACGCCGAGGTGGCCGACGGGGCCGGCGAGCTGGGGTTCTTCCCGCCGTACTCCTGGTGGCCGCTGTGGTGCGCCCTCACCCTCGGCGTGATGGTCTACGCCGTCGCGCTGGGCCTGTGGTGGCTGCTGATCATCGGCGGTGCGCTCGGGGCGGTCGCGCTGTCCGGTCTGGTCTTCGAGTACTACCGCGGCGAGCACGCCCACTGACGTTCTCCCGCAGCGGACGCCGCCGTCCGACTTCCGGGCGGCGCGTCGCTGATTCGATGTGTCGTGGGCTGCGGGTTACATTGAATGGGTCCCCGCCGTACGACACCGGAGCATCGCCATGTCTCGGACCACCAGGTTCGCAGGATCCCTCGCCCTCGTGGCGACGGCTGCCCTCGTCGCGTCCTGCTCGGCCGACAGCCCCGCCGGCGAGAGTGCCCCGGCGCAGGCTGCCGGGAGCTCACAGGAGGCGACCCCCGCACCCCCGCCCGTGAAGATCTCGACCAACGTCGCGCGCGCGGACGTGCCGGTCGACCGCGAGCTGCACGTCACCGCCCGCAACGGCGAGCTGCAGAAGGTCACCGTCACCAGCGGTGCCGGCAAGCTGTCCGGTGACATCGCCCGCGACGGTTCCCGGTGGACCGCGACCGGACGGCTGGAGCCGGGGGCGACCTACACCGTGAAGACCGTGGCCGAGGGAGCCGAGGGCGAGCGCGAGACGCAGACCGATCGTTTCTCCACCGCCGACCTGACCCTCGACGAGCAGACCTACGCCTCGGTGGCGCCGCTCGCCGGCGAGACCGTCGGCGTCGGCATGCCGGTGATCGTCACCTTCGACGTGCCGGTGACCGACCGCGCCGAGATCGAGCGCCACATGAGCGTCACCAGCACGCCGCAGCAGGCCGGCACCTGGCACTGGGTGACCGACCAGGAGGTCCACTGGCGGCCGAAGGCGTACTGGAAGTCCGGGACCGAGGTCTCGGTCGACGTCGACATCAACAGCGTCGACGCCGGCAACGGGATCTACGGCCAGGAGAGCCGGAAGGTCGACTTCACCGTCGGCGACGCCAACATCTACAAGGTCGACATGGACTCCCACCAGATGCGCGTCTTCAGCAACGGCGCGCTGCTGCGGACCCTCCCGATCACGACGGGCGAGGAGCCGAAGTTCACCACCCGGTCCGGGACCAAGGTGATCATCGAGAAGTTCCGTGAGAAGCGCATGAACTCCGAGACCGTCGGCATCGACAGCGACGGCCCCGACGGCTACGACATCGACGACGTCGAGTACGCCATGCGGGTCACCTACTCCGGCGAGTTCATCCACGCCGCACCGTGGTCGGTGAGCTCGCAGGGCTCCGCCAACGTCAGCCACGGCTGCACCGGCATGAGCACCGCCGACGCCGCCTGGCTCTACAACATGACCAAGCGCGGCGACGTCGTCGAGTACGTCGGGACCGAGCGTCCGATGACGCTCTACAACGGGTACGGCGACTGGAACGCCGACTTCGGCTCGTACTCCCAGGCCTCGGCCCTGTCCTGACCTGCGCGCCCCGGTTGGGGCGAAACCCGGCCGGCCGGCCACTGCTCCACTAGCGTGACGCCATGCGCGCTGCCGCGGTCCCGCTGCCGGGTGCCCTGCTGGCCCTGGGCCTGCTGCTGGCCGGCTGCGGGGAGTCGGGCAGCGGCGCCGACGACGCTGCCGTGACGCTGCCCGAGGAACCGACGAGCTGTGTGGCCGCCGAGTCCGGGGAGCAGTCCGGCGAGATGTTCGACTCGACGCTGATCACCACCGAGCCGGGCGAGCACCCCGACGGCCGGATCCCGCTGGTCTACTGCCTGGCCCACGCCCCGGCGGGCGCCCGCGCGACCGCGACGTTCACCGTCGGTGGCAGCGTCACGACGGTCGACCCCGCGACTGCGTCGTGGGTGGTCGAGGGTCCTTCCCGCCACGTCGTCGAGCTGGAGGCGGTGGCGGAGGGCGACGGACGCGGTGAGGTGCGGGCCGTGGTCGAGCTGGTCTCGGCCGACGGTGAGCCCCTCGGCACCGCCGGCGGCGCCGTCTACGCCTGGCGCGACGGCGACCGGACGCTCGCCGAGAACTACCGCTACCCGCGCTGCGGCGACGACTTCTGCGGCGCCGAGGAGTCCCCCGGGGGTTGAGGGAGCTCCCCGGACGGGCATGGTCACTTCGAGTCATTTCCCGCGCCGGACGTTCTCGCGAGTCGGGTGGGGGTGCTTGACTGCCGCAGCGACCGGGCGCTCGGCCCGGTGCACTGACGGGGGAACGTCATGCGTCGTACTGCTGTGCACCTGCTTGCCCTGATCACCTGCGTCAGCGGGCTCGGGACCACCCTGCCGGCCTCGGCCGCCACCGGAGCGGACGGTCCACCAGAGGCGCCGCCGGCGTCGACCAGCGCGACTGCCGAGGCTCCGGGACGGGTCCACGTGACCGTCACGGAGGCACGCGACCCGGCCGAGGGAACGCTCGTCCGCGTCGACGCGACCGGGGGTGGACGCGCCGTCCTGGACCTGCGCGACAGCGGGGCGCTGACGGTGCTCCCGTCAGGGCCGCTCGCCGTCGCGCTCGAGGACGGGAAGGGCTCGGTCCGCGTGCCCTTCGACGTCACCGGCGGCCGGATCGGCAGCCTCGAGGTGACTGCCCGGGTCCTCGACGAGGGCCGCGAGCTCGGCACCGGCAGCAGCACGCTGTGGGTGAAGCAGGGGACGGCCGGCCTCGAGCAGAGCGTCGCCTCTCCGCTGGACGTCCAGGTCGACAGCGCCGCCGCCGACGCGCGCGCCGCCGGTGCCGGCGAAGACCAGGTCGAGGACACGGTCGCCGCGCTGATCCGTCGCGAGGCCACCGTCCGCACGAGCAGCCAGGTCACGGCGCTGGACGACGCACCCGAGTTCGTGAGCGTCAGCGGCACTGCCCGGTACGAGGACCGCAACGGGGTGCTGCACCCGATCCGGGAGGCCGACATCGCGGTCTACGACGCCTACGCCAGCAACGACGTCCCGGTGGACGTCGGCACCACCGGCAGGGATGGCTCGTACTCGCTCTCCGTCCCGCCGAACCTCTACGAGGAGCACTCCGTCTACGTGGAGGTCCGCGCCCGGACCGACCACGCGGCCGTGGTGCTGCCCTACTTCCTGGGCATCGACAACGCCTTCGCGATCTACTCCGACCCGGTCGAGGACGTCCCGGACGGGGCGGACGTCGACATCGACCTCGTCGGGGAGGAGAGCGAGGAGCCCGGCCGGGCCTTCGCGGTGCTCGACGCCCTGGTCTCCGGGGCCGAGTACCTCGAGGAGGACCTGGGGGAGGACGCAGGGTTCATCGAGGTCGACTTCCCGACCTCCGACTCCAACAACAACTACGACGACGGCCAGCTGCACATCCAGCTCAGCAACTTCGACAACTGGGACCTGCTGCTCCACGAGTACGGCCACTACGTGGCCGACCGCTTCGACATCGAGGACAACCCCGGGGGCCCGCACTTCTTCAGCGACAACCTGTCCGAGACGGGTGGCCGCGACAAGGACGAGGGCACCCACATGGCCTGGGCGGAGGGCTGGCCGACGTACTTCGGCATCAGCCTGCAGCAGGAGCTCGACGTCGCGGCGATGAACCTCCCGAGCGCGGGCGACACCAGCTACGACGACATCGGTGACACGCCGGCCGACTACGACCTCGAGAGCAACGGGTCCTACGAGGGTGAGGACAACGAGGTCGCCGTCCAGCGCTTCCTGTGGGACATGTACGACGACACCTCCGAGTACGGCGACGACGTCTCGTGGAGCGACTCCAGCATCTGGTACGACGTCTCCAGCTCGAACTCCGAGCGGCTCAGCCACGCCGTCCAGGCGATGCTCCCCGCCGACACCAGCCCGGGCTTCGCCGACGGCCCGAACTGCCTGCTGACCGAGCAGGGGATGGCCCCGGACCTCGACTTCTCGTCCGTCACCGTGACCGGTGTCGCCTCCGACGAGCCGCCGCAGGTCGAGTGGGAGCCGGGCGGCGGCGGGCCGGCCTACCGCAACGACCGCTTCGTCGTCCGCTTCTACGACGCCGCCTGGGAGCCGCTGCTGGAGTCCGGCGACGTGAGCGGCACCAGCTGGACGCCCTCGCGGCAGGAGTGGGACCAGGTCGCGCGCGGGCACGGCGCCCAGGTGCGGGTCGCGGTCACCGGCTGGCAGGGCGACGACCCGCAGACCGGCCCCTACACGAGCTGCTCCTCCGAGCTCGAGATCGACGGTGCCGTCGACCAGCGGGAGTCGTGCACGGAGGTGTCGCTGCCGCCGAACGACGACGGCTCCTCGCAGTCCGTGGCGCTGCCGTTCGCGCCGAACTTCTTCGGCACGACCTACACGCACACGTACGTGAACAACAACGGCAACGTCACCTTCGACAGCCCGATGAGCACGTTCACACCGTTCCGGCTCGATGCGAGCACGCCACCGATCATCGCGCCGTTCTTCGCCGACGTGGACACGCGGGGCGAGGGCAGCGCACCGGTGACGTACTCGGTGGGTGAGACCACGTTCGGTGGGCGGCAGGCGTTCTGCGTGAACTGGCTGAACGTGGGCTACTACAGCGGTCACTACGACAAGCTCAACAGCTTCCAGCTGCTGCTCGTCGACCGTTCCGACCTGGGCGTCGGCGACTTCGACATCGTCTTCAACTACGACGGCATCCAGTGGGAGACCGGTGACGCCAGCGGCGGCAGCGGCGGCCTCGGCGGGACCTCGGCGGGCGCCGGCTTCTCGGCCGGGACCAACGACGAGGCCGCCTTCTTCGAGCTCCCGGGCTCGCTGCAGAACGGCGCCTTCCTCGACGGCGGTCCGCGGAGCCTCGCCGCGGGCAGTCGCAACTCGACCGAGCCGGGACGCTACGTGTTCCCGGTGCGCAACGGGATCCCACCCTCGGGGGCAGCCCGGATCACCGGTGAGGTCACCGCGACGCCCGGCCTGCTCGAGGTACCGGTGTCGGACGCGTCGGTCCAGGTGTGCCCGGCCGAGGGTGGGCGCTGCGTCTACCTCGGTCGGACCGGCTCCGACGGGACGTACGACGCCAACGGGCTGCCGCCCGGTGCCTACGACGTGTCGGTCTATCCGCCGGCCGACGTGGTGGCGCGGCCGCAGCACGTGCGCGACGTGACCCTGGCGGCCGGCGAGCGGCTGAGGCTCGACGTCGAGCTCGAGGAGCTCGGGGGACTGCCCGACGGCGCCAGCCTCGAGCCGTCCCAGCCCGGCTCGGACGGCGTGCTCGTGGCCTACTGGCAGGACGAGCTCGCCCTGACGACCGCCGCGTGCCCGGGGGGCTCCGGCTCCTACGAGGTCTTCCAGGACGGCGCCAGCCTGCTGGTGGGCGACCTGACCGAGGTCTCGGCCGGGCGCTACCGCGGCACGATCCCGCCGTTCCACCCGGTGCACGGATACGTCACCGTCGTGGTGCACGTGGACTGTCCTGAGGGGACCGACGACATGACGTTCTCCTTCGACGTCTACATCGACCCGAGCGGGCTGGTGCGGACGCCGAGCGGCCGCCCGGTGGCCGGGGCGACCGTGACGCTGTTCCGGTCCGACGACCCGAACGGGCCCTTCACGGTGGTCCCGGACGGCAGCGCGATCATGTCGCCCGCCAACCGCACCAACCCCTCGCTGACCGACGACCGCGGCCACTTCGGCTGGGACGTCATCACCGGCTACTACCGGGTGCGCGCGGAGAAGGAGGGCTGCACGGCGGTGGACGGTGCTGCGTACGTCGAGAGCCGGGTCATGGAGATCCCACCCCCGGTCACCGACCTCGACCTGCGGCTGCTCTGCAGCGAGCCGCCGGTGCTCACCGTGGCGGACGCGACCCTGGAGGGCAACACGACCGGAGGCTGGGCGGGACCGATCACCGGTGTCACGGCCACCGACCCGGACGGCGGGGAGGTGGAGCTCGTCAACGACGCGCCGGCGCTCCTCCCGCTGGGGGAGACGAGCGTGACCTGGACCGCGACCGACGAGGACGGCGAGCAGGCCACGGCCACGCAGGTCGTCACCGTGGCGGACACGACCGCCCCGATCATCACCTGCCCGCCGGACGTGCGGGGTGTGGTGGGGGAGGACGTGGCGCAGGTCCCGGCGCAGGCCGTGGACGTCGTCGACCCTGCCCCGGTGGTGTCGGCCACCTGGCCCGAGCGCTTCGGGCCGGGGACGAGCGTCGTGGTCCACCGGGCCGTGGACGGCAGCGGCAACGCGTCGCAGTGCCGGCAGTCGGTGACCCTGAGCTACGACTTCGACGGGTTCCTGCCGCCGTTCCCCCAGCGGCAGGACTCCGTACGCGCAGGCTCGGCGCTGCCGATGAAGTGGAAGCTCCGCGACGCGGCCGGCAACCTGGTGGTCGACCGTGCCACCTTCGTCGGGCTGGAGGTCGACGGTGCCGGTGCGGACGTACGCGCGCTGGAGCTCTCGCCCGAGGGGACCTACCAGGTGGTCGTGAAGACGCCGCGGTCGTGGGCGGGCACCACCCGCCGATTCGTGCTGGTGCTGGCCGACGGGTCGCGGCACGAGGTGGGGGCCCGCTTCCGGTAGTCCGGGCGGGGGACGGACCGTCCGCCGGACGGCCTGCCCGGGACGCAGGACGGCCCGTGTCACCTCTCGGTGACACGGGCCGTCTCGTCGTGCTGCGGTGACCGGTCGGTCAGTGGCGCAGGCTCTCCTCGTCGACCGTGTGGTGGCCGTCGAACTGGTGGCCGTCGGCCGGGTGGTCGAGTCCTGCCTGCAGCTCGTGCTCGTGCTCGGCGTGCGCGTGAGCGTCCTGCAGCTCCTCGGCGGTCGGCTTCTGCACGTTGTGCCCGTACCAGCCGCGGGAGAGCCGGGCCCGGATCCGCTGGATGCGGGTGCCGGGCGCCGCCACGCCGTTGTCGTCGCTCTCGGAGCCCGCCTCGTAGACGTGGTCCCGGTCGCGGGCCGTGAGCGTGTAGGCGGACGTCTCGTTGATCGGCAGGTGCCGCTCGGAGTAGCCGCCCTCGGCCGACCGCATGATGATGCCGGTCTCGTAGCCGTGGAGCAGTCGCTCGTTGTCGGCGCGCTGCAGCGAGATGCACCAGCGACGCGTGATGAAGAACGCGATCACCGGTCCGACGAACACTGCCGCTCGCATGAAGTAGGTGATCTGGTTGATGCTCAGGTCGAAGGTGATCGCCAGGATGTCGTTGCCGCCCGCAGCCCACATCAGGCCGTAGAAGGTCATCAGCGCGACGAACACCGCGGTCCGGGTCGGCGCGTTGCGCGGGCGGTCGAGCAGGTGGTGCTCACGCTTGTCGCCGGTGATCCACGACTCCAGGAACGGCAGCAGCAGCAGCACCGTGAACGCCACGCCGGGCAGCACGATGATCGGCAGGAACACGTTCCAGGAGAGCGTGTAGGGGCCGATCGTCGACTCCCACCCCGGCATGATCCGCAGCGCGCCGTCGGGCCAGCCCATGTACCAGTCGGGCTGGGAACCGGCCGTCACCTTGGACGGGTCGTAGGGGCCGTACTTCCACACCGGGTTGATCGACAGCAGGCCACCCATGAGAGCGGTGATGCCGAAGACGATGAAGAAGAAGCCACCGGCCTTGGCCATGTAGACCGGCATCAGCGGGTAGCCGACGACGTTCTTCTCGGTGCGCCCGGGACCGGGCCACTGCGTGTGCTTGTGGTAGACGAGCAGCAGCATGTGGGCAGCGATCAGCGCCAGGATGATGCCGGGCAGCAGCAGCACGTGGACGACGTAGAGGCGCGAGATGATCGCGTCACCCGGGAACTCGCCGCCGAACAGGAAGAACGACATGTACGTGCCGACCACGGGCATCGACTTCATGAAGCCGTCGGCGGCCCGGATGCCGGTGCCGGAGAGCAGGTCGTCGGGCAGGGAGTAGCCGGTGAAGCCCTCGAGCGTGCCGAGGAGCAGCAGCAGGCAGCCGATCACCCAGTTGAGCTCGCGCGGCTTGCGGAACGCGCCCGTGAAGAAGACGCGCATCATGTGCACCATCATCGCGGCGATGAAGAGCATCGCCGACCAGTGGTGCATCTGCCGCATCAGCAGGCCGCCGCGGACGTCGAAGGAGATGTCGAGCGTCGAGGCGTACGCCTCGGACATGTGGATGCCGCGCAGCTGGTCGTAGCTGCCCATGTAGGTGACCTCGACCATGGAGGGGCGGAACCACAGGGTGAGGAACGTGCCGGTGAGGAGCAGCACGACGAAGCTCCACAGCGCGATCTCGCCCAGCATGAAGGACCAGTGGTCGGGGAAGACCTTGCGCAGCTGCTTCTTGCCGAGGGCGGCCAGGCCGAGGCGGTCGTCGGCCCACGTGGCCGCCGCGCCGATCGGGTTCGGCTTCTTGGCCGTGGCCGCCGTGGTGGTGTTGCTGGTGGCGACCTTGCTCGTGTCGATGCTCATCGTGAGTCACGCTCCCAGAAGCTCGGTCCGACCGGCTCGTCGAAGTCTCGCTGCGCCACGAGATATCCCTCGGAGTCTACTGCGAGGGGCAATTGGGGCAGTGGCCGTGCGGCCGGGCCGAAGACGACCTTCGCCGCGTCGGCGAGGTCGAAGGTGGACTGGTGGCAGGGGCACAGCACGTGGTGGGTGGTCCGCTCGTAGAGCGAGATCGGGCACCCGACGTGGGTGCAGATCTTGGAGTAGCAGAGGATCCCGTCGACGCCCCAGTCGTCACGGCCCGGTCCGGGCGTGATGTCGTCGGGCTCGATCCGGACCAGGATGACCGCGCCCTTGGCCTTCTCGACCTGGAGCTCGACGCCCTCGACCAGCGGCTCGCCCTCCTCGTCGGTCTCGAAGAGCGCGGCGGGCTCGGCGTTGACCAGGTCGCCGACCTCGAGGTCGGCGGGGCGGATGGGGGTCCCGGTCACGTCGCGGACGACGCGCATGTCGGGCTCCCAGATGGTGCTCTTGAGGGTGTCCCCGGGCAGCGGTCCGAGGTCGCGCAGCAGCACGACGGGGACCGGCAGCGCGAGCACGCCGATCGCGCCGAGCAGCGAGTTGCGCACCAGTGGCCGGCGGCCGATGCCGGACTCCTCGAGGCCGGTGTTGAAGGCCGCGACCGTCTCGGCACGGTCGGCGTCGCTGGAGGCGGCCGGGTGGCGCATCTCGACGATCTCGTGGTCGGACATCAGCTTGCGGGCCCACTGGATGATGCCGATGCCGATGAACAGCAGCGCGCCGGCGAGGGTGGTGCCGAGGGCGACGGTCGAGGCGCCGAGGCCGGCGATGGTGGTGGTGACCTCACCGATCTCGAAGACGAAGTAGGACACCACGAACAGCACCGTGCAGACGGCCGAGAGGCCGAACATGGTCGCCACCTGGCGCTCGGCGCGCTTCTCGGCAGCCGGGTCGACGTCGGTGGGCCGCCACTGGTGGGCCGGCAGGCCGGGGTCGGCGATCGGCTCCGTGGCGGGCGTGGTCTCGGACCGGTGCGCCGGGAGGTGCTCGTCGTGCACGTCGTGGGAACTCACGCTTCCACCTTCTCCTTGTTCGAGCGGGCGCCGTGGGCGGCGATCCACACGGCGAAGCCGATCAGGATGCCGATGCCGGCGAGCCAGGCGTACATGCCCTCGGCCACGGGGCCGAGGCCACCCATGCCGAAGCCGCCGTAGTCGGGGTTCTCCTCGATCGAGTTGAGGTAGGCGATGACGTCGCGCTTGGCCTCGGGCGTCAGGTTGCCGTTGGAGAAGTTCGGCATGGACTGCGGGCCGGTCAGCATCGCCATGTAGACGTAGCGGTCCTCCACGTCGAGGATGTTGGGCGCGAAGCCGCCGCGGGGCATGGCGCCGCCCGAGCCGGTGAAGTTGTGGCACGCGGTGCAGTTGGTCAGGAAGATCTGGCCGCCGCGGACGATCGCCTCCTGGCGCTCCTCGTCGGAGAGCCCCTCGAGGCTGTAGTCGGACTCGTCGGGGATGGCCGGACCGGGGCCGAGCGAGGCGACGTACGCCGCCATCGCGGCGGTCTCCTCGTCGGTGAAGACGACCTGCTTGCGGACGGCCTGCTGGCCGGGCTGGGTCATGGGCATCCGGCCGGTGCCGACCTGGAAGTCGACGGCGGCTGCGCCGACGCCGACCAGCGACGGGCCGAGCTGGTTGCCGTCGATGGTGCGGACACCCTCGCCGTTCTGACCGTGGCAGAAGGCGCAGCTGACGGTGAACAGCTCACGGCCCTTGGCGATGAGCTCCTCGTCGGACTGGGTCTCCTGCGCCTGGGCGGGGGAGAACATGGTGTAGAGCCCGCCGGTGAGCAGCAGCCCCAGCAGCAGCACCAGGAGGCCGGCGAGCGGACCGCGGCGGTGGCGGGAGATCCGGCCGGCGGAACGGTTCAGGAAGCGCACATCTAGTCCTTCGTCAGATCCGGGGCAGCGGTTGTCACTTGATCAGGTAAATCGTCGCGAACAGGCCGATCCAGACGACGTCGACGAAGTGCCAGTAGTAGGACACGACGATCGCGCTGACGGCCTGCTCGTGGGTGAACTTCCGGGCGATGTAGGTCCGGCCGAGCACGAAGAGGAAGGCCACCAGCCCGCCGGTCACGTGCAGGCCGTGGAAGCCGGTCGTGAGGTAGAACATCGTGCCGTACGCCGAGTCCTGGATCGTCACGCCCTCCTGGACCAGCGTGGCGTACTCGATGGCCTGGCCGGCGATGAAGACGGCGCCCATGACGTAGGTGAGCAGGAACCACTCGCGCAGCCCCCAGCCGCCCATCTTGAACACCGAGCCGGTGCGGCCGACCTGGCCGCGCTCGGCGGCGAAGACGCCCAGCTGGCAGGTGAGCGAGGACAGCACCAGGATCGTGGTGTTGACCGACGCGAACGGGACGTCGAGGAGCTCGGTGTTCTGGGCCCAGAGGTCCGGCGAGACCGCACGGATCGTGAAGTACGACGCGAACAGGGCGGCGAAGAACATCAGCTCGCTGGAGAGCCAGATGATCGTGCCGACGCTGACCATGCTCGGTCGGTCGTGGTGCCCGTGGAGTCGGGAGGCCGGGATCGTCGCTGCTGCAGTCGCCACGCGACCATTATGGCCGTACGGAGGCCCCGGGGGCATCCCGACCCCCTCGGTTCCGGGACCTAGACTCGTGGGTGTGCTGATCACGGCCTCCGGAGCGGGACTCGACCTCCCCCCGTTCACGTTCGCACGAGGCCTCAGCGAGTGGAGTCTGGCCCCGTTGCCGTTCCTGCTGACGGTCTGGGTCGCCGGTCTCTACCTGGTCGGCGTGGCGACCCTGCGTCGGCGTGGCGACCACTGGCCGGTGGGTCGCACCGTCGCCTTCGTGGTGGTCGGGATGGGCACCTTCGCCTTCGCGACGATGTCGGGGATGGCGGCCTACGACACCACGCTGCTGAGCGTCCACATGGTCCAGCACATGCTGCTCACGATGCTGGTCCCGCTGGCGCTCGCGCTGGGCGCGCCGGTCACGCTCGCCCTGCGTACGCTCCCGCCACGACCGCGACGCTGGCTGCTCGCAGTGCTGCACTCCCGCGTCGCGCGCGTGCTGTCGTTCCCGCCGCTGACCTTCGCGCTGTACGTCGTCTCGCCGTGGGCGCTCTACTTCTCCGGCTGGTACCTCGCCTCGCTGGAGTCGCCGTTCGTCCACGAGCTGATGCACGTCCACCTGGTGCTGGTGGGGGCGCTGTTCTTCTGGCCGCTGATGGGCATCGACCCGGTCCCGGGGCGGGTGGGCTATCCGGCCCGGATGCTGCTGGTGGTGCTGACGCTGCCGTTCCACGCCTTCCTCGGCGTCACGATCATGGGCCAGGAGACCCTGTTGGGCGGCTACTGGTACCCCTCGCTGGCCGATGGCCCGATGGGCTGGTGGCTCCCCGACCCGCTCGACGACCAGCACCTCGCCGGCGGGATCCTGTGGGGGAGCGGCGACCTGATCGGGCTGGTCTTCTTCGGGGTGCTCTTCACCCAGTGGGTGCGCTCCTCGATGAAGGAGGCCAAGCGCGAGGACCGGCGGCTCGACCTGCTCGAGGCGCGCGCTGCCGCGTCCCGGGACGGGGGCGACCTCGAGCGGGAGACCGGCCGGTAGCATCTGGCGCGTGACCGACCACAACGCCGCCCCGCTGAAGGTGCTCGTCTACTCCGACGACGTCAACACGCGCCAGCAGGTCATCCTGGCCCTGGGCCGGCGCCCGCACCCCGACCTGCCCGAGCTGCAGTACGTCGAGGTCGCGACCGAGCCCGTCGTCATCCAGAACATGGACGCGGGTGGCATCGCGCTGGCGATCCTCGACGGCGAGGCCGTTCCCGCCGGCGGGATGGGCATCGCCAAGCAGCTCAAGGACGAGATCTACCAGTGCCCGCCGTGCGTGGTGCTGACCGGCCGCGTGCAGGACGCCTGGCTGGCCACGTGGTCGCGCGCCGAGGCAGCCGTGGCCCACCCGATCGACCCGGTCCAGCTGGCCGAGACGGTCGTGGCGCTGCTGCGGTCGCGCGTGCCGGCGACCAGCTGAACGCCGGCACGCCATGAGCCACAGCTGGCCTGACGTGCTCACCGCCCTCGTCGCCGGCGAGGACCTCACCGCCGACCAGACCGCCTGGGCGATGGCGCGGATCGTCGCGGGCGAGGCGACCCCGGCCCAGGTGGCCGGCTTCGCTGTCGCGCTGCGCGCGAAGGGCGAGACCGCCGAGGAGCTGATCGGCCTCACCGAGGCGATGTTCGAGGTCGCCACGCCGATCCGGGTCGAGGGACGGCTGCTCGACGTCGTCGGCACCGGCGGCGACCGCTCGATGTCGGTCAACATCTCCACCATGGCGGCCGTCGTCGCGGCGGGGGCGGGCGCACGGGTGGTCAAGCACGGCAACCGGTCGGCGTCCTCCGCCTCCGGTTCCGCCGACGTGCTCGAGGCCCTCGGGATCCGCCTCGACCTCCCGCCGGAACGGGTCGCGGCCCTCGCCGACGAGGTCGGCATCACCTTCTGCTTCGCGGCCGCCTTCCACCCCGGCATGCGTCACACGGCCGTCCCGCGGCGCGAGCTCGGCATCGCCACGACCTTCAACCTGCTCGGCCCGCTCGCCAACCCGACGCGGCCCGCGGCCCAGGCGATCGGCTGCGCCGACCGCCGCAAGGCTCCGGTCATGGCCGGGGTCTTCGCCGCCCGCGGCGTGGACGCGCTGGTCTTCCGGGGCGACGACGGCCTCGACGAGCTGACGACGACCACCACCTCTGCGGTGTGGCAGGTCCACGCCGGGGAGGTGACGACGTCGACCGTCGACCCGACCGAGCTCGGCCTCGAGACCGTCACGGCCGAGGCGCTGCGCGGTGGCGACGTGGCCCACAACGCCGACGTCGTACGACGGCTGCTCGACGGCGAGCGTGGTCCGGTCCGCGACGCCGTCCTGCTCAACGCCGGGGCGGCGCTGGCCGTCCACGACGACCCGGCCCGCCCGTTGGCCGAGACCCTGCCGCACGGGCTGGCCAGGGCCGAGCAGGCCGTGGACTCGGGGGCGGCCCGGGACCTGCTCGACCGCTGGGTCGCCGCCTCGCGAGGCTGACGACCCTCGAGCCCCGCGACAGCTGACCGCGAAGATCATCATCCAGCCGACCGGACGGATGACTTTCGCGGTCAGGTATCGCACAGGGGGAGTGTTCCCACCCCCGCGCCAGGACCACCGTGCCCGATCAGAGGTCGAGCACGTAGGCGTCGCCCTCGCGGCGGAAGCCGTGCCCGAGCCGGTCGTAGTAGGGGTTGACCATCCCGACCGGGGTCACGACCTTGCGGAACCCCCGTTCGCGCAGCCGCGGCGTACGTCGCCACACGAACTCGCCCGGCGAGAAGTCGCGGAAGCGGGGCGTGACGTAGTCGAGCTGCACCTGCGCGATGTCGCCCTCGCGGCGGATGAGGACGACCCCCACCGTCTCGTCCCCCTTCTCGACCTGGAAGGCGAGGTCGTCGGGCTCGGTGCCGTGGAACGCCGGGTGGAACTTCTCGATGTCGGCGGCGTGCACGACCAGGAAGTGCTGGAAGTACGCGTCCCGCGGCTCGACCTGCAGCACGTGGAACGCGCTCTCGTCGTGCCGGTCACGCAGCAGCCGGGTGAGGAAGAAGACGTTGATCGTGCTCGTGGCGACGTTCATCGCCACCATCGGCCACACCTCGATGAGGGCGTTGAAGAGGACCAGGCTCAGGCACGCCGCGAGGTTGAGGATGCGGAACCGGAGCACCCGGGTCTGCAGGAGCGAGACGACCAGCAGCGCGCTGCCGAGCCATCCGAGGAGATCGAGCCAGGTGTCCGACAGCCATTCCACGGGGGAACAGGCTAGCCCTGTCCCCGGAGCCGCTCGAGGGCGAGGTCGAACGCGATGTTCAGTGCGTTGACGTTGGACTGGCCGCGCGAGCGCGAGTAGTCGGTGTAGGCGATCGTGACCGGCGCCTCGACGTAGCTCAGCCGGTGCTGGGCGATCCTCGAGAGCAGCTGGCTGGCGTGCGCCATGCCGTCGAGCGTGAGGTCCATCGACTCGACCGCGCGGCGGCTCAGCACCCGCAGGCCGTTGTGGGTGTCGGTGAGGTCGAGGCCGGTGCTCAGGCGGGTGAACGTGGTGGCGGCCCGGAGCACGAGGCGACGCAGCGGGGGGACCTCCACCTCGGCTTCCCCGAGGAAGCGGGAGCCGAGCACGACGTCGACGCCCTCGTTGCGAGCCGTGGTGACCATCGCCTCGGCGTCGACCCGGCGGTGCTGGCCGTCGGAGTCGAAGGTGACGAGGTAGGCGACCTCGGGGTCGCGCAGCGCGTACGTGAAGCCCGTCTGCAGGGCAGCGCCCTGGCCGAGGTTGGCCGGGTGCCGCACGACGGTCGCACCCGCCTCGGCGGCCACCCGGGCGCAGTCGTCGCTGCTGCCGTCGTCGACGCACACGATGCGTGAGAACGACCAGCGGAGGTCGCGCACGACAGCCCCCACGCTGGCGGCTTCGTTGTACATCGGCACCACGACGCAGACGTCGCAGTTGCCGGGGGGCTCGTTCACGATCCGAGGTTAGGGCTGGCCGTGGCTCCGGCGCGGCGTTTTCGAACTATCCACGAAGCCAGCAGATCCCGCCTACGCTGGTCCCTGCCCCCTTCTCGCCCGGAGACCCGCCATGACGCTCATCAAGCTGCTGCTGCTCGCGGCCATCGTCGTCATCGGCCTCCTCGCGTTCCGTGGGAGCCGCAAGGCCCTCCACAAGGTGCTGTGGCGCGCCTACGTCGTGCTCGTCGTCATCGCCGCCGGCCTGGCCGTGCTCTTCCCCGACGCGCTCACGGAGGTCGCCAACGCGCTCGGCATCGGTCGTGGCGCCGACCTCCTCCTCTACCTGCTGGTCGTCACGTTCATGCTCGTGTCGGTCGTGCTGTTCCGGAGGATCGGCGCCCTCGAGCGCCGCTACACGGCCCTGGCTCGGACCCTGGCAGTCCAGGAGGCCCTCGCGACGCGTCAGGAGTCCTGGGCCGGCGACGGCGCTGACCGTACGGAGTCGTCCTCGGGCTTGTGACGGGCCGCGCGCAGCCCGATCGCGAACGTGCTCCCGCCGACCAGCCAGGCGAGGACAGCCAGGACGACGGCGAAGAGGCGTGGGTCGTCGTCGATCGCCAGCGCGGCAACGGGGAGGACTGCTGCGGCCGGGGCGTACAGCAGCCGCGCGCGCAGGACGGCGCGGGTGTCGGAGGCGTAGCGGAGGAGCGCTGTCCCGCCGGTCCACATCGCCAGACCCACGTACTCGACCGACACGATCGGAACCACCGACTCCGCGACCGTCCAGGTGTCCCCGATGAGCCCGCGCCCCACAGCGTCCGGAAGCAGCGCGGCGATCACGCCCCAACCGGCGGCGCACAGCACCAGCAGCCCTGTGAGGGTGCCCAGCAACCGAACCGCTTCCCGGGGACGTCGGCGCAGGGCCTCCGGCACCGCAGCGAGCGTCATGGCCGTCATGAGCGTCGCGACCGGCGCGAAGAGCATCGCGGCGCCCCGAACGGCCGCGACGACCGTCGCGCCAGCGACCAGGGCGGCCCCCCAGCCGTTGGCGACGGGGACGGCTCCGCTCAGGGCGCTGTCCGCCCCGAGGTGGCGTCGTCGGGCATCGCCGCGCCACCAGCCCCAGAGACCTGAGAATCGTGGCGGCGCGAGGACCCCCGCGAGCGCGCCGACGGCGAGGGACCCGGCACCCGCTGCCAGCCAGAGGGACATCCCGCCCGTTGCCGACAAGGACAGCCTGCCACCGACGTCCAGCGCGAGGCCGACCACGCAGGGGACCAGCCACACGGTGTCCATCAGCAGGGCCACGACGGGGGTGCCGACGGCGATCGCGGTGTAGCGAGCCAGGTCCTGGACCAGCACGACCACCGCTGCCACCCCGAGAAGCGCGACCAGCGTTCGTCCGCCGGAGGCCACGACCGCCGCAGCGAGCAGGAGGGCGGCCGCCGCGGCTCCGGACGAGAGCACCCCGCCAGTCGTGAGTCGCAGGACCTCGTGGGACCGGGAGACCGAGCTGACGTCCATCCCCACGATCACGCCGAACATGGCTCTGCTCACAGCCATCGCCAGGGCCAGCGCCCCGTACGCCACGAGGAAGACCCCGAACTCCTGCGGTGCGACGGCCCGCCCCACGAACAGGACGGGGAAGTACCAGGCCGCGCTGGCCAGCACCTGGTCAGCGACCGAGATCGTGAGTCGGCCGCGACCAGTCAGCCGGCTGGCCACCACTGGGCGGCTCGTACGTGGGCGCGCTCGAGGTCCGCGGTCGTGTCCACCTCGGCCAGCTCGATCGTCGCGGCAGGGAGGGGCAGGTGCTCGGCCAGCGCCTCGTACACGAAGTTCTCGTGCCCTTCGAGGACGTCGGCGGGAGTGATCAGGACGCTCGCCCACTCCTGCGCCTCCGGCGTCGCACGGTCGAAGCCGACGACCTCCGTGCCACGGTCGCCCTCGCGGACGGCGGCGAAGACAGCGTGGTCGGAGGAGGCGGGCGTCAGCCCGACGAGGGAGCGATGACCTCGTGCCGCCTCGACGAACGACCCGAGTGCTCCGGGGGCGATGAGGCAGTCCCCATCGATGAACAGTGCGGGGCCGGGCAGTCCGCGCGCGCCGAGACGGTAGCTGTGGATCGTCTGGGTCGTGCGGAAGTCGGGGTTGCGCACGAGCACGACGTTGCGGTGGTGCAGTGCGCAGTGCTGGATGATGAGCTCCTCGCGGTAGCCCACCACGACGTGGATCCGGTCGGTCTGCCGCTCGACCTCCTCGATCAGCCTGGACAGGATGGTCCGCCCACCGACCTCGACCATGCACTTCGGGAGGCCGTGTCCCAGGCGTGACCCCAGACCGGCAGCGGCGATCACAGCTCCGCCAAGAGTCGACACAGGTCCCTCCCCTCGTGGACGACGTAGTCCGCGGCTTCCACCGCGGACCTGGTGGGGGAGTGGACCCCTCCGAAGGCGACACCGTAGGTGGCCTCGCGCAACATGGGAACGTCGTTGGCACCGTCGCCGACTGCGATCACCCTGTCGAAACCGCGGGATGGCAGGCCGCGCACGAACTCCCCCTTGTCCAGGACGTGGTCGACCCGCAGGTGACCGTCCCGGTGGGACGCGATCGAGGCGACCATCGGGCACGCGAGCCGGTCGAGCATCGGCGTCAACCAGACCCCCAGGTTCCCGGTGACCACGAAGCAGGAATCGGCGCGGTCGGTGACGAACTGTTCGAGGTGCTCGTCGAGGGGAAGGTCCGCGACCACCCGGTGTACGCGCTCGATCGGCACCGCGCCGAGGAGCAGGGCGCGGAGTCGGAGGGACTGTGCAAAGGAGAGATGCCCGTCCATCGTGACGCGGGTCAGCGTCTCGACCTCCTCGGAGAAGCCGATCTCCGCCGCGATCGCCGGGAGGATCTCCATCGCGCTGAGTGTGCCGTCGAGGTCGAAGCAGTACGCGGTGCGGGTCATGCCGCTCCCGTTCCGGTGCTCAGCAGGAACCACTCCTGCTGCGTCTCGCGGCGGTTGTTGAGATCCGGGTCGTCGTAGACGTAGCCGTGGCCCCTGAGCGTGAAGCCGGGGACCCCACCAGCGGCCTCGATGGCCCCGAGCAGCTCGGCACGAGTGCGGTAGACCGCGTGGTAGTCGGCGTCCAGCTCTTCGGAGTGGTGGTCCACGAGGGTGAGTCGGTCGCCCTGCGCCACCGGCTCCCGAAGCAGGACGAGGGCGCCGTCCACGGTTGCACCCGCGATGCAGCGCAGTGCGGAGTCCAGACCGTCGTCGTTGAGGTAGATGAACACCCCTGACACCAGGACCCGGTCGAAGGGTTCGTGCTCGCCCAGCGAATCGAGCGAGAAGTCCGACGCGTCCGCGACCGAGAAGCGGACGCGCGGCGGCTGCCCGTGCTCGGCCGCCGCGTGCTCGACCAGTCCGGGGGCGAAGTCGATGCCGTGGTAGGACGCGACCTTGGAGGAGATGGTGGACGTCCAGCGCCCCGTGCCACATCCGACGTCGAGCAACCGCTGGCTGCCGTCGAGCTCCAGCCGGGGCGTGAGCACGCGCCGCTCGTAGGCGTCGCGCTTCTCGGCCAGGTCCGGGTGCCGATCCTGGTAGATGACGGCACGGGTCGCGCCGAGCTCAGGGATCCGCGCTGCCCGTCGTTCGAAGAACTTGCTGACCTTCTCGGAGTCGAGCCTGAGGTGGTCACCCTCCTCGCCCTTCCCGATCACGCGGCTCAACGCGCGCCCTCCCGCGGATCGCCCTGGACCCAGTACGCGGTGCTCGAGTGCGGGGGAACCCGCTGGTGCTCCGGGGGAAGCGTCATGAAGTCACCATAGATCTGCTCCAGCAGGTCTGCCGCCTTTCGTGGCACAGGCGCGCTGACCGACTCGAAGGCGACCAGCTCCGCGGGGGCCAGATCGGTCTCCGCGATCCGCCAGGGGACGCTGGCGACGAGCATGCCCACGTGACCGGTGGCGGCCCCGCCACGCAGCGTGGCGACCCTGGTCCTGGCGCGGGTGAGCGCCGCGGTCGGGACTGGTCGCAGCAGGGCACGGGCAACGCGCAAGGCGACTCTCGTCCGCCTCGCAAGATCGGGGGTGGGCTCGACGACCTTGGCCAGCAGCACGGCGCGGACTGCCATCGCGAGGGCGCGGTGGCAGCGCCAGGCCAGACGGCCGGCCGGGACGTGGTCGACCGGGATCACGTCCACGTTGACACCGAAGTGGTCGGTTCCCCCGGCGACCGGCTCACGTACGACGGTGCCGGATCGACAGACCTTCGCATAGGCGTAGGGGAAGTCGCCGTGGGTGTCCCCGGAGGCGAGGTAGACCCGTCCCGACCGTGGGAACTCGCGGCAGAACACCTCGTAGTCCGCCCGGGGCATCATCACGTCGAGGTCGTCGTCCCAGGGGATGAAGCCTTCGTGGCGAAGGGCGCCGATGAGCGTGCCGGCGTACAGGAAGTAGGTCAGTCCCTCGGCTTCGCAGTGAATCCTGATGTCCTCGAGCAGCCCGAGCAGGATGTCTCGGTGTTCCGCAAGCGTCACGACGCGCATGCCCTCGGTCACGTCGCTCCCTCCCTGTCAGCACCTGCACCCAAGGCGTGGTGGGCGCGCCAGCAGGAGTAGACCCAGCAGGCGAGTCCCATCGTGGCCAGTGCGGCCACCCCGACGAAGGGTGCGGTGATCCACGCCGGGTCGCCGGTCAGCGGGCTTCGGTCCAGCTCGCGTCCGAGCACGAACTGGAGACATCGGACATGCATCACGAAGAGGCTCGGCACGCCGAAGACGAGACCGAGTGTCTTCAGCATCCGCAGGGGGCGTTCCTCGAGGGCAATCCCGGCCATCAGGACCACGCCCAGGGCGAGGCACCACGAGTAGCGCCCCTGCCAGAGCGTGCCCGCGGTGGGTAGACGCGAGTAGGTGTACCACGCGCCGACCGCGACCGCGCCGATTGCCGCGGCGAGGGCCGCGACCCTGAGCCGGGGGACGCGGGTGAGGACCAACGGCAGCAACAGGAAGGCGAACATGACCAGACCGGCTACGTAGACGTCGAGGGTGGCGGCGTTGCCCCTGAAGGGTGCTGCGGAGATGACCTGGAAGAACCACAGCGGGATCTCGCCGAGCGTCTCGCCCAGACGACTTCCGACCATGTCGTAGGTCCCTGCGGGATCCGGCGAGGGATGTGCCAGGACCCACAGCGTCGACGTGACGGCCGAGCAGCCGATCACGACGGTGGCGACGGCCATGAGGCGACGATGTCGTCGCAGCACATCTCGAACACCGGTCTGCCCCAGCAGCACGATCCACACGCACAGGATGAGCAGCAGCCAGACCGGGCTGAAGGGTCGGATCCAGGCAAAGGTCGCTGCGAGGGGGATGGACGCCAGCAGCAGACGACCACGGTGCGCGTCGTCCGCCGGGCGCGTGGTGCCGAGGAGGCATGCCCACAGAGCCAGGGCCAGCATCACCTCTACGCCGTTCGGGGCGACGAGGACCAGGGAGTAGACCGTCGTCGGCGTCAGCACGACCGCGGCAGCGACGAGTGGCCAGGCGGATCGTGCCCAGCCCGTGATGGTCCAGACGGTGGCTCCGAAGAGCGTCGCGCACAACAGCGCGGAGAGGATGCGCATCGCGTACAGGGCTGCGTTCCCGTCGAGGAACCAGGTGGGCCAGCCCACCGCCAGGTAGTACGTCGGCTGGTAGATCGCGGCCGCGCTGGCGATCGCCACCTGCCCCACACCGACCTCCCCGGTCGGTCGGCAGTTGTCCGCACCCGGATAGTCGAGCGACTCGCAGAGCGGCCGTGCCGCGTCGGCAATCCCGTCGTTGACCGTCACGAGCAGGCCACGTCCGTCGTCCGGCCTCCCGAGGTCGGTGAAGAGCTCGCCGTGGCCGGCGGCGCTGGCGCGGTAGGCGTGGTCGAACTCGTCGATCCCGGCGAAGGGAGGCATGGCGAGGATCCACGCAGCCTGGAGGAGCAGCAGCCCCAGGACCATGAGTCCCGTCAGGCGGCGACGTGCACTACCCGGCACGGTTGCTCCCGGCGAGGACCGACCTCACGACGTCGTAGGCGGGGCGCATCAACCGTGGTGGCAGCAGCCTGAACGACACGCGGAGCACGAGGTTGGTGGCTGACCGAGCCGGGCCGACGAGACCCAGGCGTCGGAGATGCCGCTGCAGGTGCCACTCCGCGCGGATCGCTTCCCGGTCGGCGCGACGACGGTACGACGCCTCGTCGACCCGGTAGTGGACCAGGGGCTGAGGCAGGTTGTGGAAACGCGTCCCCGCAGCGGCGAGGCGTGCCCAGAGGTAGTAGTCCTCCATGCCGGCGAGCGGGAGGTAGCCGCCGGCACTCACCACGTCCTGGCGGCACATCAGGACCGTCGGATGGTTCACGGGATTGACGCTGCGCAGCTTCCGGACGATCTCGTCGTGGTCGAGGGGCATGTCCCGTCGCGCCGTCGCCGTCCCGGGATCCTCCTCGAACTCCAGCATCGCGCTCCCGATCACCCCTGCTGTGCCCTCCCTCGCAGCGAGGGCCTGCAGCTCGATCCGCCGCGGGTCCGCGACGTCGTCCGCGTCCATGCGCGCCACCCAGGCCGCCGTCGTGTGCGCGAGACCCGCGTTGAGTGCTCCCACGAGCCCGACGGAGCCGGGTTCGAGCACGACGAGCTCCGGAGCGAGGGCACGCTCCTCGTCGAGGACCACGTCGTGCGCGGGTGTGAGCGGGCCGTCCCGGACGACGAGGATCTCCCCCGCTCGCAGGGTCTGGTGACGGAGGCTGTCGAGCGCTCCGCGGAGGTGGGCGGCCGAGGTGTTGCGGTGGACCGGCATCAGGATGCAGATGTCGGCCGCAGACATGCCGGTCATGCCTGCGTGACCTCGCCCGGACTCGTCGTGCCGCAGTCGTTCGGGCCCCGCCAGCGGGTCATCGGCGCGCGCGAGGCACCTGTGACGACCTGCGACATGCGGCCAGCCTAGATGCCGGACGCCGTCGGACGGGGCTGAATCGCGCGTTCGGCGCCGGGTGAGTGACCGGTCTCGTCCTCGAGGTTCCCTCAGTCCAGCCCGATCGAGAACGCCGACTCGAGGTCGTGCTTGGAGTAGGTCCGGAACGCGATGTGGGTCTCGGTGGCCGTCACTCCGGGGACCTTGTTGAGCCGGTCGGCGACCACGGCGGCGACGTCGTCGTGGTTGCTCACGCGCACCAGCGTGATCAGGTCGATCTGGCCGGTCACCGAGTAGACCTCGCTGACGCCGTCGAGGGCCGCGATCTGCTCGGCGACCTCGGGGATGCGGGCCACGTCGGCCTTCACGAACACGATGGCGGTGATCATGCGCCCGAGGTTAGCGGGCCGGGCGGTGGGTCGGCGCAAGGCTGCGCCGCTCGTCGAACGGCACCAGTGAGAGCCGCGACTGGGTCACGGCGTCGTGGAGCGCCAGGTGGCGGGTGGAGCCGGTGATCGGGCAGGTCCACTCACCGTCGACGTCCACCAGCCGGATCCCCGGGGACTCCAGCCAGCGCAGGATCCGCTCGGTCTCCTCGGCCGTCGCGGCTGGCACCGGGCCGGGAGCCGGTCGCACCGACTCGGCGCCCAGGCGCAGGGCGTCGACGAACGCGTGGGCGTCCGTGCCGGAGGGGATCACGCCGGCTGCGGCGAGGCGTCCGTGGCGTACGACGTGGACCGCCCATCGCCCGTCGTCCTCACGGCGGGCGGCGATGACCTCGGGGCACCGGGTGAGGGCGCTCAGTCGCTGGGTGCGCGCGGTGGCCCGGATGAAGGCGGCCAGCCGGTCACGGTGGACGCCGGCCTCCTCGAAGCGCTCGTCCGCCGCCAGCGACGCCATCCGCTCGTTGATCGCGTCGACCACCTCGTCGGGCCGGCGCAGCAGGCTGTCGCGCAGCTGGCGCACCACGGCGGCGTACGTGGTGTCGTCGACGCTGCCGTCGCACGGCGAGAGGCAGCGCCCCATCTCGGCCAGGACGCAGGCCGCCTTGCTCGGTCGGCGGGCCAGGCGGTCCGAGCACTGCCGGACGGGGAAGGTGTCGTGGAGCGCCGACAGGCACTTCTCGGCCACCTTCTTCGACGAGAAGGGGCCCAGGTAGTCGGCTTCGTCGTCGGCGACCCGCCGCACCAGGGACAGGCGTGGCCAGGGCTCCCGGGTGAGCTTGATGAAGTGGACCTTTTCGGGGAAGCGCGATCGTCGGTTGTAGCGGGGCTTGTGCTCGGCGATCAGGCGCAGCTCCCGCACCTCCGCCTCGAGCGGGGTCGCACACTCGATCCCGGTGACCTCGCTCGCGAGCCCCACCATCTCGCCCATCCGGGTCCGCGTCTCGGAGGCCGTGAAGTAGGAGCGGACCCGGGTGCGGAGGTCGCGGGAGGTCCCGATGTAGAGGACCCGGGCGGCGTCGTCACGGAAGAGGTAGACACCGGGGGAGTGGGGCAGCTTCTCGGCGAGGTGGCGCTTGCGCCGCTGGGCGGCGGAGACCTTGGCGGAGAACGTCTGCAGCTCCTCGAGGGTGTGGACTCCCAGACCGCCGAGGCGTTCCATCAGGCCGTGGAGGACGTCGACGGTGGCGCGCGCGTCGGAGAGCGCGCGGTGGTTGGGCGTGGTCGACGCATTGAAGACGCGGGCCAGCGAGGAGAGCTTGCAGTTGGGCGCGTCGTCGCGGGTGATCACGCGGCGGGCGAGCACCGCGGTGTCGACCACCTCGAAGGTGGGCCACGGGCGCCCCTGCTGCTCGGCGAAGTGGCGCAGGAAGCCGACGTCGAACGGTGCGTTGTGGGCGACGAGGACGCAGCCCTCCGCGAACTCCAGGAACGCGGGCAGCACCGACTCGATGGGAGGGGCGTCGCTGACCATGGAGTTGGTGATGCCGGTGAGCACGGCGATGAACGCCGGGATCTCGGTGTGGGGGTTGACCAAGGTCTGGAACTCGCCGAGCACCTCGCCACCCCGGACCTTGACCGCGCCGACCTCGGTGATCCGCGAGCCCCCCGCCGCGGAGCCGCCCGTGGTCTCGAGGTCGACCACGCAGAAGGTCAGGTCGCGCAAGGGCCGCCCGAGCTGGTCGAAGCTCCGCTGCTCCTCCCAGCGGGAGGCGCTCCGGGTGGCGGAGTCGTGGGCGATGGTCACGTCCACGACGCTAGGTGTGGGCACCGACAGACCGCGGGAGGGCGCGCCCTAGGCTGGTCGGGTGAGCACGCAGATCCCGGGTCCGACCCAACGCTGGCGCTGCGGAGGGTGCGGCAACCTCACCCGCTTCGACGTCGCGCGCGTCCGGCGTACGACGGAGTTCTGGCACTTCGACCTCGCCGGTGACCACGAGGTCGAGGAGACCGACGTCCGCGACGAGACCGTGGCCTCGGTGACCTGCCGCTGGTGCGGCCGGGACGACGCGGTCGAGGTCGTGTCACGCGCCGACGTCGCCTCCGACGGCGAGGCCTGACCCGGCGCGACACGCCGCGGCGACCCCTTCTCGGGGCCGGTTGTCAGTGGGGGCCCTCACCCTCACGAACATGACGACACGAATCGACTGCGACACCTGCGTGGTGAGGGGGCTGGCCTGCCACGACTGCGTGGTGACCGTGCTGCTCGGGCCGCCGCCCGAGCTGGAGTTCGACGACGAGGAGAAGCGCGCCCTGGACGCGCTGGCCGCCGGTGGCCTGGTGCCCCCGCTCCGGCTGGTGCAGTCGGTGGACCCGCCGGTGATCGAGTCGGCATGATGTAGGCGCTCTGTGACAGGTGGTGCTCGTGTGATCAGTGCGTCTGGAGTCCCCGCCTCACGTGGCCTGAAACACGTCCCGACCTGTGTGGGAACTTGGCCGCCGTCGCGGATCGCGACTAGGGTGGTGCGCTAGGTGCTCGTGGAAGTGGGTCAGTCCGAGATCCGCGCGGGCACCGCGCCGAGTCCAGACCGGGGGGACGGTCGACGGAGCCGGGGAACCACACCATCTGGGGTGAATCCCCTGCGAGGCAGGTCACGAGAGTGGCGTGTGGAGCAGGGGTAGGGCATGTCGTGCCCGAACCCGTCAGCTCACCCGGTAGGCGTACGACAACCAAGGGAGACCCCCGTCTCGTGCTCAACGGTCGGAAGCGACTCTTCAGTGCCCTCTCGGGCCTCACGCTGGCGGCAGTCGTCGGGCTCGTCCCCGGCGCCGCGCAGGCGGAGCCCGACATCGACGACGTGGAGAACCGGGTCGACCGGCTCTACCACGAGGCCGAGGCCGCCCAGGAGCGGTACCACGACGCCAAGCTGGAGCTCGACGAGCTCCAGGGGGACCTCGACTCCCTGAAGGCCGACCAGGAGCGCCAGGACGACCGCCTCTCGGTGGTCCAGGAGCAGGTCCGCGACACCGTCATCCGCCAGTACCAGGGCGAGAACCTCAACGCCGTCGGGCAGGTCTTCGTCAGCGAGGACCCCACGGCTTTCCTCGACCAGCTGGCCACCATGACCTCCTACAGCGAGCTGCAGTCGCAGATGTTCTCCTCGTACTCCCGCGAGGCCAAGGCGCTCGACCTCCGGCGCGGAGCCACCGAGGGCCAGCTCGCCGAGATCGCTGCGGTCGAGAAGCGCCTCGCCGAGGAGAAGGAGACCGTCGAGGCGAACCTCGCGGAGGCCAAGGAGCTCCTCAGCCGGCTCGAGGCCGAGGAGCAGGAGCGCCTCGAGGCGCAGCAGGTCTCCCGAAGCTCCACTCCCGCCCCGGTCGTCGACGTCGCGGCCTCCGGTCGCGGAGGTGCGGCCGTGCAGTTCGCGATGGGCCAGGTCGGCGACGCCTACGTCTACGGCGCGATGGGCCCGGACGCCTGGGACTGCTCCGGACTCACCATGGCCGCCTGGGCCGCCGCCGGCGTGAGCCTGCCGCACTCCTCGAGCGCCCAGTACAGCTCCGGCCCGCAGGTGGCCGCCAGCGCGCTCCAGCCGGGCGACCTGGTCTTCTACTACAGCCCGATCAGCCACGTCGGCATGTACATCGGCAACGGCCAGATCGTGCACGCCGCCAACCCGAGCACCGGCGTCCAGGTGACCGGCCTGTACTCCATGCCGTTCTCCGGTGCGGTCCGCCCCGGCTGATCCCGTGACCTCGAAGGCCGGCCGCCCACGTCCGTGGGTGGCCGGCCTTTCGTCGTGCTTGGTCCTCGTCCTCGCCGTCGTCGGCTGGGTGGTGCTGACCGACGACGAGTACGTCGCACCCCCGGCGACAGCGCCCGCGGCCGCCGTACGGCCCGGCGAGGCCGCGGCGACGCTCCGTGACCTCGAGGCGGCACTCTCGACCGGCGACCCGGACGCCGCGGCTGCTCTCGCCCCCGACGGCGACGACGAGGCAGCCGCGCTGCTGCGAGCGCTGGCCGGGAACGCAGACCGCATCCAGGTCGAGGACCTCACCCTCCGCTACGTGGACTCGCTCGGCGGCGTCGACGGAGACGGTCGGTGGACGGCAACGGTGGAGACCGGCTGGCGCTTCGCCGGCTTCGACCCGGTCCCGGCCACGGCGGAGGTGGAGTTCCTGCTCGAGGCGGAGGACGACCGGACGGCGATCGCCGGTGTCGGCGGTGCCACGGGCCGCACCCCGGTGTGGCTCGCCGGCCCGGTCGACGTCGTACGGCAGGGCGACGTGCTGGTGGTCGCGGCCGCGGACGCAGGTGGACCTGCCGCGCTCGCCCGGAATGCGGTGCCCGTGGTGCGCCGTGTGCTGCCGTCGTGGCGCAGTGGCCTGGTGGTCGAGGTCCCGCCCGACGCGTCCGCGCTCGACGGGGCGCTCGGTGCGGAGCCGGGGGAGTACGCCGCCGTCGCCGCGGTGACAGGCCGGGTGGGGGACGACGGCTCGCCGCGGACGCCCGTCCACGTGCTCCTCAACCCCGCCGTCTTCGGCGAGCTGGACCGCCAGGGGGCCCAGGTCGTCATGAGCCACGAGGCCGTCCACGTCGCCACCGGCGCGGCCGTCGAGCCCGATGCGGTGCCACCGTGGCTGACCGAGGGCTATGCCGACTACGTCGCGCTCCGTGACGTGGACCTGCCGCTCTCCGTGACCGCCGCCCAGGTGATCCGTCGCGTCCGCCGCGACGGGGCCCCGGCAGCGCTGCCGGGTGACGAGGCGTTCGACACCCGCACGACCCACCTCGGGGCGTCGTACGAGGCCTCCTGGATCGCCTGCACGATGCTGGCCGAGAGGTCCGGGGAGCAGGTGCTCACCCGCTTCTACACCGGGCTGGAGGTAGGGGACGACGTCGCGGCGGAGTTCCGCGCCGCGTTCGGCCTCTCGCTGGCGGCCTTCACCGAGCAGTGGCGGGACCGCCTGACAGACTTGGCCGGGTGACCTGGACCGAGCGACGCGCCGCGTGGGCCGTCCTCGTCGTCGGAGGTCTTGGCTTCGTGCTCGTGGCCGCGTGGCTGGTGCCGTGGCACCCGGTCCCCGGAGGGTTGCCGGACCCGGTGTCGGCGGAGTCGGTGCTCGCTGCCGACCAGATCGCGCGTGCCGAGGACTACTCCTCCCTGGCGCGGTGGTGGAGCTGGAGCAGTCTCGCGTTGTCGCTCCTCGTGGCCGGTCTGCTCGGCTTCACGAGGGCTGGCCGGGCCGTCGTACGACGGTTGCCGGGCCCGTGGCCGGTGCGGGTCGTGCTCGCGGTCGCGTTCTGCGAGGTGGCAGGAAGGCTGGCGACGCTGCCGCTCGGGATCGGGCTGCACCAGCTCCAGGTGGACGCCGGGCTGGCGACGCAGGGGTGGCTCGCCTGGCTCCGTGACGTCGCGGTGGGGCAGCTGCTGACGATCGCGGTGACCGGCGCCGTCCTCGTGGTCGTCGTCGCATGCGCGCGCCGGTGGCGCCGGGCCTGGCCGGCCGTCGTCGGGGGAAGCCTCGGCGCCCTGGTGCTGCTGGGCTCGTTGGCCTACCCGGTCGTCGTCGAGCCGCTCTTCAACGAGTTCACGCCCCTGCCCGACGGCTCGCTGCGCAACGAGATCCTGGCGGCGGCGCAGCTCGAGGGAGTCACGGTCGACGAGGTGCTGGTCGCCGACGCGTCGCGGCGCACGACCACGCTCAACGCGTACGTGTCGGGCTTCGGCTCCACGCGGCGCGTGGTGCTCTACGACAACCTCGTCGACCAGGCGCCGGGCGACCAGGTGTTGTCGGTGGTGGCGCACGAGCTCGCCCACGCGCGGTACGACGACGTGCTGGTCGGGTCGGTGCTGGGCGCGCTGGCGGCGATGGCCGGCGCAGGTGCGCTGGGGCTGCTGGTGGCGCGGGGGCGCCGGGCGGAGGGAGCGGTGGTGCTGGGGCCGGAGGACGTCCCCCGCGTGCTGGCCCTGGTGGCCGTGGCGGTGCTGGTGACGAGCCCGGTCCAGGCGACGATCAGCCGGCTGGTCGAGACCCGGGCCGACGTGACCGCCCTGGAGACCACCGGTGACCCGGTGGCCTTCGTGGAGCTGCAGCGGAGCCTCGCGGTCCGCTCGTTGGCCGATCCCACGCCTCCGGCGTGGTCACAGCTCTGGTTCGGGACCCATCCGACGTTGGTCGAGCGGGTGGCGCTGGCTCGAGGCTGGGAGGCCCCGGGCATCAGCAGTCGGCAGCGGTGATCTCCTGGTTGATGGTGTCGCAGGAGCCCTTGAGCAGTCCGTCGACACCACCGCCGAAGACGAAGACGACGGCGAAGATGATGAGTGCGATGCCCGCGATCAGGAGCCCGTACTCGACCGCGGATGCGCCGCGCTCGTCGCGCTGTTCTCGACCGGTCATGGTCTCAGCCCCTTCCAGGGACGAAAGGGGCCCCGGTGCTCGATCCAGAGCACCGGGGCCGCCCCGTGGTCCTTGGGTCAGCAGGAGCCGCTGTTGATCGTGGCGCAGGTGTCCTCGAACTGGCCGCTGAGCACGGGGCCCAGGGCGAAGACGGCGACGACGATCAGGGCGGCGATGCCGGCGATGAGCAGGCCGTACTCGACGGCCGAGGCGCCGCGCTCCTCCATCTTGGCGAAGCGGGCGTTGATCACGGTCTTGAGGAAGTCGAACATGGGGGGCTCCTTGGGTGTCCCTAGCGAATCGATCTCACCAGAGGTCGAACGACCTCCTGTGCTGACAATCCTCAGGCAGGACAAGGGTCCTGGGCACCGGGAGTTCGATCGATGTCGCGTAGTCACTTGGGACTAGGGAGGCCTAGCATCGCTAGCGCGTGGCGCTGTCCGGGTTGATGCTGGAGAGTAGTCCGATCCGCATCGCGGTCACCAGGGCCTGGGCGCGGTTGGCCGCGCCGAGCTTCTGGTAGATCTTCGCGACGTGCGACTTCACCGTCGACTCGGACAGGTGGAGGCGGGGCGCGATCTCGCCGGCGCTGAGCCCGTCGGCCAGCAGCACCAGCACGCTGTGCTCCCGGTCGGAGAGCCGCGTGGACTCCCCGCTGGCCCGGCGCATCATGGCCTGGGCGAGGCCGGCACAGAGGAACGAGCGGGGCGAGACGGCCGCGTGACGGGCGGCCTTGACCACCTCCGCCGAGGGTGCGTCCTTGCCGACGAAGGCGGACGCCCCGGCCTCCATGGCCGCGAAGATCTGGTCGTCTCCGGAGTGCATGGTGAGCACCACGAGGCCCGCACGGGCGTCCTCGCGGCGCACGCGGCGCACCACGTCGAGGCCGGTGCCGTCCTGGAGCTGCAGGTCCGTGACGACGACCTGGGGCCGGAACTCGTCGTACATCTCGAGCGCCTCGGCGACGCTGCGCGCCGCACCCACGACCTCCATGTCGGGCTGCGCGGAGAAGACGCCGGTCAGGCCGTCACGGATCAGGTCGTGGTCGTCGACCAGGAGCACGGTCGTCGCAGTGGTCACACGGACACTCTGTCACTGTCGCCGTCGCGGGTGGGTGAGGTCCGAGCGTGTCTCGACGGGACGCGCACCTTGACGACCGTGCCCCGCGGCTGGTCGGAGGCGATGCTGAGGTCCGCGTCGATGAGGGCGGCGCGCTCGCGCATGATGTCCAGGCCGAAGGAGTCCGGGCGCGCTCGGCCCAGGCCATGACCGTCGTCGCGCACCACGATCTCGGCGGTCGGGGCCGCCACCCGGCAGTCGACCTCGATCGAGGTCGCCCCGGAGTGCCGCACGGCGTTGGTCATCGCCTCCTGGGCGATCCGCAGCAGCTCGGACTCGATCTCCGAGCGCAACCGGGTCGTGCGCTCGTCGACGGCGACCCGGATCGGGATGCCCGAGCTCTCGCTCAGGTGGCGGGCCAGGCCGCTGATGGCAGCGCCCAGGCTCTCGCTCGCCTCGGCGTCGGTCCGCAACGTCTGCACGGAGAGTCGCACCTCGGTGACGACGGTCGTGATCCGGTCGCGCAGCCGCTGCAGCATCTCGGCCTGCGCGGGCGTCGACGGCGAGGCCGCGAGCGCGTCCACGAGGTAGCCCAGCGACGCGATGTCCTGCGCCACGCCGTCGTGCATCTCACGGGCCAGCCGGCGCCGCTCATCGGCCGTGGCGGCGTCGCGCAGCTTGGAGAAGAGGAGCGCGGTGTCCAGGTGGACGGCCGCGGCGTCCAACGCGGCCCCGACGGCGTCGAAGCGCCCCGAGGCGAGCAGTCGTCGGGGGTCCAGCCGCGGTGGCAGGATCCCGGCCACCACGCCGACCACCCCGACCTCGGTGACCAGCGGGATGGCGAACGCCTGACCGGCGATCTGGGGTGTGCGCTTCTCCTGGGCGGCCGTGGCCACGCCGCTCATCGAGTCCTCGTCGACCGTCGTCGACATCGCACCCGTGACCAGGGGCGTGAGCTCGTCCTGGCGGGGCACGTGGACCGAGACCGCCAGCAGCGGGAGCTCGTCGCGGACCATGACCGCGATCCTGCTCCCGTGCGTCGCGGCGTCCAGTCCGGAGCCCAGGTTGCCCGAGAGGTCGATCAGGTCCCGCAGGAGCCGCTGCGCGTCGCGGTAAGGCGTCAGCGGGTCCGGGGGCCGGTTGAGCTGGGCGTGGACGTAGCTGGCGATCAGTCCGAGCCCGATGCCGGTGAGCACGGACGTGAGCACGCTGGAGGCCTGCTCCGCCTCGAGGGCGCCGTACGAGCTCGACGTGACGGCGACCAGCACGACCAGCTCCACCGACAGCGCGGCGGCGACGCCGCGCACGCCCTTGCGCAGTCCCGCCGTGAACGGGGGGAGGGCGAGGGCCGCGATCAGCGTCGAGCTGCCCTCGAGGCTGAGGGCAGCGACCAGGCCGACGACCGCCGCCTCGACCACCAGCGCGACCGGTCCGACCCACCGGACCCGCTCGGCGGCGGTGGCGAGCAGCCAGGTCAGGCCGAGGACGCCGAGCCCGACCAGGGTCGAGCGCTCCCCGAAGACGAGCGTCGGGATCCCGAGGATGGCCATCGCCAGCAACCGGGAGCCCACCGCCATCCGGTGGTACTCCGGCGCCAGCGCGGGGCGGTGCATCAGCTGAAGTTCTCCAGGGCGGTGATCGCTGCCGGGCCCATGACGGCGATGAAGAGGCAGGGGAGGATGCAGAAGATCAGCGGGATCGTGATCTTCACCGGGACCTGCATCGCCTTCTCCTCGGCGGCCTGACGGCGCTTGACCCGGATCTCGCTCGACTGCACCCGCAGCACCTGGGCGATCGGGATGCCGAACGCATCGGCCTGCACCATCGCGCTCACGAAGGACTTGAGCTCCGGGACGTTGGTCCGCTCGGAGAGGTTGCGGAGGGACTCCGAACGGCTCTGGCCGATCTGCATCTCGCGCAGCACCCGGGCGAGCTCGTCGGCGAGCGGTCCGTCGGTGTTGGTGGCCACCTGCTGCACGGCGGCGTCGAAGCCGAGGCCGCTCTCGACGCTGATCGTCATCAGGTCGATGGCGTCCGGCAGCTCGCGCTGCATCTTGGCGCTGCGGTCGTAGGCGACCTGGTAGAGGTAGAGGTTCGGCGCGACGTAGCCGAGGACCAGCCCGCCCACGACGATCACGATCCGCAGGCTGAGCGAGGTGCCGAGCAGGGCGGTGATTCCGAAGGCGGCGACCACGCCGACCACGGCGCCGAGCACCTTGCTGGAGATCACCCGGTCCACGGTCCAGGTGCCGGGGTTGCCCGCGAGGTCCAGCTTCTGGCGGATCCGGTCGGCGCTGTCGGACCCGGTGAGCCGCTTGCCGATCGAGAGCGCGCGCCCGCGGAGCGGGTCGAGAACGCGCTCGCCGAAGGGGCGATCCAGCTCCTGGGTCAGCTCCTTGGGGGCCGACGACATCGCCTCGAGGACGGCGATCGACCGGTGGACGCCCTCGGGCTGCGGCTTGGCGACGGCCATGCCGAGCAGCACGATCGAGACCAGGACGAGCGTGACGCCCGCGACGAAGAGCAACGTCATCTCAGACCTCCACCTTGACCAGTCGGCTCATCCAGAAGGATCCCACCGCCAGCAGCGTGAGCGCACCACCGAGCATGAGCCATCCCAGCGGATCGGTGAACATCACCATCACGTAGTCGCGCTTGGTGAGGAACAGGAAGAGCATGAACGCCGGCGGCAGGCCGCCCAGGACGTACGCCGACAGCTTGCCCTCCGCGGACAGCGCGGCGACCTGGCGGCGCATGTACTCCCGCTCGCGCATCGTGGCCGCGACCGTGTCGAGGAGCTCCGCGAGGTTGCCGCCCACCTGGCGCTGGATCCGGATCGCCATCACGACCCAGGAGAAGTCCTTGCTGTCGAACCGGTCGGACACGCCCTCCAGCGCGTCGTCGAGGCTGATGCCGAGCCGGGTCTCGACCAGCACCCGGCGGAACTCGCTGGCGATCGGGTCCTGGCCCTCGCGGACGATCGTGTCGACCGACTGCGCCAGCGAGAGACCGGCGGCGAGCGAGCCGGACATCAGCTGCAGCGTCTCGGGCAGGCTGCGCTCGAAGGCCTTGCGGCGGCGCGAGCGCTTGAAGCCGAGGTACATCCAGGGCAGCACGGCGCCCAGCACGAGGAACAGGATCCCCACGACGAGGTTGCCGCCACCGATGAGGAAGCCGAGCGCCCCCATGCCGAGGAAGACGGCCAGGTGCACCAGCACCCACTCGGCGGGCTTGAACGGGTTGCCCGCGCCGTCGAGGCGCTCGGCGATCCGCGACTCGAGGTTCTTGTTGGCGTGGAGCACCTTCTCGGCGGTCTCGGTCACCTGGCCGGACTGGCCCTGGGTCGACTCCGCGCGGTGGGAGCCGCGCGTCACGTGGTCGGTGTAGCTGGTCGCGAGGCCCTCGGCCGTGAGCGGCCGCTGCTTGCGAGGCACCAGCGCGATCATGAGCACGATCAGCCCGAGCCCGAGGGCGGCGAGGCCGCCGTACAGCCAGGTGTTGCCGAGCACCAGGCCGGTGGTCGGTGCGGAGAAGGTCGGGCCGCCGGCGTCTGCCGCCTGACCGATCGGGGTGAACGCCTCGGCGGTCAGCACCCCGGTGTCCGAGCCGAGCGAGACGGCGACAGTGGCGTCCGTCGCCGTGATCGTGTCGGGAACCTGGGCCGTCACCAGGACCTGGCGGGCGAGCACGTCGGCCTCGGCGTTGAAGGCCTGCTCGAGTGCCTCGGAGTCGGCGTTGATCAGCGATCCTCCGCCGGCGACGCTCAGCGCGTCGAGGGCGTCGATCGCGGCGCCGCCCTGCTCGAGGCCGACGACGTTGACGAGGATCTCGGAGTCGGTGATCGCCGCCGTGGTGTCATCGAGGGAGGTGTCGCTGGTGTCGGCACCGTCGGAGAGCACGAGCAGCTGTCGCTGGCCCTCGCTGCCCGCCATCTGGAGACCTGCCTGGACGCCGTCGTAGAGGCGCGTCTGCTGGCTGAGCTCGAGCTCCTCGACGACCGCGCGGGCCGCGTCGCGGTCCAGGCTCGGAGCGAGTGACTCGGTGACGTCGCTGTCGAAGGAGACGATGCCGACGTAGACGTCCTCCGGCACCGTGTCGAGGAAGGTGAGGGCGGCGGCCTGGGCGGCCGCGAACCGGTCGCCGCGCATCGAGTTGCTGGTGTCGACGACGAGCACGGCCGTACGCCGGACCTCGGTCGTCGAGTCGGCAGGCGCCGCGGACGCATCGGCCGCGGTCCCGTCGATGCTGACCGTGACGGAGTCGACGTCCACGGTCGCGTCCGGCGGCACCGAGACCAGGATCTGCAGCCCGTCGTCGGTGCTCTCGACGTAGGCGATGCTGGTGTCGCCGGAGCCCGCGCCGGGGGAGGCGTACGCCGGGAGGGCGACTCCTGCCGAGAGCGCGGCGGCCAGCAGGCCGGAGGCGAGACGGGCCAGCATCAGAGCCTGCCCGTGGCGAAGATCAGCGGGTCGATCCTGACGTTGGCGTGCTCCATCTTCTCCAGGAACTTCGGCCGCAGACCGGTGGCCCGCAGGGTGCCCATCGCCTTGCCGTCGGCGTTGAAGCCTGCCCCGTGGTCGTAGACGAAGACGTCCTGGAGGGTGATCACGTCACCCTCCATCCGCTCCACCTCGGTGAGGTGGGTGATGCGACGGGAGCCGTCCTTGAAGCGGGTCTGGTGGACGATCAGGTCGACCGCGGAGGCGACCTGCTCGCGGATCGCGCGCATCGGCAGGTCCATGCCGGCCATCAGCACCATGGTCTCCATGCGGGAGAGCGTGTCGCGGGGGCCGTTGGAGTGCAGCGTGCAGAGGGAGCCGTCGTGGCCGGTGTTCATCGCCTGCAGCATGTCGAGCGCGGAGGCGTCGCGGACCTCGCCGACGATCACCCGGTCGGGCCGCATGCGCAGGCAGTTCTTGACCAGGTCGCGGATCGTGACCTCGCCCTTGCCCTCGATGTTGGAGGGACGGGACTCCAGGCGCACGACGTGCTCCTGCTTGAGCTGCAGCTCCGCTGCGTCCTCGACGGTGACGATGCGCTCGTCGGTCGGGATGAAGGAGGACAGCACGTTGAGGGTGGTGGTCTTCCCGGAGCCGGTTCCGCCCGAGACGATGACGTTGAGCCGTCCGCGCACGCAGGCCTCGAGGAAGCCGGCGGTCTGCGGGCTCAGCGACCCGAACTTGATGAGGTCGTCGACGGTCAGCGGGTCGGTGGAGAACTTGCGGATCGTCAGCGCCGAGCCGTCGACCGCCAGCGGCGGGATGACCGCGTTGACGCGGCTGCCGTCGGGCAGGCGGGCGTCGACCATCGGGCTGGACTCGTCGACGCGCCGGCCGATGCGGGAGACGATCTTGTCGATGGTCCGCCGCAGGTGCTTCTCGTCGGTGAACTGCGCCGAGACCGGGGTCAGCCGGCCCTTCTTCTCCACCCAGATCGAGTCGGGTCCGTTGACCATGACCTCCGAGACGTCGGAGTCGCGGAGGTACGGCTCGATCGGGCCGTAGCCGAGGATGTCGTCGCTGATGTCCTGGGTGACGGCCACCCGGTCGCTGTTGCTGAGCGGCTTGTCCTGACGCGACAGCACGTCGGAGAGGACGCTGCGGACCTGGCGGTCGAGCTCGTTGGCGTCCATGTCGGAGCCGTAGAGCTTGGGACCGAGCTGCTTGAGCAGCTCGGCGTGGACGGTCTGCTTGAGCTCCTCGAGCCGGTCCTGCTGCGTGCTCAGCGAGCGGCGGGGCTCCGGGAAGGAGCCACCGTCGGTCCGGGCGGTCGTGACCGGCGAGGCCGCGGGCTGCGACAGCGTCGGCTGGGAGTGCTGGACCGGCGCACTCCGGTGCACGGCGAAGCTGGGGCTCGTGAGCGGGTCGTCGTCGACCACGGTCGCCTGCGGCGCCGGGTCGTACGTCGGCTCGGCGGACCCGGGCTCGTCGACGGCCGCGTCGGCGTCCTCGACGGTCGCGTCCCCGGTCGACGGGTTGGCTCGACGCGCAGCGTTGAGCCTGTCACCCAGACTGCTCATGGCGTCACCTCTTCCTGCGGAACAGTCCGGACTTCCGGTCCTGCTGCGACTGCTGGGAGCTGCCCGACCCGGGGGCCGAGTCGGGGGCGACCGGCTCGCCGGTGAGCCGGAGGGCCAGGTCCTGCAGGGCCTGGCTCGAGGGGTGCTTCGGGTCCTCGCTCATGATCGGGCGCCCGGCGTTGGTGGCCGCCGCGATGTCCATCGAGGACTCGACCCGGCCGGCGATCTGCATCCCGAGGATCGACTCCACCCGGTCGGAGCCGAGCCCCACCTGGTCGTCGGCGCGGTTCAGCAGCAGGTGGCGGTGGCCCCGGGCGATGTCCAGCATCTCCAGGGTCTCGAGCGCCACCTTGACGTTCTTGAGGGTGGGCACGTCCAGCGTGGCCACGATGACGCACTCGTCGGTCTCGTCGAGCGCGGTCAGGGTCTGCTCGTCGAAGGCGGGAGCGGTGTCCACGACGATGTAGTCGAAGGACTCACGCAGCCCCTTGAGGACCCGCGACACCAGCATCGGCGTCACGCGCTCGCGCACGTCCGGGTGGCTCGGCGCGGCGAGCACCATGACCGAGTCGGCGTGCCGGGTCAGCAGCGACTCCAGCAGCGGGGCGTCGATCGCGTCCTCGGAGCCGATCGCGTGCTCGAGGGTGTGGCTCGGGAAGAGCTGCAGGGTGATCGCCACGTCGCCGAAGGCCAGGTCGAGGTCGACCACGCACACCTTGCGGGCACCCTTGTCGGCCAGCGCCAGCGCCAGGTTGACCGAGACCGTGGTCTTGCCGACCCCGCCCTTGGGCGAGAAGACGGTGACGATCCGGCCCTGGTGCATCGCGCCGCCGGGGCCGCGCAGCGCCAGGTAGAGCTGGTAGGCCCGGTCGACGGCCGCGCGGACCGAGTCGGTGTCCTTGAGCGGGACCACGTCGCGGACGCCGGCGTGCATCGCGTCGCGCATCACCATCGCGTCGACCTCGTCGCGCACCAGCACCACGCTGGTCGACGGCCGGCTCAGGCGCATGCTGTCGGCGAGGGCCAGCGCCGCGGTCAGCTCGACCTGCGGGCCGAGCACGACGACGTACTCCTCGGGGCGGTTGGTCAACCACGCCTGCAACCGGTCGGGCTGGTCGATGGCGTGGGCGCCCACCGGGACCGTCGTGAGAAGGGTCTCGATGGTCTCGTTGTCAGGGTCGACGACGACGGGCATGGGGCGACCTCGCTACTGGAAGAGGTTGGCGGCGGTGATGCCGGGGCCGGCGTTGACCCGGCTCTTCTCGGTCAGCAACAAGAAGGCGAGCTCGCCGTTGCCCTGGCTGTAGAGCACCTTCTCGGCGTCGGCCTGGTCGAGCGCCAACGTCATCAGCGTGCGGGGGAGCGCCTCCGTGGTCTGCGCGCCCTCGGGGCTGGTCGTCGTGGTCTGGGTCGGGGTCGTGGACCCGACGCCGATCACGGTGACCCGCTCCAGCAGCAGCCGGGTGAACGTCCCGCCGGCGGGGTCGCTGCCGTTGAGGTAGATCGCGACCTGGGAGCCGGGGTTGACGAAGCCGGCGACGCGGGCGGTGTCCGTGAGGTCCACCGACACGGCGACCTGCGAGTCCGGGATCGGCAGCACCGACGCGGTCTCGACGGTGGCGTCGAACTTGCCCTCGACGATCTGCTCACCGGCGTAGATCCGGGTGGCGGCGAACTGGCCGGAGAGCCCGTCCAGCGAGGTCTGGTAGCCGTTCTGCAGGTAGTCGCGGACGACCGGCTGCATCGCGATCTTGCCGGCGGCGGCGGCGTCGTCGATCGACTCACCGACCTCGATCGGCTGGACGGCACGCAGCACGTCCACGGTCTCGAACCTGCTCTCGGCCCGCTGGTCGGCGCCACGCACGTACAGGAACACCAGGGAGGTGCCCAGCAGCGCGACGATGACGGCGACCACAAGGAGAATTCGGCGGCGGTCCATCGGCACCTTCTTCGGTCCAGCGCAGACCACAGGGGTCAGCGCGATGCTCAGCATGAGGTGTTCCGGAGATCTGGTCCTGGGGGGCTAGACGGAACGCGGTTCACTGTAATGAGAAAGAACGTCCGTCACACCGGTTTCATCATTTGTTGCCCGGCGGTGGACAAGTCCACGAGCGGAGGGGCCCCAGGTCAGCCCAGGTAGAGGTCCTCGATGCGGTCACGGGACTCCCTCAGGACGACGCTGCGCTTGAGCTTGAGACTCGGGGTGAGCTGCCCGCCCTCCTCGGTCCAGTCGTGGGGGAGGACGACGAACTTGCGGATCGACTCGGCCTTCGACACGGCCGTGTTGGCGTCCTCGACGGCTGCCGAGATCTCGGCCAGCAGGTCGGGGTCCTCGGTGTGGTCGGCGATGGTCCCGGTCTTGCCGTGGGCGCTCGCCCACGCGGGGAACGACTCGGGGTCGATGGTCACGAGCGCGGCGATGAACGGCTGCCCGTCGCCGACGACCAGGCACTGGCTCACCAGGTGGTGGGCGCGGACCCGGTCCTCGAGCACGGCCGGCGAGACGTTCTTGCCGCCGGCTGTCACCAGGATCTCCTTCTTGCGCCCGGTGATCCGGACGAAGCCCTCGTCGTCGACCTCACCGACGTCGCCGGTGTGGAACCAGCCGCCCCGCTCGAGGACCTCGCGGGTGGCGGCCTCGTCGCCCCAGTAGCCGGCGAAGACCTGGCCACCGGAGAAGAGCAGCTCCCCGTCGTCGGCGACACGGACGGCGGTCCCGGGCAGCGGCCGGCCGACGGTGCCGACCTTGTGGGCGTCGGGCAGGTTGACGGTGACCGCGGCGGTCGTCTCGGTGAGGCCGTACCCCTCGAGCACCGTGAGCCCGATGCCGCGGTAGAAGTGGCCGAGCCGGTCGCCGAGCGGCGCGCCGCCCGAGACGGCGTAGCGGCAGCGGCCGCCCAGGGCGTCGAGCAGCCGGGGATAGACCAGCCGCGAGAACAGGGCGTGCTGCGCACGGACGGGGAGCGAGGGCCGACCGCGCTCCGTGGCCCGCGACCACTCGATGGCGGTCCGCGCGGCGCGGTCGAAGAGCGCACCGCGACCGTCGGCCGTGGCTCGCTGCGACGCCGTGTTGAAGACCTTCTCGAACACCCGGGGCACGGCCAGCAGGAAGGTCGGCTGGAACTCCCCGAGCAGCGCGGGGAGGTTCTTGACGTCGGCCGAGTGGCCGAGCCGCACCCGTCGCTGGATGCAGCCGATCTGGATGATCCGTGCGAACACGTGGGCCAGGGGCAGGAAGATCAGGGTCGAGGCGTCGTCCTGCTCGAAGAGCTCCGCGAGCTCCTCGGTCGCGACGCCGAGCTCGAACATGAAGTTGCCGTGGGTGAGCATGCAGCCCTTGGGCCTGCCCGTGGTGCCGGAGGTGTAGATCAGGGTGGCGAGGTCCAGCGGCGTCGCGGTCGTACGACGCTCCTCGAGCTGCTCGTCCGTCACCCCGGACCCCAGCCGGGTCAGCTCGCCGACCGCGTCGCCGTCGATCACCCACACGTGGTCGAGGTCCGGGGCCTCGTCCCGGCGCTCGGCGACCCGCGCCCGGTGGTCCTCGGTCTCGGCGAGCACGGCCCGGGCCCCCGAGTCCCGCAGCACCCACGCGACCTGCTCGGACGAGGAGGTCTCGTAGACCGGCACCGTGACGCAGCCGGCGAACCAGATGGCGTAGTCGAGGAGCGTCCACTCGTAGCGGGTGCGGGACAGCAGCACGACACGGTCGCCGACGGCGAGGCCGGAGGCGATGAGCCCGCGGGCGGCCGCCTGCACCTCGGCGAGGAACGTCGCCGCGGTCACGTCGGTCCACGTGCCGTCGACGCGGCGGGCCATGACGACGCCGTCGGGATCCTCGAGCGCGTTGGCGACCACGGCGTCGCTGAGGTTCCCGGTCGACGGGATGTCGGTCGAGAGCGGCGTGGAGTACTCCCGCACGATGCCTCCTCGGCGGTGGTCGACCCGGGGGTCGAGGGACGGTCTGCGCGGCAGGTTACCGCTGCCCGGAGGCACCCTCGTGATCCGGTACGCTCGCTGCCCAGCGAGCGCGACCCGACCCCCCGACCCGACTCCAGGAGCACCGATGGCGGAGCAGACCACCTCCTCGATCGTCATCGACGCCGAGCCGGCGGCGGTGATGGAGGTGATCGGTGACTTCGCGTCCTACCCCGAGTGGGCCAAGGGGGTGCAGGAGGCGACGGTCGTCCAGGAGGGCGAGGGCGGTTGGGCCGAGCGCGTGTTCTTCCGGCTCGACGTGTCGCCGATCAAGGACGAGTACACCCTTGCCTACGACTGGGACGGGCTCGACGAGGTCACCTGGTCCCTGGTCGAGGGCAAGATGCTGCGGGCGCTCGACGGCGCCTACACGCTGCGCGACCTCGGGGGCGGTCGCACCGAGGTCACCTACCGGCTGGCCCTCGACGTCACCATCCCGCTGATCGGGATGCTCAAGCGCAAGGGCGAGAAGATCCTCATCGACACTGCGCTCAAGGGACTGAAGAAGCGGGTCGAATCCCTGCGGTGAGGGTGCTGCTCTTCACCGGGAAGGGGGGCGTCGGCAAGTCCACCGTCGCCGCCGGGACCGCCGCCCTCGCCGCCGCGTCCGGCCTGCGCACGCTGGTGCTCTCGACCGACGCCGCCCACTCGCTGGCCGACGCGTTCGGCACGCCCGTCGGGCCGGAGCCGACCGAGGTCGCCGACCATCTCCACGTGCAGCAGGTCGACGCCCAGCTCCGCTTCGAGCAGTCGTGGGCGGAGATCCAGGGCTACCTCCTGTCGGTGCTCGACGTCGCCGGCCTGGACCCGATCGCCGCCGAGGAGATGACGGTCATCCCCGGCGCCGAGGAGGTGCTGGCCCTGCTCGAGCTGCGGCTGCACGCCCGCTCCGGTCGGTGGGACGTGGTCGTGGTCGACTGTGCACCGACCGCCGAGACGCTGCGGCTGCTGGCGCTGCCCGAGGCGCTCGGCTGGTACATGCAGCGGGTGTTCCCGGTCGAGCGTCGCGTGGTCAAGGCCCTGCGGCCGGTCCTCACCCGGGCGGCCGGCGTGCCGATGCCGGAGGACTCGGTCTTCGACGCCGTCGAGCGGCTCCACGGCGAGCTCGACGAGGTCCGCTCGCTGCTCACCGGCCCGGACGCGAGCGTACGGCTGGTGCTGACCCCCGAGGCGGTGGTGCTCGCCGAGGCGCGGCGCTCCTGGACCACGCTGTCGCTGTTCGGCTACCGCGTCGACGGCGTCGTCGCCAACCGGGTCTTCCCGAGCGAGGGCGCCGATCCGTGGCGGCAGGGCTGGGTCCGTGCCCAGGAGGGCGTGCTGGCGGAGGTCGACGAGTCGTTCGCCGGGCTGCCCGTGTGGCGCTCGCTCTACCGCCCCGACGAGCCGGTCGGCGTGGTCGCGCTGTCGACCCTCGCGACCGAGGCGTACGCCGCGGACGACCCGCTCGCGCTGCCGTCCGGGGAGGGCCCGTTCCGGGTCACCCGCACTGCCTCGGGTGCGGTGCTGCACCTCGCGCTCCCCTTCGTACGCAGGTCGGACGTCGATCTCGCCCGCAACGGCGACGAGCTCGTCGTGACGCTGGGGTCGTATCGTCGGCTCCTCACCCTGCCTGCGGCACTCTCGCGGTACGCCGTCGCGGGCGCGCGGGTGGAGCAGGGTGAGCTACAGGTCAGGTTCGAGGAGAGGGTCACGTGAGCAGCGGTCCTGGTGACGAGGCACCCCACGGGGCGCCCGACGAGGAGGTCGGCAGCGTCGGCGAGGAGGCGGCCAGGCTCTTCGGCGCGCTCTCCGACTGGGCGCGCGACCACGGCTCCGACCTCGGCAGCGGGCTGGGTGGAGGTCTGGGCGGGCTCGCCGGACACGCCTCCGCCGCGGCCCGGGAGGTGTCCGAACACGTCGACACCGGTGCTTCCGAGTGCAGCTGGTGCCCCGTCTGTCGCACGGTCCACCTGGTGCGCGCGACCAGCCCCGAGGTCCGGGAGCACCTCGCGGTCGCCGCGGCCTCCCTGATGCAGGCGGCGGCCGGGATCCTCGCCGCTGCCGGTGGCACCCAGGCGCCCCGGCCCGAGCCCGGGGTGGAGCACATCGACCTGGACGACGACGGCCCGTGGCCGGAGGAGGAGCACCAGTGACTCTCAGCTGTGGGATCGACGTGGGCGGCACCAAGATCGCCGGCGGTGTCGTCGACGAGGACGGCACGGTCCTCGAGAAGCTGCGCGTCGAGTCGCCCGCGACCGACGTCGACGCGATGGAGGACGCGATCGCGGGCCTGGTCCGCGAGCTCGCGTCCCGGCACGACGTCTCCGCCGTCGGGGTCGGCGCAGCGGGCTACGTCGACCGCGACCGCGCCAAGGTGCTCATCGCCCCCAACCTCGCCTGGCGCGACATCGACCTCAAGGGTGAGCTCGAGGAGCAGATCCACCTCCCCGTCGTCGTCGAGAACGACGCCAACGCGGCGGCCTGGGGCGAGTTCCGCTACGGCGCGGGCGCCGACGTCGACGACCTGCTGCTCGTCACGGTCGGCACCGGCGTGGGCGGTGGTCTCGTCCTCGACGGCCAGGTCCACCGTGGCGCCTTCGGCGTGGCTGCCGAGATCGGCCACCTGCGCGTCGTCCCCGACGGCCTCCCGTGCGGCTGCGGTCGTCGCGGCTGCTTCGAGCAGTACGCGAGCGGCACCGCGCTCGACCGGCGGGCCAGGGCCGCGGCGGCGTCCGGCGATGCGGCGGCGAGCGCACTGCTCGAGCGCGCCGGTGGCGACGCCGCGGCGATCGACGGGCCGATGATCACCGAGGTCGCCCGCTCCGGCGACCCCTTCGCGCTCGCGCAGCTCGCCGAGCTCGGGCGCTGGCTCGGCGCCGGCATCGCCTCGCTGGTTGCCGTCCTCGACCCGGCCGTGATCGCGGTCGGCGGAGGTGTCGCGGACGCCGACGAGCTGCTGCTCGACCCGGTGCGGGAGTCCTTCGTCGAGCACCTGCCCGGCCGGGAGCACCGGCCGATCGCCGAGATCCGCAAGGCCACCCTCGGCAACACCGCCGGGCTCGTCGGCGCCGCCGACCTGGCGCGGAGCTAGGCCGCGCCCCGTGGGCCGCTGGGTGGGCGTGGACGTCGGCGGCACCAAGGTGCTCGCCGGACTGGTCGCCGACACCGGAGAGCTGCTGCGCTCCGTACGACGCAGCACGCCGGGCCGACTGGTCTCGGCCGAGGTCGTCGAGGACACGATCGTCAGTGCGGTGACCGAGGTTGCGGGCGGCGAGCCGGTGACGGCCGTCGGGCTGGCCGCGGCGGGCTTCGTGGACGGCAGCGGGGGGCGCGTGGTGTTCGCCCCGCACCTGCCGTGGCGCGGCGAGGACGTCCGGTCCCGGCTCTCGACCCGCCTCGACGCCCGCGTGGTGCTCGACAACGACGCCACCTGCGCCGCCCACGCGGAGGCGACGTACGGCGCAGGACGGGGGATGTCGTCACTGCTGCTCGTCACCCTCGGCACCGGCATCGGGGGCGGCCTGGTCCTCGACGGCCGGGTGTGGCGCGGCGACCAGGGCATGGCGGGGGAGTTCGGCCACATGCAGGTCGTCCCCGACGGTGCTCCCTGCGAGTGCGGTCGCCGCGGCTGCTGGGAGCAGTACTCCAGCGGCAGCGCGCTGGTGCGCTACGCCCGCGCCCGGCTCGGGACCGACCCCACGGTCCTCACCGAGCTCTGCGAGGGCGACCCCGAACGGCTCACCGGGCCGATGGTGACCGCGGCGGCCGAGGACGGCGACCTGGTCGCGCGGGGCGCCTTCACGTCCGTGGGCCGGTGGCTCGGCGTGGGCCTGGCCAACCTCGTCGCCGCCTTCGACCCCGCACTCATCGTGGTGGGCGGCGGTGTCAGCGTCGCGGGCGACCGGCTGCTCGAGCCGGCCCGCGAGGCGTTGGGGCGCTCGCTCGTGGGTGCCGAGCACCGGGAGGTCCCGCCGCTGGTGCCGGCCGCCCTCGGTCCCGAGGCCGGGCTGATCGGCGCCGCCGCGCTGGCGATGGCCGCCCGCGGCGGAAGCGTGGATCCGGGCTGACGGCAGTCAGATCCGCGAGCCGTCGTCCCAGGGGTCGCGGCTGCTGCCACGCTGCATCGTCGCGACGAGGTAGAGGAAGCCGCCGATGAACGCGGTCACCAGGGCGTACGCCACCAGCCCCGGGAGGCTGATGCCGGCGACCAGGGCGACCAGCAGGACCGCGGGGCTGCCGAAGACGCCCAGCCACGCCAGCCGCTGCGGCAGCGGGAGCCGGGGCGCGGGTGGCGGCACCGGCGGCACGAAGCGCTCCTCCGGCTCCTCCCACGCGTCGATCTCGTCGTGGGTCGGCGCGAAGGGCTCGGGCGAGGGCTCCGGTGCTGCCCCGGGAGCATGGGGGTCAGCGTCGTCCAACTCCGCCCGCTCGCCGTAGTTGTCGACGATCGAGCGCCAGACGTCGTCCTCGCCGGGCCTCGTGCTCACGGCCCAGACGATACGTCAGGTGGTCACACGGGCCACGAAGTCGGCGGACTCGGCGTAGATGATCTCGGCCTCGTGGTCGAGCGTCGCGACGTGGAAGCTGTTGGTCAGCATCCGCTCCTGCGCGTCGCGCGAGCTCACCGCGCCCAGCACGGTCCTGCTGGAGGAGTCGTCGATCACGTGGTCCTCGGTCGAGCGGAAGTAGAGCAGCGGCTGGGTGACGCGCGGCAGGTCGCGCACGACGGGCTTCCACATCTCCGTGACCTGGGACAGCCCCTTGAGGGGCAGCCGCGGATAGCCGACCTCGTCCTGGCCGGGCTTCTTGATGTCGTTGGTGATGCCCTTGAGCGACGGCACCACCCGCTTGAGCACCGGCAGCGCCCGGAGCTCGGGACGGCTGCTCGAGACGAACGGGTTGACCAGGACCAGGCCGGCGACGTCGTCGTGGCGCTCCTGCGCCAGCCGCAGGGCCACCGAGCCGCCCATCGACAGCGCGCCGACGACCACCGCGTCACAGCTGGTCAGCAGCCGGTCGAGGGCCTGCTCGGCCTCGGCGTACCAGTCGGTCCAGCGGACGCCGTTGAGGTCCTGCCACCGGGTGCCGTGGCCCGGCAACAGCGGCACCTCCACGGCGTAGCCGCGGTCGGCGAGGTAGCTGCCCCAGGGCCGCATGGACGCGGGGGAGCCGCTGAAGCCGTGGAGCAGCAGGACGCCGATCGCCCGGCCGCCGGTGAGCTGCGGCTTGGCGGCCCGGGAGAGCGGTTGGGCGAGGGGGTGGACGGTCATGGCGCAGATCATGCCCGAGCCGGTCGCGCTGGTGGGGCATCCGGGCCGCGAGGGTCTAGGCTCCACCCGTCGGAGTCGAGCGGGGTCGGGGAGGTCGCGCGGTGTTCTACTGGTTCCTTAAGTGGATCGCGATCGGGCCGTTGCTCCGCGTGGTCTTCCGGCCGGTCGTCGAGGGTGCCGAGCACGTGCCCGACGAGGGGCCGGCGATCCTGGCCAGCAACCACCTCTCCTACGCCGACTGGCTGTTCATGCCGCTGACGCTGCCCCGGCGGGTCACCTTCGTGGCCAAGGCCGAGTACTTCACGAGCCCGGGCATCAAGGGCTGGTTCCAGAAGAAGTTCTTCTCCGGGGCCGGCCAGGTGCCGATCGATCGGGCCGGCGCCTCGGCGGCCGAGGGCGCGTTGTCGGCCGCGAAGCGGATCCTCGACGAGGGTGAGCTCTTCGGCATCTACCCCGAGGGCACCCGCTCCCACGACGGCAAGCTCTACCGCGGCAAGACCGGCGTCGCACGGCTCGCGCTCGAGACCGGCGTACCCGTCATCCCTGTCGCGGTGCTCGGCACCGACGTGGTGGCGCCGCCGGGCAAGAAGTTCGGCACGTTCACCCGCCCCGGCGTGCGGTTCGGCCGCCCGCTCGACTTCTCCCGCTACGAGGGCATGGAGAACGACCGCTACATCCTGCGCTCGATCACCGACGAGATCATGTACGAGATCATGCGGCTCTCGGGGCAGGAGTACGTCGACATGTACGCCGGCCGCGCCAAGGACGAGTCCAAGCGGCTCGAGAAGGAAGCGAAGGCAGCCGCCGCCGAGCGCGATGGGGCCGACCAGCACAAGAAGGCGTCCTGACGCGGCTGCGGCTGTGGTCCCGGCCGGCGCTCGCGGTCGAGGACCGGCTCTTCCGGGCGCTGGGGATCCTGCGTGCCGTCCTCCTCGTCAACGCGGTGGCGCTCAACGTCTACCGGGCCGACAACTTCCGCCATCCCGCGTGGGGTGTCGTCGCCGTCGGTGTGATGGCCGGCTGGACGGTCTTGGTCACCAAGCTGTACGCCGACCCGGCGCGCCGGACCGCCTGGCTGCTCGGCGCCGACCTGGCCGTCGTGCTCGGCCTGGTCCTCGCCTCGCCGCTCATCAAGGGGGAAGGGCTGCGCGCCACGATCCCCGGCTTCTGGGTGATGGCGGCGGTGCTGGCGTGGGCCATCCACTGGCACTGGCGCGGTGGACTGGCGGCCGGCGCACTCGTCACCGCCGCCGACCTCTCCGTCCGCAGCGACGTCACGCAGGGCAACTACGGCAACATCTTCCTGCTCCTCGTGGTCGGTCCGATCGTCGGCTTCCTGTGCGAGTCGCTGGAGCTGATGGCCCGGGAGCGGGACGCCGCGCAGCGCGTGGCGATCGCCAGCGAGGAGCGGGCCCGGCTCGCGCGCGCCGTCCACGACGGGGTGCTCCAGGTGCTGGCACTGGTGCAGCGCAAGGGCGGCGAGCTGGCCACGACCGACCCGCAGCTCGGTGAGCTCGGCCGGCTGGCGGGGGAGCAGGAGGCTGCCCTGCGGTCGCTGATCCGCCAGCAGGACGCCGCCGACGGCCCGGACACCACCACGACGGACGTCGCCAGCGCGCTGGAGGAGCTGACCCGGACGAACGGGTCCCCGGTCACGCTCTCGACGCCCGGCGGGCCGGTGCTGCTGCCGGGGCCGGTCGGGTCGGAGCTGGTCGCTGCGGTGCGGACCTGCCTCGACAACGTGCGTACCCACGTCGCGCCGGACGCCCCGGCGTGGGTGCTGCTCGACGACACCGGTGCCGAGGTGACGGTGACCGTGCGCGACGAGGGGCCGGGAATCGCGGCGGGCCGGCTCGCCGAGGCCGAGGACCAGGGCCGGCTCGGCGTCTCGCAGTCGATCATCGGCAGGCTGGCCGAGCTCGGCGGGACCGCCACGCTCGAGACCGGGGCCTTCGGCACAGAGTGGGAGCTCGTCGTCCCCCGGCGCGTCCTAGGCTCCCCGTCGTGACCATCCACTCCGGGCACCCCTTCGCCGATCCCGACCCCGATCCCGTACGCCGGCTGCGCGGCCGGGTCACCGGCACGGTGTCGCTGTGGACCGCCGGGGAGGGTCGCGGCAGGTCCGGGTTGACCGTGACGTCGCTGATGGTCGCCGGGGGCGAGCCGGGTCGGGTGCTCGGCCTGGTCGACCCCGACGCCGACCTGACCGCCGCTCTGGAGTCGACCGGCAAGGCGGTGGTGCAGCTCCTCTCGTGGCACCACCGTGACCTGGCCGAGGCCTTCGCGGGGACCGCGCCCGCTCCCGGCGGGCCCTTCCGGACGGCCGCCTTCGAGGAGACGGCGTACGGCCCGCGGCTCGTGGACGCCGACACCTGGGCGCTGGTCTCGCTCGAGGAGGTGGGCGACGTCGGGTGGTCGCGCCTGGTGACCTGCACCCTCGACGAGGTCGCCGTCGGCGACGACCCCGAGCCGCTGGTCCACCGACGCGGTCGCTGGGTCCGTCCCTGACGCCCTGCGGGACCGACCGGTGCCCACTAGGGTCGCGGTCATGAGCGACCAGCCGATCCGGGTGATGGTGGTCGACGACCACCCGATGTGGCGCGACGCGGTCGAGCGCGACCTGCAGGCAGCGGGGTTCGACGTCGTCGGCGTGGCCGCCAACGGGACCGAGGCGATCGCCCGCTTCCCCGCGGCACGGCCGCAGGTCGTCGTCCTGGACCTGCAGATCCCCGGTCCCAACGGTGTCGAGGTGACCGCGCGGGTGCTCGAGCACGACCCCTCGGCACGGGTGCTGATCCTGTCGGCCTCCGGGGAGCAGGCCGACGTGCTGGCGGCGGTCAAGGCGGGGGCGACCGGCTACCTCGTCAAGTCCGCCTCCCGGCAGGAGCTCCTCGACGCCGTACGCCGGGTCGCCGCGGGCGACACGGTCTTCACCCCCGGGCTCGCCGGTCTGGTGCTGGGGGAGTTCCGCCGGATGGCCGAGGCGCCGGCCGAGACGCCACCGGGGGAGCACCTCACCGAGCGCGAGACCGAGGTGCTCAAGATGGTGGCCAAGGGCATGTCCTACAAGCAGATCGCCGAGCGGCTGGTCATCTCCCACCGGACCGTCCAGAACCACGTCCAGAACACCCTCCGCAAGCTGCAGATGCACAACCGGGTCGAGCTGACCCGCTGGGCGATCGAGCAGGGTCTCGACGGCGATGGGTGACGGCGCCGAGTCGTTCCGGGTCGCGTCCCCGGAGGAGGCCCACGCGCTGATGGAGCTCGAGCGCGACGCCAACCTGGTAGCCCTCGCCCACGTCTTCCCGGCTGCCGAGCACCCCTACCCCGAGGCCGAGGTCGAGGCACGCTGGGACGCCACGCTGGCCGAGGACGGCGTCACGGTGGAGGTGGTCCCCGGTACCGAGGGCCTGCTGGCCCTGGTGGCGTACGACGACCACCGGCTGCGCCACCTCGCGGTCCACCCGTCCGCCTGGGGCCGCGGGCTCGCGCGGTCCGCGGTCGAGCGGGCGGTCACCCGGATGGCGCCCGGGCCGCGGCTGTGGTGCCTCGACGCGAACCACCGGGCGCGGGGGCTGTACGAGCACCTCGGGTGGCGCCCGACCGGAGGGTCGCGTCGGGCCGAGTGGCCGCCCCACCCCGTGGAGAGCGAGTACGCCCTGGCCCGGCCGGCGGACGGGCAGGTCGCGGCCGGGCCGTGACCGGGCTCAGACCCCCAGCACGCGGTCGAGCGTCTCGGCGTCGCGCGCCACGACGGCGGTGCCGTCGTCCAGGAGGATGATCGGCCGCTGGATCGCGCGTGGGTGCGACGCGAGGGCGGCCACCCAGTCGTGCCGGTGCGGGGCGTCGCGCGGCAGGTCGGCGAACCCGGCGTCCGCGCTCTCCTTGTCCCGGGCGATCTCCCAGGGCTCCACGTCGAGCCGGCGCAGGACGTCGTACAGCTCGTCGTGCGTTGGCGGCTCGTCGAGGCAGGAGCGGGTCTCGTACCGCTCGCCCGCCCGCTGCAGCCCGTCGAGGGCCGCCCGGGTCTTGCTGCACGCCACTGTCGTCCAGACCTCCACGACGAGGCATCCTAGGATCAGACGGTGACCGAGGAGCTGTTGGGCATCGCGGACGAGCTCTACGGGCTGCCGCTGCCCGAGTTCACGCCGGCCCGCGACGCGCGTGCCAAGGAGCTGAAGGGCACCGACCTGGCCGCGTCCGTCAAGGCGCTGCGCAAGCCCTCGCTCGCGGCCTGGGTCGTCGACCTGCTCGTACGCCGGGACGCCGAGCAGGTCGGCCAGGTGCTCGACCTGGGGGCGGCACTCCGCGAGGCGGCCGCCGGCATGGACGGCGAGGAGCTCCGGGCCCTGACCCGTCAACGGCGGCAGCTCACGGCAGCCGTCACCACCGGCGCCCGCTCGCTCGCCTCGGAGGCCGGGGTCCGGGTCACCCCAGCAGTGGCCGAGCAGGTCGAGGCGACGCTCACCGCGGCCATGCTCGACGCACGATGCGCCGAGGCGGTCCGCAGCGGGCTGCTCGTGACCGCGCTCGCGGCCACCGGGGTCGACGAGGTCGACCTCACCCGCGCGGTGGCGACCCCGGAGGCCCTCGGCTTCAGCGCCACCCCCGTCGAGCCCGCGCCCCCGGAGCTGCACGTCGTGCCCGACCCCGACGCCGACGAGAAGGCCGTCGCGGCCGCCCGCGAGCAGGCCGAGCGGGCCGGCTCGGCAGTGGCCGCTGCCACGGAGGCGCTCGAGTCGGCACGGACCGACGTGACCGACCTCGAGGCCCGGGGGATGCAGCTGCAGGCCGAGATCGAGGAGCTGCGCCGGAGGCTGGCCGACCTCGAGACGACGTACGAGGAGGTCGACGAGGAGCTCGCCGACGCCGAGGACGTGCGCGCGGAGGCGGAGGCGTCGCTGGCGGCGGCGACCTCCGACCACGAGGCCGCGCTCGCCGCCCTCGCGAGGCTGCGCGGCTAGGGTGCGAAGGCAGGAGGTAGCCATGGGAATCGTCGTCGTCGGAGGCGGACTGGCCGGCGCGCACGCGGTCGAGGAGCTCCGCGCGCAGGGCCACACCGGACCGGTCACCCTCATCGGGTCGGAGCAGCACCCGCCGTACGAGAGGCCGCCGCTGTCGAAGGGGCTCCTGCTCGGCACCGACGAGCCCGACTCGCCGATCGTGCGCGACGCCGGGTGGTACGCCGACCACGACGTCGAGCTGCTGACCGGCCACACCGTGACGGCCGTCGACACCGCTGCGCGCCGGGTCGCCCTCGGCGACCGGGAGCTGGACTACGACCGCCTGCTGCTCGCCACCGGCGCGCGGCCGCGACGACTCGCGGTCGCCGACGACTCCGGCGCCGAGGTCGCGTACCTGCGCACCCTCGAGGACTCGCTCGCGCTCAAGGAGCGGCTCGGCGGCCACCTGCTGGTCATCGGCGCGGGCTGGATCGGCCTCGAGGTGGCCTCCGCGGCGCGTCAGGCCGGCGGCAGCGTCACCGTCGTCGAGAGCGCGTCCCTGCCGCTGGAGCGGGTGCTCGGGCCCGAGGTCGCGCCGGTCTTCGCCGAGCTCCACCGCGAGCACGGCGTCGACCTGCGGCTCGGCACCGGCGTCGCTGCCGTCGAGCACACCGGCGGCGGCACCCGGGTGGTCCTCGACGACGGCAGTGCGATCACCCCCGACCTGGTCGTCGTCGGCATCGGCGCGGTGCCCGAGGACCGGCTCGCCGTCGAGGCAGGTCTCGCCGTCGACGGCGGGGTGCTCGTCGACGCGCGGCTGCGGACCAGCGACGACCACGTCTTCGCCGCCGGTGACGTCGCCCACCACGACCACCCCGTGCTGGGCCACCGGATCCGCGTCGAGCACTGGGACACCGCGATCCACCAGGGCAAGCACGCCGCCCGGGCGATGCTGGGCGACGACGCGGCCTACGACCGGCAGCCGTACTTCTTCACCGACCAGTACGACCTCGGCATGGAGTACGTCGGCCACACCGGCGCCGGCTACGACGACGTGGTGCTCCGCGGCGACCTCGCCGGCCGGATCTTCAGCGCGCTGTGGATCCGGGGCGACCGCGTCGTGGCCGGCATGCACGTCAACGACTGGGACGCCATCGACCCCCTCAAGGCGGTCGTCGGTCGCGAGGCGACCGCGGCCGTACGCGACCCGGGCGTGCCGCTCGCCGACCTCGCGGACTGAGGGTGCCGGCCCGATAGTGCGTCGCGGCAGCCCGATAGTGCGTCACAGAACGGTCGTGGTTCGGCCTGTCTAGCGACCGTTTCGTGACGCACTATCCCCCCGGTGCCGGGGGACCCAGGAGCACCTGTGGATGAGGCGCACGAGCGAGACGGGTGCCGCGCCACCATGTCGCCATGGTTGCCTCGCGGTTCCGCCCGGGGTCGTTCCACCCGGACCGGCCGGGTCTCGTCGCGCCGGTCCGGGTCGACCCGGCGGGGTTGCGGGGGCCGACCCCCGGACAGGCACGCGGACCGGGATGGCGGCGTACGACGAGTGGCCTCTTCACCCCCGCGGACGTCGAGCAGACGGTCGAGCAGCGGATCGTCGAGGCAGCGTCGCTGATCTCGCGCGGCCGTGGCGCAGTCACCGGCTGGGCGGCCCTGCGCTGGCTGGGAGGGAGCTGGTTCGACGGGTCCACGGCGACCCACGCCGCCGGCTTGCCCGTCGACCTGGCGGTCTCCGCGAGGGTGCGTCCGCGGGATGGGGTGGTGGTGTGCCGGGAGCGTTCGGATCCGGCTGAGGTGATCATCGTGGACTCCCTGCCTGTCACCTTCCCCCTCCGGTCGGTGGCCTACGCCATGCGTTATGCACCGGATGTCCGCAGTGCCGCGAAGGTCTTCGCCATGGCGGCGTACGACGACCTCGTCAGTCGCGACGAGATGCGGCTCTACGTCGGCGAGGCCCCCCGAGCGGGCCTGTCGAGCTGGACCGGCGTGCCCTTGGCCCGCGAAGCCCTGCTCCACGCCGACGAGAACTGCTGGTCGCCCCAGGAGGTGCTCATGGAGCTCATCTGGATCCTGGACGCGGGACTGCCCACCCCGCTGATGAACCGCCCGGTCTTCGACCGCCTCGGTCGGCACATCGGCACCCCCGACCTGCTCGACCCGGAGTCCGGAACGATCTGCGAGTACGACGGCAGGCTCCACCTGGAGGGCAGCCGTCGGGCCGGTGACATCCGTCGTGAGGAGGCGTTCCGGGAGGTCGGGCTGGAGGCCCTCACCCTGGTTGCGGGAGACACTGCCGATCCGGACGGGACGGCCCGGCGCATGGTCGCCGCTCGCCGGCGGGCTCGCTGGCTGCCCGAGGGACAGCGGGCGTGGACGACCGAACCGCCGGACTGGTGGGTCCCGACCCTCACCGTGGAGCAGCGTCGGTCCCTGTCAGCCGGCCGACGAGCCAGGCTGCTCCGTCACCGTCGTGCGGCGTGAGGCCGGGTACGGAGATAGTGCGTCACAGATGGGTCGTGTTGTTGCCGCGATGGCGACCGATCCGTGACGGACTATCTCAGAGGTCCGCCCACCCCTTCGACCGCTCGACCGCCGCGAGCCACCGGGTGTGGGCGGCGTCGGCGGCGGACCGGTCGGACGCGGGCTCGAAGCGGCGGTCGAGCGACCAGGTGTCGCGCAGCTGGTCCGTGGAGGACCACACGCCGGTGCCGAGGCCGGCGAGGAACGCCGCGCCCAGCGCGGTGGTCTCGACGATCTCCGGCCGCTCCACGGGTACGCCGACCTGGTCGGCCTGCACCTGGCAGAGCAGGTCGTTGGCGGCCGCCCCGCCGTCGACCCTGAGCGGTCGCGGCTCGCCCTCGACGGGCATCGTCTCGAGCACGTCGCGGACCTCGAAGGCGATCGCCTCCAGGGTCGCCCGGACGACGTGGGCACGGGTCGTGCCGCGGGTCAGCCCGATCAGCAGGCCGCGAGCCTGCGGGTCCCAGTGGGGTGCCCCCAGCCCGGTGAGGGCCGGGACGAAGACGACGCCGTCGGTGTGGTCGACCGTCGCAGCGATCGCGGCAGTCTCGGCCGCGGACCCCACGATCTGCAGCCCGTCGCGCAGCCACTGCACGGCCGCCCCGGTCACGAAGATCGCACCTTCGAGCGCATAGGTCATCTCACCGTCGGGGGAGCGCCACGCGGCGGTCGAGAGCAGCCCGGCCTCCGAGCGCTGGACCGTGCTGCCGGTGTTGGTGAGGATGAACGACCCGGTGCCGTAGGTGCACTTGGAGTCGCCCTCGTCGAAGCAGGTCTGCCCGAAGAGAGCGGACTGCTGGTCGCCGGCGATCCCGGCGATCGGCAGCGACAGCCCGCAGAAGCTGGCGGCGTCGGTCGTCGCGATCTCGCCCCAGCTCGGCACGATCTCCGGCAGCGCGTCGGGGGGCACGCCGAAGATGCCGCACAGCTCCTCGGACCACGTCCCCTCCGCCAGGTCGAAGAGGAGGGTCCGGGAGGCGTTCGACACGTCGGTGACGTGGTGGACCCCGCGCGTCATCCGTGCGATGAGGTAGGAGTCGACCGTGCCGACGGCGTAGCGGCCGGACTCGACGTGGGCCCATGTGTGCGGCTCCTGCTCGGCGAGCCAGACCAGCTTGGTGCCCGAGAAGTACGGGTCGAGCCGCAGCCCGGTCAGCTCCGCCACGCGGTCCTCGTGGCCGGCCTCGCGCATCCGCGTGCAGATCTCGGCCGTACGCCGGTCCTGCCAGACGATCGCGCGGCGGGGCGAGCCGAGGGTCTCCCGGTCCCACAGGACGACCGTCTCGCGCTGGTTCGTGAGGCCCACCCCGGTCAGCTCGGCGGCGTCGACCTCGCGGAGCACCTGTCGGGTGGCCTCGATGGTCGCCTGCCAGATCTCCTCGGGGGCGTGCTCGACCCAGCCGGGTCGCGGGAAGTGCTGGCGGAACTCCTCGTACCCCTTGGCCACGATCGTGCCGACGTCGCTGACGACCACCGCGGTGACTCCGGTGGTGCCCGCGTCGATCGCGAGGATGCTCACGGGGCGGACACCCGGCCGGCCGCCGTCGTCCGGACCACGTCGAGCACCTTCTCGTCGATCCAGGTCAGGTCCGGCGCCACCCGCATCTCGTAGTTCTCGGTCCCGACCCAGGCGTGGAAGTCGTGCTGGCCCTGCGCCCGGGCGAAGCGGGCGAGCTCCTCGGCCAGCTCGGCCGTCACGGGCACCTTCTCCTCCTCGGTGGAGGCGGTGAGGTAGAGGTCGCTGAGGTCGAGCAGCCTGGCGAGCTCGGTCACCGGGTCGTCGTGGTCGTCGACCCGGAGGTCGACCGCGATGTCGTCGCGGCCGCCGTACCCGGCACCCTCGCGGACCACGAGGAGGGCGGCCGACTGCCGCCCACGGCGGTCGCCTCCCGCGTCGTCGCCGGCCGTGAGGGCGGCCAGCAACCGGCGACCCAGGGGCGCGTCGTCGTCGGAGGTGTCCCAAGCGGCCTGCATCGCGATCACGACGTCCTCGCCGGCCAGCACGTTGCCCTGGATGGCGTAGCCGTCGCCGGTGACGCCGCCGGCCCACGGCAGGCACGCCGAACCCGTGTGGGAGACCGCCTCGCCGTCGACGTCGACGAGGCCGACCTGGCGGTGGTCGCGTCCCGCGTCCTCCTCCAGCAGGCGCTGGACGGCGACGCCGGCGGTGGCGCCCTCGTCGAGGTGGGCAAGGGCGATGCCCTTCCACGCGACGTTGGCGTCGGCCTGCGTCGCGATGGCACCGACCTGGGCGACGGCGGCGGGCACCGCCGACCCGACGGCGAGGAACTTCGATGCGACGGCGACTCCCCAGGACTCTCCGTCGGCGGACCGGGCCACGATCGAGAAGGTCATGCCCGGACCCTAGTAGGGACACCGACCGACTGTCGGTCCCCTCTGGTCGGCGCCGGACAACCTCGCTAGAGTCGAGCCGCCCACTTGAACGATCCAAACAACGAGGAGAGTCGATGCGCGTCGGAGTGCTCACCGGAGGCGGGGACTGTCCCGGGCTCAACGCGGTGATCCGGGCCGTGGTCCGCAAGGGCGTCAAGGTGCACGGGTTCGACTTCGTGGGCTACCGCGACGGGTGGAAGGGGCCGCTCGAGGGCCTCACCATGGAGCTCGGCGTCCAGCAGTGCCGCGGCATCCTGCCCCGTGGCGGCACCATCCTGGGGTCCTCCCGCACCAACCCGTTCAAGATCGACGGCGGCGTGGAGAAGATCAAGGAGAACCTCGCCCGCGACGGCGTCGACGCCCTCGTCGCCATCGGTGGCGAGGACACCCTCGGCGTGGCGACGAAGCTCGCCGAGCTCGGTGTCGACGTGGTCGGCGTCCCCAAGACCATCGACAACGACCTGTCGGGCACCGACTTCACCTTCGGCTTCGACACCGCGGTCAACATCGCCACCGAGGCCATCGACCGGCTCCACACCACCGCCGAGTCCCACCACCGGGCGCTCGTCGTCGAGGTGATGGGGCGGCACGCCGGCTGGATCGCGCTGCACGCCGGCATCGCGGGCGGCGCCAACATCGTGCTGATCCCCGAGCAGCCCTTCGACATCGAGGAGGTCTGCCGACTGGTCGAGTCCCGCTTCGAGTCGCGCTACTCCCCGATCCTGGTCGTCTCCGAGGGCGCCGTGCCCAAGGAGGGAGGCGACATGACGCTCGTCTCGGGCGAGAAGGACGCCTTCGGGCACGTACGCCTCGGCGGCATCGGCGACCGGATCGCCAAGGAGATCGAGGACCGGACCGGCGCGGAGGCCCGCGCGGTCGTCCTCGGCCACATCCAGCGCGGCGGCACCCCGACGGCGTTCGACCGGTGGCTGGCCAGCCGCTTCGGGATCCACGCGATCGACGCGGTCGCCGACGGCGAGTTCGGCACCATGATGGCGCTGCGCGGGACCGACATCGTCCGGCTGCCGCTCATCGAGGGCACCGGCGAGCTCAAGCTCGTCAGCCCTGCCGAGTACGCCGAGGCGGAGGTCTTCTTCGGCTGAGGCCGTTCGCGTGTCGACGCGCGACGCGGCCGTGGTGCTTCCCCTCGTACGCCCGGTGGGCCACGATGAGCGGACCTGCCACTCTCGGAAGGGAATGCCATGTCCAGCACACCGCACGTCGAGGCGGAGCAGGACCAGGAGGGATCGCTCCTCCGGGTCATGGGCCCCAAGCTGCTGCTGCTCTTCATCGTCGGCGACATCCTGGGCGCCGGGATCTACGCGGTCACCGGTGCGATCGCCGCCGAGGTCGGGGGAGTCGCCTGGCTGCCCTTCCTCATCGCGTTCTCCGTCGCGACGATCACCGCCTTCGCCTACCTCGAGCTGGTGACCAAGTATCCGCAGGCGGCGGGCGCGGCCCTCTACGCCCACAAGGCGTTCGGCATCCACTTCGTGACCTTCCTGGTGGCGTTCACGGTCGTGTGCTCCGGCATCACCAGCGCGTCGACCTCGTCCAACCTGCTGGCGGCCAACCTGCTCACGGGTCTCGGCGTCGAGGGCGGTGACCCGGGGACCACCGCGATCCTGCTGACCGCGCTCGCCTTCATGGTGCTGCTCGCCGTCATCAACCTGCGCGGGGTCGGGGAGAGCGTGAAGTTCAACGTCGTCCTGACGCTCGTGGAGCTGCTCGCGCTCGCGATCGTGATCCTGATCGGCTTCTACGCGATGGCCACCGAGGGTGCGGACCTCGGCCAGATCGTCGTGTTCGAGACGTCCTCGGACCGCAGCATGTTCGCCGCGACGACGATCGCGACGGCGATCGCCTTCTTCGCGATGGTGGGCTTCGAGGACTCCGTCAACATGGTCGAGGAGGTCAAGGAGCCCGAGAAGATCTTCCCCCGCATCATGCTGACCGGCCTCGGCATCGCGGTCGTGATCTACATGCTGGTGGCGGTCTCGGTCGTGCTGGTCCTGCCCCTGGGCGAGATCCAGTCCTTCGACGGCGAGACCGGGATCCTGCTCGAGGTCGTCAAGGCCGGTGTCCCCGACTTCCCGGTCGGTGACATCTTCCCGTTCCTCACCGTCTTCGCCGTGGCCAACACGGCCCTGATCAACATGCTCATGGCGAGCCGGCTGATCTACGGCATGGCCAACCAGGACGTGCTGCCCCGGTCGCTCGGCAAGGTCCTGCCCGGTCGTCGTACGCCGTGGACCGCGATCGGCTTCACCACCCTGCTGGCCCTCGGCCTCATCACGTTCGTCACCCTGGACGCCGAGAGCTCGGTCGTCGCCGCACTGAGCGGGACCACCGCGTTGCTGCTGCTGATCGTGTTCTCGGTCGTCAACGTGGCGTGCCTGGTGCTCCGGCGCGACACCTCGACGCCCACACGCTTCCGTGCCCCGACGGCACTCCCGGTGATCGGCGCCGTGGCCTGCTTGTTCCTGGCCGGCCCCTGGGCCCGTGACCCCGAGGCCTGGATCCAGTACCGGATCGCCGCGATCCTGCTGGCCATCGGCGTCGCCCTGTGGCTGCTGACGTGGTTCACCAACCGCGGGGTGCGGGCCAAGCGCACGGGCTTCCGCGACATCGAGCACATGGAGGACGAGGTCCGCTGAGTCGTCCGTGCGTCGAGGAGGGCCCCCGACGCACTGGCGCCGGGGGCCCTCCTCGCCCGAGGTCGTGCGGGAGCCGGGCTCCCGGGGATCTCAACGAACGTCGCCGATCCGGGTCACGGGGCCGCCCGCGCGTACGCTGGTCCGGTGAGTGCCGTTCCCGATCTCGCGACCCTGCACGCGATGGGCCCCGCCCAGCAGCCGTCGTACCCCGACCAGGTGGCCGTCGAGGCCGCTGTCGCCCGCCTGCGCACCCAGCCGCCGCTGGTCTTCGCCGGGGAGTGCGACGAGCTCAAGGCCAAGATCGGCGCGGTCGCCCGCGGCGAGGCCTTCCTGCTCCAGGGCGGTGACTGCGCCGAGACCTTCGCCGGCGTCACGGCCGACAACGTCCGGAACAAGCTGCGGGTCATCCTGCAGATGGCGGTGGTCCTGACGTACGCCGCCTCGGTGCCGGTCGTGAAGCTGGGCCGGCTCGCCGGCCAGTACGCCAAGCCCCGCTCCTCGGACTTCGAGACGCGGGACGGGATCACGCTGCCCGCCTACCGCGGCGACGCCGTCAACGGCTACGAGTTCTCCGAGGACTCGCGGCGCCACGACCCGCAGCGGCTCGTCGACGTCTACAACGCCTCCGCGGCGACCCTGAACCTGGTGCGGGCCTTCGTCACCGGCGGCTACGCCGACCTGCGCCAGGTGCACGCCTGGAACACCGACTTCGTGCGCGAGTCGACCGCCGGCCAGCGCTACGAGGAGATGGCCAACGACATCGCCCGGGCGTTGACCTTCATGAAGGCGATCGGTGCCGACCCCGACGAGTTCCACCGGGTCGACTTCCACTCCAGCCACGAGGCGCTGGTCCTCGAGTACGAGCACGCGATGACGCGCATCGACTCGCGCACCCAGCTCCCGTACGACGTGTCGGGGCACTTCGTCTGGATCGGCGAGCGCACCCGCCAGCTCGACGGCGCCCACGTCGAGATGCTGCGCCACATCCAGAACCCGATCGGCGTCAAGCTCGGCCCGACCACCAGTGCCGACGACGCGCTGGCCCTCGCCGGCCGCCTCAATCCCGACAACGAGCCCGGCCGGCTGACCTTCATCACCCGGTTCGGCGCCGCCAGGATCCGCGACGGGCTCCCGCAGCTGATCGAGAAGGTCACCGCCGCCGGGGTCGAGGTCGCGTGGGTGTGCGACCCGATGCACGGCAACACCTTCGAGGCGTCCTCGGGCTACAAGACCCGCCGCTTCGACGACGTCATCGACGAGGTGCAGGGCTTCTTCGACGTGCACCGCTCGCTCGGCACCTGGCCCGGCGGCATCCACGTGGAGCTGACCGGCGACGACGTGACCGAGTGCGTCGGCGGCGGCGAGCTGCTCGACGAGGCCGGCCTGGCCGACCGCTACGAGTCGGTCTGCGACCCGCGCCTCAACCGGGTCCAGTCCCTGGAGCTGGCCTTCCTCGTCGCCAAGATGCTGCGCCAGGCCTGAGGCCCGCGTCGCGGCACCCGACGGGCCGGTGGGTAGGTTCGGTCGCGTGATCGACCTGCGCTCCGACACCGTCACCCGCCCCACCGCCGCGATGCGGCGCGCCATGGCCGAGGCCGAGGTGGGCGACGACGTCTACGGCGAGGACCCGACGGTCCTGGGCCTGGAGGAACGCGTCGCCGGGCTCTTCGGCCACGAGGCGGCGCTCTTCACCCCGACCGGGTCGATGGCCAACGTGCTCGCCGTCCGCAGCGTCGTGGCTCCGGGCGAGGAGGTGCTCTGCGAGGAGCGCGCCCACATCGCGCGGGCCGAGCTCGGCGCCCACGGGGCCCACAGCGGCATCACCATGCGGACCTGGCACGCCCCCGACGGACGCGTCCCCGTGGCGCGGGTGCAGGACATGTTCGCGCCCGACCTGGGCCCCTACTTCGTGCCGACTGCCGCCGTCGCGGTCGAGAACACCCACAACTTCGCCGGCGGCGCGGTCGTGCCGCTGGAGCAGCTGCAGGCCCTCCGGACCTGGGCCGACGAGGTCGGCACCTCGGTCCACGTGGACGGGGCGCGGATCTGGAACGCGCACGTCGCCACCGGCGTACCGCTCACGACGTACGGCGGGCTCGCCGACGTGCTGGCGGTCTGCCTGTCGAAGGGGCTCGGTGCGCCGATCGGGTCGCTCATGGTCGGGTCGGCGGAGGCGGTCGCCGAGGCCCGGGTGCGGCGCAAGCGGATGGGCGGCGGGATGCGGCAGGTCGGCGTGCTGGCCGCGGCCGGGCTGCACGCGCTCGACCACCACCTCGACCGGCTGGCCGAGGACCACGAGCACGCCCGGATGCTGGCCGAGGCGTGCGGGGTCGATCCGGCGGGCGTCGAGACCAACATCGTGGTCGTGCCGCACGACGACGCGGCGGGCTTCGTGGCCCGGGCGGCCGAGGCCGGCGTACGGATCGGCGCGGTGGGGCCGCGGACGGTCCGGCTGGTGACCCACCTCGACGTGGACCGCGCGGCCGTGGAGAAGGCGGCGGGAGTGCTCGCCGGCCTCTGAGGCGGTTCAGGCGGGGGAGCCGAGCAGGCGTACGTCGGAGATCGCGGTGTAGTCGCGCGAGGCCCGTCCCGGACCGGGAGGGCTGACCTCGACCAGCCGGAGCGTCACCACCTCGGTGACGACGTCGTCGAGCGGGACGACCTGCATGTCGAGCGTCTGCGCCAGGTCCTGGCCCACGACCGTCCCGTCGTCGAAGGACCACTCGACCTCGAGCACCCGGCGGTTGCCGGCGTACCAGTCGAGCGCGCCCTGGGCGTCCTGCGCGGTCTTGGCGTAGCCGTTGACCAGGCCCACCTCGCTCAGCTCGGTCGGTCCGTCGAAGGTGAACGTGATCGTCTCGCCGGTGCCGTCCTCCGGCATCCGCCAGCAGGTCTCGGGGACCCCGTCGACCAGGTTGCTCGCCTCGCAGCGGACCTGGTTGCCGCTCACGTCACGGTTGGGCGGGGCCGGCGCGGGCGCGACGACGGTCGTGAAGCGCGCCAGGTCGGTCGGGTCCACCTGCGGCTCGGGGCTCATCGTCGTGCGCCCCTCGGGGGTGCGGTCGTCGCGGCTCGGCTGCTCGGCCACCGGCTCCTCGCGGCGCGGCTGCTCCCGTGAGGTGTCGCGCGCGGTGGGGTCGTCGTCACCGCCGAGCAGCAGCCACAGACCCAGCGCCGCCAGCAGCAGCATCACGGCCAGCCCGGCGACCCACGGCACCCAGCCCGCCGTACGCCGGGTCTCGTCGACGTGCCGGTGGCCGGTCGGGGCGGGGCGTGCGGGGGTGTCCGGCTCCTCGGACGGCAGCGCCTCGACCCGGGGCCGCTCGGCGGTGTCGGTGCGCCACGAGCGGGAGGCGGGACCGGCGGGGACCGGGGCGTCGACGGGGTGGCCGCAGTTGGTGCAGAAGCGACCGACCCCCAGCGTGTGCCCGCACTGGCGACACGTGTCCACGGCCCTCACCCCCTCGTCGGCGGCCCACGATAGAGGGTGCTGGGGCATTTCCCACGAGATGTTGCTGCGTGCGCGGCTCTCATGGTCGGTCAGCCACGGGACGTGAGCATCCACCCGCAGCTCTTGGGAGATGCACGCCCGGTGGCCCATCGCCAGCGCCCCGCGAGCGCGCCGACTCCGTGTCACGGCCACGCAGGAGCGGTCGGGGAGGGCTAGTCCTGCGTGACCGGAGGCGGGAGATCGCCGATGGCTGCCAGCAGACGGCTGTAGGCACGCAGGGCGTCCTCGGCGATCGCGCGGACCAGGCGATGGACACCGGCCACCATCTCGGCGCGAGCGGCGGTCATCGAGGCCGCGGCATGGGAGGCCAGGTGGTCGGTGAAGGCGTGCTGGAGCGAGGACCCGTGGAGACCCGGCGGCCCGTTCGCCGCTTCGTGGGCCCCCGGGACATCCGCTCGGCCCCACGCGGCGAGGCAGGCGGAGACGGTCTCGAGCTGGCCGGTCTGCACGGTCAGCGCGTCACGCGCCAACGCCCGGAGGGCATGACAGTCGGCCCCGGCCGAGACGGCGTGGGTCACCGGCATCACCCGTCGCAGGCCGGCGCGGGCCTCCACCAGGTAGCGGACGTCGGCGTCGTTGCCCACCGATCCGGGGGCGTGATCGGCTGGCGCGGAGCTCGACACGGTCATCGCTGCCCTCCCTGCCCGTCGACGAGCCCGGCTGCCGGCCGTTCGTGCGGCGGGCTCACCGGCGGGAGCCGGACCAGGGTCTCGAGCTCCTGGATGACCGCCCAGGGGGTGAGGGCGCGGGGGGCCCGGAGGACGGCGAGCAGGTCGTCGACGGAGGCGGCGACGGTGAAGTCGGCACCTGCTCGGCTCCGTGTCGCGCCCGGGACCGCGCCCATCAGGTGTGCCGCGAGGATCCCTTGGGCGAGGGCCTCGGCGTCGTCGGGAGCCACCAGGGTGAGCGCACCGCAGTCGGTCTCCGGCAGGCCGCCGTCGTCCGAGGCCACCACCCGGCACCCGGCGTGCTGGGCCTCGATCGAGACGATGCCGAAGGTCTCGTGCCAGTACTGGCTGTTCGACGGCATCACGACGACGTCGTGCTCGGCCATGAGCGCGGACATCCCGGCCGGCGTGCGTCGAGCAGGGACCACCTCGATGCCGGGGTGCGTACGGAGCATCCGCTCGATGATGGCGCCCTGCGGCTTGTCCGACCCCGCCGTGGTCACGGTGAACGAGACGGAGTGGTCCCCGGCTTCGAACAGGTCGCTGTGCAGCATCGACAGCAGGGTGTAGATGCCCTTCTCCGGGGTGAGCCTGCCGGCGTAGAGCACGCGCGTGTGCCCGGCTCGGCTCTCGGGGCGTGGCTGGTCCGCGAAGACGGGCTCGGCGAACGGGTGCACGACGTGGACGGTCTCGAGGCTGACGTCGAGGAAGTCGGCCCACAGCGCTGCCGCGAACCGGCTCGTCGCGATGAGCGTACGGTCGCGCGTCCCGGCGGCCACGGTCCGTTGCACCTCTGGTCGCAGTGGCGGGGGCACGTGCAGGATCTGGTACGCCGGGTGCCTGGTCGCCACCGGTGGCGCTTCGCTCACGAAGACGAGCGTGTCGTCGAGCCGGCCGAGGTCGTCGAGCGTGGCGACCGCGTGGAAGGGGACGTCGTCGAACTCCTCGCGCCCGTCGGCCGTCCCGAGACCGACCGTCACGACCCGGGCCTCGACCCCGCGGCGGTTGAGCTCGCGGACCTGGCCGATCGTGTAGTTCTCGGACCCGCCGGTGCCGGCAGGCAGGCGTTCACGCGGCGACCAGACGAAAGAGATCACCAGGAACCCGGGGCAGGTGGCTGGTCCGAGTGCTGGAGGGGGTGTGCCGTGCTGAGTCGCGAGGTCATCTCGCTACCGCCTGACGTTGCTGCCGTCGCCGGTGCCGAAGCGTCGTGGGAGCCAGGGCGCGAAACCTGCGACTTGCAGTTCCGTTCCAGAGTAGCCGAGGCGCCTCACGCCCCGGTCTTCCCGGCCCGGTGCTGTGCTCAGACCAGCCGCAACGTGATCGTGCTGCCGCGCGGCACCATCGTCCCCGAGCCCGGGTCGACGGAGAAGACGTACTCGAGGCCGATGTAGCCGCTGCCGTCGCGGATCACCTCGACCTCGAAGCCGAGCGCCTCGAGCCGTTCGGTGGCCGAGTCGACACCGCTGGCGACCAGGCCGCCGGGCACCTCCACGAGCTCGGGCCCCTGCGAGACCGTGATGGTCACGGTCTGCCCGCGGAAGAGGGTGCCGCTGGCCGGGGACTGGCTGATGACATCGCCCTCGGGGACGGTGTCGGAGTACTCCGAGGAGGCGCGCTCGACCACCAGGCCCTTGTCCTCGAGCGCCTGCTCGGCCCGGTCGGCGTCCTCGCCGGTCCAGTCCTTGACGGTGATCGGCCGCGGTCCCTTGCTGACGACGAGGTCGACGACGGTGCCGGGACGCAGCGTGGTGCCGGGCGCGGGGTCGCTGCCGAGCACCACGCCCTCCTCGACGTCCTCGGACCAGCGACCGACCGACTCGCCGTAGGCGAGGTTGGCCTCGGCCAGCCGGTCACGGGCGGCCTCCTCGGTGACGCCGCGGACCTTCGGGACGTCGTAGCGCTCCTTGCCCAGCGACAGCACCACGGTGACGCTGCCGCCGTCGAGCACGCGGTCGCCGGCGGCGGGGTCGGTGGAGAGGACCCGGCCCGCGGGGACGGTCTCCGAGTACGCCGGCTGGCCGGTCTCGGCGGTGAGGCCGGCCGCCTCGAGCCGCTCGACCGCCGCGTCCTCGCGCATCCCCAGCACGCTGGGCGGCTGGGTCCAGCGCGCCCAGCCGAACCACCACGCACCGACGGCGACCCCGACGGCAAGCAGCAGCGCGAGCAGCAGGAGCAGTGGTCCGCGGCGCGACCGGCGGGGCACGGTCGGGGCGGCAGCAGGGGGACCGGTGGGCGGGGAGGGACGCTCGGCCCGCTCGAGGGCGGTGGTGTGCTCGCGGACCGCCTCCTCGGGGGCGAGCAGCGTCGCGAACTCGTCGGAGTCGAACGGCTCGGGGTGGGTGTCCTCGCTGACCGGCCGGGTCGCGGGCATCAGGTCCGCGACCAGCTCGTCGTCCTCGGCCACGTCGTCGGCGAGGGCCTGGGCGACCCGGTGGACCTGGTGGAGCAGCACCCCCGCGTCGGCGGGACGCTGGCCGCGGTCCCGGGCGGTGGCCCGGGCGACCAGCGCGTCGACGTACTTCGGGATCCCGGGCACCACGGCCGACGGGGCGGGGACGTCCTCGTGGACGTGCTTGTAGGCGACCTGGATGGGCGACTCGCCCTCGTGCGGCTTGCGGCCGGTGAGCAGCTCGTAGAGGACGACGCCGACGGCGTAGACGTCGGCCCGGGCGTCCGACCGGCCGTCGACGACCAGCTCGGGGGCGAGGTAGGAGACGGTGCCGATGAGCACGCCACCGGTCGCGGTGTGCTGGGTGTCGGCGCTGACCGCCTTGGCGAGGCCGAAGTCGGCGACCTTGACCCCGCCGCCGGACTGCTCGTCGGCGATCAGGACGTTCTCGGGCTTGATGTCGCGGTGGATCAGGCCCGCGCGGTGGGCATGGGCGAGCGCGGAGAGGACGGGGTCGACCAGCGCCAGCGCGCGCGCCGGCGGCATCGGCGACTCCTTGCGGATCACGTCACGCAGCGTGTGGCCGGCGACGAGCTCCATCACCAGGAAGACCGTGCCGGCGTCGTCGCCCTGGTCGTGGACCGCGACGACGTGGGGGTGGCTGAGGCCGGCGGCCGCTCGCGCCTCGCGGACGAAGCGGGCGGCGAACTCGTCGTCGTCGCCGAGCCCGGGGTGCATGATCTTGACCGCGACGGTCCGGTCGAGCCGGATGTCGGTGGCCTCGTAGACACTGGCCATGCCGCCGCGGGCGATGCGGGGTCCGATGCGGTAGCGGCCGTCGAGAAGCCGTCCGGTCAGGGGGTCGCCGAACGTCGCATCCTCGCTGACGCGGGCGCGCTGATCGGACTGCACGACGAGCCTCCTGCTCCGGACGGGGAAGGATCCGGGGCTCCATCGTACGGAGCCACCGCGTCCTCACCGACGTTGGCGGCTCCCCGGCGTGGCGGGAGTCACGCGCGGCCGGGGCTCAGGCGGGCGGCTTCCCCTGCTCGAGACGCCGCTTGATGGCGAGCACGTTGTCGACGTAGGGCCGGGACTCGTCGTAGAGCCCGTGCTCCTGCACCGCCCCGAGCCCCTGGTAGTACGCCGCGACCTGGCGACGGCGGTTGCGCGTGTTGTCGGCCAGCACCCCCAGCAACGTCACGCCGGTCACGGCGTTGCCGTGCAGCCGTCGCGGCCGGAGGTCGTGGTCGACGTACCACTCCATCCAGCGTGCGGTCGACGGCAGCACCTGCATCGCGCCGATCGCGCCGGCGCTGGAGACGTGCTGCATCTGCCAGCCCGACTCCTGCCAGGAGACGGCCAGCGCGAGCTGCGGGTCCACCCCGCGCCGGCGGGCGACGGTGGCCACCTTCGACCTCACCCGCTCCCGGGAGGGCGTGGTCGCGGGCTGGTCGCGGGACTCCGCGGACGTCCGGCCACCGGCCGTACCACCGCGGTTGCCGTCGCCGTTCCCGTCGCGGACGGCGGAGCGCACCACCGGGATCTCGATCCGCTGCCCCGCCTGCAGCGAGGCCGAGGAGCCGAGGTGGTTGTGGGAGACGAGCTCGGCCGTCCAGGCGTGGAAGCGGACCGCCAGGCCGGTCGCGGTGTCACCGGGCTGCACCGTGTAGTGCTTCACCGAGCGACCCGGCGGGAGCGTGCCGTGGTCGGCGTGGGCCGGGGTGGCGACGACGCCGGTCGAGATCACGGCGGCGGCCAGGACTGCGGTCGCGGGGATGCGCATGAAGAGCTCCTCGTCCGCTCCGCGACACCCGGGCGACCTGCCGCCGCGAGGGGGAAGCGCCGCGAAGCACGAAGATTCGACCGTAACGACGCCGGATCCCGGAGCGGGGGACCGCGCCGGTCGCGGGCGTGTTGCGCGGGTTGGCCCGGCACGCCCCTCCCCGCCTACGCTGGTGGTGTGAGTGACGCATCGACGCCCCTGGCCGAGGCCGACCTCGCGGCCCTCGTCCCCGACTGGCTGGACTGGTCGCAGGCGGCCGACGAGCTCGGCGTGACCCCGGCGAAGGTCCGGACCATGGTCCGCGACCACCAGCTGGCCCAGGCCGTTCCGGTCGCCGGCGGCGGTCCGCGGGTCCCGGCCGACTTCCTCCAGGACGGCCTCGTGGTCAAGGGCCTGCCGGGGCTGCTGACGCTGCTCCACGACGCCGGCTTCGACGACCGCGAGTCCATCGCGTGGATCTTCACCGACGCCGACCTGCCCGGCCGCCCGATCGACGCGCTGCGCGAGAACCGCGGCTCCGAGGTCAAGCGCCGCGCCCAGGCGATGGCTCTCTGACGGTCCCGCGATGACCGGTCGGCGGAGCTGGCTCGGCCTGCTGGTCGCGCTGGTCGCCGCCGGGCTGCTCTGGTGGCAGGCCGGCAGCACGCCGCCCGGGGACGGGTCTGCCACCGACCCCGCCAGCGGGCTGCCGTGGGTCGCGGAGGCCTACCTCCCCGCCGAGGCCCGCGAGACCCTCGCCCTGGTCGACGCGGGCGGGCCGTACCCGTTCGAGCAGGACGACGGGACGTTCCTCAACCGCGAGGAGCTGCTCCCGGACCAGCCCGACGGCTACTACCGCGAGTACACCGTGGTGACCCCGGGCTCCGACGATCGTGGGGCCCGGAGGATCGTCACGGGCGCCGAGGGGGAGTACTACTGGACCGAGGACCACTACGCGTCGTTCGAGAGGATCGCGAGGTGAGGGAGACGTGAGCGGACTGGCAGCCCTGCTGGCCCGGCGGACGCCGCCGGGGATCTACTCCTGGCACGCCGGGTTCGACGTCGCCGACGTACGCCACACCGTCGAGCACGCCGGCTGGGCCTTCGCCCACGTCGACGGCCTGACGGGGCAGACGAAGGCCGACTTCCTGCGGCGGGTGGGGGAGGCGCTCGACTTCCCCGACTGGTACGGCCAGAACTTCGACGCGCTCGCTGACTGCCTCTCCGACGTCGACGGAGGTGAGGGGACGGTGCTGCTCTGGGACGGCTGGGGACCCTTCGCCCGCGAGGCCCCGCGGGCCTTCTCCGTGGCGCTGAGCGTGCTCGGCGGCCGGGTCAACGCCGACCGCGGGGCGCCGTTCGCGGTGCTGCTGCGCGGCGAGGGGCCGGCCGTCGCCGGCGTCGAGCCGCTCGACTGAGCGCAGGCTTCAGACCGTCCGATCGGTCG